>NZ_QGGS01000003.1:0-564071 GCF_003148705.1 Pseudomonas sp. OV226 | reverse complement strand
ATTTTCAGAAGTTTTCAAAGTTTCGCTTGGAAATCTTTAACAACTTCAACCACTTGCGCTTCCGATCACCCGGTAGCGGGAGGCGAATTCTACAGCGTTACACGCTGCTGTCAACACCTCTTTTTCAACTCCTTTCGGACTTCGATGAACTGAAGCCACTCACTGCCGAAAACTGCGTAACTCTTTGTTTACCAAGGAGTTTCCCGTTTCGACTGCGCCGGAAGTGGGGCGAATTATAGACATCCTGAATCTGCCGTCAACACTTAATTTCACAATTCTGTCATATGGGTCAAAAAACCCCGGAAACACAAAGGCCGGCCCCAAGGGGCCGGCCTTCTTCCCTTCTACTTACAAGCTAGGGAATGCGAATTGCGAAGCTTCATGGCTCGCGCGCTGCGGCCAGCGCTGAGTGATGGCTTTACGGCGCGTGTAGAAACGCACGCCGTCCGGGCCATAGGCATGCAAGTCGCCGAACAGCGAACGCTTCCAGCCACCAAAGCTGTGATAAGCCACCGGCACCGGCAGCGGCACGTTAACGCCGACCATGCCCACTTCGATTTCATCGCAGAACAACCGCGCCGCTTCACCGTCACGGGTGAAGATGCAGGTGCCATTGCCATACTCGTGATCGTTGATCAGCTGCATCGCCTCTTCCAGGCTGTTGACCCGAACGACGCACAACACCGGCCCGAAGATCTCTTCTTTATAGATGCGCATCTCTGGCGTGACGTTATCAAACAGGCAGCCACCCAGGAAGAAACCTTCCTCGTGACCCGCCACGGTCAGACCACGGCCGTCCACCACCAGCGTCGCGCCGGAAGAAACGCCGTCTTCTACATACCCGCTGACCTTGTCACGTGCCTGCCCAGTCACCAGAGGCCCCATGTCCAGACCACAGTTGGTACCCGCACCGATTTTCAGCGCCTTGATCTGCGGCACCAGTTTGGCCACCAACGCATCCGCCACCTGATCACCCACGCACACGGCCACGGAGATCGCCATGCAGCGTTCGCCACAAGAACCATACGCCGCGCCCATCAGTGCGCTGACAGCGTTATCCAGGTCTGCATCCGGCATCAGCACCGCGTGGTTCTTCGCACCGCCCAGTGCCTGGACGCGCTTGCCGCGCTTGGTGCCTTCGGCGTAGATGTATTCGGCAATCGGCGTCGAACCCACGAAACTCAGCGCTTTGACTTCCGGCGCTTCGATCAGCGCATCCACCGCAGCCTTGTCACCATGCACGACGTTCAGCACGCCTTTAGGCAGGCCGGCTTCCAGCAGCAGTTGAGCGATCAGCAGCGTGGAGCTTGGATCGCGCTCCGAAGGCTTGAGGATAAAGCAGTTGCCGCAGACGATCGCCAGCGGATACATCCACAGCGGCACCATCGCCGGGAAGTTGAACGGAGTAATACCAGCCACAACACCCAACGGCTGGAAGTCCGACCAGGCATCGATGTTCGGGCCGACGTTGCGGCTGTATTCGCCCTTGAGGATTTCCGGCGCTGCGCACGCAAATTCTACGTTCTCGATACCGCGCTTCAACTCACCCGCCGCATCTTCCAGGGTCTTGCCGTGCTCTTCGCTGATCAACTGAGCAATGCGGGCTTCGTTCTGTTCCAGCAGTTGCTTGAAGCGGAACATCACTTGGGCACGTTTGGCCGGCGGCGTGTTACGCCAGGCCGGGAATGCAGCCTTGCCGGCGTCGATTGCCTTCTGAATGGTTTCACGACTGGCCAATGGCAGTTTGCGAATGGCCTGGCCGGTGGACGGGTTGAACACGTCAACCGTGCGACCGTCTTCGGTCACCAGTTCGCCATTGATCAAATGCGGGATAAGGCTCATGTAGCGCTCCTGAAAAGTTGTCCACAGGCGCGCCCAATCAGACGCGCCTTCTATATAGATAGCTCTGGGTATAAACCAAGCCGTGATGGCGCCTGTGAATACGCCATCGCGAGCAAGCTCGGCTCCTACAAGTCTTGTTGAAATCAGTCGATCTTGTTCAGCACTTCGCCGACCGCGTCGAACAGACGATCAAGGTCTTGCGGCTTGCTGTTGAAGGTTGGGCCGAACTGCAGGGTGTCGCCGCCGAAGCGCACGTAGAACCCGGCTTTCCACAACGCCATGCCCGCTTCGAACGGACGCACGATCGCGTCGCCATCACGCGGTGCGATCTGGATGGCACCGGCCAGGCCGTAGTTACGAATGTCGATAATGTTTTTCGTGCCCTTCAGGCCGTGCAGCGCGTTTTCGAAATGCGGTGCAACATCGGCGACGCTCTGTACGAGGTTTTCCTTTTGCAGCAAGTCGAGTGCTGCCAGGCCAGCGGCGCAGGCCACCGGGTGCGCGGAATAGGTATAGCCGTGCGGGAATTCCACGGCGTACTCAGGCGTCGCCTGGTTCATGAAGGTCTGGTAGATCTCGGAGCTGGCAATCACCGCGCCCATCGGGATCGCGCCGTTGGTGACTTGCTTGGCGATGCACATCAGATCCGGGGTGACGCCAAAAGTATCGGCACCGAACATTTTGCCGGTACGGCCGAAACCGGTGATCACTTCGTCGAACACCAGCAGGATGTTGTGCTGATCGCAGATCTCGCGCAGACGCTTGAGGTAGCCCTGAGGCGGAACCAGCACGCCAGCGGAGCCGGCCAGTGGCTCGACGAATACGGCGGCGATGTTCGAAGCGTCGTGCAGTTCGATCAACTTCAACAGCTCGTCGGCCAGCGCGATGCCGCCCAGCTCAGGCATACCACGGGAGTAGGCATTGCTCGCCAGCAGTGTGTGCGGCAGATGATCAACGTCCATCATCGCCTGACCGAAAATCTTGCGATTGCCGTTCACACCGCCAAGGCTGGTGCCGGCGATGTTCACACCGTGGTAACCACGGGCACGGCCGATCATTTTGGTCTTGGTGGCCTGGCCTTTCAGACGCCAGTAAGCGCGAACCATCTTCACCGCCGTGTCAGCGCACTCGGAACCTGAGTCGGTGAAGAACACGTGATTCAGATTGCCCGGGGTCAGGTCGGTGATTTTCTCAGCCAGCTGGAACGACAGCGGATGGCCGTACTGGAAGCCTGGCGAGTAATCGAGCGTGCCCAATTGCTTGGCGACCGCTTCCTGGATTTCCTTGCGAGTGTGCCCGGCGCCGCAGGTCCACAGACCGGACAGCGAGTCATAAACCTTGCGGCCCTTGTCGTCGATCAACCAGCTGCCTTCAGCGCCGACAATCAGGCGCGGGTCGCGCTGGAAGTTACGGTTGGCGGTGTAGGGCATCCAGTGAGCATCAAGCTTGAGCTGGCTGGCCAGGGAAGTCGGGGCGTTTTCAGGCAAGTTCATGGGCAAAACCTCGCAGGGCAATAAGCGGCGTAGAGATCAAAAGCGTTCTTGCAGCTAAATTGCCACGGGGATAAAGTCTGTGAAATCCAACTTTTCTAACGTTCAGTCAGGCTATTACTAAACTATGAGCACCCGTCGCCCTGATCCACTCGCGCAAGTCAGCGACTTTGATATCCGTTTATTGCGGATCTTTCGCAGCGTGGTCGAGTGCGGTGGCTTCTCGGCGGCGGAAAGCGTGCTGGGGATCGGTCGTTCGGCCATCAGCCAGCAAATGAGTGATCTGGAACAGCGCCTGGGCTTGCGATTGTGCCAACGCGGTCGCGCCGGATTTTCCCTGACCGAAGAAGGTCGCGAGGTGTACCAATCGGCCTTGCAGCTATTAAGTGCGCTGGAAAGTTTCCGCACCGAGGTCAACGGCCTGCACCAACACTTGCGCGGCGAATTGACCATCGGCCTGACCGATAACCTGGTCACCCTCCCCCACATGCGCATCACCCACGCCTTGGCGCAATTGAAGGAACGCGGCCCGGACGTGCAAATCCAGATCCGCATGATCGCGCCCAATGAAGTTGAACAAGGCGTGCTCGATGGCCGTTTGCATGTCGGCGTAGTCCCGCAGGCCAGCGCGCTGTCAGGGCTGGAATATCAGCCGCTCTACAGCGAACGCTCGCTGCTGTACTGCGCGGTCGGACATCCGCTGTTTTATGTCGACGACAAACAACTCGATGACGAGCGTCTCAATAGCCAGGACGCGATTGCCCCGACCTTCCGCTTGCCGGCGGAGATCCAGGCCCATTACCAGGCGCTCAATTGCACCGCCAGCGCTTCGGACCGTGAAGGCATGGCGTTCCTGATCCTGACCGGCCGGTACATTGGTTACCTGCCGGACCATTACGCCAGCCTCTGGGTGCAGCAAGGTCGTTTACGCGCCTTGAAACCGAAGGCACGTTTCTATGACCTGAGCCTTGCATCGGTCACGCGCAAGGGCCGCCGTCCGCATTTGGTCCTGGAAAGTTTCCTGGAAAGTCTCGCCGCAACGCGCTGAACGGTAGGAGCCGAGCTTGCTCGCGATGGCGGCTTAACATTCAGCATTCATGGTGACAGACCGGACGCCATCGCGAGCAAGCTCGGCTCCTACAAGTACAAAGGGTTTTATTGTGCCGGGACTTGTCTGAAGCCCGTGGGTGCGCTATCAACGCACTGGTTGCACCCACCTATTTGTCTGGAAGTGCCTATGACCTTTGAAGTCCCAGCTCACGGCGGCAAACCTGCCAGCCGCATTCGTCAGAAGAACGAAGAGACCATCATCAAAGCCGCCGAAGACGAGTTCGCCCGCCACGGCTTCAAAGGCACCAGCATGAACACCATCGCCCTGAATGCCGGGTTGCCCAAGGCGAACCTGCATTATTACTTCACCAACAAACTCGGTTTGTACGTGGCGGTGCTGAGCAACATCATCGAGTTGTGGGACAGCACCTTCAACACCCTGACCGCCGAGGATGATCCGGCCGAAGCGCTGACGCGTTATATCCGCGCCAAGATGGAGTTTTCCCGTCGCCAGCCACAAGCGTCGCGGGTCTTCGCCATGGAAGTGATCAGCGGCGGCGAATGCCTGACCGAGTATTTCAACCAGGATTATCGGGCCTGGTTCCAGGGCCGGGCGGCGGTGTTCCAGGCGTGGATCGACGCCGGCAAAATGGACCCGGTTGATCCGGTCAACCTGATCTTCCTGTTGTGGGGAAGCACTCAGCATTACGCCGACTTCGCCACACAGATCTGCCGGGTCAGCGGGCGTACCAAACTGACCAAACAAGACATGGAAGAAGCCGGCAACAATCTGATCCGCATCATCCTCAAGGGCTGCGGCCTGACCCCTGCCATTTAAGACACCTATGCCTTTTACCCTCAGCGACTTTTGCGAATACCGCGAAGAGATTCGCAAAAGCCGCTTCATCACCTTCGCCGCACCGATTGCCAGCCCTGCTAACGCCCAGGCTTTCATCGAGCAACATAGCGATCTGAATGCTTCGCACAATTGCTGGGCGTGGAAGCTCGGCGATCAGTACCGCAGCAACGACGATGGCGAGCCCGGAGGCACCGCTGGCCGGCCGATTCTGGCCGCCATCGAAGCACAGGACTGCGACCAGGTCGCGGTGCTGGTGATTCGCTGGTATGGCGGTATTCAACTGGGCACCGGCGGCCTCGCCCGGGCCTATGGCGGCGGCGCCAACAAGTGTCTGCAAGCCGCGCCGAAGATTGAGCTGATCAGTCGCGTACCCGTCAGTTGTGCCTGCGCCTTCGGCGAACTGGCGCTGGTGAAACTTCGTGTGGCGGAACTGGGCGGGCTGGTGGTGGAAGAAACGTTCACCGCCAACGGCGTCGAACTGCAATTGGCAGTGGGGAAAGCGCAAATCAGTGCTCTGCAATCGCAGCTGGCGGACTTGAGTCGCGGGCGCATTGTGTTGCAGCACTGAACGCACCAACAACGTTCATCCTTATTCCGTCGACGTTAGAGATTTGCCCACATCTACTGTGCACCCGCCTGTGGATAACCTGAGCACAGGTGCCTGTAACCCTTCTGTCATGCGGGTTTGCGGGCTTTGTTCACTTTTCGTCCAATTCGCCATCACTCACCATAAATTCGCGTAAAAACAAATAGTTAGCGCGGTTTATCACCTTTAGAAGATAGCCGTACAGTGCTTATGCCCGTCCTTTGAGCTTGCGCACAAATACTGTGGAGCAATCTGTGGATAACCCGTTCATGGCTGTCGCCGCCCCATATCTGGCATGGCTTGCGAGCAGTTGTTCGTTTTTTAACCAACTGCCGACGAGCAAAACCGGGGCCTGATCAATCGGTTTGCCCTGAAGTAGTGCCTGACTTAGCCTCGAGAGATAGCAATGCCTCGTCCTTGAGAGCCGTGCTTGCAGGGACTGCCGGCTTTCCTGACTCAATGGCCAGGAAATTGCTTTATCCACAGGCATCACTCCTGTCGACCCGAGTCAGTCATGCCCAACCCCGTGCCGATCCCCGATCAAACGCCGCGCCTGCACTTGCGCAGCATCAGCAAACGCTACCCCGGCTGCCTGGCCAACGACGCTATCGACCTGACCATTGCGCCTGGCGAAATCCATGCCCTGCTCGGGGAAAACGGCGCCGGTAAAAGTACGCTGATGAAGATCATCTACGGCGTCACCCAAGCCGATTCGGGAGAGATGATCTGGCAAGGGCAACGCGTGACCATGCGCAACCCCGCCCAGGCCCGAGGCCTTGGGATCGGCATGGTGTTCCAGCATTTCTCGCTGTTCGAAACACTGAGCGTGGCGCAAAACATCGCACTGGCGATGGGCCGGGCGGGTGGCACACCGAAACAGCTTGAACCGAAAATTCGTGAAGTGTCCCGACGTTATGGCATGGCGCTGGAGCCGGAGCGACTTGTCCACAGCCTGTCCATTGGCGAGCGGCAACGGGTAGAAATCATTCGCTGCCTGATGCAAGACATCCGCTTGCTGATCCTCGATGAACCAACCTCGGTGCTGACCCCGCAAGAGGCCGAGGAATTGTTCGTCACCTTGCGCCGACTCGCCGCCGAAGGCTGCAGCATTCTGTTTATCAGCCACAAGCTCGGTGAAGTCCGGGCGCTGTGCCACAGCGCGACCGTGTTGCGCGGCGGTCGAGTGGCCGGGCATTGCGTGCCGGCCGAATGCTCGGACCAACAATTGGCGCGGCTGATGGTGGGTGAAGCGGCAGAGTTGATAACGGACTACCCGAAGGTCGTGGCCAGCAATGCGTTCCTGGCTATTAACGGCGTGTCCTGGCCCAACCCCGACCCGTTCGGCTGCTCGCTCAAAGGCGTTGATCTTGAGGTGCGCAGCGGTGAAATCGTCGGCATCGCCGGTGTCGCGGGTAATGGTCAGGATGAATTGCTGGCCCTGCTCAGCGGCGAAGAACGACTGAGCCACAACGACGGATCGACGATCAGTTTCGGCGGGCAACCCGTCGCCCACCTGCGGCCTGATGCACGGCGTAAGCTCGGCCTCGCCTTCGTTCCGGCTGAACGCCTGGGTCACGGCGCGGTACCGGATTTGAGCCTGGCGGACAACGCGCTGCTCACAGCGTTTCAACAAGGGCTGGTCAGTCACGGATTGATTCAGCGCGCAAAGGTTGAAGCATTGGCCGAAGAAATCATCAAGCGCTTTGGCGTAAAAACCCCCGATACCCAAACGCCAGCCCGCAGCCTCTCCGGTGGCAACTTGCAGAAATTCATCCTCGGCCGGGAGATCCTCCAGCAACCCAAACTGCTGATCGCCGCACACCCGACCTGGGGCGTGGACGTCGGCGCCGCCGCGACCATTCACCGCGCGCTGATTGCCTTGCGCGATGCCGGCGCAGCGATTCTGGTGATCTCCGAAGACCTCGACGAATTGTTCCAGATCAGCGACCGCCTCGGCGCGTTGTGCAGCGGGCGGCTGTCGCTGCTCAAAGCCACTGTCGACACGCGCCTGATTGACGTCGGCGCCTGGATGGCCGGCCAGTTCGATGCCAATCAATCACCTGAACCCGCAACGGTTTAACGGCTTAACTGTTTATCGGAGCTTTCCATGCTGCTTTCTCTCGAACCCCGTGGCCAGCAATCGCGCCTGATGCTTTGGTGCTCACCGTTGTTGGCGGCGGTGCTGACGCTGGGTTGTGGCTCATTGCTGTTTGTCGCGCTGGGCCACGATCCGCTGCTCACCTTGCACACGTTGTTGATTGCGCCGATCAGCGATGGATACGGCGTATCGGAACTCCTGGTCAAAGCGCTGCCGATTCTGCTGTGCGCATTGGGTCTGGCCGTGGCGTATCAGGCACGCATCTGGAACATCGGCGCAGAAGGTCAATTACTGCTCGGCGCATTGGCCGGCAGTACCTTGGCGGTGAACATCATTGACCTGCAAAGTCGCTGGGCACTGGTGCTGATTTTGCTCGTCGGCACCGTGGCCGGTGCAGCCTGGGCCGGGCTGACCGCCTGGTTGCGCACGCGCTTCAACGCCAACGAAATCCTCACCAGCATCATGCTCAATTACATCGCCCTGAACCTGCTGCTGTTTTGTGTGCATGGGCCGTTGAAGGACCCGGAGGGGTTCAATTTTCCGCAGTCAGCGATGTTCGGGGACTTCAGCCGTTTGCCCTTGCTGACCGAAGACGGCCGGGTTCACGCCGGGGTGTATTTCGCCTTGCTGGCGTTGGTCGCGGTCTGGGTGTTGTTGCAGAAAAGCTTTGTCGGTTTTCAGATCAAAGTGTTGGGGCTGGACAAGCGCGCGGCGGGGTTCGTCGGGTTTCGCGAGAAACGGCTGATCTGGCTGGTGCTGCTGATCAGCGGCGGTTTGGCGGGGTTGGCCGGCGTGTGTGAGGTGACCGGGCCGATCGGTCAATTGGTGCCGCAGGTCTCGCCCGGCTATGGCTATGCGGCGATTACCGTAGCGTTTCTCGGGCGGCTGAATCCTGTCGGCATTGTGTTTTCGAGCCTGTTGATGGCGTTGCTGTACATCGGTGGCGAGAGCGCGCAAATGAGCATGAACCTGCCACAAGCCATCACCCAACTGTTCCAGGGAATGATGCTGTTTTTCCTGCTGGCCAGCGATGTGCTGATTCTCTATCGGCCACGTTTGAACCTGCGCTGGGCCCACCGCGCACCCGCCACCGCCGTACATGCAGGAGCGCTGTGATGGATATCGATCTGCTGAGCAATATTTTCTACGCCATGGTCCGTTGCGGCACACCCTTGCTGTTGGTGGCGCTGGGTGAATTGATTTGCGAGAAAAGCGGCGTTCTCAACCTCGGCCAGGAAGGCATGATGCTGTTTGGCGCGGTGATCGGTTTTATCGTTGCGCTGAACAGCGGCAACCTCTGGCTTGGTGTGCTGTTGGCGATGTTCGCAGGGATGCTGCTGTCGTCGTTGTTTGCGTTAGTCGCGCTGGTGTTCAACGCCAATCAGGTAGCCACTGGCCTGGCGCTGACGATTTTCGGCGTCGGCCTGTCGACGTTTGTCGGCGCGGCGTGGGTCGGTAAACCGTTGAGCGGTTTTGAACCGGTGGCGATTCCCTATCTGAGTGAAATCCCGCTGATCGGGCGAATGCTGTTTGCACAGGATCTGCTGGTGTATTTGTCGTTCGCACTGTTTGCGTTGGTGGCCTGGGTGATTTTGAAAAGCCGCGTCGGGCTGATCATTCAGGCGGTCGGGGAAAGCCCGGATGCAGCGAGTGCCCTGGGCTTGCCGGTGTTGGCGGTGCGCACGCTGGCGGTGTTGTTTGGCGGCGCGATGGCCGGATTGGCCGGGGCGTATCTGTCCCTGGCATACACGCCGATGTGGGCGGAGAACATGAGCGCCGGACGCGGCTGGATTGCATTGGCGCTGGTGGTGTTCGCCAGTTGGCGGGTGTGGCGCTTGCTGCTGGGGGCGTATCTGTTCGGCCTCGCCAGCATCCTGCACCTGGTGGCGCAGGGATTGGGGCTGGCGATACCCTCGAGCCTGCTGGCGATGCTGCCGTATGTCGCGACGATTGTGGTGTTGGTGCTGCTCTCGCGCGATGCGCTGCGTACGCGATTGTATGCGCCGGTTTCGTTAGGCCAGCCGTGGCAGGCCGGGCATTAGCGGCTAGCCGGGCGAGCCCCATCGCGAGCAAGCTCGGCTCCTACAGGTTTGGCGCTGGGCCTGTAGGAGCATGGCTTGCCAGCGATGACTGCCGAACAGGCAACACCTGAACCACGCCCCAGGCCAACTCAAAGATCAGGAAAACCACCAGCAAAGAACTGGCCCCATGCAGCAAGGCATAGAGCTGCCAAGCCGAAAACAGGAATCGACCGACCGCGTCATACCGGCCATAAATCTGCTGCGGATCACGAATCCGCAGCACTGCCCACACGCACACAATCGACCCCAACAGGTTCGCCATCAGCATGTGCATCGGTTCAAACGCAGGCAGTTCACCGGGCAAATCCAACGCCTGACTCACACTCGTCAACACTCCATGCAACGCCGCAAAACTCCACGGCGTGGCAAACGCCGCCGTCACGATCAAGTCATACCAGGCACTGCCTTGCACCACCCGGCGATATTGCGCTGAAGTCCACATCGGCATTGCTCCATAAATTCGGGGAGCAACAAGGCTAAAGCCTGGAGTATGCTCCAGGGTCAAGCCCTCTCGAGACGCCAACATGCGCATCGGTGAATTAGCCCAGGCCAGCGCCGTCAGCCGCGACACGCTGCGCTTCTACGAGCAGCGCGGACTGATCGCGGCGCAACGCAGCGCCAATGGTTATCGCGACTACCCCGCGGACATGGTGCAACTGGTGCAGTACATCAAAACCGCTCAACGACTGGGGTTTACCCTCGGCGAAATCGGCAACAGCGTCGCGGCCATCTGGCAATCACCTGATCCAGACAGTGCCGTCACGCAATTGCTGCAAGACAAACTCAAACTGATCGAAGCCCGGATGGATGAACTCGGCGCGTTGCGTCACGAGTTGCAACAACGGCTCGGGCAACGCTGTCCACTGAATCCATGATCCTCATTTTTCAAGGAAGCCACTCATGTCCAAGGCAAAAACCGCCCTTATCATCGGCGCCTCCCGGGGCCTGGGCCTCGGTCTGGTGAAAACCCTGCTGGCCGACGGCTGGCAAGTGACCGCCACCGTGCGTAATCCACAGAATGCTGAAGCGTTGCAGGCGTTGGGCGACGTGCGCATCGAGAAACTCGACATGGACGATCAGCCCGCGGTGATCGCCCTCAGCGAACAACTCAAAGGCGAGGTGTTCGATCTGTTGTTTGTAAATGCCGGGGTCAAGGGCCCGGACGTGCAAACACCCGGTGGTGCCACGTTGGCCGAAGTCGGCCAGTTATTTTTTACCAACGCCGTGGCACCGATCAATCTGGCCCAGCGTTTCGTCGGACAGATTCGTCCAGACAGCGGCGTGCTGGCGTTCATGAGTTCGGTACTGGGCAGCGTGACCATGCCCGACGCGCCTGAACTGGCGTTGTACAAGGCCAGCAAAGCAGCGTTGAACTCCATGACCAACAGCTTTGTGACGCAACTGGGCGAGCAAAAACTCACCGTGCTGTCGCTGCACCCAGGCTGGGTGAAAACCGACATGGGCGGTGAAGGCGCGGACATCGATGTCGACACCAGCACCCGTGGTCTGGTTGATCAGGTCAATGCCTATACCGGCAAGGGCGGGCATCATTTTGTGAATTACCGGGGTGAAACCATTCCCTGGTAAACAACTCCGCCGACTGTAGGAGCCGGGCTTGCCCGCGATCGCATCAACCAGGTTTCGCTGACAGACCGAGGTGCCTGCATCGCGGGCAAGCCCGGCTCCTACAGGGATTTGTGTTGTCTGGTCGGGCCGGGCTTGCCCGGAACAGCATTTTGTCCGAAACTGCGCCCCTCGCCCCCGCGGCGACCCTGGATCAGCAGACAGGGTAATCACTGAGCTGGCTAACCTGAACCCCACTTTCAGAGGAGCCGGCCAACATGCCTGCGACCCGTACCTGGTTAAAAAACCCCCTCTCCATTTTTACTGCCAATGGCCTCGATGCCCGTGGTGGCCTGGTAGTGCAAGACGGTTTGATCGTCGAAGTGCTCGGCCTGGGACAGCAACCCTCCACGCTTTGCCATGAAGTCTTCGATGCCCGCGAGCATGTGATCCTTCCGGGGCTGATCAACACCCATCACCATTTCTATCAAACCCTGACCCGTGCCTGGGCGCCGGTGGTCAACCAGCCGTTGTTCCCGTGGCTGAAAACCCTGTATCCGGTCTGGGCCCGTCTTACCCCGGAAAAACTCGCCCTCGCCACCAAAGTCGCGCTGGCCGAGTTGCTGCTGTCGGGCTGCACCACTGCTGCCGATCACCATTACCTGTTTCCCGAAGGCCTTGAAAACGCGATCGACGTGCAAGTCGAAAGCGTCCGTGAACTGGGCATGCGCGCCATGCTCACACGCGGTTCCATGAGCCTCGGCGAAAAGGACGGCGGCCTGCCCCCACAGCAAACCGTGCAGGAAGGCGAAGTGATTCTCGCCGACAGCCAGCGCTTGATCGCCGAATACCATGAACGCGGCGACGGTGCGCAAATCCAGATCGCGCTGGCACCGTGCTCGCCGTTTTCGGTGACACCGGAGATCATGTCGGCCAGCGCCGAGCTGGCGAACAAACTCGACGTGCGCCTGCACACGCACCTGGCCGAAACCCTCGACGAAGAAGACTTCTGCCTGCAACGCTTCGGCCTGCGCACCGTGGATTATCTGGACAGCGTCGGCTGGCTCGGCCCGCGTACGTGGCTGGCGCACGGTATCCACTTCAACCCGGACGAGATCGCCCGCCTCGGCACCGCCGGCACCGGTATTTGCCATTGCCCGAGTTCGAACATGCGCCTCGCTTCCGGCATCTGCCCGACGCTGGATCTCACGGCCGCCGGCGCGTTGCTCGGTCTGGGGGTAGACGGTTCGGCGTCCAACGATGCGTCGAACATGATGCTCGAAACCCGCCAGGCGCTGTACATCCAGCGTCTGCGTTATGGCGCCGAGAAGATCACGCCGGAGTTGGTGCTCGGTTGGGCCACCAAGGGTTCGGCGAGTTTGCTGGGACGCACCGATATCGGCGAACTGGCGGTCGGCAAGCAGGCGGACCTGGCGCTGTTCAAACTCGACGAACTGCGCTTCTCCGGCAGCCATGATCCGGTGTCGGCGTTGCTGCTGTGTGGCGCGGATCGCGCGGACCGGGTAATGGTGGGCGGCAAGTGGCGCGTGATTGACGGGCAGGTCGAAGGCCTGGACCTGAAGGGCCTGATTGCCGATCACAGTCAGGCTGCCCGACAGTTGATCGCCGGCGTCTGATAGGACGCCATCGCGGGCAAGCCTTGCTCCTACAGGATTTGCATCGTTCTTGAGAGCGACGCTGTACCTGTAGGAGCATGGCTTGCCCGCGATGCTTTTAAAGGCCCAACAGCGACAACATGATGAACGTCGCAAACAGCACAAAGTGGGTCATGCCTTCGATGGCGTTGGTTTCGCCATCGTTAAGGTTGATCGCGCTGACGATCAGGGTGATGAAAATCATCACCGTCTGCACCGGCGTCATCGCCATCTGGAACGGTTGGCCGGTGTAAAGCGCCATCGCTTCCATCACCGGCACCGTCAGGATGACCGTCGACAGTGACGCCCCCATCGCGATGTTGACGACCGACTGCATGCGATTGGCCAGTGCCGCGCGCAATGCCGTCAGAATCTCCGGCGCAGCCGAAATGGCCGCCACCAGAATCGCAGTTATCACCGGCGGCGCCCCCGTTCCTTGCAAGCCCAGATCCAGGGTTTTGGACATCACTTCGGCCAACGCACCGATCACCACCACGCCAAACACCAACGTGCCGATACTCAGCGCCAGATTGACCGGTTCCGGTTCTTCTTCCGGGACTTTCCGGCGGCGTTTTTCCGGGTAGCTGTAGCTGAAAAAGTAGCTGTGCGGACCAACCTGCATCCGCAGGAACAATGCGTAGAGCACAACCATCGCGCCGATGGTGAAGGCCGAATAGAGTTTCCAGTTGGCCTCGGGAATGAACTCCGGCACCACCATCGATACGCCCATGGCGGTCAGAATCATCACGCTGTAGCTGCGTGCCGAGTCATCGTTGTAGGACTGCTCGCCGTGCTTGAGACCGCCCATCAACGCCGCCAGGCCGAGGATGCCGTTGATGTCGAGCATCACGGCCGAGTAAATCGTGTCGCGCACCAACGTCTTTGAGGCTTCGTTGCTCATCATGATCGCCAGGATCACCACTTCCACCAGCACCGCCGCCAGCGTCAGGATCATCGTGCCGTAGGGATCGCCGACTTTTTCCGCCAGCAACTCAGCGTGACGGGCGACGCGCATGGAGGCGGCGACGATGAACGCAATCAACACCAGTCCGGCGGCCAGCGCGACAGGTTGGCCGTTGTGGAGCATCCAGTGCTCCAGCGGGTACGCGACAACCGCAGCGAGGACGGCCAGCAGCAGAAAGGTTTCTTGCCTGAGAAGTCTGAGCATCGCGATACCTTTTTGCGCAGTGGCGCGAAATCAGTGCGGTGAGCTACTGACTGCGGTGCGGCGCTAACGTTTCGTTAGACCTTAGCGCACCAGTGGATGGCAACCCTGTCTGGCCATGCACTTTTATTGGCCGCACCGACCTCATCGCGGGCAAGCCCGCTCCCACAGGATTTGCGCAGGTCATGTAGGAGCCGGGCTTGCCCGCGATGGCCGTTACGCGATCTCGTGATGTTTGTTGTCCTGTTGGTCAGCAATTTGCATTGCCCCTGCCAACCTCACAACAACATGGAGTTCGAATTCATGCATAACCGTCCGCTGAAGAAGCTGCTTTGCGCCGTCGCCGCCGCCATCGGTCTGAGCGCCAGCCTGATCGCCAGTGCCGCCGTCCCGCTGAAAGTCGGTTTCGTCTACATCGGTCCAATCGGTGACCACGGCTGGACGTATCAGCATGAACAGGGACGCAAAGTGCTCGCCGAAAAATTCGGCGACCAGATCACCACCAACTACGTGGAGAACGTCGCCGAAGGCGCTGACGCCGAGCGGGTAATCCGCAACATGGCCAAGGACAACTACGACCTGATCTTCACCACGTCTTTCGGCTACATGAACCCGACCCTGAAAGTCGCCAGGCAGTTTCCCAAGGTGACCTTCGAACACGCCACCGGCTACAAGCAGGACAAGAACCTCGGCACCTACCTGGCCCGCACTTACGAGGGCCGCTACGTCGGCGGTTTCCTCGCGGCGAAGATGACCAAGACCAAGAAGATCGGCTATGTCGCCTCATTCCCCATCCCGGAAGTGATCCGCGACATCAACGCCATTCAACTGGCCCTGAACAAGTACAACCCCGGCACCGAGATCAAAGTGGTGTGGGTCAACTCGTGGTTCGATCCAGGCAAGGAAGCCGACGCCGCCAACGCGCTGATCGACCAGGGCGTGGACGTGGTGTTCCAGCACACCGACAGCCCGGCACCGATCCAGGCGGCCGAACGTCGTGGTGTGTACGCCGTCGGCTACGCTTCGGACATGGCGCACTTCGGCCCGAAAGCCGTGCTGACCTCCATCGTCAACGACTGGGGCCCGCACTACGTTCAAGCGACCCAAAGCGTGCTCGACCACGACTGGAAATCGCAGGATTACTGGGGCGGCTTGAAGGAAGGCACGGTTGAACTGCCGATCAGCGACCTGGTGCCTGCGGCGGTGAAAACCGAAGCCGAGCAGATCATTGCCGACATCAAGAGTGGCGCGTTGCAGCCGTTTACCGGGCCGATCAAGGATCAGGCCGGCACCGAGAAAATCCCGGCAGGCGTCAGTGCGACCACTGCGCAACTGGCGTCGATGAACTACTACGTCGAAGGCATGAAGGCCGATATTCCGAAGTAATTTTTACTCCTCACACAAAACCCTTGTAGGAGTGAGCCGGCTCCGGGCGGCGTTCCGACGATAGCGGATTATCAGTCAACATGGATGTTGAATGTGACGACCTCATCGCGAGCAGGCTCACTCCTACAATGAATTTCAGCGTTCTTGAGAATTGCGCATGAACCAGCTCCCGATCATCGACATCAGCCCGCTCTACAGCGATGACCAAACCGCCTGGCAATCCGTCGCCAGTCAAATCGATCAGGCCTGCCGGGAGTGGGGCTTCTTCTATATCAAGGGGCACCCGATCAGCCCGGCACGCATCGACGCCCTGCTTGACCATGTCAAACGTTTCTTCGCCCAACCCAGCGCCGAAAAACTCAAGATCGACATCACCCAGACCCGCCACCATCGAGGCTACGGCGCCATCGCCACCGAACAACTCGACCCGAGCAAGCCCAGCGACCTCAAGGAAACGTTCGACATGGGCCTGCACCTGCCCGCCGATCATCCCGACGTGCTGGCGGAGAAACCGCTGCGCGGCCCCAATCGACATCCCGCGCTGCCCGGCTGGCAATCACTGATGGAGCAGCACTACGTCGACATGCAATCCCTGGCGCAAACCCTGTTGCGGGCGATGACGCTGGCGCTGGGCATCGAGCGGGATTTTTTCGATAGCCGTTTCAACGAGCCGGTCAGCGTGCTGCGCATGATCCACTACCCGCCACGCCACACCGCCAGCTCCGATGAACAACAAGGCGCGGGCGCTCACACCGATTACGGCTGCATCACCCTGCTGTATCAGGACACTGCCGGCGGGCTGCAAGTGCGAAACGTAAAGGGCGAGTGGATCGACGCGACGCCGATCGAAGGGACTTTTGTGGTCAACCTCGGCGACATGATGGCGCGCTGGAGCAACGACCGGTATCTGTCGACGCCGCACCGGGTGATCAGCCCGTTCGGTGTGGACCGTTATTCGATGCCGTTCTTTGCCGAACCGCACCCCGACACCGCCATCGAATGCCTGCCGGGTTGCCAGGATGAGCAGCACCTGGCGAAATACCCGGCCACTACCTGCGCGCAATTCCTGCTTTCGCGTTTTGCCGATACCTACGCCTATCGACGGGAACAGGAAGCGGTGTAATCAACCGGCTGGTCAGGTTTTGCTAATTGTTTCCACGGGCATCTGTAGAATGCTCGCCATCTGCACCTGATGAGAAAAGATTATGTACGACTGGCTAAACGCCCTGCCCAAGGCAGAATTGCACTTGCACCTCGAGGGTTCGCTGGAGCCTGAGTTGCTGTTCGCCCTGGCCGAACGCAACAAGATCGCCCTGCCATGGAGCGACGTCGAAACCCTGCGCAAGGCGTACGCCTTCAACAACCTGCAAGAGTTTCTCGACCTGTATTACCAGGGCGCCGACGTGTTGCGCACCTCTCAGGATTTCTACGACCTGACCTGGGCATACCTGTTGCGCTGCAAGGCGCAGAACGTGATTCACACCGAACCGTTCTTCGATCCACAAACCCATACCGACCGTGGCGTGCCCTTCGAAGTGGTGCTCAACGGCATCGCTGCGGCCCTCAAGGATGGCGAGCAACAACTGGGCATTACCAGCGGTTTGATCCTGAGCTTCCTGCGCCACTTGAGCGAAGAAGCAGCCGAGAAAACCCTCGACCAGGCGCTGCCGTTCCGTGATGCGTTTGTGGCCGTGGGCCTGGACAGTTCGGAAATGGGCCACCCGCCCAGCAAGTTCCAGCGTGTGTTTGACCGTGCCCGTCACGAAGGCTTCCTGACCGTGGCCCACGCCGGTGAAGAAGGCCCGCCCGAGTACATCTGGGAAGCCCTCGACCTGCTGAAAATCCAGCGCATCGACCATGGCGTGCGCGCCATCGAAGACGAGCGTTTGATGCAGCGAATCATCGACGAGCAGATCCCGCTGACCGTGTGCCCGTTGTCGAACACCAAACTCTGCGTGTTCGATCACATGTCCCAGCACAACATTCTCGACATGCTCGAGCGTGGCGTGAAAGTGACCGTGAACTCCGATGACCCGGCGTACTTCGGCGGCTACGTGACCGAGAACTTCCATGCGCTGTACACCGACTTGGGCATGACCCAGGATCAGGCCAAGCGCCTGGCGCAAAACAGCCTGGACGCCAGATTGGTCAAGCCATAAGCCACACCGCATAAACCGGAGGTTGCTGCATCTCTACAGCGCCATTTCGAGCTCGGTCTCTTTGGCGAAGCGATGGATTTCTCGCTGCCCTGCGGTGGTCACCTGCAGGGCGCGGGAGTCGTTGGGCAGGCTCAACCAGCCCGACTGCATGAACAATTGCAACAGTGCCGCGCCCAGTGAACCGCCCATGTGCGGGCGTCTTTCGCTCCAGTCGGGACAGGCACAGGCAACCCTGCTGTTGCGATGGGCCAGTGCCTGGATGAACACACCTCGTGTCGCCAGTTGGGTTGAGCCCTTGTGAGTAATCATGACCCGCTGATCGATCTGTTCGATCCAGCCTGCATCCAGCAGGCGCTGGTAAAGGTCGGCGGCCAGGGTGCCTCCCAAATGGTCATCGCACAGTCTGGCCCGCAGCAGTGACGAAGGCGCGGCCTGAGGTTTGGCGATGGGGTTCGGGCGCTTGAAAACATCCGGGACTTCTTGTGGCGTGCTGGCCAGGGTCGCGCTGGCCAATGCCTCGATGGCTGCACCGACCTCGGGGGCCGCCAAGCGGAAAAATCGCTTTCGGCCACGGATTTCAACCCTCAACAGACCGCCTGCGGACAATCGCCCCAAGTGTGCGCTGGCCGAAGAGGGTGACAGGCCGGCCAACAACGCCAGCTCTTCGGTTTGCCGCGCCGTGCCGTCCATCAAGGCCCACATCATTGCGCTGCGCTTTGGGTCAGCCAGCAATGTGGCGATCTGGCTGATGCAAGGTGCATGTTCCATGTATTCACTCCCTGTTGAATCGTTTCGTCTGCTGCTCAGAGACATCTTGACCAGTAATGTGTGGTCGGCCAAGACGCGGAAACCGCCATAAGCCGGGCGAAGCTCACCCACTCCCCTGTGCCATTGCTTCGCAGCCAGGGCGAAGGCCGGGTGATTGAGCGGGGTACCGCGCCGACTGGAACGCGGACTCGCCATCGCGAGATCGACGGTGCGTACATGAGGCGGCGCTAGTATAAGCGCGTTAACCGCCGGTTCCTGCCCGTGGGAAACCGTGGGTGGTGATAGTTGCTGAGAGAAATTTCGCTATTTGCCTGCGACTAATGATCGATCCCCGCTATCGTCGGAAATTGACTGCCTAATTGAGCGCATCGGCTGGCAAGCATTTCCCGTAACAGGTTCACCGGCTTACTCAATTGTGCGCGATGAGCGCACAGCAAATTCAGAGGAGCGCGCTCACAGAGCAACTCCGGCATCAGCACCTTCAGTCGCCCGGCGAGTACATCGGCGGCGACATCGAGCCAGGACTTGTAGGCGATCCCCGCGCCGGCAACGGCCCACAACCGGACGACATCGGCATCGTCACTGAAACGGTCACCACTGACGGTCAGGCCAACCTCGCGCTTGCCGTCATGGAAACTCCAGTGATCGTGGACCCGGCTGCCGAGCATGAATAACAAACAATTGTGCTGAGCCAGTTGCTCGAGCTGCCGGGGCTCGCCATGTCTGGCCAGGTAAGCGGGCGCCGCACACAACACCCGGCGGTTCTGCGGGGCGATGGGCAATGCCACCAGACTAGAGTCTTCCGGCTCGCCGTAGCGCAGGGCAATGTCCACCGGTTGGCGGAACAGGTCGGCAATGCGGTCTCCCAGCAATAGCCGCACGGTCAGTTTCGGGTGCTCACGCTGAAACTCGTCCAGCCAGGGCAACAACAGATTGCGGCCGAAGTCCGACGGTGCGGACAGTTGCAAAATCCCGCTGACCTGGTCCTGACCACTGGCCAGCAAGCGGCGTCCTTCGTCCAGATTGCTCAGGGCGGCGCGGGCATATTCCAGGAACCCCTCGCCTTCGGCGGTCAGGCGCAGGCTGCGGGTTGAACGCGCGAGCAACCGCGCGCCCAGTTGCTGTTCGATGCGCTTCAACGCCGCGCTGGCCACGGCCGCCGACATGTCCATCACCCGCGCCGCCGCCGACAGGCTCCCCAGGTCGGCAGCCCGGACGAACAACTGCAAGTCATCGAAACGCAGCATTTTCAGCCTCGATTATCAAAAAAATATTGAAAGAGACTGCTCTTTTAGCGGGTTTTATCTTGCTGTGAAATAGCCAATCATCTGTGCCATCGAATTCATTACGCTCCCGGAGTCGTCCATGTCCCAGCCATTTACCGCCATTGCCACGCTCATCGCCAAAGCCGGCCAGCAAGAGGCCCTTGAACGGCACCTGCGTGCACTGCTGGAACCAACCCGCGCCGAGGCCGGTTGCGGCCAATACGATCTGCATCAGGACCTCGCCAATCCGCATGCCTTTTACATGATCGAGCAGTGGAGCAGCGACGAAGCCCTGGAGGCGCATGACGCCAGCGCCCACATCCAGAATTTCCGGGCCAAGGCCGGCGATTTTCTCGAACACTTTGATCTCAAGCGCCTGCGCACCGTGGCCTGATCCCTAGTGCCGATCCGCACTTTTGTAGCAGCTGGCGAAGCCTGCGTTCGGCTGCGGAGCAGTCGTGAAATCAGGCGATGCGGTGTTTCAGGAAATCCGCGCGTACAGGATTTACGACTGCTCCGCAGCCGAACGCAGGCTTCGCCAGCTGCTACGGAGTGCGCCTCGGCTTAAATGATCGGTATCAGGCTGTCCCCTTTCTTTTATTACCTTTCGGAAACCCCTGTATGAAAGCCATCGCCTATTACACCTCGTTGCCGATCAGCGACGAACAATCCCTGCAAGACATCGAGTTGCCGGAACCGGTTGCGGGCCCGCGCGACCTGTTGGTGGACGTCAAAGCCATCTCGGTCAACCCGGTGGACACCAAAGTCCGCCAAAACGTCCAGCCTGAAGACGGCGCGGCCAAGGTGCTGGGTTGGGACGTGGCCGGGGTGGTCAAGGCTGTCGGTAAAGACGTGACCTTGTTCAAGGCTGGCGACAAGGTCTTTTACGCCGGCTCCATCGCCCGTGCCGGCGGCAACAGCGAACGGCATGTGGTGGATGAGCGGATCGTCGGCCACATGCCGAAAACCCTGGGTTTCGCTGAAGCCGCCGCGCTGCCACTGACCGCGATTACCGCCTGGGAATTGCTCTTTGAACGCCTGCAAGTGCGTGAAGGCCAAACCGACGAAGGCCAGCGCCTGCTGATCGTCGGCGCGGCGGGTGGGGTGGGTTCGATCCTCACACAGCTGGCCAGTCAACTGACCGGGCTCAAGGTCATCGGCACCGCTTCCCGCGCGCAAACCCAGAGTTGGGTTCGTGAGTTGGGCGCGGACCTGGTGATCGATCACAGCCAACCGTTGAGCGAAGCGCTCAAGCGTGCCGGGGTGGAATACGTGACCCATGTCGCCAGCCTGACCCAGACCGATCAGCACCTGGATCAATTGGTCGAGGCGCTGGCGCCGCAAGGCAAACTGGCGCTGATCGATGATCCCAAGTCACTGGACGTGACCAAGCTCAAACGCAAGAGCCTGTCACTGCACTGGGAGTTCATGTACACCCGCTCGCTGTTCGAAACCGCAGACATGATCGAGCAACACAAGTTGCTGAACCGCATCGCCGCGCTGATCGACGCCGGGACGTTGAAAACCACGGTCGGCGAGCACTTCGGCAGCATCAACGCGGCCAACCTGCGCCGTGCCCATGCGCTGCTGGAGAGCGGCAAAGCCAAAGGCAAGATTGTGCTGGAAGGGTTCTGAAACATGATGAAACAGTGTCGTTCCTGAAGGAACGACACCGTCAGTCTGAGAGTTGACGCCTGTCACAATAGCGATCGTATTCAGGACTACAATCGAAACCTCTGCGGCACAATCTTTACGTGGCAGTTATTACGAGAGGAGAGGTCAGCAATGAAGATCCTGATAAAAGAATTGGCTAAATCTCAATGGCAGGTCCGCCTGGACCAGCATGCCGTGACATTTCGCAGCGAAGCCGAAGCTCTGGCCTTTACCCGAACCCTCGAAGCACGCCTTTACGCCCCCCATCAAATTCCCGGTCGCCAGCAGCGAGCCGCTGGCTGACCCCGTCTTCAGGCCTGCGCTTGCGCCAACGCCCGAACCTTTTGCAAACGCCGGGTGAACATCGCCGCGCTCACCACCAGAACACCACACAGGCTGATGACCATCGCCATCGGTACGGCACTGCCATCGTGTAAAACACCGACCAGCGCCGCGGCACCCGCCGCGACGCTGAATTGCAGACACCCAAGCATCGCCGACGCACTGCCGGCGCGGGCGCCCTGCCCGTTCATCGCACACGCCGAAGCGTTGGGCAAAATGCAGCCGAGGCTGGCGATGCAAATAAACAGTGGAATCAGCAGAGGCCACAAGTGCGCGGGGTGCAAGGCGCTGACGGCGAGCAGCGTCAAACCGGCGGTCAGGTAAACCCACACCGCACGCGCCAGCAAGAACGCCGGACCCCGCTTGGCCAGCAATCGCGCATTGACTTGCGCCACCAGAATGAACCCCGCCGCGTTGGTGCCGAACAGCCAGCCGAAATGCTCGGCCGGTACGCCATAGAGCTTGATGAAAACGAACGGCGAACCGGCGATGTAGGCAAACATGCCGGCGATGGCGATGCCGCCCGTCAAGGCATGACCGAGAAAGATCCGATCCGACAACAGGCGACCGTACTGCCGAAAAGCCCCGGACAACGGCTGACGCGGCATGTGTGCGGGCAGGCTTTCCGGCAACCCGAGCGCCACGGCCAGCGCAGCCAAGGCACTGAAACCGGTCAACGCCAGGAAAATCGACTGCCAGCCCGTGGTGTTGACCAGCAAGCCGCCGAGCATCGGCGCGAGGATCGGCGCCAGGCCCATGACCAGCATGAGTTGCGAATAGACTTTCGCCGAACCCACCGCATCGCATTTATCGCTGACCACCGCACGGGATATCACCATGCCCGCACAACCGCCCAACGCCTGGACAAATCGTGCGCCGATCAGCCATTCCAGGCTCGGTGCATAGGCACAGGCCAGCGACGCAAGGGTGAACAAACCAACCCCGGCCAGCAATGGAATGCGCCGACCGAAACGATCGGCCACCGGGCCGTAAGCCAGTTGGCCAATCGACAAGCCGAGGAAATACGCCGCCAGTGTCAGTTGAACGTGTTGTTCATCGGTGCCGAAGGCGAGTGCCATCGCCGGGAAGGCCGGCAGATAGAAGTCGATCGCCAGCGGACCGAAAGCGCTGAGGGCGCCAAGAATCAAAATGGTACGAAAGTTCATCAGGCATCCAGTTGGGCATGAGTCAGCAGGCCGACAGTCTAGCCGTGCATGAACGCCTTGAACATTCCGATAGCTCGCTAACTATTAAAAAACACTGAATGCCTTGTGTCAGGCGACTTTGACCTCGTAGCCTTCTTCGCTGATCGCGGCGATCACTTGCTCGACCGTCAACGCGCTTTCAACGCCGACTTCCTTGGCCGCCAGATCGACCCGCACGCTGGCCGCCGGATCCATGGCTTGAAGTGCCTGAGTGATGGCTTTGACACAGTGACCGCAAGACATGCCTTGAACGTTGAACACTTGCATGGTGTGGCTCCTTTGTTGAGATTGCGTGCAGTCTCGAGCTTGCCACCATGGCAAGGTCAAGTTCTTGAACAAACTGCCGGGCTGGCAATCGGCGTCGCGCTCGGCCAAGCTGCGTGCATCAATGACTCGACTTCAGGAGATTCAGCCATGCGCTGGTCAGCTCTCAGCCTGTTTGGCTTCCTCAGCCTCTTTGCCGCGACACCTTCGGTTCAAGCCGCCGGGGAGGACTATGGCGTACTGATCATTTCCCGCGAGCGCCTGGAAGTCGCCACCTCCTGCGAAATCGGCGTGTACATCCAGGATCAACTATCTGCTCGACTGTTCCAGGAACAAAGCACCTCGTTCAACCTGCCGCCGGGCAATGTGTCCTTGCGCCTCAAGCTGCTGCCGGGCCAGGCGCCGGGTTGCAACCCGGGCATGCTCGCGCCGGGTTCGCAGATCATCTCGCTCAAGGCGGGTGATGTGTTGAAGTACCGGATTGCGATGACGCAAGAAGGGATGCACCTCAAGCGAGCAGACCTGGAATATTGACCCGCTGATCGTTCACGCGCTCCGCGTGGGAACGATCGCGGTGCCATAAATAATGGCGCTTGACCTTGCCAGCATGGCAAGGTTGATCCTGTAGGTCTCTACTACAGGGAGCGTGAGCGATGTCCGAATCCACCACTTTCGATTTGCCGATTGCCGGCATGACGTGCGCCAGTTGCGCCGGGCGTGTCGAGCGCGCCTTGAGCAAAGTCATCGGCGCCTCCGCCGTCAGCGTCAACCTGGCCACTGAACAGGCCCGAGTCCAGGCGCCCAGCGACAGTTTGCCGGCGTTGATGGCGGCGGTTGAACAGGCCGGCTACAGCGTGCCCCGGCACACTCTGGAACTGAGCATCGACGGCATGACCTGCGCCTCGTGCGTGGGCCGGGTCGAACGTGCGCTGGCCAAGGTGCCGGGCGTGAAGAGCGTCAGCGTCAACCTGGCCAACGAGCGCGCCCACCTCGAACTGCTCGGCCACGTCGATCCGCAAACCCTGATCGCGGCGGTGACCAAAGCGGGTTACTCCGCCAGCGTCTGGGAAGTCGAACACCCGCAAACCGACACTCAACAACAGCGCCTGCACCGCGAGCGTTGGGCGTTGATCATGGCCATCGTCCTCGCCTTGCCGCTGGTGCTGCCCATGCTGCTGCAACCATTCGGCGTGCACTGGATGCTTCCCGCCTGGGCGCAATTCGCCCTGGCAACGCCGGTGCAATTCATCTTCGGCGCACGCTTTTATGTGGCAGCCTGGAAAGCCGTGCGCGCCGGGGCCGGGAATATGGATTTGCTGGTTGCCCTCGGCACCAGCGCCGGTTACGGCCTGAGTCTTTACGAATGGGCCACCGCCGCCGGGCGCATGCCGCACCTGTATTTCGAAGCCTCGGCCGTGGTGATTGCCTTGGTCCTGCTCGGCAAATACCTGGAAAGCCGCGCCAAGCGCCAGACCGCCAGCGCCATTCGCGCCCTCGAAGCCTTGCGCCCGGAGCGGGCGATTCAGGTGATCGACGGTCGCGAACAAGACGTCGCCATCAGTGCCCTGCGCCTCAATGACCTGGTCATGGTCAAACCCGGCGAACGCTTCCCGGTGGACGGCGAAGTGGTCGACGGCCAGAGCCACGCCGACGAAGCGCTGATCAGCGGCGAAAGCCTGCCGGTGCCCAAGCAACCCGGCGACAAGGTCACCGGTGGCGCGATCAACGGTGAAGGGCGCTTGTTGGTGCGCACCCAGGCCTTGGGCGCGGAAACCGTGTTGGCACGCATCATTCGTCTGGTCGAAGACGCCCAGGCCGCCAAGGCGCCGATCCAGAAACTGGTGGATAAAGTCAGCCAGGTGTTCGTGCCCACCGTCCTGCTGATCGCGCTGGCGACATTCATCGGCTGGTGGCTGTACGGCGCGCCGATTGAAACAGCCCTGATCAATGCCGTCGCGGTGCTGGTGATTGCCTGCCCCTGTGCCCTGGGACTGGCCACACCAACAGCCATCATGGCCGGGACCGGCGTGGCCGCACGCTACGGGATACTGATCAAGGACGCCGAAGCGCTGGAACGTGCGCATGAAGTCAGTGCGGTGGTGTTCGACAAGACCGGCACGCTGACTTCGGGCACACCGCGGATCGCGCATTTGACCGCCATCGACGGTGACGAATCCGCCCTGCTGCAAATGGCCGGCGCGCTGCAACGGGGTAGCGAACACCCGCTGGCCAAGGCCGTGCTGGACGCTTGCGCCGAACGCGGTTTGAACTTGGCGGATGTCAGTGACAGTCAATCGCTGACAGGGCGAGGCATCGCCGGCACGCTGGAGGGTCGTCGACTGGCATTGGGCAATCGTCGTCTATTGGAAGAAAGTGGTTTAAACGCAGGATCATTGGCTGACTCGGCAACCGCCTGGGAAACCGAAGGCCGGACGCTGTCCTGGCTGATCGAACAAAGCCCCGAATCGAAAGTGCTCGGCCTCTTCGCCTTTGGCGACACGCTCAAACCAGGCGCCCTGCAGGCGGTGCAACAACTCAGCGCAAGGAACATCAGCAGCCACCTGCTCACCGGTGACAATCGCGGCAGTGCCAACGTTGTCGCCCAGGCGCTGGGCATCAATGACGTCCACGCCGAAGTGCTGCCCGCCGACAAAGCGGCCACCGTCGCCACCCTGAAACAAACCGGCGTGGTCGCAATGGTCGGCGATGGCATCAACGACGCCCCGGCCCTGGCGGCCGCGGATATCGGCATCGCCATGGGCGGCGGCACTGACGTGGCCATGCACGCGGCCGGGATTACTTTGATGCGCGGTGACCCTCGGCTAGTGCCGGCGGCGCTGGAGATCAGCCGCAAGACCTACACGAAGATCCGGCAGAACCTGTTCTGGGCCTTCGTCTATAACCTGATCGGCATTCCGCTGGCGGCGTTCGGCTTCCTCAACCCGGTGCTGGCCGGTGCGGCCATGGCATTGTCGAGCGTCAGCGTGGTGAGCAATGCGTTACTGTTGAAAACCTGGAAGCCCAAGGACCTGGAGGACAATCGATGAACATCGGTCAAGCAGCCCGCCAAAGCGGCCTGAGCGCGAAGATGATTCGTTACTACGAGTCCATCGGCCTGCTCAAGGCCGCACATCGTACCGAGAGCGGCTACCGCGTTTACGGTGACGACGACCTGCACACCCTGGCCTTCATCAAGCGTTCCCGGGACCTGGGGTTTTCGCTGGAAGAGGTCGGCAAGTTACTGACCCTCTGGCAGGACCGCCAAAGAGCCAGCGCCGATGTGAAGGCCCTGGCCCGTCAGCACATCGACGAACTGAACCAGAAGATCCGCGAACTCGGCCAACTGCGCGATACCCTGCAAGACCTGGTTGAGCACTGCCAGGGCGACCATCGTCCCGACTGCCCGATCCTCAAGAATCTCGCGTCGGGCTGCTGCGCCGAACCAGTTCGTCCCTGATCGCCAGCCCCTTCACCACCAACAACGTGGTGAGCGGAATGCCGTGGAACAGCAGCACCACGGCCCCCGGCGTCCACCATGAGTAAAACGGCGCGGCGATCAGCATGCCGACGCCGAACCCGGTCATTTGCAGCAGGGTCAGTAAGCTGAAAATCGGCAGACGCAGGCTGTCCGGTTCACGCTGCAGGCGCGACATCAGCCCCACCTCAGAGAAACCGTCGCCCAACCCCGCGGGCAGGGAAAACAGGAGCAAGCCGTACAGGGTCGGCTGCTGAAACATCAGGATGAAGCCGCAGGACATCAGCAACACCCCGAGAAAAAATCGCCGCTCCAGGTGGGCGTTGTCCGAGCCTTTCAGGCGACTGGCAATGCGCGCACCGATGAATTTCCCAAAGGCCCATACCGCCAGCATCAGTCCCAGCGTGGTGCTGGCCGATTCTGGGGTCAGCAGTTTGGAAACAATCGGCAACCCCACGTTATGTGCAGCGCTGCCCAAGGTGTCGGCCATGGTGACGGCGAGCATCGCGGCCACCACCGGTGCATTGCGCAGCCCTTGGCGCAGGGCCGACCATTCACCCCGCTCATGGGTCGATCCATCACTGGTCACCGGGATGGAAAAGCGCAGTGGCAAGATGAATAACGCGGCCAACAGATACGTCACCACGTTCAGCGCAAACACCGTTTCAAAACCAAACGCCGCGACCAGCAGCCCCGCCACCAGACTGCCGCCGACCATCGCGGCCGAGGAGGCAGAGGTGATCCAGGCATTGGTCTTGAGCAGGTGTTCGCCATCGATCAAGTGCGGCAGCTGACTGTTCAGGCCGATGGCAAACATCGAGTTACCCAAACCCAGGCCGAATGCGATGACAGGGAGCAACAGCGCCTGTTGATCAACCGGCAGCACCAGCAATAAGCCAAGCAAACCTGCGCGCAACAGGTCGAAGGCGATCAACGGCATGCGCCCGCCCCAGCGGCGATAAAACGCGGTACCGATCAGACTGGCGAAAATCCCTCCGCCGACACGACTGGCGAGGAAGATGCCGACACTCATGGCGCTGTTGCTGAGCAGGTAAACGTAAGTGGCCAGGGCGACCATGTTGAGAAAGGCGCCGAAATCCGAAATCAGACGGGCGGCAATGATCAGTCGGGCGTTGCGGGTGGAGGTGTTCACATTCAGTCCTTGAGTGTGGGGAGTATGGCTGTTGTGGATTGTCTGGTCTGACGCCATCGCGGGCAAGCCACGCTCCCACAGGTTTTGTGTCGACCATGGCGTTCGGGACCGACACTAAACTTGTGGGAGCGTGGCTTGCCCGCGATTGAGGCGACGCGGTTACAACAAATGGCACCCACAAAAAACCCGGCCGAAGCCGGGTTTTTGTTTAGCGCATCACTGCATCCAGGGCGGAGGCGGTTCTTCGGCTTTACTCGGTGGCGCATCGTCAGCAGCACGGATCGCTTGCTTGCGCTCTTCGTCCAGCCGTGCGGCCTCGATTTCGCGCATGATCCCGCCCACGTCGGCAAGTTCTTCCGGCTCGTCGAACTCGCCGGTCAGGACACTGGCCGGGTGCAAGGTGCCAGCTTCGTACAACGCCCACATTTCCTTGGCGTACTTGGTCTTTTTCAACTCCGGCGCAAAACGTCCGAAGTAGGACGCCATGTTGCCAACATCCCGCTCCAGCATGTTGAACGCATGGTTGTTACCCGCAGCGTCCACCGCCTGAGGCAGGTCGATGATGACCGGGCCGTCCGGGGTCAACAGCACATTGAACTCGGACAGGTCACCGTGCACCAGACCGGTACACAACATCAGCACGATCTGCGAAATCAGGAACGCGTGATATTCACGGGCCTGGTCCGGCTCCAGCACCACATCGTTCAGACGCGGCGCGGCATCACCGTATTCATCGGCCACCAGTTCCATGAGCAGTACGCCTTCGAGGAAGTCATACGGCTTGGGCACCCGTACACCGGCACCGGCCAGTCGGAACAAAGCCGCCACTTCGGCGTTCTGCCAGGCATCTTCGGTTTCTTTCTTGCCGAACTTGGAGCCCTTGGCCATCGCCCGAGCCTGACGGCTGTTGCGCACCTTGCGGCCTTCCTGGTACTCGGCCGCCTGACGGAAACTGCGTTTATTCGCCTCCTTGTAGACCTTCGCGCAACGTAACTCGTTGCCGCAGCGCACCACATAAACAGCTGCTTCTTTACCACTCATGAGTGGGCGCAGCACCTCGTCGACCAGACCGTCCTCGATCAGGGGTTCAATGCGTTTTGGAGTCTTCATCAGCTTTTATTGTGGGTCCTTTATTACCAAACACGCGAAAGTCATTCGTTATACGGCAATCCACCCGTTCGGGGGAGGGGTTGCCGACCTATGAACGTCGTGAAGCACACAATGTGCCGGATTAATCGCTCATCCATCGCCGGTCGTCAATGACCGGCCGAGATCATAGCTGAGCCAGCGAACTTTGTTGGCGAAGGGATTTGAAGGCATTTGCGACAGAAGCTGACATCTTGCGCAAACCCCTGCGTAGGATTTTTCCAATATGGACTCAATTTCTCCCATCAGCAGCCGAAGTCCTCAGGACAAAGGAATTTGTCCGACAATCGTTCTGATAGAAAAACGACGACGCTTCAGGGACCGAAGTACACCAACAACGTTTTCGGCTACCAATATTCCGCGAGTCATCTGCACTGCGTGGGCCTACAAGAAAATCTGGAGCGCGGATGAACATCAAACAGAAGTTGACCTGGGCGTTTGCAATCATCGCCTGCGTGCCCGTGGTGCTGGTCGCCACCCTGGTTGTGATGAACTTGCGCAGTGATGCCAAGGACAGTTTTGTCGATGGCAGTGGCCGTGAGATTCGTCAGGTCAGCAACGCCATGCAATTGTTTTTCGACGGCATCAGCCAGAACGTCGACTACCTGGCCAAACAGCCCCTGATCAAGGACTCCGACGACAGCCTCAAGACCTACATGAGCGCCAACGCCGAGAGCATTCCCCAGGGTGAAGCAGACAAAAAAGTCTTCAGCCTCCTCCAGGACCTGGGCAACAGCCATCCGTCCTACGCCTATGCCATTCTCGGCACTGCGGCCGGCGGTTATGTGTCCTGGCCGGACGATGCGAAGTTGAACAACTACGATCCACGCCAGCGTCCGTGGTACAAAGCGGCCCAGGCCAAACCGGGCAAGCCGTTTCGCACCGAGGCCTATTACTGGGCACAGGACGACGCGACTTACGTCAGTACCGTGCGTACCATCGACAACAAGTTGGGCACTAACGGCGGCGTGGTCAGCATCGACGTGACGCTCAAGCAGCTCACCGAAATCGTCAAGCAGATCAAGCTGGGTGAAACCGGCTACCTGATGCTGCTGGAAAACACCGGCATGGTCCTGGTGGACCCGAAACAACCAGAACACAACTTCAAGCCACTGAGCAGCCTCGGCGAGGGTTACGCGCAACTGGCCAAGGCCGGCAAAGGCCTGGTGGAAGTCGAGCTGAACGGCGAACGCTACATGGCCAACGTCTGGCCGTCGGAGCAACTGGGCTGGACCTTCATCGGCCTGATCAAGCAAAACGACGTGATGAGCTCGGCCACCCAACTGACCTGGCTGATCGCAATCATCGCCGCCGTGCTGGCCGTGTTCTTCGCCATCCTCGGTGCCAGCTTCGCCAGCGTTATCGTGCGCCCGATCCGCAGCGTGGCCAGCGGTCTGGAAGGCATCGCCCAAGGCGAAGGCGACCTGACCAAAAACCTGGAAATCCGTGGCAGCGACGAAACCGCGCAACTGGCCAGTTGGTTCAACCAGTTTTTGACGGCGATTCGCAACCTGATTCAAAGCATCGGCGGCGCGGCGACGAAAATTCTCGCCACCTCCAAAAGCTCGACCCAAGTCTCCAGCGACATGGCCGAAGCCGCCGGGCGCCAGCGTGAAGCCGTGGACATGGTGTCCACGGCGTTCCACGAAATGGTCGCCACCGCGAACGAAGTCGCGCGCTCCTGCAGCCAGGCGGCGGAGTCGGCCGACAGTGGCCAGCGTCAGGCCCGTGAAGGTCAGCAGCAGATTGATGCGGCGGTGAGCAGCGTTGATCGCTTGAGCCAGGAAATCGAACAGTCGGCGCAATCGATGCAACAGCTGGAACGCGACAGCAACGATATCCAGTCGATCCTGGGGACCATTCGCTCGATCGCCGAGCAGACCAACCTGCTGGCGCTGAACGCGGCCATCGAAGCGGCACGGGCCGGCGAGCAAGGTCGCGGGTTCGCGGTCGTGGCTGACGAAGTACGGGCGCTGGCCAAACGCACGGCGGACTCCACGGCGGAAATCGACGGGCTGCTCGGCAACCTCGCCAAGCGCACCAGCCAGGTGACCCAACAGATGCACGCCAGCCTGGAAGTGTCGCAACAGTCGGTGAGCCGAATCGGCGAAGCGCGTAACAGCTTCGGGCAGATTCGCGAGTCGGTGGACGTGATCCGTGACATGAACACGCAGATTGCGACAGCCGCCGAAGAACAGCATCACGTGGCCGAAGACATCAACCGCCACATCAGCCAGATTCATGGGGATGCGCAATTGGTCGCGGAACTGGCGAACTCCGCGCGCCTGGATTCGCAGAGCCTGGCCGGGCTTTCGAATGAGCTGGACGGGTTGGTTCGACGGTTCAGAACCTGATCCCCGGCACACCATAGAACCAGTGACTTGATCATTCCCACGCTCCGCGTGGGAATGAATCCCGGGACGCTCCGCGTCCCACCCAAAGCAGACGCGGAGCGTCCGTTGAGGCATTCCCACGCAGAGCGTGGGAACGATCAATCATTGCCTGAAGAGTTCGCCGGGGGTAAACCCGAACAGGCTTTTGAAGGCGGCAATGAACGCCGAAGTCGAGTCATACCCACATGCCAGCGCGGTGTTGGTCACGCTGTCGCCCTCCTCCAGCAGTCTCAATGAAGACAGCAGTCGCATCCGCTGTCGCCAGCCGCGAAAGCTCAACCCGGTCTCGCGCTGAAACAGGCGCATCAGGGTTTTTTCCGACAGGCCCAAGCGCTCCGCCCAGGCCTGCAATGTCACGTTTTGCTCAGGGCTTTCAATCAGTTCGTTGCACAATCCCAGCAACCGTTCATGCCGGGGCAACGGCAGGGAAAACCCCACCTCGGGCAAACTCGCCAACTGATCGAGCAACACGCTCACCAGCCGCGCTTCCTGGCTGTCGCCCTGTGGATACTCCACCGCCAGCAGGCAAAAACTCTTGATCAGTTCCCGCGCCAGCGGCGTGACTTCCAGCACCCGGCAACGTCCATCCGCCCACGCACAATCCTCGCGGCGCACATACAAACTGCGCATTTCAGCGCGCATCGAGGTAACGACCTGATGCTCAAGGTCCGCCGGAATCCAGATGCCCCACTGCGGTGGCGCAAAAAAACTGCCCTCGGCGGTATGCACCCCGAGCACGCCGCTGATCGCGTAGGAAAACTGCACCCAATCGTGACGATGCGGCGGCGTCCATGAACCGGCATTCAGGCTTTCTACCCGGGCAAACAGCGGACGGGGCAGAGCCGTCAGCGTCGGTATCGTCCGTTCGAGGGAAATTTGTCCGTTAGTCGGCATCAACTAGCCTTATATCGCAAGAGGGTTGATGGAGCCGACGTTAGGCCAAGTAGCAGATCCCTACAAATCTATTTGATGCCGAGATTCCCTGTAGGAGTTCTTCAGCGCTCGATAATCGCGGTGACGCCTTGACCGCCCGCCGCACAGATCGAGATCAGGCCTCGGCCCTTACCGGCCGCGTCCAGCAACTTCGCCAGATTGGCGACGATACGCCCGCCGGTGGCTGCAAACGGATGCCCGGCCGCCAGTGAACTGCCTTTGACGTTGAGGCGACTGCGGTCGATGGAGCCCAACGGCGCATCAAGCCCCAAGCGGGTTTTGCAATATTGCGGATCTTCCCAGGCCTTCAGCGTGCAGAGCACCTGTGCGGCGAAGGCTTCGTGGATTTCGTAGTAATCGAAGTCTTGCAAGGTCAGGCCATTGCGCGCCAGCAAACGTGGCACCGCGTACACCGGCGCCATCAACAGGCCTTCGGCACCGTTGACGAAATCCACCGCCGCTGCTTCCCCATCACGCAGATAAGCAAGGATCGGCAAGCCACGCGCCCTGGCCCATTCTTCACTGCCCAACAGCACCAGCGAGGCACCGTCGGTGAGTGGCGTCGAATTGCCCGCCGTCATCGTGCCCTTGGCGCTTTTCTCGAAGGCCGGTTTGAGCTTGGCGAGTTGCTCCAGGGTCAGGTCCAGACGCAAGTTGTTGTCGCGGGTCAGGCCGAGGAACGGCGTCATCAGGTCGTTGTGCCAGCCCTCGGCGTAGGCGGCGGTCAGGTTGCGGTGGCTTTGCAGCGCCAGTTGGTCCTGTTCTTCGCGGGGGATGCTCCAGGTCTGCGCCATCAGCTCGCAGTGTTCACCCATGGACAAACCGGTGCGCGGCTCACCGTTGCGCGGAAATTCCGGAATCAAATGCCGGGGCCGCAATTGCAGGAATGTTTTCAGTTTGTCGGCGGTGGTCTTGGCGCGATTGGCTTGCAGCAGGATCCGGCGCAGGCCTTCACTGACACTGATTGGCGCATCCGAGGTGGTATCGACGCCGCCGGCAATGCCGCAATCGATCTGCCCCAGGGCGATCTTGTTCGCCACCAGCAACGCCGCTTCCAGCCCGGTGCCGCACGCTTGCTGGATGTCGTAGGCCGGCGTTTCCGGCGACAGCCGCGAACCGAGCACGCACTCGCGGGTCAGGTTCATGTCCCGCGACAGTTTGAGCACGGCCCCCGCGACCACTTCGCCCAAGCGCAGGCCGTGCAGGTTGAAGCGTTCGATCAAGCCTTCGAGCGCTGCGGTGAGCATCGCCTGGTTACTGGCAGTGGCATACGCCCCGTTGGAGCGAGCGAAAGGAATTCGGTTACCGCCGATAATCGCGACGCGGCGCAGCTGAGTCATGAAAAGCTCCTTGTGAAATATTCGAACATCAAACCTGAACCCACAGGCTCTGCATTCCCCCGCAAGTCCTGCAGAACCCAGGTTCAACTACTCTGCAATGTTCAAGCGTAGGCCTTATCTCGTGGATCGAACGACTGATTGCCAATCGTGGTCCACACTTTGAACCCCAGCCGCCGGAGCACGTTCCATGTCTGACCGTTATATCGACTTCGCCAATTCGTCCATCGGCCATCGCCTGGTCGGGGCCTTGGGTCTGCCGTCGCCGGTACGCCTGGAGCGCTGGCAGGCCGGCCGATTGCGGCCGGTCGAAGGGGCGTTGTTGATCGGCGGTGGTCCGCTGGCGGAGAAAGTCGGCGCGCTCGCCAATCGCCTGACCGACGCGATTTACAGCTACGGCACCGAGCCCTCGCTGGCCACCGCGTGGATTCCCGGTCACGGCCCGAAACTCAAAGCGGTGGTCTTCGACGCCAGTCATCTGGTGCAGACCGATCAACTCAAACAGTTGCGCGAGTTCTTCCAGCCCTTGATGAAAAACCTCGACCACAGCGCGCACCTGGTCATTCTGGGGCGCGCTCCAGAGACCTTGAGCGACCCGTTTGCCGCCAGCGCCCAGCGTGCCCTGGAAGGGTTCAGCCGTTCGCTGGCCAAGGAACTGCGCAGCGGTGGCACGTTGCAGTTGATCTATGTCGGTGAAGGCGCCGAGGAACAACTGGAAGGTCCGTTGCGGTTTTTCCTTTCGCCTAAAAGCGCGTTTGTGTCCGGGCAAGTGATTCGGTTGAAAGCCTGCGACACGCCCGTTCAGGACTGGACGCGGCCGCTGGCAGGGCGCAAGGCGTTGGTGACCGGCGCGGCGCGTGGCATCGGCGCGTCCATCGCCGAAACCCTGGCCCGTGATGGCGCCGAGGTGATTCTGCTGGACGTACCACCGGCCAAAACCGATCTCGAGGCGCTCGCCGCACGGCTTGCCGGGCGCAGCATCACCCTGGATATTTGCGCCGAAGACGCTGCCGCGCAGTTGATCGAACACTTGCCCGACGGGGTCGACATCGTGGTGCACAACGCCGGTATCACCCGGGACAAAACCCTGGCCAACATGACGCCGGAATTCTGGGACGCGGTGTTGGCCGTCAACCTCAATGCGCCGCAGGTGCTGACCAAGACCCTGCTCGACAGCGCCACCCTGCACGACAACGGTCGCGTGATTTTGCTGGCCTCCATCAGTGGCATCGCCGGCAATCGCGGGCAAACCAATTACGCTGCCAGCAAAGCCGGGCTGATCGGCCTGGCTCAAGCCTGGGCGCCGTTGCTGGGTCAACGCGGCATCAGCATCAATGCCGTGGCGCCAGGATTTATTGAAACGCAAATGACCGCGCACATTCCATTCGGCTTGCGCGAAGCCGGCCGACGCATGAGTTCACTCGGCCAGGGCGGCTTGCCGCAGGACGTCGCCGAAGCCGTGGCATGGTTGGCGCAACCGGGGACGGGTGCGTTTACCGGGCAAGCACTGCGGGTCTGTGGACAAAGTGTTTTGGGGGCCTAGTGATGATGACCCATTGGCACACGCTCAACCGTGAACCGAGCCTGCCGGCGTTGTACGTGCGAGCGGCGACGCGACGCAAGATTACCGGCACCACGTTGCCTCCCACGGGCTTGCACTGTTGGGTCGAGGTCGACCACAAACGCCTGGCGGCTTATCGCAAGGTCTGCGGGTTTGCCGACAACGGGTTGCTGCCGCCGACCTATCCGCACATCCTCGCGTTTGCCTTGCAGATGCAATTGCTCACCGCCAAGGAATTCCCGTTCCCCCTGTTGGGGTTGATTCACCTGAGCAACCGCATTCGCGTCTTGCGTCCCTTGGGCGGGGTGAGTCGTGTACGCGTCAGCGTGCAGGTGCAGAATCTGCAACCGCATGCCAAGGGTGCGACGTTCGACCTGGTGACCTCGCTGAACGATCAATTGGGGCCGCTCTGGGAAGCGCAGAGCCAGATGCTGTGCCGGGGCGTCACACTTGACGGTGATCCGATCGAAGACGTTTTGGCCCCAAGCCTGGAGATGATCGAAGTGAGCCGCTGGCAAGCGCCCGCCGACATTGGTCGCCAGTACGCCAAGGTGTCCGGCGATTACAACCCGATTCACCTGAGTGCCTTCAGCGCCAGGATGTTTGGTTTTCCCGCGGCGATCGCCCACGGGTTGTGGAACAAGGCACGTACCTTGGCGGCGCTGGCCGATCACCTGCCGACGGCGAATATCGAGATTGCCGTGCAGTTTCGCAAACCGGTACGCTTGCCCAGTGAAGTGACATTGCTGGCGAGCGTGGCGGGGAGCAGTGGTGATTTTCAGCTGGTCGGTGCCGGGGATCTTGAGCACATGGTCGGGCATTGGCGGCCGGTGGCCTGATGGTTTGGCAACGCAAAAACCGGAGTCGAAAAAAAACCGCTGATGCGTTCACGTCAGCGGTTTTTTTGACTGGCAACTCGCCAGTTAACATCAGACATCCCATGCAGTGTCAGTGGGTCAATTTGGGTGGGTAGTTGGCCAGGATGCGTACGACGGTTTCATGAATCGCATTGCTGCGATCGGTCGGGTTCGGCGAGCCGCTGAGCAGTTGCTCGTCACTGCCGCGCCACACCAGTTTGCCGTCCTTGCCGTCGAGCAGATCGATCTGGATGGTCGCCACTTTGTAGCTGACGTTGCGGGTTTCGTTGTACATCGGCGCGCCCCAGTAACCGTTCCAGGGGTTGCCATAACCGCCGCCATAATTGGTGGTCACTTGTTGCTGGCGCTCTTCGACGATCAAGTAAGTCTGCACACTCAAGTCACCCTTGGTGCCGGCAGCGGCCGGACGCAAGCCTCGCTGGTCCAGTTGATCGGCAACGGATTGGCGGATGCGTTGCTCGGTCAGATCACTCTTGATCCGCGGATCATCGGGACGGTACTGCAGAGCGGGTTCTTTCCAGCTCCAACTGCGGTAGGCGGCAAAATCACGGCTGGCGTCAAAGTCATGATTGACCTGGTTGGCGGCGCAGGCACTGAGCAGCGCGGCCATAGCCAGTACAACGAGACGGCGGAACATGATGGTTCTCCGGTTGAAGGCATAACTCTGCGAAATGCTTCTTATCTACAGAAGCTAACTAGGAGGATACGCCGACATTGCCTTTTCTACAGCCTTTCGCAGGGCATCGGCTTGCTCGCTCTGGCTGCCGTTATGGCCCGTTTCGGCGCTGGCACTCCACACCGGTTGACCGGTGCCCGCATCGAACATGTCTACCTGCACCACCAAGACTTGTTCCTGATAGGTACGGATGATCGGCACGCTGCCGTACATCCCGTAACCGTTACCGTAGTGGTTGTACCCGCCATAACCGCCGCCGTAATAACCGTAGTCGTCCTGAACCTGACGCAAGCGGGTTTCCAGGTGCAAGTTGGCGCTGACAAACAGGTCGGCTGGACGGTTATCGTGCAACGGTCGCAGGCCGCGCTGATCCAGGGCATTGCTGACCACTTCGGCCACCTGCGCCGAGTCAGCCCAAGTGGTACCCGGCGGCAGTTGACCATCGAGCCAGGCCCAGCTGCGATAACGCCCGTAGTCACGGGGTGGCGCGGGGTAGGCGCTGCGATCGAAGGTGTTGGCCGCGCCGGGTGGCGCCGGCGGGATAGGGTTGGACGATGCCACATACGGATTGCTGCCCTGACAGGCCGCCAGCCCGAGACAGATCACCAGCAACCCTGAACGACTTTTCATTTCGTGCTCCGATCAGACCGGTCGACAGATCCAGTGCAAATAGCGCCCAAGCCCGGCAAAGCTTGGGTGACGTCGATGGGCCAGTTCCATTTCGAGCAAGTCCACCAGCTCGGCGCGGGCCTGGAATTCCACAGGCATATAGTCGTGAAAAACCCGCACTCCACTCTGGGTTTCGACCTGCCACAGGCCTTCAAGTTGCGCCGCCAGTTCGCGTGGATCAAGGGGCTGTTGCGGGGTCAGGCTCTGCTTCTCGCCGGCCATGTCGTTCTTGCGCATCTTGCGAAAGTGGCCCTTGAGCAGGTTGCGGTAAATCAGCGCATCGCGGTTATAGAAGGCCAGGGACAACCAGCCACCGGGCTTGGTCAATTGATGCAGCACCGGCAGAATCGCGTGAGGCTCCGCCAGCCATTCGAGCACGGCATGGCACAGCACCAGGTCGTAGGGTTCGGTGAGCTGACCGAGCAGATCCTGCCACGGCGCCTGAATGAACGTTGCGCTCTGCCCGGCCTCGGCAAAGCGCTGGCGCGCCCCTTCGAGCATCGGCTCGGCGGGCTCGGCCAGCGTGACGTCATGGCCGCGCTCGGCCAGCCACAACGACATGTGGCCCAGACCGGCGCCGATGTCGAGTACGCGCAATGGTCGGTCCGGCAGGGTTTCGGCCAGGTCGGCCTGAAGCACCGCCAGGCGGATCGCGCCTTTGGCCCCGCCGTAGATTTTTTCGGCGAAGCGGGTCGCCAGTTGATCGAAATGACGATCGCTCATCAGCTGAACCTCTTTTCGCTGTCTGCGAGTTTGCTGCGCACGACTTCATTCATGTCCAGTCCCAACTCGCTGCACAGCAGCAATAGATAGAGCACGATATCGCCGACTTCCTGCCCGGCATGGGCGAGTTTGTCGGCCGGCAACTGACGTGACTGGTCTTCGGTCAACCACTGGAAAATCTCCACCAGCTCGGACATTTCCACACTGGCGGCCATGGCCAGGTTTTTCGGGCTGTGAAATGGCCGCCAGTCGTTGCGGTCACGGATGGCGTGCAGGCGTTCGGTCAGTTCAACAAGGTTCATCGGGCTCTCCTGAAGGCGTATAGCTTCGGGGGGATGCTGCGTGAAGGCAAGCGGCAAGCACCGCAAAACCACTATGCTTGCAGGGAACTCGCCACCGCGATCAATGGCCCAAGGCTCAATCACTTTCATCAGGACGTTAACGACATGCAGGTAGAAGGTTTTTTCGACTGGCTTGGCCAGGCGCTCGGTTCGGTCATCCGCTTTATCGTTGACGGCCTCAGTGGCTTGTTCAATCTGTTGAGCCACGCCGGCGCAAACTTTGTCGAGGGCTTGTCCCGCACGCTTGGGATGGATACGTCGATCATCAGCATCGTGGCGCTGATTGTGGGGTTGATGTTGTTGTGGTCGGCGATTCGGGCGTTTATGAATGCGTCGGTCATCATGGGGATTATCTGGTTACTGCTGGGGCTTTGGTTGTTGAGCTGGATCATTCACTAACCCCACCTGTTGCTGATCGTTCCCACGCAGAGCGAGGGAACGATCATCACCAACTGTCGCTACAATGCCGGCTTCGCCAAGGAGCCTGCATGTCCAACCTGATTACCGACTGGCGCGACCGCCCGACCCATCGTCGGGTCTGGGCGCTGGCTGCGCCGATGATCCTGTCGAATATTTCCGTACCGCTGGTGGCATTGGTCGACAGTACGGTCATCGGCCACCTGCCCCACGCTCATCAGCTGGGCGCCGTCGCGGTCGGGGCCAGCTTGTATACCTTCCTGGCCTGGGCCATGGGTTTTCTGCGTATGGGCTCAACCGGCTTCGCGGCGCAGGCCGCCGGACGCGGGGACGGTGCGGCTTTGCGGCAGATTTTGCTGCAAGGCCTGTTGTTGGCCTTGGGCCTGTCGATTGTGCTGGGTGCTGCGGGCGTTCCTTTGAGCAGCGTCGCGCTGCACTTCATGCAGCCGTCGGCAGAACTGGATCAACTGACCCGCGAATTTTTCCACACACGTTTGTTCGGCCTGCCGGCGGCACTGGCCAGTTATGCCTTGGTGGGCTGGTTCCTGGGCACCCAGAATGCCCGGGCACCGCTGGCGATTCTGCTGAGCACCAACCTGGTGAACATCGCACTGAACCTGTGGTTTGTCCTCGGTCTGGAATGGGGGGTGGTCGGTGCGGCGCGGGCCTCGGTGATTGCCGAATGGACCGGTGCGCTGATCGGCCTGCTGCTGACGCGCAAAGCCTTGCGTGCCTACCCCGGTCACATCGTTTGGGCCGCGCTGGCGCTGTGGCAGAGTTGGCGGCCATTGCTGGCGGTTAATCGCGACATTTTCATCCGTAGCCTGGCGCTGCAATCAGTGTTTTTCCTGATCACCGTGCAGGGTGCTCGCCTCGGCGATGCCACCGTTGCCGCAAACGCGCTGCTGCTTAACGGCTTGCTGCTGACGGCGCACGCACTGGACGGTTTGGCGCATGCCGTTGAAGCCCTGTGCGGGCACGCCATCGGGGCGCGTGATCGAGAGGCATTGCGGCGTTCATTGGTGGTCGCCTGCGGTTGGTCATTGCTGGCGAGCCTAGGCTTTGCCGTGCTGTTTGCATTCGCCGGGCATTTGTTTATCCAGATGCAGACCGACATTCAGAGTGTGCGCGACACCGCCTTCATCTACCTGCCCTACCTCGCCGCGCTGCCGTTGATCGCGGTGTGGAGTTACTTGCTCGACGGGCTGTTCATCGGCGCCACTCGCGCCCGGGAAATGCGCAACGGCATGCTGTTGACCGTGATCCTGCTGCTGCCCTTCGCCTGGGCCCTGCAAGGCTTGGGCAACCATGGGCTGTGGATCACCTTTTTGCTGTTCATGTTATTACGCAGCCTGACCCTGGGTACTTTTGCCTGGTACTTGCGCAAGAACGATGGCTGGTTCACCGGATGATAGGGGCCGGGGCTTCAGGGTTGATCGCCCTGCCACAGATTGCGCAGTCTATCGAGACGTTCCTGCTGAGTGATCCCCGGCAGCGGCAGTTCAGGTACAGCGCCGGGGTATTGCAAGCGTAACCATAACCATCCATCGAGCACCGGCCGCTCGCTGAAACCCAGCGCCAACCCCTCCAGCAGTTGGGACCACAGGTCGGTGTAATCGCTCCCGGTGGATTGGCTCCAGCGCCAGGCGTGCTGTTCCAGCAGGCAGGTTTGCAATGAGTCACGCTGACGTGCACTGAGGGCTTCCTCTATGCCCAGCGGCTCGACGGCAAGCCCCGGATTGAACAACTGCTGCCAGCCCTGACAGCCAATTGCCCGATCAGCCCAGGTTCCACCGAACCAGCGTAACCGGCTGATCGGACCGAGCCAGCGACTCAACTCCCGGGCATCGCACGCATCGAAAAAATAGCTGGCCGTCTGGGGGTTGTAGTAGCTCAGCAAGGCGCGGTGATGCAGGCCAACGGTGACGGTGAGCATGCGTTGCAAATGTTCGAGCAACTGCAACGGTGACGCGTCACTGGCCAGCCACAACCCGTTCCAGAGGTGGGGTTCACGCTGACAACGTTCGGTCAGTGCCGAGTGTCCCTTGAGGTCGATCAACACCGGGCCGTGCTCCCTCAACGGCTGCCATTCGCAGTGGTTGAACAGCCAGAACTGCCGGACCTGGGCAAACTGCTCCCGCAGCGCCTCTGCGGCCCCGGGCTCGCCCGGCACATCGAGCAACAGCCATTGCGGGGTGACGTCGGGAGCCTGGACGGCAATCATGCCGCACCGCTCCGGCCAAGCTGTGTCGCGGCCCGGCACGTGCAAAGGGTTTGCGTGCAATGAATAAAACTGCCCCCGCCGGGCAACAGGCACAGCAACACCAACGGTTCGCTGGACCGCAACAAACGCAACAATCCATCGGCCGACACCGCGTCATCGACCACCGCAGTGGGTTGTCGCTCGGCCGGGACCGGGGCGGCGGAAGGACCGGGGAGAAACCCGGTAATCATCGGTTGATCCGGATCGCCCTCGATAAAGCTCACCAGCACTTCCACGCCCTCAGTTAACGACTTGACGGGCGCATAGCTCAATTCAGGTGAAATCGACAACCAGCAGTGGCTGGGGGCCGCGCCTTCGCCCTGATAGAGCCAGTCAAATTGCACGGCAACGGGCCTGGACGCTTCGGGTTGCGGCTCATCGACCTCGACCACCCAGGCCCGTTGCAGGCCATGCATCCTGGGGCCAACGACCGAACTCTGCGGTATAGGAGACAACTCTGCGGCCACCGCACGGATTTGGTTGCCATACGTCAATGCAGGGGCTTGTCCCGCGTGATGCTCGACATGGGTCAGCCACCAGAGACGACTCCCGTCGGCATACGGGTGGCCGGACAGCCGGACACGCTGGCCGCTGCGCAGCGTCGCCAGGTTCGAATGACCATCGCTGGCCTGTGTTCGGTCGTGAAGCGTGAACTGATGCACACCCGAGTGTCCGGTGTCGGGCGTAAAGGCCATCGTTGCGTCACACCGAACGCGCCCCGCCCCGTCTCTAATGACCAGGCAGTGACCGCGCCTGTGATGCTCGAAGTGGTAATGCAGGCGTTCCTGCGCGCACAGCCGCTGGAAAAATTGCAGGTCTGATTCCTGATACTGCGTACAGAAATCACGCGGGGGGTAATCGCCACTCACCTCAAAACGCCGATCCGTGCCGGCAATGCCATGCTCCTTGAGCACCTGAGCGAGGATCTGTGGTACCGAACGGTTACTGAACATACGCTGGCTGAACCGCTGGGCCAGGCAGGCCAGTTTCGGCCGCAGGCGCACACGACAATGCCTGGGGGTGGCGTCATGTCCACCCTGGACCAATTCATGCAACTGCCCGTGAATCCCGTTCCCCGCAGGTCCGAAATGCAAAAAAACCGGGCGATACATCAGGCTGGCCAAGTCCAAAGCCGGATCATCGACCAACAGATCGACATTGAACTCAAAGGGCTCGCTGATCGCTTCACTGCCGGTAAAGGCCAAGACCTCAAAGGGATCTGGCAGACCCTCTACATCCAGACGAAATGGCGGCTCGTTGACTGGATCGAACATCGGCGATTCTCTACAGGAGGGGCGGCCGGGGATTCTCGCCGAGAGACATGGCCGAGTAGAGAGGCGAAGTACAACTTAGGAAATGACCTACGCGAAAAGAAGACCACATCACGTGGATAGATGTGGTTGTGAGTCATTTCGCTTAAGAAAAAAGAAGCGTCGCACCAGGTCATCTGAAATTTCCGCAGCATGCGGAACATTTTCAGACAACCCGATGAGAGCAGTGCCTTACCTTACGAAGACAGGTAAGACGAACGGGTCAGGCCCAGGCGCAGCGCGTCGAGGAACTGGGTGCGCTCGGCAGCGGTGATGCGGGCACTGGCGCACTTGTCGCGGTAGTGGGTCATCAACTCTTCCGGCGACAAGTGCACGTAACGCAACATGTCTTCGATGGTGTCATGGGTTTCGATACCGGCGTGGTACACGCTGCCATCGGCGTTCTGGTAAATGTTCACCGAGTCGGTGTCACCGAACAGGTTGTGCATGTCACCCAGGATTTCCTGGTAAGCGCCGACCAGGAAAATCCCCAGCAGGTAGTCTTCACCGTCGTTCAGCGCATGCACCGGCAGGCTGGTTTCGATGCTCTGCTCGTCGACGTATTGCTTGATCTTGCCGTCGGAGTCGCAGGTCAGGTCTTGCAGCACGGCGCGGCGCAGCGGCTCTTCGTCGAGACGGTGCAGCGGCAGGATCGGCAGGACCTGGCCGATGGCCCAAGTGTCCGGCAGGCTCTGGAACACCGAGAAGTTGCAGATGTACTTGTCGGCCAGTTTGTCGTTGAGTTCGTCGAGCACCTGACGGTGCGAACGCTGACGCGCCTTCAACGAGTTGTGCAGGCGACGGCACACGGCGAAGTAGCATTGCTCGGCCAGGGCTTTTTGCGCCAGGGTCAGCTTGCCATCGGCGTACTGGGTGGCCACGTCGCTCATGTAGTGCGTGGCGCGCCAGTAGGTTTCGGTAACCATCTCGATGTCGGTCGGACCCAGCAGATCAACCAGCCACTGCACGGTTTCCGGCAGTTCTTCCTTGTTGTCGATCTTCGGCACGTCATCGTTGTGTTTCTCGACGTCGGTCACTTGCACCACCAGCATGGCGTGGTGCGCGGTCAGGGAACGGCCGCTTTCGGAGAAAATGTTCGGGTGCGGCAGGCTCTGCGCGTCGCAGAATTCCTTGAGCATCCCGACCACGACACCGGCGTAATCGTCCATGTCGTAGTTGATCGAACTGGCGTTACGCGAGTGCGTACCGTCGTAGTCCACACCCAGGCCGCCGCCAACGTCGATGTGATCCACCGGCAGGCCAAGGTTGCGCAGTTCGCCGTAGTAACGAATCGCTTCCTTGAAACCGTGTTGGTAGTCCGCCAGGTTGGCGATCTGCGAGCCCATGTGGAAGTGCAGCAGGCGAATGCCCTGATCCAGGCCCGCCGCGCGGAAACGCTCGACCACCGACAGCAATTGCGCCGCCGACAGACCGAATTTGGATTTCTCGCCACCGGTGTCGGCCCACTTGGACGAGGCCAGGGACGACAGGCGAACGCGCAGGCCGACCTGAGGCTTGACCTTGAGCGATGCCGCTTCTTCGATCACCAGGCCGACTTCGGATTCTTTCTCGATCACGATAAAGACGTTGTGACCCAGTTTCTGGCCCATCAGCGCCAGACGAATGAACTCGCGGTCCTTGTAGCCGTTGCACACGATGGTGCCGCCCTTCGGCGCCAGCGCCAGCACGGCCAGCAACTCTGGCTTGGAGCCGGCTTCCAGACCGATGGAGACGTCCTGGGTGGCGATGATGTTTTCGATGACCGCTTCTTGCTGGTTCACCTTGATCGGGTACAGCGCGGTGTACTTGCTCTGGTATTCCAGACGCTCGATGTTCGCATCGAAGGCGCCAGTCAGCTGACGCACGCGGTCTTGCAGGATATCCGGGAAACGCACCAGCAATGGCAAGGACAAACCGCTTTGGCGCAGTTGGTCGACTTGCTCGAACAGATCAATAGGCGAACTGGTCGGACCGTTCGGACGAACTTCGACGCGACCGGCGTCATTGATCGCGAAATACCCGGCCCCCCAATGGCGAATCCCGTAAACACTGCGGCTGTCCGCAACTGTCCATTGGCTGCCATCGTCTTTGCGTGTGCGTCGTACGGACATTGAAGTCCCCTATAAAGAAGTCATAGAGCGTCGCCTGGGTTCAGGCCGGCGCAGTCTAAAGAATGAAAATGACGATTAGCCTGCATGCAAGGGCGATAGACCGCACATTCAGGTTTGAGTTTAGAAACCAGTCAGAACAGGCTCTGTGAAAACCATGTAGACGACGCCAGGCCTGGTGTCAGGACCGGATCAAGCCGAGGGTGGTTTTCACAGAGGCTGCTAGCCGCCGGACTTCTTCGCTTTGAAACCGAGTTTGATCAGTTCGCCCAAGAGTAGCTCGACATGATCGCCCTGGATTTCGATGATCCCGTCTTTCAACGCCCCGCCGGTCCCGCAACGTTTCTTCAACGTGGTGGCCAGCTCCTTGAGCGCGTCTTCGGCCAACGGCACGCCGGTGATGGTCGTCACCGTCTTGCCGCCACGGCCCTTGCTTTCGCGACGCACGCGAGCGATGCCGTCGCCGGCCGGGATAACGGTCTGTTTGCAGATGCAGGCGTCCTCCGGTTTACTGCATTCCGGGCAATGACGACCTGCGTCGGTGGAAAATACCAAGCCACCAAGGGCGGCGAAGGATGCGGCTTTTTTGGCCACCGGCAATCCTCTTGGGAGGACAAAGACTGGTCGCAGCACTTGGGAAGGCTATCGACCGCGAAGCCCCACTCAGGCAGGGGCAGCGCTACTGAAACGGTACAGACTTGTAGGAGCAGAGCTTGCTCGCGATGCACGTCAACGATAACGCGCGGCATCAGACAGCACGTGTCGCTCACTCGTCCTTCGCGAGCAAGCTCTGCTCTTACAAAAGGTCGCGCAGTGTAACGGCAAAAAGCCGACTTGCTAAGAGCCAATCGGCGCCAATTTATGCCTTGTTTGCGACGTCGCTTTGCTGAGCCTTCAAATAGCGCTTCAACGCCGCCAAAGAGTCCGGGCAATAAGGCTTTTGCTCGATTTCCAGCATCACCTGATCGATGGGGATAAAGCGCGCTTCAAGCACCTCTTCCGGCTGCAGGATCAACGGACCGTCCCACACCGCCGAAAACGCCGAACACCACAGGCGGTTACCGGTGTCCTCAAAGAAGAAGTGATCGTGGGCGGTCAGCTCCACGCCACTGACACCCAGTTCTTCTTCGAGTTCGCGGGCGGCCGACTCGGCGTAGGTTTCGCTGGCGAGCACCATGCCCCCTGCCGCCACATCCCAATACCCCGGATAAATGGCTTTGCTCAAGGTTCGGCGGTGCACGCAAAGTTCACCCGCCGAATTGAACAGCATGATGTAGGTACCGCGCCCGATCAGCCCGCGCTCGCGCAAGTCTGACCGGACCAGGGCGCCGAGCAGGTTGTCCTGCTCGTCGACCCAGGCGATCTGTTCGGCATCCGAGGCCGCGCGATGGGCGGCCTCTTTTGAACTATCGACCATGACTCAGCCCTGATTGAGCAATTGACGCAAATCGATCACGGCGGCGTTGGCCCGGGAGATGTAATTGGCCATGACCAGCGAGTGGTTGGCCAGCACGCCGAAGCCGCTGCCATTGAGGATCATCGGGCTCCAGACCGGCTCTTGCGACGCCTCCAGCTCCCGAATGATCTGGCGCACGCTGACCGTGGCGTTTTTCTTGGCCAGGACATCGGCGAAGTCGACTTCAATGGCACGCAACAAGTGGGACAGGGCCCAGGCTTGACCGCGAGCTTCGTAGAACACGTTGTCGATCTGCATCCACGGGGTCTCGACGATTTCTTCGTCAACCTGTGGCACTTGCCCTGGCGCGAGGACTTCGGTCTTCAGCGAAGTGTTGAGTTTGACCCGACCGACACTGGCCGACAGGCGTTGCGACAGCGAACCCAGGCGAGTGCCGACGTCACCCAGCCAGTTGTTCAGGTTGTCGGCGCGGGCATAGAACAGCGCGCTTTTCTGGTTCGGATCAGACAAGCGCGCCTGATAACGGCTCAGGGAATTGATGCCTTCCTGGTACTCGGACTCACTGGAAGGCAGCACCCAGCTCTTGTTGTCAAAGTTGAAGCGCGGCTCGGCCTTGGCCAGATCGGCGTCTTCGGCGGACTGCGACTGGGAGCGGGCGAAGTCTTTACGCAGCGCACGGCTCAGGTCGCGGACCTGGACCAGCACGCCGTATTCCCAGCTCGGCATGTTGTCCATCCACAGGCCCGGCGGAAAACGGTCATTGGAAATATAGCCACCCGGTTTTGTCAGCAACGTACCGGCGACGGTCTTTAGGGTTTCCACCGTGGTGTAGCCGACCACCATCTGCTTGCCTTCTTTCTCGGCGGCAACCTGGGCCGTTTGCTGAACCGGGAACAGTGCAGGCTCCTCGCTCCAATACCAACCCAGCGCAATGGTAACCAGCAGGTAAAGACCGACCAGCGTGGCCAGCGCCCGGCTGAACAGCAGGCCGCCGAAATAACTGCGGGTGGCCGACTTCGGTTCAGCGGCACGTTCAGGCGCGCTGCCCGCGCGGTTCTTCCAGTCCAGCATGGCGATATCCTTTCAATCACTTGAGTTCATCGGTTCGACCACAACCCTACGCCATCGTGCCTCGTTTTGCCGCGTATTAATCGGCGCGCTGCGGTGAGCCAGGATTGCATCGTCGAGGCGCCACTATAAAGGAAGCACATACCTTGTAGCAGCTGGCGAAGCCTGCGTTCGGCTGCGCAGCAGTCGTAAACCTTGAGTGCGAGGTCTTTCTGAAACACCACATCGGCTGATTTCACGACTGCTGCGCAGCCGAACGCAGGCTCCGCCAGCTGCTACATGCGCCGATCCGACTGACCGGTCACAAACTGAATGACGTCGCAATACAGATTATTGATGTACGACACTCATCCAATTGAAAAGAGGTGCTAGCATAGAGCCACCAGTCGATCTCAGCATTTACCCTAACTAGTAGTCAGGTTATGACCGAGCCAGAAGACCCCAGCCATGAGCGCCTCAAGCACCACTTTGCCCAGCGGGTAATTCATCAGGCACGTCAAATTCTTGAGATCTGGCAGCGCCTGCAACGCAGCGAGTGGTCCATTACCGACCTGTCGGAACTGAGCGAAGCCAACCTTCGCCTGCTGCGCTTTGCCGAGCGCTTCGAACAACCGGAACACACTCAACTGGCGCGCCATATCGGCCAGTCGCTGGAAGCTGTCGACGCCAATCGCGGACGCCTGAGCAGCGGTCTGATCACTGACCTCAATCGCTTGATGCAGCGTCTGTCGCGCACCGGCCTGCGCCATGGCGATCAGTTCGAACAAACCTTCCTGCCGCCCTTGCGCAAGCCCATCTACGTGATGCTGCAGGATCACGACCGCGCCGAGCGCCTGGCCAAGCAACTGGAATTTTTCGGACTCAGCGCCCAGTCCCTGGACAGCGTTGCAGCGTTTCGCTCCTCGATGGTCGAGCGTTTGCCGGCGGCGATCGTCATGGACGTGGACTTCAGCGGCCCCGGCATTGGCCTGAAACTGGCGGCCGAAGCCCAGGAAGGTCTCGATCATCGGCTGCCGCTGTTGTTCTTCAGCCTGCACGAAACCGACACCCCGACCCGCCTCGCCGCCGTGCGCGCCGGTGGCCAGGAGTTTCTCACCGGCACGCTGGAGGCTTCGAGCCTGCTGGAGAAAATCGAAGTCCTGACCTGCGTCGCTCAGTACGAGCCTTACAAAGTGCTGATCATCGACGATTCGCGCGCCCAGGCCCTGCACACCGAACGCCTGTTGAACAGCGCCGGGATCGTCACACGCACACTGATTGATCCGATTCAGGCCATGGCCGAACTGTCGGACTTCCAGCCTGACCTGATCATCCTCGACATGTACATGCCGACCTGCACCGGTACCGAGTTGGCCAAGGTGATCCGACACAACGACCGTTACGTCAGCGTCCCGATCATTTACCTGTCGGCAGAAGACGATCTGGACAAGCAGCTCGATGCCATGAGCGAAGGCGGCGATGACTTCCTGACCAAACCGATCAAGCCGCGCCACCTGATCACCACTGTACGCAACCGCGCAGCACGGGCGCGCAATCTGAAAGCCCGAATGGTCCGCGACAGCCTGACCGGCTTGTACAACCACACGCACATTTTGCAATTGCTCGAAGACTGCAGCTTCCGCTCTCGCCGCGAGAGCAAGCCGTTGAGCTTTGCGATGCTCGACATCGACCACTTCAAGCGAGTCAACGACAGCCACGGCCACCCCATGGGCGACCGGGTGATCAAAAGCCTGGCGCTGTTCCTCAAGCAACGGTTGCGCAAGACTGATTTCATCGGCCGTTACGGCGGTGAAGAGTTTGCGATCGTCATGCCGGACACCGATCTCGAATCCGCTTACACAGTGTTGGATGAAATTCGTCAGCGCTTTGCCGAAATCCACTACCCGGCCCAACCACAGGATCTGTGGTGCACGTTCAGCGCGGGCGTGGTGGAGCTGTGCGAACACTCCGACAGCCTGATGATGGCCAGCCAGGCAGACGAGGCGCTGTACCGCGCCAAGGACGCCGGACGTAACCGTGTCCAGGCGGCGCGAACGTCACAGCAAAGTGCCACTTTTTCATCGGAATCTACCGATTCGGTCATAACCCTGTAACACAAACGCAATAAATTCAGGTGCTTACCATTCTGCCGCTGGTAGACCTGCTATGCGCCTGAAGTTGCTGACCAATCTCAACACCCTCCTTTTAGTCGCCGTGTGCGTGGCCCTTGGCGCCACACTGTGGTGGTCGCAAAAGGCCCTGGAGCGTCCCTATCTTTTGATGGAGCGTTACCTCGGCCTGTCCCAGCAATTTCAGAATGAAGTTGCGCGCAACATCGAGGACTACCTTGGCAGTGGCGATGCCCTGCGCCTTAGTAGCGCCAGCCAGGCCATTGATGCCTTGCAAAAGGAGCTCGGTGAACTGCCCCCGGCGCTGGCCGACACCTTGCGCCCGAGCTTGTCGGGCCTGGATGAATTCAGCAAAACCGACCTGTTGGCCGCCGGCAAACTCGCGGGTGACCCGCAAGCATTGTTGCTGCAAGCCGAGCGCGAACTGGGCGCCAGCCTCGACCAGCTCAGCCAATACGCCAGCGCTGACCCGGCCTACCTGACGCCGCTGCTCGCCGCCGCTCAACACTTGGGCAAACTGTCTCTGGCCCGGGACAAACTGGTCAGCAGTGGCCGCAGCGAACTGGCTGCGGACGTCGAGCGCGAAGTGGCCAACATCCGTACACAAGCGGAGCTGCTGGGCACCCTGCCGCTGCTCGGCGTCACCGCCAAAAGCGAATCGAACACCGATGATTTCGCGTCGATGATGGGCCTGGAGAACAACGAAAAAACCGCCGCCGAAGATGCCGGTGTCGGCCTCAAGCGTGAACTCAACAGCTTGCTGACGCGCTACCCGGCCGAGCTGGCGCGCACGCGCGACCAGATTCAGAAACGTACTGACCTCAGTGCCGCCACTCACTTGAAAATCGCCGCCGTGCAGCAAGCCATTGCCGGGCTCGAACCGGTGGTCCGCGCCCAGCACGGGCAGATCCAGAGCGAAGTGAGGTTGATGCAGGGAGTGATGATCGGACTCATCCTGTTGATCGCCTTGCTCATCGACACCCTGCAACGACGCCTGGCCCGAACCCTGACGAACCTGGCGCCGGCGCTGTCCACCTGGGCAGAAGGCGACTTCAGCCGCGACATCGAACTGGGCAATACCAATCGCGAACTGCATGACATTCAAGCGTCGCTCAATCGCTTGCGCGCCTACCTGGTGGACCTGGTCGGGACCATTCGCCTCAACGCCGAGCAGGTCGCTGGCAGCAGCCGAACCCTGGCCGATTTGAGTAGCGACCTGCACAGCGGCGCCGAGCATCAGGCCGGCGACACGGCGCTGATCCGCGATTCCCTCGGCGAACTGGAGGCGACCATTCAACAAGTCGCCGGCGATGCCAGCCAAGCGGCCGACGCCAGTCGCAATGCCGGCCTGGCGGTCGAGCATGGGCAGAAAGTCATCGGGCTTAGCCTGACGGGCCTGCACGCACTGGTGGGTGAAGTGCAGGGCAACGCGCAAATGATCGAGCACCTGGCGGAAGAGTCGGCGACCATCGGCGGTGTGTTGACGGTGATCCGCTCGATTGCCGACCAGACCAACCTGCTGGCCCTGAACGCCGCCATCGAAGCGGCCCGCGCCGGAGAATTGGGTCGCGGGTTTGCGGTAGTGGCTGAAGAGGTTCGCTCGCTGGCGCAACGCACCGCCGGGGCCACAGCCGAAATTCAAACGCTGATTGCCGGCCTGCAAACCGCCGCGCGCCAATCGGTGGAAGGCATGCGCGCCCAGGTCGAACACGCCGAAGCCACGGCCAATCAGGCGCAAGCGGCCGACGGCGCACTGGATAAAATCGTCGGGGCCATCCAGACCATTGCCGACACCGCCGTGCGCATCGCCGATGTCACCGCTCAGCAGAGCGGCGCCGTCAGCGAGATTCGCAACCACAGCGAGCGAATTCACCAATTGGGCGGGGATAATTTGCTGCGCATTGGTGAAGGGCGCGAGCAAGGGGAGAACTTGCTGGTGCTGGGTGGGCAATTGCGTACCGCCGTTCAGGCCTTTCGCGTCTGAAGACTTCTCCTTCCTGCTGATCATTCCCACGCTCTGCGTGGGAATGCCTCAACGGACGCTCTGCGTCCGCTTTTGGGACGCGGAGCGTCCCGGGCTGCATTCCCACGCGGAGCGTGGGAACGATCAACAGAACTCCCCGCCCTGCACGCTGGCTCGCCGTCCGCTATCATGCCCCCAATTCCGATACGCGAGATTGTCATGCGCCGCTTGCTCTGCCTGCTGCTTTTAGTGCTCGCCCTGCCGGCCACCGCCGCCGGGTTGCTGGACACAAGGCCCAGTTCCACCCTGGGCTCGATCAACAACAGCACCGACTTCCTGCCGGTGCGCGAAGCCTTTCAGCTGAGCCTGGTAGACAGCACAGCGCAATCGATCAAGCTGCGACTCGTCGCCACCGAGGGGTATTACCTCTATCGCCATCGTTTCCAGTTTCACGCTGATCCAGCCGAGATAAGCCTGGGCGCTGCACAACTGCCCAAGGGCGAGCAGAAGCACGACGAGTTCTTCGGCGATGTCGAGGTCTATCACGGAATTATCGAGGTCGAGCTGCCGCGCACCGATCCGCGCGCTTTCACCCTGGCCGTGACTTATCAGGGGTGCGCCGATAAAGGCCTGTGCTATCCGCCAGAAACCGAGCGATTGAGCATTGATGGCATTGGCACGCAGGCAACGGTGCAAGACTGGAGCTGGCGCGAACTCGCCCTGTTCTTCCTCGCAGGCCTGGGCTTGACCTTCACGCCGTGCGTGCTGCCGATGTTGCCGATCCTTTCCGGCGTGGTGTTGCGCGATCAGGTCGGCGGACTGCGGGGTTTCAATCTGTCGCTGGCCTATGTGCTGCCAATGGCCGTCTGCTTTGCCCTGCTCGGCGCCTTGATGGGCATGTTCGGTGCGCAGCTCAATCTCCAGGCACGACTGCAATCAGCCTGGGTGCTGGTGCCGTTCGCCATGTTTTTTGCCGTATTTGCACTGGCGATGTTCGGCATCTTCGAACTGAAACTCCCGCAGTTCATCAACAATCACCTGCATCGCATTGCCGGCCGCACTCAAGGCGGTTCGCTGTGGGGCGCGGCAGTTCTCGGGACGGTATCGAGCCTGATCGTTTCGCCTTGCGTGTCCGCACCATTGGCCGGCGCCTTGCTGTACATCAGCGCCAGCGGCGATGCACTGGGGGGCGCACTGAAACTGTTTGTACTCGGCCTGGGCATGGGCGTGCCGCTGATACTGGTGGCGACCGGTGGCGCCGCCCTGCTGCCGAAAAGCGGCCCGTGGATGGTCATGGTCAAAAACATCATCGGTGTCCTGCTGCTGGGTACTGCCATTGGCCTGCTGAGCCGCGTGATCCCCGGGCCGATGACGCTGGTCCTGGTGGGCTTGCTGTGGGCCGGGGTCGGCTTGTTTCTTGGCGCGCTGGAGTTCGTCTACAAACCCCCTCGAAAACGCCTGGCACAACTGCTCGGCCTGTTTCTGCTGTTTTACGCCATGGCCTGCTGGTACGGCGCCTTCAGCGGCCAGGGCGACCTGTTGAACCCCCTCGCTCGAACGCCCGTCGCGGCCAGTAGCAGCCAACCGCAGCTCACCGATGGCTGGCAAACAATCAGTACGCCCGCAGAACTGGATCGCACGCTCGCCGACGCCAAATCCTCCGGCACTCCCCTGCTGCTCGACTGGTATGCCGACTGGTGCATCAGCTGCAAAGTCATCGAACGCGAAGTCCTCAACGACCCCAACGTCGTTGAACGCCTGAAAGGTTATCGACTGATCCGCTTCGACATCACCGCCAGCAATGCCGAACAACGCGCCCTGCTCGACCGCTACACACTGTTCGGCCCTCCGGCCCTGATGTTTTTTGGCAAGGACGGCGTTGAACGCACCTCCATTCGAGTGATCGGAGAGATCAACGCCAAAGACTTCGCCGAACGTGCCGCGAAAGCAAATGACCAGATTTAATTACTTGGTCACATATTTCGCGCAAACATCGGCTATCGTGCTGGCTATTGCATAGAACTGGACAGTCACAAAGGCTTTGCGGCATAGTCGCCGGGTTCTGACAACTGCACACAGATAACCAAGGAACAGCAAATGGCGACTCTACTGGTGCTGCACGGCCCCAACCTGAACTTGCTCGGCACCCGTGAACCGGGCACCTACGGCGCGACGACACTGACGCAGATCAACCAGGACCTGGAACGCCGCGCCCGTGAAGCCGGCCATCATTTGCTGCACCTGCAAAGCAACGCCGAGTACGAATTGATCGACCGCATCCACGCTGCCCGCGGCGAAGGTGTGGACTTCATTCTGATCAATCCAGCAGCTTTTACGCATACAAGTGTCGCATTACGTGACGCGCTGCTGGCGGTGAGCATCCCATTCATCGAAGTGCATTTGTCTAACGTGCACAAACGCGAACCTTTCCGCCATCACTCTTACTTCTCCGACGTAGCGGTGGGAGTGATCTGCGGCCTTGGCGCCAGCGGTTATCGACTGGCCCTGGAGGCTGCACTAGAACAGCTTGAAACACAGGCAACGACTTGAACTACAAGCGTTAAACGCCCCTGACCGACCCTTGGGAGTTGATGATTCATGGATATCCGTAAAGTTAAGAAACTGATCGAACTGCTGGAAGAGTCCGGCATCGACGAGCTCGAGATCAAGGAAGGCGAAGAGTCCGTACGTATCAGCCGTCACAGCAAGACGCCGGCTCAGCAGTACTACGCACCTGCTCCAATGCACGCTCCGGCTGCCGCGCCTGCCGCTGCTGCTCCGGTTGCCGCAGCCGCTGCTCCGGCAGCACCGGCCGCCCCCGTCCTGAACGGCACCGTTGCCCGTTCGCCGATGGTCGGCACCTTCTATCGCAAATCTTCGCCATCCTCGCCTTCGTTTGTTGAAGTCGGCCAGACCGTGAAGAAAGGCGACACCCTGTGCATCGTCGAAGCCATGAAGATGATGAACCACATCGAAGCTGAAACCAGCGGTGTGATCGAATCCATCCTCGTCGAAGACGGCCAGCCGGTTGAGTACGACCAACCGCTGTTCACCATCGTTTGAACCGCGGAGAAACTTTGATGACTGCGAAGTTGGAAAAAGTTCTGATCGCCAACCGCGGTGAGATTGCCCTGCGGATCCTGCGGGCCTGCAAAGAGATGGGCATCAAGACTGTCGCCGTTTACTCCAAGGCTGACAAAGAATTGATGCACCTGGGCCTGGCAGACGAATCCGTCTGCATCGGTCCGGCCTCTGCCGCGCACTCTTACCTGCACATTCCGGCAATCATCGCCGCGGCCGAAGTGACTGGCGCTACCGCCATTCACCCGGGCTACGGTTTCCTTGCGGAAAACGCTGATTTTGCTGAACAGGTCGAGAACTCCGGCTTCGCCTTCATTGGCCCGAAAGCCGACACCATTCGCCTGATGGGCGACAAGGTATCGGCCAAGCACGCCATGATCGCTGCGGGCGTTCCAACCGTTCCGGGTTCCGATGGCCCACTGCCTGAAGACGAAGAAACTGCTCTGCGCATTGGTCGCGAAGTCGGTTACCCGGTGATCATCAAGGCCGCTGGCGGCGGTGGTGGTCGCGGCATGCGCGTTGTGCATAAAGAAGAAGACCTGATTTCTTTCGCAAAACTGACCCGCACCGAAGCTGGCGCGGCGTTCGGCAACCCGATGGTCTATCTGGAAAAATTCCTGACCAACCCACGTCACGTGGAAGTCCAGGTACTTTCCGACGGCCAGGGCCACGCCATCCATCTGGGCGACCGCGATTGCTCGCTGCAACGTCGTCACCAGAAGGTTCTCGAAGAAGCGCCGGCACCGGGCATCGACGAGAAAGCACGCCAGGAAGTCCTCGCTCGCTGCGTCAAGGCCTGCATCGACATCGGCTACCGTGGCGCCGGCACCTTCGAGTTCCTTTACGAGAACGGCCACTTCTACTTCATCGAGATGAACACTCGTGTCCAGGTAGAACACCCGGTTTCGGAAATGGTCACCGGCATCGACATCGTCAAGGAGATGCTCAGCATCGCCGCTGGCAACAAGTTGTCGTACACCCAGGACGACGTGGTGATCCGCGGTCACGCCCTGGAATGCCGAATCAACGCCGAAGACCCGAAAACGTTCATGCCTAGCCCGGGCACGGTCAAGCACTTCCACGCACCAGGCGGCAACGGCGTTCGCGTCGATTCGCACCTGTACAGTGGTTATGCCGTTCCGCCGAACTACGATTCGTTGATCGGCAAGCTGATCACCTACGGCGCAACCCGTGACGAAGCCATGGCGCGGATGCGCAATGCGCTGGACGAAATCGTTGTCGACGGGATCAAGACCAACATCCCGCTGCACCGCGACCTGGTCCGTGATGAAGGCTTCTGCAAAGGGGGCGTGAACATTCACTACCTCGAGCACAAGCTGGCTGGCGAGAAGCACTAAGCTTCGACCCGATCAACAAAGCCGCCTTCGGGCGGCTTTGTTGATTCTGGGCATTGCAACAGCCCTGTAGCAGCTGGCGAAGCCTGCGTTCGACTGCGAAGCAGTCGTGAAATCAAGCGATGCGGTGTTTCTGGAAGACCGCGCACTCAGGTTTTACGACTGCTTCGCAGCCGAACGCAGGCTTCGCCAGCTGCTACAGGTGCGCGTTGCAACATCGCTGCTGCGTTCGGAGCTACCTCACTCCCACAAAAGCCCCGCGCTCGCGTAAACTTGCGCGCTTCTCGCAGCCCGCTAGGCTGCAATCAATATTTTTCAAAGGTGCCCGCCATGCCTTGGCTGCAAGTCCGTCTCGCCATCAGCCCAGAACAAGCCGAAACCTACGAAGACGCTTTCCTTGAAGTGGGCGCCGTCTCGGTGACCTTCATGGACGCCGAAGATCAGCCGATCTTCGAGCCAGAACTCAACACCACCCCGTTGTGGTCGCACACGCACCTGCTGGCCCTGTTCGAAGGCGGCACCGAAGCCGGCCCGGTACTGGCCCACCTTGAGCTGCTGACCGGTAGCCCGCTGCCCGAGCATCACAGCGAAGTGATCGAAGACCAGGACTGGGAACGCAGCTGGATGGACGGTTTCCAGCCAATGCGTTTCGGCCAGCGCCTGTGGATCGTTCCAAGCTGGCATGCCGCGCCGGAGCCTGACGCCGTCAATCTGCTGCTGGACCCGGGCCTGGCGTTCGGCACCGGCACCCATCCGACCACCGCGTTGTGCCTGGAATGGCTCGATGGCCAGGACCTCAAAGACTGCAACGTGCTGGACTTTGGCTGCGGCTCGGGGATTCTGGCGATTGCCGCCCTGCTGCTGGGCGCCAAGGAAGCCGTTGGTACCGACATCGACGTGCAGGCCCTGGAAGCCTCGCGCGACAACGCCGGTCGCAACAACATCGACGACGCGCTGTTCCCGCTGTACCTGCCGCAAGATCTGCCGCAGGTGAAGGCTGACGTCCTGGTCGCCAACATCCTTGCCGGCCCGCTGGTTTCCCTGGCGCCGCAGTTGTCCAGCCTGGTCAAGTCCGGTGGTCGCCTGGCGCTGTCGGGCATTCTCGCCGAACAAGGCGAGGACGTTGCCGCCGCCTACGCTCAAGACTTCGATCTGGACCCGATTGCCAATCGCGATGGCTGGGTGCGCATCACCGGCCGTCGGCGCTAGAATGAACGCCTGCATAGACCGGATCGCCGCATGACCGACAGCTTCGTCACCCAGTGCCCGCATTGCCAAACCAGCTTCCGCGTCAGCCATGCTCAGTTGAGCGTGGCCCGAGGGGTGGTTCGTTGTGGCTCCTGCTTGCAGGTGTTCAACGCCGCCAAACAATTGCTGGACCAACGGGCCGACAAAGAAGCCGTCAAACCGGTAGCCCCAGCCATCGTCGAGCCGCCGGTACAGCGTGCCATCAGCCAAAAGCAATGGACCGCCTCGGAACTGGATCTGGACAGCCTGGACCTGGACAGCCTGGACCTCGACGAAGAGCTCGCCCGGCTCGAACAACGGGAAATCCAGCCGACCACCGAATTTGGCCGGCACCGCGAAGACGGCCTCAGCGCTCGACGCGATTCTATCGAGCACGATGAAGAACCCTGGTCCGACAGCCTCTTCAGTGAGTCGGCGGCCGACCGAGCACCACCCGTAGAAACCGAACAGCCACAAACAGACGCCGAACCGGGCAAACACTCGCGAACCGAGCCTTCGTTTTCGCTGGAACCGGTGGATCTGGACGATGAGAACCAGGTGCCCCATCTGCGCCTGCACGACCCACTCGACTCCCCTCTTAACCGCGACCGCCTGTCGGCGACCGAGACGCTCGACGACGACCTGCCCTCAGTCGAACCGTTGCGCAAACGTCGTGAGCGCAGCGAACCGGGTGTGCGCGCCGAAGTCCTGCAGGACCTGACCGACGACCCGCTGCAACTGGATTGGCAAAAACGTCGATCGCCCTGGGGCCGACGGCTGTTCTGGTTGCTGCTGGTCCTGCTCGGCGCCGCCGCGCTGGCGGGCCAATACATTGCCTACCACTTCGACGAACTGGCGCGTCAGGACCAATACCGCCCCTGGTTCCAGCAACTGTGCCCGCAAATCGGCTGCACGGTGCCCTCCAAAGTCGACATCGCCAAAATCAAAAGCAGCAACCTGGTGGTCCGCAGCCACCCGGACTTCAACGGCGCACTGGTGGTCGACGCGATCATCTACAACCGCGCCCCGTTCTCCCAGCCTTTCCCGCTGCTAGAGTTGCGCTTTGCCGACCTCAATGGCCACTTGATCGCCAGCCGTCGCTTCAAACCCGGCGAATACCTCAACGGCGATCTCGAAGGCATGGCCGAAATGCCGCCGCAAACACCGATCCACATCGCGCTGGACATTCTCGACCCAGGCGCCAAAGCGGTGAACTACAGCCTGAGTTTCCACTCCCCCGAGTGAATCGCATCACCGCTACAGGCTTGACGGCATATTTCTGACTGGGACCGCTCACACCAAACTGCGGGTAATAACAAAATAACTGTTCAGATTTTGTTCAATTCAGCCTTTATCCAGTCATCGAGAGCGGGTATCATGCCAACCCTTTTTCGAACTCTAATGATCCGGCCCCACAACAGGGAAGTCCTATGTCGGCGGTACGCATCGGTCCATACACATTGCAAAACGGCTTGATCCTCGCCCCGATGGCGGGAGTCACCGACCAACCCTTTCGTCAGCTGTGCAAGCGATTGGGTGCGGGGCTAGTAGTCTCGGAAATGGTCACCAGCGACATGAGTTTGTGGAACACCCGCAAGTCGCGGATGCGCATGATCCACGAAGGTGATCCCGAGCCACGCTCGGTACAGATCGCCGGTGGTGATGCGCAGATGCTGGCAGACGCAGCCCGGGCCAACGTCGAGCTGGGTGCTCAGATTATTGATATCAACATGGGCTGTCCGGCGAAGAAGGTCTGCAACAAGGCTGCCGGTTCCGCGCTGTTGAAGGATGAAGCATTGGTTACCGAGATCCTGCAGGCCGTCGTGGCTGCGGTGGATGTGCCGGTGACCCTGAAGATCCGCACTGGCTGGGACCGGGACAACAAGAACGGCCTGACGGTGGCGAAGATTGCCGAACAGGCAGGCATTACGGCGCTGGCGGTCCATGGCCGCACCCGTGCCGATTTGTACACCGGTGAAGCCGAGTACGACACCATTGCCGCGATCAAGCAGGCGGTGTCGATGCCGGTCTTCGCCAATGGCGATATCGACTCGCCCGAGAAGGCCCGGTACGTGCTCGACGCGACCGGTGCCGATGGCTTGTTGATTGGTCGGGCTGCCCAGGGGCGGCCGTGGATTTTTCGCGAGATCGAGCATTTCCTGCGTACCGGCGAGAAACTCCCGGCGCTTGAATTGATCGAGGTGGAACGCATTCTGCTAGAGCATCTGGCTGCCCTGCACGTCTTCTATGGCGATGTCCTGGGTGTCCGTATCGCTCGAAAGCATGTGGGCTGGTATCTCGCAACCTTGCCGGGCGCCAGGGAGTTTCGCGCCCACTTCAATCGTTTGGATGGTACGGAAACACAATGCGCCAACGTTCGGGAGTTCTTCGCCGAACGTTACAAGAGCCTGACAGGGGACGGAGAAGGGGTGGCCGCATGACGATGATGACCGAGACTTTAGTGAGTGGAACAACACCCGTGAGCGACAACGTGAATTTGAAACAGCACCTCAATACGCCCAGCGAAGAAGGTCAGACCCTTCGCGGGAGTGTCGAGAAGGCGCTGCACAATTATTTCGCCCACCTTGAGGGCGCTGCCGTCACGGATGTGTACAACCTGGTGCTCTCCGAAGTCGAGGCTCCCCTGCTCGAGTGCGTGATGAACTACGTCAAGGGCAACCAGACCAAGGCCAGCGAGCTGCTCGGGCTCAACCGAGGCACGCTGCGCAAGAAACTCAAGCAGTACGATTTGCTGTAAGCATTCAATCAAACCAGAAAGGCGCCCGCGTAAAACCGGTCGCCTTTTTTGCTGACTCCTTTGCTTTTGATGGAAATTGAAATGACCGACCAGACTACCCGCCTGCCGATCCGCCGCGCCTTGATCAGCGTTTCCGACAAGACCGGGATCCTCGAATTCGCCAAGGAGCTTGAAGCCCTGGGCGTTGAGATCCTTTCTACCGGCGGGACGTTCAAGCTGCTGCGTGACAACGGCGTTGCCGCAGTGGAAGTCGCGGACTACACCGGTTTCGCAGAAATGATGGACGGTCGGGTGAAAACCCTGCACCCGAAAATCCACGGCGGGATCCTCGGTCGTCGCGGTATCGACGACGCGATCATGAACGAGCACGGCATCAAGCCGATCGATCTGGTCGCGGTCAACCTGTACCCGTTCGAAGCCACCATCAACAAGCCAGGCTGCGACCTGCCGACGGCGATCGAGAACATCGACATCGGCGGTCCGACCATGGTCCGCTCGGCAGCAAAAAACCACAAAGACGTGGCCATCGTGGTGAATGCCAGCGATTACGCCAATGTCCTGGAAAGCCTGAAAGCAGGCGGCCTGACCTACGCTCAGCGTTTCGACCTGATGCTCAAGGCGTTCGAACACACCGCCGCCTACGACGGCATGATCGCCAACTACATGGGCACTGTGAACCAGGCGGCTGACACCCTCAGCACAGAAGGTCGTAGCGAATTCCCGCGCACCTTCAACAGCCAGTTCATCAAGGCTCAGGAAATGCGCTACGGCGAGAACCCGCACCAGAGCGCGGCGTTCTACGTGGAAGCCAAGCCTGCCGAAGTGGGCATCGCCACCGCGACCCAACTGCAAGGCAAAGAATTGTCGTACAACAACGTGGCCGACACCGACGCCGCGCTGGAATGCGTGAAGAGCTTCGTCAAGCCAGCCTGCGTGATCGTCAAGCACGCCAACCCGTGCGGCGTTGCCGTAAGCCCGGACGCCGAAGGCGGTATCCGTCAGGCCTACGAACTGGCTTACGCCACCGACACCGAATCGGCCTTCGGCGGCATCATCGCCTTCAACCGTGAACTGGATGCCGAGACCGCCAAAGCCATCGTCGAGCGTCAGTTCGTCGAAGTGATCATCGCCCCGAGCGTCAGCGAAGAAGCTCGCGCCATTGTCGCCGCCAAGGCCAACGTGCGCCTGCTGGCCTGCGGCGAATGGTCGGCTGATCGCGCCGCTGCCTGGGACTACAAGCGCGTCAACGGTGGCCTGTTGGTACAGAGCCGCGACATCGGCATGATCGGCGCCGACGACCTGAAAGTCGTGACCAAACGCGCACCGACCGAACAGGAAATCCACGACCTGATCTTCGCCTGGAAAGTCGCCAAGTACGTCAAGTCCAACGCCATCGTCTACGCCAAGAACCGCCAGACCATCGGTGTCGGCGCTGGCCAGATGAGCCGTGTGAACTCCGCCCGAATCGCTGCGATCAAGGCTGAGCATGCCGGCTTGCAAGTCGCCGGTTCGGTCATGGCATCGGACGCTTTCTTCCCGTTCCGCGACGGTCTGGACAACGCGGCCAAGGTGGGTATCACTGCGGTGATCCAGCCAGGCGGCTCGATGCGTGACAACGAAGTGATTGCAGCAGCCGACGAGGCTGGCATCGCGATGGTCTTTACTGGCATGCGCCACTTCCGTCACTAAGCGAAACGCGGTCGGTGTAGCAGCTGCCGTCAGGCTGCGTCCGGCCGCGAAGCGGTCGTAATCGATTTATCGCCGGAAGGTCGTACCGACCTTAACGCAGCCTTCGGCAGCTGCTACAGGGGTTGTGCCGCTCTCTAGTGCCAACCCTTCACAGAATTAGCGTCATCCGAGGTTTTTGAAATGAATGTTTTGATCATTGGCAGCGGTGGCCGTGAACACGCCCTGGCCTGGAAAGTGGCTCAGGATCCGCGCGTGCAGAAAGTATTCGTCGCGCCCGGCAACGCCGGCACCGCCATCGAAGCCAAGTGCGAGAACGTCGCTATCGATGTTCTGGCCCTTGAGCAACTGGCCGACTTTGCCGAGAAAAACGTTTCCCTGACCATCGTCGGCCCGGAAGTGCCGCTGGTGGCAGGCGTGGTCGATCTGTTCCGCAGCCGTGGCCTTGACTGCTTCGGCCCGACCGCTGGCGCCGCTCAGCTGGAAGGTTCGAAAGCCTTCACCAAAGACTTCCTGGCGCGCCACAAGATCCCGACCGCCGACTACCAGAACTTCACCGAGATCGAGCCAGCCCTGGCTTATCTGCGTGAAAAAGGCGCACCGATCGTGATCAAGGCCGACGGCCTGGCCGCCGGTAAAGGCGTCATCGTTGCCATGACCCTGGCCGAAGCCGAAGACGCCGTGCGCGACATGCTCGCAGGCAACGCGTTTGGCGAAGCGGGCTCGCGCGTCGTGATCGAAGAATTCCTGGATGGCGAAGAAGCCAGCTTCATCGTCATGGTCGACGGCAAGAACGTACTGCCAATGGCCACCAGCCAGGACCACAAGCGCGTCGGCGACGGCGACACCGGTCCGAACACCGGCGGCATGGGCGCTTACTCCCCTGCCCCGGTCGTGACCAGCGAGGTGCATCAGCGCGTCATGGACCTGGTGATCTGGCCGACCGTTCGCGGCATGGCCGATGAAGGCAACGTCTACACAGGCTTCCTGTATGCAGGCCTGATGATCGACAAGGCTGGTAATCCAAAAGTCATCGAGTTCAACTGCCGTTTCGGCGATCCTGAGACCCAGCCGGTAATGCTGCGCTTGCAGTCGAGCCTGGTCTTGCTGGTTGAGGCCGCTCTGGCACAAGCGCTGGACAAGGTCGAAGCGCAGTGGGATCCACGTCCGAGCGTCGGTATCGTGCTCGCCGCTGGCGGTTATCCGGGTGATTACGCCAAAGGCGTGGCCATCAACGGTCTGGATGCAGCCGCCGCCCTGGAAGGTAAAGTCTTCCACGCGGGCACTGCACTCAAGGACGGTCAAGTCGTGACAGCCGGTGGCCGGGTGCTCTGCGCAACCGCCATGGGCGCCAGCGTCGATGCGGCTCAACAGCAGGCTTACAAACTGGCGGCTAAAATCGATTGGGAAGGCTGCTTCTACCGCAAGGACATTGGCTACCGAGCCATTGCCCGTGAACGTGGCGAAAGCCAGGAATAAGGCCATTCATTTGGCCGGGCAAGGGCCGCTGGTCCTTGCCGCACTATTCCGGCACCGCGCATAGTTATAATCTGGCATCAACCTACGAAGGGATTTCGCCGTGCGCTGGCTCAGGATTGCCATAAGTCTTACCGTCACGCTGCTGACCCTGCTCTGCATGCTCCCGGCCCAGGCCGCGCAAGGCAGTGGTTGGGCGGTATTGCTCGACGAACAGGGCGACCTGCAGCTTAGCGACATCCGTTCCGCTCGCTACACCAATCAATTCAGTCCCATCGAACTCGAGCGCCTCACGGCGGCCGAGCCCGATGGTGCGTTGTGGCTGCGTTTCAGGCTGGCCCCCGGCAAGCATGAACAATTGCTGCGGGTGTTCGCCCCCGATCTGTCGGCACTCAATCTGTATGTACTCGACGGCGACAAGCTGATCGATCAATTGAACACCGGCACCAGGCAACCCCAGGCTAATCGCCCCCTGCCCAACAGCGACTTCATGTTGCCGCTGCCGCAAAGTGACAACACCCTCGACGTCTACCTGCGGCTGGTCTCTGAACACCAGTTACGACCTTATATCACCCTGCAATCGGCGGTCATGACCGCGGCCGATCAGAACCAGACGTTGATCTACGGCCTGCTGTTCGGCTGCATCAGCATGCTGATCCTGCACAACTTCGTCCGCTACGCCTACACACGCTCGCGCAGCAGCCTTTGGCTGGCCTGGTGTGAAGGGTTGTTGATGCTCAGCCTGCTGTTGCTGCTGAACCTGGCCGGCCCATGGTTACCCGACTGGCACGCCATCCAGACGCCGGGCGCCTACCTCGCGTTACTGCTGACCGCGCCGAGCGGCCTGATGTTCGCCTACCGCTTCTTTACCCCGCTCGGCCCGCACCCGCTGAACAAATTGTTGCTGGCGGACATTCTGTTCATTGTCGTCTGCGGCTTGTTGCTGTTGTTCGTCAACACACTGCCGCTGAACATCATCACCTACGTCTTGGTGGCTCTGGCCGGCTTGAGCATGTTGTTCGTCAGCGCCTATCACTGGCAAAAAGGTTATCGCCCGGCACGCTTTTTCGTCGCGGCCATGGTGGTGTTCAACATTGGCGCACTGGTCATCCTGCCCGCGCTGCTGGGACTGACTCAGCTCGCACCGCAAGATCTGATCATCACCCTGTTGGTGGTTATCTGTATCAGCGGCCTGCTGATGAGCATCGCCCTGAGTGAACGTCAGCGCCGCATCACCGAAGACCGCTTCAGCGTCAGCCGTGACCTGGCCGCCAGCAACGCCGAAATCAATGCAAAAGCCGAGTTCCTGGCGAAAATCAGCCATGAAATCCGCACCCCCATGAACGGTGTACTGGGCATGACCGAACTGTTGTTGGGCACGCCCCTGTCGGTCAAGCAACGCGACTATGTGCAAACCATCCACAGCGCCGGCAATGAGCTGCTGACCTTGATCAACGAGATACTCGACATCTCCAAGCTCGAGTCAGGGCAGATCGAACTGGACGACGTGCAGTTCGACCTCAACGCTTTGATCGAAGACTGCATGAGTATCTTCCGCGCCAAGGCCGAGCAGCAGAATGTCGAGCTGATCAGCTTTATCCAGCCGCAAGTACCGCGCGTCATCAGTGGCGACCCTACACGCCTGCGTCAGACCCTGCTGAGCCTGCTGGAAAACGCGCTGAAGAAAACCGACGAAGGCGAAATCCTGATCGTCGTCGCCCTCGATGAACGCAGTGCAAAACCGCGACTGCGCATTGCGGTGCAGGACAGCGGTGTGCCGATGGAGGCAGAAGAGCGCGATGCCCTGATGCACGCCGAACTGCACAGCAAGCACTTCCTTTCGGCAACGAGTCTGGGCGGCAATTTGGGGCTGGTGATCGCCCGTCAACTGATCCGCCTGATGCAGGGCGAGTTCGGCATCAAGACCGGCGCCAACCAGGGCAGCACCTTGTGGCTGACGCTGCCCCTGGACCCGGACCGGCTTGAACACCCGACCTCTGACCTCGACGGACCGCTGCAAGGCGCGCGCGTGCTGGTGGTGGACGATAACGACACTTGCCGCAAGGTGCTGGTGCAGCAATGCAGCGCCTGGGGCCTGAACGTCAGCGCCGTGCCGTCCGGCAAGGAAGCCCTGGCACTACTGCGCACCAAGGCTCACTTGCGCGATTACTTCGACGTGGTCCTGCTGGACCAGAACATGCCTGGCATGACCGGCATGCAACTGGCGGCCAAGATCAAGGAAGACCCGAGCCTCAATCACGACATTCTGCTGATCATGCTGACCGGCATCAGCAATGCACCGAGCAAGATCATTGCACGCAACAGCGGGATCAAACGCATCCTCGCCAAGCCCGTGGCCGGCTATACCCTCAAGACCACCCTCGCCGACGAACTGAGTCAGCGCAACAAAGGCCCGGCCGCTTCGCATCACCTGTCGCCCGGCTCGGCGCTTCCGGTCAAGGTTCCGAGCGATTTCCGCATCCTGGTGGCCGAGGACAACACGATCTCGACCAAGGTAATTCGCGGCATGCTCGGCAAGCTCAACCTGCAACCAGACACCGCCAGCAATGGTGAAGAGGCGTTGCAGGCGATGAAAGCCCAACGCTACGACCTGGTGTTGATGGACTGCGAAATGCCGATCCTCGATGGTTTCTCTGCCACCCAGCAACTACGCGCCTGGGAAGTCGGCAATCAACGCACACGCACCCCCGTGGTGGCATTGACCGCGCATATCCTCGCCGAGCACAAAGAGCGTGCGCGCCAGGCCGGTATGGACGGGCATATGGCCAAGCCGGTCGAACTGTCGCAGTTGCGTGACCTGATCGAGCATTGGGTTGCCCAGCGTGATCAGCAGAATCGGGCAGCCGCTCCGACCTCCTGACTGAACCTCAATCAGGTAACACGCTGCCTATATATCCAGTTCATGCAAATGACGGGTGGTTTCGGCCACCACCGCGGCCGCCACTTTTTTTCTGAAGGTCACGTAGTGAAGCGTGCTGAACGTAATGATCGCCATTTCTTCCCGACTGTTTTCCACGATTTCTTCAATTGGCCAAAACAGGAACTGCGAGACGTTTCGGCGGGTGCTGAACTGTTTGTGGTACAGGGCGATTTCGATCTTTCCAGGGGCTTTCAGGCAACAGGGAATCATTTGAAAGAGCCCCGTTTCACGTTGCAGGCTAAGCCTTTCGAATACCTCAAGTGCATTGGCATTGCGCTTGAGCGACTTGAGCGCATGTTCTGCCGGACTCGAAAAACGCTCGCCGGCCGCCCCTGATATTTGCTGCGCAACGCTTTCCGACATCTGCCCCTGTCCAGCAGGACCTGGACTGACCGCGCGCGACATATCCCAGCCCAGAAACCTGAGTTTGTTTTTGTAGTAATCAAACCAATTGCCGACCAAGCCGTCTTTTTGCGCTGAACGAGTGGCCAACTGCGCATATAGATTACTCAGATAGATATCTTCCCTGTCCTGCGACGACATCCCTTCGTTGAATGAAACAACACTGTTGCCCACCACCGCCGCACGTGGGGAATAACTGCTACTGAGCACTTGACCGGCGGCAAATCTGGAGTCCTTTGCAGTCATGACGGTGCCCCCGCTGTCGATGGCAATCCAACTGGCTTAATGTCAGAAATGTACAGGATGTTTTTCGCCGCCTTATCCCCCAGTTTCTTTACGATGGCATCGCGAAGGGAGACATAAAGGACAGACGACAAGTTGGCTTGAAACCATCTGAGTCGGATATTGCCCAGCACGTTATCTGAGGAAAACAAATGGCCCAAAGGATCAGTTAAGGTATGCACATTGGTTTCGAACTCTATAAAGAGACTGCTCATTACAGCCCCTTGGCCGACGACAATGATTTGCAACCTGACGTCACTCACTGCCTCTGCGGGTGTGCCCGACACCTCGATATTTTTTTGCCTGGACATCTGCTCGCGCAGTAGCTCAGTTGCCGGATGATTGCAGGGTAATTGAGCGATATCGTTAAAGACTCCGGCGATCCCGGCAATCGTAATGTTACCTGCTTGATCTTCCAGTCGGCTCTCGACCCACTGCACCATGGCACGCTTCGATTCGGCATCGGTTCCGAAACTGTCCCACGCCACCGCCCTCTGCAACCAACTATCCTTAAGTACCCCCTGACAGGTGTCATACCACCCATCACCAAGCGTAAATTCCGGGTATTTCTTATTAGCCACCAATTGCGCGAACAACACCGAATTCAACACATCCTGCCTCTCCTGCTCCAGCAGGGCGGAGGACAGTAAGACAACGGCACCGGCATTAACGAAAACTGAATACTGCGCACCCATCAATAACTCCTGACTCATTCAAAATTGGCGACTACAACGTAGTCGCCAAACGATCACACAGGATCAGATTTCGTATTCGTCAATTTTGGTTTGTGCACGATCACCCAACTTCGCGATGATGGTGGCGCGAGTGCGCTCAATAATGGAAGGCACAATGGTCATATGACTTTCGCCTTTGTACAGATCGACGGAACTGCTGTCCCAATCCACAAACAGGACTTTGGTCTGGTTGGTCCGTTTAATGAAACGGACGGCACCCAGCGCCATGATCACTTCGCCGTGCTGGCTTTCCTTACAGCTGGCCACACCAAACCCACCCGTCCCCGAATCCTTGATGTTCTGGTCGAACAGTTGAAGGGGCTTGCCACTGGTTTGTAGCGCAGCCAGCGCATCACCAGCGACTTTCAGCATCAGAACCGAGGTCGGCCCCGGAACGGCAGCGGCAGCGACGGCAGAGCCGAGGATCTTCAGCACCAACTGATCCATCTTGAAGCTCTTGCCGGAAGCGGCAACAGTGTCGTAATACTTCTGCAAGATGGTCCAACCCGAATCCTGCATTACTTGCAGAAAAAGCTGATACCACTCTTTACCTTGATCATCGCGCGGGTATTTTTTATTAGCCACCAACGAAGCGAAGAGATAAGTGTGTTGAATATCGGTTTTATTTTGCTCGCTCATTCCCGATACAAAAGACAAGATGCCGTCTCCCACAATCGAGGCGCGATCCGGTTGATCGACATCGCCACTATTGATGGTCATGGCACGCGGAACAATAATGATACTCTCTGGCATCACGTCATATGCGTTCAAACGCTCAAGACGATCAGACAAAGTTACTACAGGATTAGATTCAATACTCATAACACTTCCTTTATTTAACAAAAGCCCTCCATGGGCCCGAGCGACAAAGTTACACAAACCACTTAAATACAACAAGATCACAACTGTAACGCCATATAGCTTACAACCATGCCACAACTAAAATACGCCAGCAGACCAACTAACAAAAACTAATACGCCGTACAAACCAAGTAGTTTTCTGCACGCAAAACTATCGTGGCCTCAAGCCGACAGACGCCCCCGCGCCTGATAGACTCCACTTCAATTTCAATCGCCGTGAGCTCCGACCATGCTCCAAGAGTTATTCAGCGTTTACCTGAAGATGCTGGTGCTCTACAGCCCATTCTTCGTATTGTCCTGCTTCATCAGCTTGACTCGCGGTTACTCGCGCAAAGAACAACGACGCCTGGCCTGGAAAGTGGCCATCGCCACGCTGGTGTCGAGCGTCTTGCTGTACTTGTTCGGGCGGGTGATTTTCACTGTGTTCGGCATCACCGTGGACGCGTTCCGCATCGGTGCCGGCAGCGTGTTGTTCATTTCGGCGCTGGGCATGGCCCAAGGCAAGTCGGCGGTGCAAACCGACAACGTGCAGCAGGACGTGACCATCGTCCCGCTGACCATTCCCCTGACAGTCGGCCCCGGTACCATCGGTGCATTGCTGGTGATGGGCATCGGCCAGCCGCATTGGGACGACAAACTCACGGCGATTCTCAGCATTGCCCTGGCCAGTTTCACCGTGGGCGTCGTGCTTTATCTGTCCAACCACATCGAGAGGATTCTCGGCGATCAGGGGTTGCAGATCGTCAGCCGGCTAATGGGGTTGTTCGTCTGCGCACTGGCCGCGCAAATCATCTTTACCGGGGTGAAGGGCTACCTGGTGCCCTGACCTTCAAGGCCGCAGAGTCGAAAAAACCTGCGGCCTTGTGTCAACCGGACTCAGCTCAACCCGTTGCCCGAAACCTCCTCTGCGGTCGGCAGATCGATGCGCTGCGCCGGTACAACCTCGCTCAACAAGACGTTGTCCTCGTTACCGAGCTTGATCAGCAACGCTTTCACCAACGCGGACACGGCAAAGGATCGATACCCTTCTACGGCCAGGAACACTTCGCCCTGCAAGGTGACGTCCGCCGAGAACACGTCGCGAAAGATCAGGCTGTGCCCACAGTCGGGATCGACAATGACCAAGTGTTCCTGAACCTTGCTCAGCGTCAGTTTCTCCGTGTTGTCCAGCGCCCAGATCAACTTGCCGGGAATTGACGCCTCACGTCCCGGTATTGCCCGGCAGTCGACAATGACCGACTCCAACCTGAACCAGACGGCCTTCGACAAGCAGTAAGTAACGGCGCCCTGGCCCAGTCGAAGGACCAATGTGTGCACGTCGTCGGGAATCAACGGCATCAGGTCACTGACGGTCATCTGCCCTTCGAGGGTCAGCACTTCAGCATTGCGCTGAACATAACGCACGGGGCCGGCCTGCTCCTTGCCCGGGTAGGTATGCAGCAGCCCGTCCTTGCGCTCATGAAGCAACACATTGATTTGCTGCTGTGTCCCCAACAGTTCGAAGTCGTCGGTATTCGAAGCTTTCGAAACCCGAATCAATCGGCCGGTTTCAGACACATACCATTGCAGGCTGTCGGGTGCCTCAACCGCAAGGAACGCCGCGTGCCGGTGGTTTTCGACCAGCCTCTTGAGACCGTCTTGCAACGGCGCGGTCTGAACAGCCACCCATTGGCTATCAACGCCCGTGATCAACACCGACTCCTGATAGCGCAACTCCACGTTGATCCCTTCAAGCGTCGTAGCGCGAAGTCCTGCGCCTGCTGCTGTTACTTCGGCAAACCGCCAGGGCCCCCACTCTCGCACCGGTGCCGGTATCACGCCGGCCTGCAACAATTGCAAACCCTGGCCAAATGCACTGTCGAGTTGCACAGGATCGATAAAGCCCTGACGGTAAATTTCACCGGTGGACAGCGCCAGCAACCAGGCTGCGCTGCTGTCCGGCGTAACGCTCAGCAAGCGTACTTCCTCGCCACGTCCCAGATCGGATAACAGCAGCCGATCGTTCACGTACCAGGCGCTTAACCGGGCATGGTCGTGCAACTGGCTCAAGCCCACGATGGCAAAACTCGCGACGGGGTATTGGTCGGCCACGCTGTCCAGCGCCAGCCACCAACGTGCTCGATCCTTGAGCCAGTCATCGGTCACCCCACCCAACTGCAGGCGACCGTCGGTAGTCACATTGAAAAACAGACCTTTATCTGTCAGCGCCAGATATTCCTCTTCAATGGCAACCACATTCACCAGCCCTTCGGGTTCAATCTGTTCAACAGACCAGGCCCCGTTGATTCGTTGCTGGCGTGACAGATGCCCGGCAGCCTTGTCGTAGACGACGAACACATCCCCCTCATTATTCGTGGGCGGGACAAGCGTGAGCTCTTTGAGATTTTTGATGGAATCCGGCCAGCCTCGCTCCCGGTGTCGCGGCGCGGCAGGGCGGACAATCAGGCGGTCACTGCGGCGAATCCAGGCCAGGTCGCGCAGCGTCGAATCCACCTTCCAGCAAATCGAGACGTACGCCGCTGGCTGCCAGTCGACAGTGGTTACCACACCGTTTGCCGGCACAGGCGCAAACACAACATGCCCTCCCAATACCTGAGCCCAGTCGCCGAGTGTCTCGCGCTTGCTCACGACCGCTGCCAGCGTCGGGTCCAGGTCGCGCGTCATCGAACTCAAGAACAGTTCGCCGTCATGCAGTTGGTAGACAAACTCATCCACCGTCCGGTCTTTACGAGTGACCTTCTGCACGAGAGTGATCACCCCGTGCGTCGCTTCCTGGCAGTGGGTAATGAGGCTATCGGCAGCCTCGGCGAGCAACAGCCGATAACGTCGGTGGAGCAGGCCAGTCACTGCGTCGACTTGCCAGACAAGGTAATTCAGCGGGTGATAGAAATACGCATACCCATCGACCACCGCGCCCAATAATGCCCCATCGGCCTCCCCCGGATCATCGTCACGAAAATACAGAAAGCGATCGACAGCCGAGTCATACCAGGCGGTCGTAAACCTGGGTTCATCGGGTTTTTCGAACGGGACCGGAAACTGATGTACCGGCGTGTAGGGCATGCCCAGGCGATGCGCTCGGGCCAACGTCTTGAAGTGATCCTGCAATGCCTGGGCATCCATGCCCGGGGTCGCGTCCTGCTCGATAACCATCAACGTCAACTGGGTGAAGTCGACCTTGAACACTTGATCCTTGCCGATTTTTATCAGGACTTCATTGCGTCCCCTGCCGCTCAACTCAACGTTGATTGAACCAATAAAGAGTTCGCCAAAACGCTCCACTCGAACATCGCTTTCCTTCGCCCACGAGGCTTGCAGCAACCAACGCGAGGTCTCCTGGCTCGGCGACTCCAGTTCGATCTTCACCCCGGGATTGAGCACCAGCGAGCAGTTCGCCCCTGCGCCTTCGATTTTATAAGTGATCTTGTCGTGCCACGATGTCGGCAGCGCAGGCACCACCAGCGTGCGTGCGATTGCGTCCAGCCGAACATTGATCATCGTGGGCTGATAGACCGGGCTCAGGCGATAGACAATGTAGTCACCGGGAAACGAATAGAACGAGAACAGAAACAGACGCGTGCCATCCCGTGTCCTCTTCTCGAGGCGACGCGCCGTATCAAACCCGACGCTGTGGCGCAGTGTCGAAAAGGGCAGCCATTTGTATTCATAGCCGTAAACCGTTTTAGGCGTGCACGGCAGCACGATGGCCTGACCCGCAGCGGGTGCAAACGCGGCGCGCCCTGGCAAACCGAGTTCACGACGAATATCAATCGTTCGCTCGTAATCCACATCAAAGTCAGGGACCCCGAAATGATCACGCAGGGGGAACAGTTCAGGGCTGCCGAACGCCAGGGTGCGGGCCTTCAGGTCCAACGTCTGGAAGACCAGGGCCGATTGAGGCAGCCACGCGCTGGCGGCCTCATCGAACCGATAACCGCCTTCGCGATGCGCACGTTCCAACCCGTCAAAAAACAATCCGACTTGTTTGACCTCTTCGGCAATCACGGCAAAACCTTGTGCGAGCGCTGCCGCACCAATCGCCAGGCCACCCAGAATCACACCGGCACCACCCAGCACCGCGGCCGCTGTACTCGCCCCCACCACCCCGGCACCAATTCCGGCCCCTGCCAGCATTACGCTGGCGGAATCGAATGCCAGTTGAGTACCGTATTGCGCGCGCTCGACGTCGTTTTCGGCCGTGGATAACTGATAGATATCGAAACCTGCGTTGGCCAGGCCCAACACCGCACCCACGCCTTCATTGGCGACATGGCCCAAGGCCTCGCTCACCACCGGCGCACAGGTTTGAGCGATCACCTTCTCTTCAGCCAGCGCTTGTCGCACCAGTTTGACCAGCCCAAGAACATCGACCGCATTGCCATGTACCAACTGCGCGTAATTGACGTAAGCGTGCAACCGAACGGCCATCGTCAACGGTTTTCCAGCACCTTCCTGGTTGCGCAACGCGTTCATCAGCGCCTGGATGGTGAACCCTGCGTTCAAGGTATGGACGCTGCCGGCGCCCGTCGGGTCCAGCTCATTGACCGGCGCCCGGGGTTTTGTCGCCAGCGTCGAGAATTGCTCTGACAAATAGGTTTTGATGCGCAGCAAGCGCTGATCGTTAGTGATGACTTGTACCAGGTGCTCGGGCTTTTCGGGATCGATCAGGCTCAAGCGATACTCGCCGACCGGGGTAATTTCCAACGTCTCGAATAACGGGACAAGCCTCTGCGCCAGCTGATTTTTTTCCAGAAGCTCAGTGGTCGCCTCGCGTATCTGCTGGCTCCAGCCATAGCTGTCGAGTTCCAACAGACTGCTGCCCAGACGCGGATTACTCATCAGCGAGTCGCCGTGAGCACTGGCCAGGCGCTGCCTGAGTGCAGGCAATGTCTGCTCCTTCAACGGGCCGGGTTGCAGCAATTCCGCCACACGAATACCGGAAGGCAACGCCGTTTCGGACAGGCGCGTACCGTCCACCTCGATCAGGTCAAACGTTGGCCGCAAGGCGTCGCCATAGGCGGCGTACTGTTGGGCCATTTCATGTTCCAGAAAGAACTGCTCCAACGCTTCGCGAAACAGCAGTGGTTGCTCAAACTCGAACACACCGAAGTTCGGATCGTAGAAGTGATAGAGGCCGCGCTCGCCGACAAAGGTTTTCGCCACCAGCATCGAGTGGTTATTGGAGTTGAGCATCAAGGTGCTGGGGGACGTCTTGGTTTCCAGTAGCGCCACCACCTGCGCCACGTCAGAACGAGCGAGGGATGTACCCACCTCGTTGAGTTGCACGCCGCGCATTTCTTCCACCGCGTGCAGAAAGACCGCGGAGTCGTTTTCCTTTGGATCAATGACCCCAAGGTAGAAACGTTCGCGCAGGGTATTGGCGGCGGCAGGGCTGTGTACCAGCGCCGCGGCCATCGCCAGTGCCAATGGATAACAACGGCCACCCACCCGCTCACCGGCCCCCTGTAACAACAAATCCTGTGGCACCAGTTTCGCCGTACCCGCCTGGAAACTTTCCAGAACAATCCCCACTCGCTCGACAACCCGGTCACGAAATTCAAGCTTCGCGACCTCTTGGATTCGGGCGACGTGCTGCCCCCATTGGCGCAAGGTCAACGGTTGCGCGAGGGCATTTTTCTTGAGTTCCAGTGCGTGCTCAAAGAACGCTGGCGGTTCGCCGGGAGCGCTATTCATTCCCGCCAGGAAGGCCGGCGAATTGTGTTTGAAGAGTTGACGTTCAATGGCCGCATAACGCCCCGAAACGCCCAATTCGCGAACGGTGTTGGCCAGGTTATCGAGTTCGGCACTCAGCGCCTCGAAGCTACGGTTATCCAGTGCCTTGGCGCCCAATAAAGCACCGAGCAAGAGTCGCTGCGCGGGGCTCAATTGCGCCGTCAGGAGCGAGCCGCTGGCAATGGCGGTCAAGACTTCATCGATGGATAAACGTTGCGTCTTCGTGTCGCTCAGCGAAGCCGGAGGCAGCGCTTTTCCGTCCTGGGCGATGATCGATTGCCGGTCATCAAAGCTCAACGGCACGGCCTTTTCAAACGTCAGCTCATCGCTGCGCTGTTCATTCATCGCCTGCAGAAACGGCTCACCAAGTTCATCAGCCAAGCGCTGCAACAGGTCGGTCGACAACACATGGCGCCCCTCGATGACCGGCCAGCCTTCCTCGAAATCAATGGTCTGGTACTTGAGCAGTTCCCCCATGTCACCCATGAAACGGTTTTTGAATCGCCCCTCCTGCCAGCGCTTTTGCTCACTGGCGAGCCATTGGGAGGTGTCACTCGTGTTCTCTTTCCAGGAGTGATCCAGCTCCTCCTCGGTCGACCGGTTGACCGTCGCGATGGGGGCAATAGCAACGTCGTCTCGCCAGGCTTCAGCCGCCTGTGGGGTGAAGTGCATTCTGACGTAGGCCGTGACCGCATCACGCATCGCAGCGGGTCCGGTCAGGTAGATCGTCACTTCGCTCTGGGGGCGAATCCCGTCGCTGTAATAGGTGGCGGCTGCTTCTGTCAGAAAAGCGAGCGACAACTCTTCTTCCATCGGTAGTTCGCCCAAGGAACCGAATCTGTTCTCGACGACCTCTCGCGCAACACCGCTCATGGCCTCGGCGTCGATAAACGCTACCTTTCTCTGCAAGGCCAACCGGGTCGTGGCATCGACTATTTCATAGTTGAGCCTGAAACGTTCGATCACGGCGCTCAGCATCGCCGACCCGGGATGAGCCATGATGAATGCATTACTCAAACTGCTTTGTTCGGCGACGGCTCGCAGTCCGTCCGGACGCACCAGACGCTCTGCCGGCGGGCGAAAAACGCTGTTCAACGCCGGATGACTTTTGGCAAAACGTTCCAGCGCGGGAAGATGCTCCTCGGGAATCACCTGGTCATAGTTTGTGTACTTGCTACGCAGCGCCTGGCGACCCGGCATCCATTCGGGATTGTGATCCAGCAACAATTGCAGGACGCCCAGACGCGCATCGGGGGCAAATTGGCTGATGTCCACCTCGCCCAGGATGTTCGGAAGAGGCGGCAGGTTATCGACATCCGCGTAACTGCCTCCTTCAGCCATCAAGGCCTCGACGCGGACCACATCGGAAGCCGCGGCAAAGTTGCCGCGCAGGCTGATCTCTCGATCGTAGATAGCCTGCAAGCGCAGCGGTGTGGCCTTGCTGGCCAGGTCACGAAGTTCAAGAGCACCCTCGACCAGTGCCGAAAGACTCTCACTGTTTTTGACCTTCAAGGCTTTCAAGTGCGCTTCGTGCTGTCCATAAGCGCGGACCAGCAGATCAATGCGAGCATCGTCGGCTTTCTCGCCGCGACTTACAGCGTTGGTGATATGCGCGCTCATCTGTTGCTTGAGGACAATCGCTCGCTCTTCGTACTTGTCACCCAGTTCAAGCGCGGTCTCGCTGGTCGCCCCACCCTTAATCATCGCATCAGCCTTGGCGGCCTCGACAATAATCCGGTTGGTCTCGTAGGCCAGCAACGCGTCACTGTCATACCAGAGTTTGAGGTTATAGCCTTCCCCCGCGAGGGCCTGTTTCCAGACATTGATGTAATCGCGCTGAATATCCCCAATGCCACCGCCTAGCCATACAAAGTGCAGGTTTTTCGGCACTTCGGTGGCGGCGACCGTTAATTGTTTAACACTGTTGGACAAACGCGCCTGAAAACTTTCAACGCGGTTGAGAATGTTCGTCAGGGTGGGGGACTGACCTTCACCAGGTTCCGCCGGCACCTTTACTTCCGCCGAACGTCGGCGTCGCCTCGAGGGTTTTGCAAACGACCCCAATGCCTGGATCAGCAGCCCGAGTGGCGCACGCATCCGTGGAAAATCGAGTTGACCAATACAACCGAAGTAATACCGAAACACCGCCTCGTATTCATCAGTCCCTTTATGTTCATGTAACGCCTGTTCAAGATCAGACAGTTTGAAAAGATCGATGAAACTTACATACCCATCAGCACGACATTTATCTTGCTCATGCATAAACACACTTCCCTGTAGAGTAACAATTGACGATCTTATTAAAACGTTAAATCAACACTAACCGAATTGATTTTCCGCCTCAAAAAACAAAACAGACAATTGATTACCAACAAAACATTCAGAAATGCGAAAACCGCAACAACAACCCGCTGCACCGGCAGTTAAAAACATTAACTTACAGCCGCACTTTTAATAACAGTGTTGCAAGAGATTGATATTAATTGAACAGCAGCCGATAGAGTGCGGCCTCAGAATGAGGCCGCTGACTATTATGAAGTTGGCTTATCGCCATACCAGCGCGGCGTATACACCCACTCGCCACCCTCGGCACGCGGGAACACACAGGTGGTGGAGGAGCCGATCAGCACCATCGTGCGCATGTCCACTTGATCCGGGGTCAATAGCCCCAGCGTGGTGACGCGCAAGGTCTGGCCCGGACGCCCGATGTCTCGTCCCAACACCACCGGCGTTTGCGCGGTGCGGTGTTGCGCGACGATCTCCAGTGCCCGCCCCAACTGCCAGGGACGCGAACGGGAGATCGGGTTGTAGAACGCCAGCGCCAGGTCCGCCTGAGACGCCAGGTCCAGACGTTTCTCGATGATTGCCCAAGGCTTGAGGTTGTCCGACAGGGACATCACGCAGAAGTCGTGCCCCAACGGCGCGCCGGCCTGAGCCGCGGTTGCCAGGGAAGCAGAAACACCCGGAAGGATCTCCAGATCAACGCTGTGCCATGTGGGCTCATTCGATTCGTGTAGCGCTTCGAGCACCGCGGCCGCCATGGCGAACACGCCGGGATCGCCGGACGAGACGACCACCACCGAACGCCCCTGGGCTGCCAGTTCAAACGCATGGCGAGCGCGCTGCATTTCCTCACGGTTATCGGTGCAGTGCAGCACCTGATCGTCGCGAAACGGGCCGGCCATGCGCACGTAGGTTTCATAACCGAGCACATCATTGGCACGCGCCAGTTCGGCCTTGACCGCCGGCACCATCAGTTCGGCGGCGCCAGGGCCCAGGCCGATCACCGCCAGACGACCGCGCGCACGACCGATGCGGGCGGGGTCCAGCGGTTGGCTGGCCACTGCAATAGCAAGACCCAAGTCCGCCGAAACGACGGCAGCGTCCGGCACGCTGTGGCGGGCCAGTTCGCCGACGCTGCCGCTGCCGCTGAACGTCGCAAAACGCAGCGGCACGCCCAGTTCAAGCGCCGCTTCACGCAAGGCCGGGTTGGCCATGTGCCGCTCGCTGGCCACCAGGCACGCCAGCGATTGCACGGCGATGTTCGCCTGATGCAGCGCCGCGCGAATCGCATTCGGCAGCTCCGCCACATCGCCATTCACCGCCACCAGCACGCTGCGCGGGTAGATCAGCAATTCATTAGCCGCAGGCAGGCGCTCGGCACTGCCAACGTGAATCGACAACTGCGCCTGCGGATCCTCGGGCAATTGCGCCTGCGCCAACCATGGCGCCGCGCCTTCGATGCGCACGCTCTGGCCGGCGAGCAAATCCGAGACAAAGCGTTTACCCAGTTCCAGATCACCCAACGCGTAACCACTTGGCGGATTGAGCAGGCAGGTGCCAAAGCGCAATTCACCGCTGGTGGTAATCGCTGCCGCAACGTCGAGACCGTCAGCGATCTCCCGGGCCATGACGTTCACACCACCGAGCCCGCCGAGCAGCGGCACCACGGCGCTGCCGTCTTCGGCCACCGCCAGCACCGGCGGCTCGGCGCCTTTTTCGAGCAACAACGGTGCGAGCGTGCGAATGACAATGCCCGCCGCACACAGGGCGATGATCGGCGTGTCCTGTTGATAGAACTCACGCAAGGTTGCGCCGAACTCGTGATAGACACGGTCTGCGCCTTCAACCCGTTCAGCCAGGCCGTGGATCAATGCGCCGGGGTAAACCTGCTGAATCTTGCGCGCGGTCGCAAGGCTGCCGTTGCCCAGAATGACAATCGCCGGAACGGGACGGGCCATCAGCCTTGCCACCGTTCGCCGGGCACGATAATCAGCGAGAAGTACGGCGAGGACATCGGCTCGACCTCATTGAGCGGCACTATTTTCTGATTGGCCATGGTTGCGCGTTCGACGTACAGCGCGCGGTCTGCCAGACCGAGTTCTTCGAGCACCTGACGGACCTTGGGGAAATTGCGCCCCAGCTTCATGATCACCGCCGCATCGGCATCGGCCAGCCGACGCTTGAGGTCGTCGTGAGGCAGCACACCGGACAGCACCGACAAACTCTGATTGCGGTACACCAGCGGCGCGCCCAGCACCGAAGCGCCGCCGAGCATCGAGCAGACCCCCGGCACGACTTCGGCTTCATAGCGCTCGGCCAGTCGATCGTGCAGGTACATGTAAGAGCCGTAGAAGAACGGATCACCTTCGCAGATCACCGCGACGTCACGGCCCGCGTCCAGATGCGCGGCGAGTTCTTCGCCGGCCGCATCGTAGAAATCGCTGATCACTTGCTCATAGGACAGCGGTGCCGGCAATGCCTCGGTGGTTACCGGGTACACCAACGGCAGCAGCGTTTGTGCGTCTTGCAGATGCGCTTCGATGATGCCGAAGGCATTGCCCTTTTTGCCCTTGGCGACGAAGTACGCCACCACCGGGGATTCGCGCAACAGGCGCAGGGCTTTGACGGTAATCAACTCCGGATCACCGGGGCCGACGCCCAGGCCAATCAAGCGTCCAGGTTGCTGCATCATTCGATCTCCGTGGCGAGGGCATTAACAGCGGCGGCGGCCATGGCACTGCCACCCAGTCGGCCTTGCATGATGACAAACGGCACGCCGCGACTGTCGGCGGCGAGCGCGGCCTTGGACTCGGCAGCGCCGACGAAGCCCACCGGGAAGCCGAGGATCAGGGCCGGTTTCGGCGCGCCGGCGTCGAGCATTTCCAGCAGGTAGAACAGCGCGGTCGGCGCATTGCCGATGACCACGACGCTGCCTTCCAGGTGCGGGCGCCACAGTTCCAGCGCGGCGGCGGAGCGGGTGTTGCCCAACTCGCGGGCAAGCTCTGGAACGCTGTCGTCGCGCAGTGTGCAAATCACCTGATTGTTGGCTGGCAGGCGCGCGCGGGTCACGCCTTCGCTGACCATCCGCGCGTCGCACAGAATCGGCGCACCGGCCGCCAGCGCATCGCGCCCGGCCTTGCCCGCGCCTTCGGAAAACTGCAAGCCGTCGATGGCATCGACCATGCCGCAGGCGTGGATCACGCGCACTGCGAGTTTCTCCAGGTCGGCGGGGATTCGTGCCAGGTTGGCCTCGGCGCGAATGATCGCGAAGGAGTTGCGATAGATCTCCTGACCGTCGCGTATGTAATCAAGCATCCAGGGGGCTCCGTGAGCGGTCGTCGAGCAAGGCTGCGACCGCTTCAATAGTAAGACTGCGGGCGTGCAGCGCGCCGAAACCGGGCTGTGCTGCATCGCGAAAATAGAGGTCGTAGCGACCGGCAGAAACCGCCAGCAAGGTGATCGGCGCCCGGTGCGCCGCCGCGCAGGAACGCGTGCAACCGGACAGATGAACGTTCAACGCATGCCCGTGACGTTGCAGCAGCGCCGCCAGTTGCCGGGCATCGCCCTTGGTGTCGGCCAGGCCTTTGCCGCACCCGGTCGAACCGGTGCAGGCAATCAGTCGGGCCAAGGCATCATCGGCCGAGCATTGCAGGCCCAGTTGTTCAAGACTGTGGATAACGTACGGCGCATCGACGCGCTGGACAGCGGGCAGCAACAGGCTTTGCCACGGGGTAAAGCGCACGCTGCCATCGCCCTTCTCCCGAGCCAGTCGGGCGACGCCCCGGAGCATGGCGGGGTCGAGGCGTCCCAGCGGCGGTACGGCGCCGACATACACCTGCCCGGCGTCACGCTGCGGATGAGCGCCGATGTGCAGGATGCCGGCACTCGCGTCGCGCTGCCAATCGGTGACGGGCATCAGCGGAACGCGTTCGGCCAGATCAGCGAGAAACTCGTCGAGCGGACATTCAGCGAGCAAATGACGCATGCGCGTCTGATCCGGGCGCGCCCGTTCCAGAAACACTTCAAGCACCGCAACGACCAGCGCATGGCCCTGATCCAGCGCCACCGAACTGACGGGCACGTCTGTCTGGCAACCGGCCAGACCAAACGCCCAGCGCTGTTCGCCGTTCCACTCGACCGCAGAAAGCCACAGGTCATGCGGATGTTCGAGCATGGCCAAGGCTTCGCCGCCATCGAGTTGCACGGCGAATTTGGCGCTGAGGTCATGGAAGGGTTCGTGGTTTTGCAGGGAGGCGAGAATCTGCCCGGCCAACGGACGTGTGTCGATCAACATGTGCTGATCGATCCCGGCGCTCGGGCTGAGCATCAGGTTGCGCACATCATCGCCAGCGACAGTGCTCGGGCCCAGCCCGGCCGCCATCAGGCTGTCGATCAACGCCCCGTGCTGCGTACCGATCCCGCGAATTTGCAGGTTGGCGCGGTTGGTCGCCTCGATCACACCGCCAGCAAAGCGCTCGGCTGCACAAGCCACCGCCTCAGCCTGAGCGGCACTGATCGAACCGCCATTCAATTTGATCCGGCAGATACCGCCATCCAATGCCTGAACGATACGTAGCAACCCCGGGCAAGCCGAGGGGCGTAAGGCAGTGGACATCGGACGTTCGTTCAAAGGGGCGACCGGCTCTGTGGGAAAGGCGCTTCGCGGGCGAAGGCGCGGTATTATGCCTGCTTTGTCAGGCGGCATGAAAAGCCTGCCCGTCGGAACTGTCCGATTGCGAACTATTTTTGAGGGCTGCAGATGTCACCCTGGCTGACAGTAGTGGGAATCGGTGAAGACGGCTTCAAAGGCCTGGGCAGAAATGCCCGGCACGTGCTGCTGCGTGCTTCGCGGATTATTGGCGGTCAGCGTCAACTGGATTTGTTGCCCGTGTGCATTCGTGGCGAGCGGCAGTTGTGGCCGAGTCCTTTTTCCCTGGAGCCGATGTTGGCCCATCGAGGCGAGCCGGTGTGCGTGCTGGCCAGCGGCGATCCGATGTTCTTTGGCGTCGGCGCCAGCCTGGCGCGGCAAGTGCCGGCAGCTGAAATGCAGATTCTGCCCGCCCCCTCCTCCTGCTCGCTGGCGGCGGCGCGAATGGGCTGGCCCTTGCAAGAGGTCGTGACGCTGTCGGTGGTGGCCCGCCCGGTCGCCGCACTGAACGCCCATCTGTCCAGCGGCGTGCGCCTGCTGGTCTTGAGCAACGACGGCCACAGCCCTGCCGTAATTGCCCGGTTACTGCGTGAACGCGGTTTCGGTCCGAGCCGCCTCACGGTGCTGGAGCATCTGGGCGGTGAGGCCGAGCGGCGCATCGAAGGCGTTGCCAATGACTGGAATGATCCGACGGTCGCCGATCTGAACCTGATCGCCATCGAGTGCATCGCCGAACCGAACACTCCGCGTCTTTCGCGCCTGGCCGGGCTGCCAGACTCTGCGTTCAAGCACGATGGGCAACTGACCAAGCGCGACGTTCGCGCCATCACCCTCGCGCGCCTGGCGCCGGTGCCCGGTGAACTGCTGTGGGATGTCGGCGCGGGCAGCGGCTCGATTGGCATCGAGTGGATGCGCGCGCACCCCGGTTGTCGTGCACTGGCGATCGAAGCCGATGCGGGCCGCCAACAGTTGATCGAATTGAACCGCGACGCCCTTGGCGTTCCCGGCTTGCAGCTGATCCGTGGCAGTGCGCCACAGGCGCTCGCCGGGCTCGAACGCCCGGACGCGATTTTCATCGGTGGCGGTGTCACCCGCGAAGGCGTGCTCGACACCTGCTGGGCACAACTCAAACCCGGTGGGCGACTGATTGCCAACGCCGTGACGCTGCAAAGTGAAATGACCCTGATGGCCTGGCGCGAACAGCACGGCGGTGAATTGACCCGCATCCACATTGCTCAGGCCCAGCCGCTGGGAGAGTTCGACACCTGGCGTCAGGCGTTGCCGATTACCTTGCTGGACGTGACGAAGCCCTGCGATGCGTGACGAAACCGCCGAGCAACCCGCCCCGCTGCGCAGCGGCCTGACCACCGGCAGCTGCGCCACCGCCACCAGCCTGGCGGCCGCACGCTTGTTGTTGGCCGGGATGAGTGCTGACGCGGTAGAGATCGTTTTGCCCAAGGGCAAGCAGGTGCAGATGCGCCTGGAGTTTTGTCGCCTGACGGACGACGGCGCCGAAGCCGGGACGATCAAGGATGCCGGCGATGACCCTGACGTGACCCACGGCGCCCTGCTGTTTACGCAAGTGCGCCTGAGCGCCGAGCCGGGCATACGCTTCAACGCCGGTCGCGGCGTCGGCACGGTGACTCGGCCTGGGCTGGTGCTCGGCGTCGGCGAGCCGGCGATCAACCCAGTGCCACGCAAGATGATCAGCGATCACCTGAGGTTGTTGGCCGAAGAGTTCGGTTACAGCGGCGGTTTCGAGGTCACCGTTAATGTCGAGGACGGCGAAGCCCTGGCGCTGAAAACCATGAACCCACGACTGGGGATTCTTGGCGGGCTTTCGATTCTCGGTACCAGCGGCATCGTCCGGCCGTTCTCCTGTGCGGCGTATATCGCCTCGATCCACCAAGGCATCGACGTCGCCAAAACCAATGGTTACCTGCACATCGCCGCGTGCACCGGCAACGCCAGCGAAGACACCATGCGCCGGGTCTACGACCTGCCGGAAATCGCCCTGATCGAAATGGGCGACTTCGTGGGCGCCGTGCTCAAACACCTGCGCAAAGTGCCTGTGGATAAACTCAGCCTGTGCGGCGGCTTCGGCAAGATCAGCAAACTGGCGGCCGGGCACATGGATTTGCACAGCCGGCACTCCAGCATCGACCTGCCGCAACTGGCGGAATGGGCAGCGGCGGTTGGCGCTGATGAAACGCTGCAACAGGCCATTCGCGAGGCCAACACCAGCCAGCAGGCCTTGGCCATGGCCAGCGCGGCAGGCATCGCGCTGGGTGATGCGGTGTGCCAGCACGCCCTGGATTTTGCTCGCAGCGTGGTGCCGGCGCAGGTTCAGGTCGAAGTGTTTGCCATCGACCGCCAGGGCGGGATCGTCGGTCATGCGGGGGCTTTTCAATGAAGCGCATTTTGCTGCTCGGCGGCGTGACGGAAGCCCTGGCCATCGCTCGAACCCTCGGGGCGCAACACCTCTATAGCCTGGCCGGCGTGGGTCGCGTGCCGAGCGATTTGACCTGCCAGGTGCGCGTCGGCGGCTACGGCGGCGCGGAGGGTCTGGCGCAGTTCATTCGCGATGAAGGCATTGACCTGCTGCTGGACGCCACCCATCCCTACGCCGCACAAATCAGCCAGAACGCCGCCACTGCCGCGCAGTTGACCGGCATCGCCTGCTGGGCACTGCGCCGTCCGGCCTGGCAACCTCAGGCCGGGGATGACTGGCGCGAAGTCGGCGACTGGGCCGAACTGATCGACGCCCTGAAACCCTTCCACCGCCCCCTGTTCACCCTCGGCCGCGAACCCTTGCAGCACCTGCACGAAATCCCGCCGGAGCAATTCTGGACCTTGCGTGCGCTGGACGTTTACCCCGGCAACGAGCGCTGCGAAGTGATCGGCGCACGCGGGCCGTTTCTGCTTGGCGATGAACGCGAGCTCTTCGAACGTCGGCAGATCGATGTGCTGATCAGCAAAAACAGCGGCAGCACCGCCACCGAGCCGAAGCTGGACGTGGCACGGGAGCGCGGGGTGCCGGTGATTGTGTTGAAGCGACCGGTGTTGCCGGGGGTTGATCGGGAGTTTGGGGCGGTGGCAGACGTGCTGGCCGCCCTGACAGCTGAGATCAACACATGACCCGTAGCAGCTGGCGAAGCCTGCGTCCGGCTGCGAAGCAGTCGTAAATCCTGCATCCACGGTTAACCTGAAAAATCGAGGTGCCTGATTTTACGACTGCTTCGCAGCCGGACGCAGCCTTCGGCAGCTGCTACAAAAAGTTCGTGATCGGCGCTGGACGGCACTGGCAATCTGAAATTCGCGACTATCATAAATTTATAAATGCATGGCACTGCGACACCACACCGCACGCCGCTTTTTTACTTATCGCCCCTGATCAGGCTAAATAGCCGCGCTTGATCGCCCACTCAACCGGATTTGTCCCATGTCCCGACATCGGCTTGCAATTGCCTGGATCGCCTGCTTCGCAGTGCTGTTCAACATGCTCGCCATGCCGATGAGCAACGCGATGGCACAAACGGCGAAGTCGCCGGCCGAGCAGTTGTTGTGGGGCAGTTTCTGCACGTCCAGCGGCACCAAAATGGTGGCGATTTCCCTAGGCACGCTGGAGCAGAAAGCACCACAAGGCGACGATCATTCCAACATGCAGCATTGCTGGTGCTGCTCGGGCTCCGCGCCACTGGTGGCGTTGCCGGGGCACGAACCACAGTTGTACTTCGCGCAGTTCGAATCCAATCGAAGCCTGCCCGCCACCACACTCGATACCCCTACACCGCGCCAGCAATGGCCCAGCCTCAACCCCCGCGCTTCCCCTCTGGTGTGATTCCTTCTCGCAATTGACCTGCGTTTTGAATCGCTCTGGAGAACTGCCATGTTGAACAAACTCATCGTTCTGGCCGCGTTGCTGCTGCCTGCCTGCTTTGCCAATGCCCACGAATATAAAGTCGGCGAACTGGAAATCGCTCATCCGTGGTCGCAAGAATTGCCGCCCAACGCGCCGACCGTTGCTGCGTATTTTGTGATCGACAACAAAGGCAAAACGGCTGACCGACTGCTCAGCGTTGACTCGCCCATTGCCGGCGAAGCCCAGTTGCATGAACACATCATGCAAAAGGATCTGATGAAAATGCAGCAGGTGCCGAGCGTCGACATCCCTGCCGGCGGCAACGTCACGTTTGCGCCGATGGCCTATCACGTGATGCTGGTAAACCTGAAAGACCGCAGCCTGCTGAGCGATGGCAAACACTTCCCGCTGACAATGCACTTCGAAAAAGCCGGTGACGTGACCGTCGAAGTCGCGGTGCAGAAGAAGCCACAGGAAGATACGCAGATGCACGCCCACGCCCAGTAATCGACTGAGCTGAACACGCCCATGCGCCCGCTTAGCGCCAAGTCATCCGCGTCACGTCGTCAGTCCTTGAGCCTGACGCGCGGCAGCTGGATCAGCCTGTTCGCCATGCTGATGATCTTTATCGGACCGCTGATTTCTCAGTCGATGCCGATGGATCAACGCGCCTCTTCAATGACCATGAACATGTCGATGGACATGAGCATGGACATGGATATGTCGGCAATGGAGCACGCCGACCACGGCGCGCAACCCACTGCCGAGCATTGCCCGCCTACCACGTCGCACCACGCGATCTGGGAAAAATGCGGCTATTGCAGCCTGCTGTTCAATTGCCCGGCGCTGACCGGCGGTGTTTCGTTTACCGCCTTCGATACCCCGCCAGCCCCCACGTTCACCACCCCGTCCACCCGCCTGGGCCACGCCCGGCAAACCGTCTTCCCCGGCGCCCGAACCCGCGCCCCACCCGTCGTCGCGTAAACACCCCACCGCTGATTTCACACGGTTTAGAAGACAGCCAAAGGCTGCCGGCCGTGTCGTTTACGACTGTTCGATGGAAATTGTCATGTCCAGGTTTTCTGCTGACTCACGCTTGAGCGCTGCCCAAGCAACTTTCGCCCTGAACGAATCCAGTGTTCGTTTCAGGCACGCCACCGCATTGCTGTGTGGCGCCTTATTGACCCCGATGGCGATGGCTAATGAACACGCCGGCCACGCTGAAGAACTGAGCCCGACGGTGATCACCGCGATCGCCCCGAGTTCACCGCTGACCATCGTCACCAACCCCAAGGACCCGCGCCAACCCGTGCCGGCCAGCGACGGTGCCGACTACCTGAAAACCATCCCCGGCTTCGCCCTCGTGCGTAACGGCGGCACCAATGGCGACCCGGTGCTGCGCGGCATGTTCGGCTCGCGGATGAACATCCTCACCAACGGCGGCCAGTTACTCGGCGCCTGCCCCGGCCGGATGGATGCCCCCACCTCCTACCTTTCGCCGGAAACCTACGACAAACTCACCGTCATCAAAGGCCCGCAAACCGTGCTCTGGGGCCCGGGTGCTTCGGCCGGGACCATCCTGTTCGACCGTGAACCGGAAAGCTTCGGCGAACTCGGCTCGCGGGTGAACGCCAGCGTATTGGGCGGTTCCAACGGTCGTTTCGACAAAGTAGTGGACGCCGCTGCCGGTGGCTCGCTGGGGTACGTGCGGGTGATCGGCAACACCGCGCATTCCGACGACTACCGCGACGGCAACAACGACACCGTGCCGTCGCGCTACGACAAGTGGAACGGTGACGTCGTGCTCGGCTGGACCCCGGACGCCGACACACTGCTGGAATTGACCGCCGGCAAAGGCGACGGTGAAGCGCGTTACGCCGGGCGCGGCATGGACGGTTCGCAGTTCAGGCGCGAAAGCCTGGGCCTGCGTTTCGAGAAGTCGAACATCGGCGACGTGCTGGACAAGGTCGAGGCGCAGATTTACTACAACTACGCCGACCACGTGATGGACAACTACACCCTGCGCACGCCCTCCGGCACCGGGATGATGTCCGGGCCGATGGCGTCGAACGTGGACCGCCGAACCCTCGGCGCACGAATCAAAGGCACCTGGCGCTGGGCCGACATTCAGCTGATCAGCGGCATCGACGCGCAAACCAGCGAACACCGCCAGCGCGGCAGCATGGGCATCGACACCTACAAAAACCTGCCATACACCGAGGACGCCGACTTCCACAACTACGGCGTCTTCGGCGAACTGACCTGGTACGCCGCCGACCGTGACCGGCTGATTACCGGCGCACGCCTGGATCGCGCGACGGTCAAGGATTACCGGCAAACCATCGGCTCGGGGATGATGACGCGCCCCAACCCGACTGCCGACGACACCCGCGCTGACACCCTGCCCAGCGGCTTCGTGCGTTATGAACATGACCTGGCTGACAGCCCAACCACCCTGTATGCGGGCCTCGGCCACACCGAGCGTTTCCCGGATTACTGGGAACTCTTTTCACCCAAGAACGGCCCCGCCGGCTCGGTGAATGCCTTCGATTCGATCAAGCCCGAGAAAACCACGCAGATCGACTTCGGCCTGCAATACAAAAACCAAGACCTCGAAGCCTGGGCCTCGGGTTACATCGGCAAAGTGCACGACTACATCCTGTTCAACTACACCCCGACCATGATGGGCACCACCTCCCAGGCACAGAACATCGACGCGCGAATCATGGGCGGCGAGCTCGGTGCGGCGTATCAACTGACGTCCAACTGGAAAACCGACGCCACCCTGGCCTACGCCTGGGGCAAGAACAGCAGCGACGGCAACGCGCTGCCGCAAATGCCGCCACTGGATGCGCGTTTCGGCCTGACCTACAGCGAAGACAACTGGAGCGCCGGGGCCTTGTGGCGCGTGGTCGCGGCGCAAAACCGCATCGACCTGAACAAGGGCAATGTGGTCGGCAAGGACTTCGGCAAGACCCCGGGTTTTGGCGTGTTCTCGCTCAACGGTGCCTACCGGATCAACCAGAACTGGAAGGTCAGCACGGGCGTCGACAACCTGTTCGGCAAGGCCTACGCCGAGCATTTGAACCTGGCCGGCAACGCCGGTTTTGGCTACCCGGCCAATGACCCGCAAGCCATTAAAGAACCGGGGCGAACGCTCTGGACCAAGGTGGACATGAGCTTCTAACAAGAAAAGTAAAAGATCGCAGGCTACGCCACGCGCACCCCCTGTAGGAGCTGTCGAGTGAAACGAGGCTGCGATCTTTCACAAACAATTAAAACGCCAAGCGGAGCACAACCGATGAAACAGCCCAAAGTGAATTTCTACAACCTGGCCTGGCGCTGGCATTTCTATGCCGGTCTGTTCGTGGCGCCTTTTATGGTGATGCTGGCCCTGACCGGCACTCTCTACCTGTTCAAACCGCAACTCGATCCGTTGATGTACGGCAGCCTGATGAACGTCCCGGCCGGCCACCACACCGTGTCCGCCGATGACCTGCTCAAGCGCGTGAAAGAGGCTTATCCACAGGCAACGATCAAACAGTACCTGCCGCCGGTCAACGCCGAACGCAGTGCGCAATTCGTCGTGATCAACGGCGGCACCGAATTGAACGTGTTCATTGATCCGTACCACGGCGACATCCTCGGTGAGCAAGACGCCAAGAAGAACCTGCAAGCCATCGCACGGGCGATTCACGGCGAGCTGATGATCGGCACCGTCGGTGATCGACTGATCGAAATGGCCGCCGGTTGGGGCATCGTGCTGGTGGTGTCTGGTGTGTTCCTGTGGTGGCCGCGCGGCCAGGCAGCGGGCATTTTGTGGCCGCGCCTGAGCAGTCGCGGTCGTGTGCTGTGGCGTGACCTGCACGCCGTGACCGGTTTCTGGGGCGCGTCGTTGCTGTTGGTGATGTTGCTCAGCGGCATGACCTGGACCGGTTTCTGGGGAGAGAAATACGCAGGCGTCTGGAACGTGTTCCCGGCCGCCATGTGGGACAACGTGCCCAAATCCGATGAACAGGCCCGCAGCCTCAACACCGCCACGCGCCAGACCGTGCCGTGGGCGATGGAAAACACGCCGATGCCGATGTCTGGCGACCACGCCCAACACATGGCCCACGGCGGCACGCAAGCCGGCCCCGCCGCACCGACCATCAGCCTGCAAGACGTGCAGGACATCGCCGAGCAACGCAACGTCGAGCCGGGTTACAGCATCACCTTCCCGAAAACCGCGACGGGCGTGTTCACCATCGCCGTGTTCGCCGACGACCCGCGCAACGACGCCACGCTGCATGTCGATCAATACAGCGGTGAAGTCCTCGCCGATGTGCGTTTCGAACAGTACGGCACCGTCGCCCGCGCCACCGAAATCGGCGTGATGCTGCATGAAGGCAAGATGTTCGGCGTGGTCAACCAGATCATCGTCCTGCTGATTTGCCTGATGATTCTGCTCAGCGCCGTCAGCGGCGTGGTGATCTGGTGGAAGCGCCGTCCGCAAGGCAAGTTCGGCGTTCCACCGCTGCGCCACGACCTGCCGAAGTGGAAAACCGCGACGGTCATCATGCTCGCACTGGGCGTGATGTTTCCGCTGGTGGGGGCTTCCATGGTGGTGGTCTGGGCGCTGGACCGGGTGCTGCTGGCACGCCTGACTCGACAAACTGAAACGGGCCCGGTTGTCTGAGTAATGAACGGATACCGAACCGTGCAAGCAACATGAGGAATAGGGGCTGGTGCTCGCTCTGGCCCCGTTCAAGTTACCCGCCTCAGCAAGGATCAACCTGAAGGTAGCCGTTGCAATTGTGGACACTACTCAATGCGTCCATGTCGATGTCCCGGGACAGATTGGGTACGCCACCACCGTACTGATTCTCGCAAGTAACGGTCATTCGACACTGGCCATTCTGCAGGTCGATGACCATCGGCACGACCTGATCTGGCGAGGTAGCATTTGAGTACTCCTTGCAGCTTTGGCTAACAGGATTCTGCTTCCAGGCGCTGATGCAGTCTTGTCCGGCAGTGGCCGCGGCAGCGCTCCATAGAACCAGCACACAGGCCAATGTTGTGATGGTGAAGATCGGCATGATCAGTATCTCTCTGCCCATGAAGAGATTTAACGCTAACGCTCGCGAGGACCACGGTCTACTGTCACAAATGACAGTCCGGCATAACTTTTGGCGATTGAATGAATCTCAAACCAGCAAACTGAATCGGTCTCATCTTCATCATGAAACAGGCGAGATGCGCGGATTAGAGAGGTCTGTAGACTCCCCGCGCTTATCTTGCGGTCATTTTTAGTGTTACTGTGTAACGCAAAATGACGCTCTGACCCTAAGACCCCATCGCGAGCAAGCTCGGCTCCTACAGGAATTGCATGAACCCGTATCGCGATGGCGCTGCGTGACCCTGTAGGAGCCGAGCTTGCTCGCGATGGCGCCATCAGCAATACCCAATATCTCCGAGCAAACGCATGACCTCGCTGAACCTCTCCCACCTCGCCTGGACACCCCAGGGCCATGGCCATTGTCATCACCAGTTCCAGCTGCGTGATGCCTCCTTGCACGTGGCCGCCGGTGAGTTCGTCGGGTTGATCGGCCCCAATGGCAGCGGCAAGACCAGCCTGTTGCGGTGTGCCTGGCGCTTCAGCAAACCCGAAAGCGGCGAGGTCCGGCTCGACCATCAAAACGTCTGGAAACAGTCCTCGCGCTGGTGCGCGCAACGCATCGCCGTGGTGCTGCAAGAATTCCCGGACGCGTTCGGCCTGACCGTCGACGAAGTTGTCGCCATGGGCCGCACGCCACACAAAGGCCTGTTCGATGGCGACACCCTGGATGACCGGAACCTCGTGACCCAGGCGCTGGAATCGGTAGGCCTAAAAGGCTTCGAAGACCACGCCTTCGCCACCCTCTCCGGCGGCGAAAAACAACGCGTGATCCTCGCCCGCGCCCTGGCCCAGCAACCGCAACTGCTGATCCTCGACGAGCCGACCAATCACCTCGACCCGCGCTATCAGCTCCAATTGCTGCAACTGGTCAAACGCCTGCAAATCGGCACCCTGGCGAGCATCCACGACCTCAACCTCGCCGCTGCTTTCTGTGACCGCTTGTACGTGATCAATCACGGCCGCATCGTCGCCAGCGGCACACCCCGGGAAGTGCTCACCGAGGCATTGCTGCGCAACGTCTTCGGCGTCGACGCCTTGATCGATGAACACCCCCTGCACGGCTACCCACGAATCACCTGGATAACCCAACCATGACTTTGCGTTCCCTGCTGTGCGCCGCCCTGTTGCTGGGCAGCGCCCAGGCATTGGCCGAGGCCACTCATTACCCGTTGACGATTCAAAGCTGCAATCGCGAAGTCACCTTCCAGCACGCGCCGAAACACGCGGTCAGCCACGACATCAACATGACCCAGATGATGCTCGCCCTCGGCCTCAAGCCGAGCATGGCCGGTTACAGCGGCGTGACTGGCTGGAAGTCGGTGACGCCCGAGATGCAGAGCATCCTCGACGGCTTGCCAGAGCTGGCGGCCAAGTACCCGTCGGTGGAAACCCTGCTCAACGCCAACGTCGATTTCTTCTTCGCCGGTTGGGATTACGGCATGCGCGTGGGCGGAGACCTGACGCCGCAAACCCTGCAACCGCTGGGCATCAACGTCTATGAACTGACCGAGTCCTGCGCGTTCGTGATGAGGCGCCCCGCCGCCAGCCTGGAAGACACCTACAACGACCTGCGCAACCTCGGCAAAATCTTCGACGTGCAGGACCGCGCCAACGCCTTGATCGCGCAGATGCAGGCGCAAGTCGACGAGGTGCGCCAGGACCTGCCGGCGGACAAACCGCGCGTGTTCCTTTACGACAGCGGTGAAGACCGCGCCATGACCTCCGGCCGCCTCGGCATGCCGCAAGCGCTGATCGATGCGGCGGGCGGGCGCAACATTCTCGATGACGTCGACGCGAGCTGGACCCGGGTCAACTGGGAGAACGTGGTCGAGCGCAATCCGCAGGTGATCGTGATCGTCGACTACGGCGAAGTCACCGCCGAACAGAAGGTGCAATTCCTGCTCAACAATCAAGCGCTGCAATCAGTGGACGCGATCAAGCACCAGCGCTTCATCATCATTCCCTACGTGCAGGCGACGCCGGGCATCGACAACGTGTTGGCGGTCGCAACCCTGGCCAAAGGTTTCCACGGCGAATGATCAACCATCGTTACGCGTTGTGGCTGCTGGCCCTCGGCGCGTTGTTACTGGTCTCGTGCGTGGTGTCGCTGGGCTTCGGCCCGGCGCGGGTGCCGGTGGACGTGGTGTGGCGGATTTTGCTGCACAAGGCATTGGGTGTTGGCGACGTGAACTGGAGCGCCGGGCAGGAGCACATTGTGTGGCTGATCCGCGTGCCGCGCATGTTGCTCGGTGCATTGGTCGGCGCTGGGTTGGCGTTGATTGGCGCGGTGTTGCAAGCGGTGACGCGCAATCCACTGGCCGACCCGCACCTGCTCGGCGTGACCTCGGGTGCCACCCTCGGCGCGGTGATCGTGGTGCTGCATGTCGGTGAAATCGTCGGCCTGCTGACCTTACCGATGGCCGCGTTTATCGGCGCGCTGGTGAGCATGTTGCTGGTACTGATGATCGCCAACCGCAATGGGCGACTGGACAGTGACCGGTTGCTGCTGTGTGGCGTGGCGGTGTCGTTCGTGATGATGGCGATTGCCAATCTGCTGCTGTTTCTCGGCGATCACCGTGCCAGTTCCGCGGTGATGTTCTGGATGCTCGGCGGGCTCGGGCTGGCGCGTTGGGAATTACTGGCGGTGCCGGCAGCCAGCGTGTTGCTGGGGTTGGTGTTGCTGCTGGGCATGGCCCGACCGCTGAATGCGTTGATGGCCGGCGAACAGACGGCGGTGACCCTGGGGCTCAATGCGCGCACCGTGCGGTTGCGGGTGTTTTTGATTGCATCACTGATGACCGGGGTGCTGGTGTCGATCAGCGGGTCCATCGGCTTTGTCGGGCTGATGGTGCCGCACATTGCGCGGCGCCTGGTCGGGGCGGAACACCGGCGATTGTTGCCGGTGTGCGTGTTGCTCGGCAGCGTGTTTCTGGTCTGGGTCGACGTCGCCGCCCGCACCCTCATCGCCCCCGAGGACTTGCCCATCGGCGTCGCCACGGCGGCCATCGGCGGGTTGTTCTTCATCGGCCTGATGCGCCGCCGTTGACGCTCACAAGAACACCACTGAACTCTGTGGGAGCGAGCCTGCTCGCGAAGACGACGGCACATCAATCGGGGACTGGCCAACCAGACGTATGTCTCCGTAGCGGGAGGCGTGACCGAGGAGTGGATCCGACAGCAGATGCGACTGCTGGGCGTGGTCGCCACCTTGATCACCGTCGACTCCACCACCGCAGGCCTCAAGCTGGCGGCCAAAGGCAAGGCCGATGCGATGTTCGCCGAGCGGATGACACTCAAGAACCTCCTCGACCATCAGTACCCCAACGGCCCGCGCTTTGCTTCAGGGCGCTGGAACCACAACGTAGTTCACGTTGCTCCCTTGATACTGTGGCTGATACCAGGTTGACCCGCACTGTAAATACGTCGTGTTGTTGCGCATGACCTGCGAGCAATCGTTGGGCATTTCGTCAGGCTCCATGATTGACCCGATAGCCGCTGCGGTAACCGCTACCGTAGCGCCTACCACTAATGCCGCCGCGAGCGGATTATCGAAGTCATCATCGTCGTCATAGTGGCCGTAACCATCCGCATTGACGTTGACGTTACGGTTGATGTTGCCATTGTTGACGTTGCGGTTGACGTTGCCATTGTTGACGTTGGCCCGGTTGCCTACGTTGTTCCCGGCAGCGGTGCGGTTGCCGGCATTCACATTATTGCCAGTACGGTTGGTCGCATTGAGGTTGTTCGCCGTATTGGCGCGGTTCTCGGCGTTGACGTTTTTCCCCGCATTGGCACGGTTCTCGGCCTTGACGTTTTCCCCCGCATTGGCACGGTTCTCGGCGTTAACGTTTTTCCCCGCATTGGCACGGTTCTCGGCCTTGACGTTATTCCCCGCATTGGCACGGTTCTCGGCCTTGACGTTATTCCCCGCATTGGCGCGTTGACCCGTATTGGCTTTGTCCCCTGCGTTGGCGCGATTACTCGGTTTGGCAGTGTTCGCGCGTTGCTGTGGCGGATTGACCCGTTGAGCCCTTTGCGCGTTGGCTGGCGGTGGCCGGTTCACCGAAGTCTTGGCCTGCCCTTGAGCACGTTGAGGTCTGGCATCGGCCATGGGGATTGTACCGACGGTGAGTACCGATGCGGTTGCGAACGCAAACAACAGGTTCCACGCCAATGTGCGTTTCATGTCATTGCCCTCCCTGCTCAGCCACTTTTTTCAACGGAATAGCTGCATCGCCTTTGCCCGGTTTGAAGGTGAACATTGACTCCTTCAACTGCGGTTTCAGATTCCAGCGATATACCGCGCTGTATTCCGGAAAACTGGGTGCATCGGTGGTGGTAATCACCAGCTTGCACGGTAGCGGTGTTTGCGAACGAGTGATCCACAGCTGCCAGTCGACGCCCTCCTGCCTGAACGCCAAATGGTCACACAGCTTGCCGTCGATCGTCGAAGGCCCAACGTAGGCCGCTTCCTTGAGTGCATCAATTTGCGACTGATCGCTGCCGAACAGGAACAGGTCCTCCATGGGCACTTGAATACCGTAATGTTCCTCGAACAGGTGCAGGGCTTCGGACAGTGTTGGCGGCGCGTCTACTGTTGTGTAGTACTTGAGGAATGGGGCGTATTGGGTCAGCTGCTTGCCGTTGTAGAACAGCTCCCGGTTGCGCACGTCGCCGTCTGCCTTAGCGTAAAACCGATTGTGGTCGAGGACTTTCAGCGTATTGGTGGATTGGGTTTTGATCTTCTGCCCAGACTCAAGAACCGAGTCCCGCGTCACTTCGGCGTCCACCTGAAACTTCGGCAAACTGCGCAGGTAATTGCCCATATCAATGAGCTTGTCGACAACACGTGTGTTGATTAGCGGGTTGCTCGGCGTCGCGGGCGGATCCTCTGCATGGGCCACGGATGCCAGGGCCACGGAGAACATCAGGCAGAAAACACGCGTGCTGGCTTTCATACATCCCACTCCTGGCTCGACGTTGATGTGAAACAACACCCTATTCACATGACTGCTGGCTGAGCCTAGTTCGCCATTGACCACAACGCCACTAAGGCGGGTCTCGTCGGTTTGCGGGTTTGAATGTTGTTTGGTGTTGGCCTCGTCACCGGTTCAACCCGCGCTGTCCGAGTGCCATCGGAGTCATCCCGGCATGGGGCGACAGCTGTTTACAGCGCTGAAAACCACCGGCACCTCAGTTTCGTTTACCGGTGTTTTTTTGCATCAAGCAATAAAAAGCCATCAGTCCACCGGATGGCCCTGTTATCAATTCGCATAGCATTTGACCAACCGCTTAATAGGATTACAGTCTAAGTGAAAGGTCGACCCCGTCGGTCTTTGAGCCGCAACGGCTGTCGCCACGCAGGTTCCTCAACGGCAGGTACAAAAACGGAGTATTGCTCATGATCAAATACCTTCGAATGATCGCAATGATTTCAATCTTCGCGATCGCTGCGGGCTGCCAAATGAATCAATCAACTTCCGCCTCTAGTGCGAAGGCTGCTAACGCGGAAATGGACCGCGACGCGAAGGCGGCGTTACAGAGTTTGTATACCAAAACGCCGCAAGCGCGCGCCCTCGCGCAGCGAGCCAAGGGTATCCTCGTTTTCCCTGATGTGCTGAAAGCGGGCCTCATCGCCGGCGCACATCATGGCGAAGGCGAATTGATCGAGAACGGAAAAGTCACGGGATACTACGCCACCACAGCAGCCTCATACGGCCTTCAGGCGGGCGTGCAGAGGTTTGGTTACGTGATGTTCTTCATGACCTATTCAGCGATGAACGATCTGAAAAATGTTAATGGATTTGAGGTCGGCGTGGGCCCAAGCATCGTGGTCGTAGATTCAGGCATGGCCAAGTCGATGACTACCTCAACGGCTCAGTCCGATGTCTATGCGTTCATCTTTGATCAAAAGGGCTTAATGGCCGGGCTGGGATTGCAGGGTTCAAAAATTACCAAGCTCAGTCGCTAACCAGCATGTCCTGCGTACCGGAGGGGCTTAGTTGAACTGACACCCCCTGTTTGCGCCAAGATGCGCTGTATCGATGAATGGTTTCGATCAAATAGTTGGGCGATCTGCTGGAGAGCAGTCGCCTTACTGCCAGTGATCCCACATCAGTTTTTTCTGGCTTTCGGTGTAATAGATCCGAGATCTCTTTCATCTGCAACACGCCTTCTACTTACACAGAATTTAGTTGTGTTGCATCGACCTGCTGAATCCACAGTCCCTGGCTGCCCTTAGCGGAGGGCAGCAATGGGGCGCTCTCTGCCGGTCGTCACTACGGCGTGTGCTGGTCAAGTCGAATACAAACAATTGGTCAGCACGGATGCAATTGACCGGTCAGGGGCAATGCAAATGGGTGCTCAAGTCCATGCAAATACGCACAAACCCGCTCTCGCAGGGGAGTTGTGATTCTGGGCTTGTTTATGTGTGTTTATACGGACGCAAAAAGTCAGGACGTTTCCCACGGGTTTTTCAGGTTGTTCGTCGGACGTGAGCTGTCTAGTCTGGGGCCGTCACTGCACATCAGTGATCGGGCGTGAGAACCCGGGAAATATAGCCACGCAGTACTCGTATCAGCATAATTGCCGTCAGCTTATCCGCTGCCTGCAAATGCGTTATGGCGGCTGTGTGTGGGCGGACTTCGGTCCGGCCGGTTTCTTGGCTTCCCGGTTTCTCACCCTGCACATAGCTGCCTCCCTCTTCGCCGCGTGAGAAACGGCAATTGGTGGCTCCAACTTGAAACCAAGGTATTCACATGAATAAGAAGCTCGTACCAGATCCACCCATCGACACCACCATCTCCGATCCCGAAACATCTCGCGACGAAGATCTGCTCAGGGACCGCGACGCCATCAAACGCGCCCTCGACTACTACCTCGATCCCCCGGCGCACTACACCGAAAAACCCCGCCGCCCCAGCACCATGTTCATGATCGCCCCGAACAACGACACCGAAAGCCTGTTGGTCAACGCCTGTGAATCCCTGGCATCCGCCAGCGTCATGGCCAGCGATTTCGCCACCGACCTGATCGGCCCGCAACGCCACAAGGCGATGGCGATCCAGCAGATCATCATGCTCGCGGAACTGGCCGTGAACCGCGCGGTGGATAACGTCGTCCCCACTTAGAAACACCGCAAAAAAATGTAGGAGCGAGCCTGCTCGCGAAGACGGCGGCACATCCAGCATCAATGTGACTGACACACCGCTTTCGCGAGCAAGCCCGCTCCCACATTTGATCGATGTTGCTTGCAAGGACTACGCCCCAATGTGGCGCACCTCGTCGCACCACCGCCCCGCCCTCGTCCCTTCCTGGTGCGCCGCCAACTCGCGCAACCGCTCTAAACCGACATTTCCCTGCCTTTCGCCGACCGGGCACAGCCCTTGCAAAACACCCTTCAGTAGTCCGCATCTGCCAACCAAGAAAATTCATAAGTTCATGGAGATCGCACAATGAAGCGTCGTAGCTTGATCAAGGCTTTCACACTCTCGGCATCCATTGCCGCGATGGGCATGACCTGGACCGTCCAGGCCGCCGAGACCATCAAGGTCGGTATTCTGCATTCGTTGTCCGGCACCATGGCGATCTCTGAAACATCGCTCAAAGACATGGCGTTGATGACCATCGACGAGATCAACGCCAAGGGCGGCGTGAACGGCAAGATGCTGGAGCCAGTGGTCGTGGACCCGGCGTCGAACTGGCCGCTGTTTGCCGAAAAGGGCCGACAGTTGCTGACTCAAGACAAAGTGGCCGTGGTGTTTGGTTGCTGGACTTCCGTGTCGCGTAAATCGGTATTGCCAGTGTTCGAAGAACTCAACGGCTTGCTGTTCTACCCGGTGCAATACGAAGGCGAAGAGATGTCGCCGAACGTGTTCTACACCGGCGCCGCACCGAACCAGCAGGCGATCCCCGCCGTTGAATACCTGATGAGCGAAGAAGGCGGCAGCGCCAAGCGCTACTTCTTGCTGGGCACTGACTACGTCTACCCGCGCACCACCAACAAAATCCTGCGTTCGTTCCTGCACTCCAAAGGTGTGGCCGACAAGGACATCGAAGAGGTCTACACCCCGTTCGGTCACGCCGATTACCAGACCATCGTTGCCAACATCAAAAAATTCTCGGCCGGTGGCAAGACTGCCGTCATCTCGACCGTCAACGGCGACTCCAACGTGCCGTTCTATAAAGAACTGGCCAACCAGGGCCTGAAAGCCACCGACGTGCCGGTCGTGGCGTTCTCGGTGGGTGAAGAAGAACTGCGCGGCATCGACACCAAGCCGTTGGTGGGCAACCTCGCGGCGTGGAACTACTTCGAGTCCGTCGAGAACCCGCAGAACAAGAAATTCGTCGCCGACTGGAAAGCCTACGCCAAGAAACACAACCTGCCGGGCGCCGACAAAGCGGTGACCAACGACCCGATGGAAGCCACCTACGTCGGCATTCATATGTGGGCGCAAGCGGCTGAGAAAGCCAAGTCCACCGACGTCGACAAAGTCCGCGAGGCCCTCGCCGGCCAGACTTTTGCCGCGCCGTCCGGCTACACCCTGACCATGGACAAGACCAATCACCACCTGCACAAACCGGTGATGATCGGCGAGATCCAAGCCGACGGTCAGTTCAACGTGGTGTGGCAGACCGAAGGGCCGATCCGCGCCCAGCCGTGGAGCCCGTTTATCGATGGCAACGACAAAAAGCCTGACTATGCGATGAAGAGCAACTGATTCCCGGGAATAAGCCCCTAACCCTGTAGGAGCCGAGCTTGCTCGCGATTGCGGTACGTCAGACACACCGCCATCGCGAGCAATCTCGGCTCCTACAGGGTCCATCGTCGCCTTTCAGGACGTAGCTATGTCCCTTTATCGCCTGCTTCTCACCATAACTTTTTTGCTGTTGCCGATGGTTTCCCACGCCAGCGACGCCGAAGACTTCGTCGCCGCCAACCCCGTGCAGCAAGCCAAACTGCTGGAAGCCTGGGCCGCGCAGCCCGATTCGGCCCGTATCGAACTGATCAACGCCCTGCAACAAGGTGAGTTGACCGTCGACGGCCAAGCCAAAACCCTGCGCCTGAATAATCGCCTGCGGGGTCTGATCGACACCGCACTGGCCAGCCACCAATTGCTCGCCGCCGACGCCAAAACCCGTCTGACCGCTGCGCAACAACTGCAGAAAAGTGCCAAACCCGCACAGCTGAAATTCCTCGGTCAGCAACTGGCGGGCGAACAGGACGAAAGCGTCCATGCCGCTCTCAGCCTGGCGCTGGCCAACCTTCAACTGGTCGACACCGACCCGGCTGTACGCCTCGCCGCCATCCGGCTGCTGGGTGAAACCGGCGACCCGTTGGCCCGCACTCGCCTCGAAAGCCTGCTGGAACCGGGTGTCGAAGCCGACGCCACGGTGCGCACCGCCGCCGAAACCAGCCTCGCCCAAGTCAAACGCAAACTGCTGATCGGCGAGATGCTCGGTCAGGCGTTCAGCGGCATGTCCCTCGGTTCGATTTTGCTGCTCGCCGCCCTGGGCCTGGCGATCACCTTCGGCCTGCTCGGCGTGATCAACATGGCGCACGGCGAGATGCTGATGCTCGGCGCGTACTCGACGTACGTCGTGCAGATGCTGCTCCAGCGCTTCGCTCCGCAGGCCATCGAGTTCTACCCGTTGATTGCCTTGCCGGTGGCGTTTTTCGTCACCGCCGCCATCGGCATGGCGCTGGAGCGTACGGTGATTCGTCACCTCTACGGCCGCCCATTGGAAACGCTACTCGCCACGTGGGGCATCAGCCTGATGTTGATTCAACTGGTGCGCCTGGTGTTCGGTGCGCAGAACGTTGAAGTGGCCAACCCGGCGTGGTTGTCGGGCGGGATTCAAGTGCTGCCGAATCTGGTGCTGCCGTACAACCGCATCGTCATCATCGCCTTCGCGCTGTTTGTGGTGGTGCTGACCTGGCTGTTGTTGAACAAGACACGACTGGGCCTGAACGTGCGCGCCGTCACCCAGAATCGCAACATGGCCGCGTGCTGCGGCGTACCCACCGGGCGCGTGGACATGCTCGCCTTCGGCCTCGGCTCGGGCATTGCAGGCCTTGGTGGCGTGGCCCTCAGCCAGATCGGCAACGTCGGCCCGGACCTCGGCCAGAGCTACATCATCGACTCGTTCCTGGTGGTGGTGCTCGGCGGTGTCGGTCAGTTGGCCGGTAGCGTATTGGCCGCGTTCGGCCTGGGGATTGCCAACAAGATTCTCGAACCGCAAATCGGCGCCGTACTCGGCAAAATCCTCATCCTCGCGCTGATCATTTTGTTCATCCAGAAGCGTCCGCAAGGCCTCTTCGCACTGAAAGGACGGGTGATCGACTGATGAACCAGCCCCTGCTCGTTACTGCCACACAAAAAGCCGGCCCCACCGCCACGATTGCCGTCGGTGCGGTCGTCCTCGTTCTGTTGCTGGCATTGCCACTGCTGTCGTTGTTGCCGGCGGACAGTGCATTTCACGTGTCGGCTTACACGCTGACGCTGGTGGGCAAAATCCTCTGCTACGCCATCGTCGCCCTCGCACTCGATCTGGTCTGGGGATACGCCGGACTGCTGTCCCTCGGCCACGGCCTGTTCTTCGCCCTCGGCGGTTACGCGATGGGCATGTACCTGATGCGCCAGGCATCGGGCGATGGTTTGCCGGCGTTCATGACGTTCCTGTCGTGGACTGAATTGCCGTGGTACTGGACCGGCACCAGCAGCTTCCTCTGGGCGATGTGCCTGGTGGTGTTGGCCCCGGGGTTGCTGGCGTTGGTGTTCGGCTTCTTCGCCTTCCGCTCGCGGATCAAGGGCGTGTATTTCTCGATCATGACCCAGGCCCTGACCTTCGCCGGGATGCTGCTGTTCTTCCGCAACGAAACCGGGTTTGGCGGCAACAACGGCTTCACCAATTTCCGCACCATTCTCGGCTTCGGCATTACTGAACCGGGCACCCGCGCCGTGTTGTTTTTCGCCACGGTGGTGTTGCTGGTCGCCAGTTTGTTCATCGGCTGGCGCCTGGCGCAGAGCAAGTTCGGCCGGGTGCTGACGGCGCTGCGCGATGCGGAAAACCGCCTGATGTTCTGCGGCTACGACCCGCGCGGTTTCAAGTTGTTTGTCTGGGTGTTGAGCGCAGTGTTGTGCGGCTTGGCCGGGGCGCTGTACGTGCCGCAGGTCGGGATCATCAACCCGAGTGAAATGTCGCCGACCAACTCCATCGAAGCAGCGGTGTGGGTCGCTTTGGGTGGTCGCGGAACCTTGATCGGCCCGCTGCTGGGCGCCGGCGTGGTCAACAGTATGAAGAGCTGGTTCACCGTGGCGTTCCCGGAATACTGGCTGTTTTTCCTCGGCGCGCTGTTCATCGTCGTGACCTTGTATCTGCCTAAAGGCGTGATCGGTCTGCTGAAGAAAAGGGGCGAACAATGAGAATCACACCGACGGCGGAATTCATGCTCGAACCTGCTTTTTTTCCTGTGGAACCGAATAAGGATGCCGGCACCAGCCGCGATTCCATTGGTCTTGGCCAACGCGTCGGTCCGGGCCTCGATACCCGCCACGGCACGATCCTGACCCTGGAAGACATCAGCGTCAGCTTCGACGGCTTTAAAGCGCTGAACGCGCTGAACCTGTACATCGGCGTCGGTGAACTGCGCTGCATCATCGGCCCCAACGGCGCGGGCAAAACCACGCTGATGGACGTGATTACTGGCAAGACCCGCCCGAGTCACGGCAAGGCCTGGTTTGGTGAAACCCTGGACCTGACGCAGATGAGCGAAGTGCAGATCGCCCAGGCCGGCATCGGGCGCAAGTTTCAGAAGCCAACGGTGTTCGAGGCTTTGAGCGTGTTCGAGAACCTGGAGCTGGCGCAGAAAACCGACAAGTCGGTGTGGGCCAGCCTGCGCGCGCGCCTGAGTGGCGAACAGAAAGATCGCATCACTGACGTGCTGGAAACCATTCGCCTGACGACGTCGGTCAATCGTCCGGCGGGTTTGTTGTCCCATGGTCAGAAGCAGTTTCTGGAAATCGGCATGCTGCTGATGCAAGACCCGCAACTGCTGCTGCTCGACGAACCGGTGGCGGGCATGACCGACGCCGAAACCGAATTCACCGCCGAGTTGTTCAAAAGCCTGGCCGGCAAGCATTCGCTGATGGTGGTGGAGCACGATATGGGTTTCGTCGGCTCGATTGCCGACCACGTCACCGTGTTGCACCAGGGCAGCGTGCTGGCCGAAGGGTCGCTGGAACAGGTGCAGGAGAATGAGCGGGTGATTGAAGTGTATCTCGGTCGCTGAACCTGCAAACACCTTGATCGTTCCCACGCTCCGCGTGGGAATGCCGCCATGGACGCTCCGCGTCCGCCGTTATGTGACGCGGAGCGTCACGGGATGCATTCCCACGCAGAGCGTGGGAACGATCACTGAGGAGAATTTGAGAATGTTGCAAGTCGACAAGCTGCACCAGTATTACGGCGGTAGTCACATCCTGCGGGGCCTGACGTTTGAGGTGAAGGTCGGCGAAGTCACCTGCCTGCTCGGCCGCAACGGGGTGGGCAAGACCACGCTGCTCAAGTGCCTGATGGGTCTGCTGCCAGCCAAGGAAGGTGCGGTGAATTGGGAAGGCAAACCGATCACCTCCTTCAAGCCGCACCAACGCGTGCATGCCGGCATCGCCTACGTGCCGCAGGGCCGTGAAATCTTCGGCCGGCTGACCGTGGAAGAAAACCTGTTGATGGGGCTGTCGCGTTTTCCCGGCAGCGAAGCCAAGGAAGTCCCGGCGTTCATCTACGAGCTGTTCCCGGTGCTGCTGCAAATGAAACAGCGTCGCGGCGGCGACTTGTCCGGCGGGCAACAGCAGCAGCTGGCTATCGGCAGGGCCTTGGCCAGCCGCCCACGGTTACTGATTCTCGACGAGCCCACCGAAGGCATCCAGCCGTCGGTGATCAAGGAGATTGGCGCGGTGATCAAGAAACTCGCGGCCCGCGGCGACATGGCGATTTTGCTGGTGGAGCAGTTTTACGATTTCGCCGCTGAACTGGCCGATCAATATTTGGTGATGTCCCGGGGCGAGATCGTGCAACAAGGTCGCGGCGAAAATATGGAAGCCGAGGGTGTACGCGGTCTGGTTACAATCTAATCTGTAGCGTCCTAACGATAATTAGACATCATGAATTCACCTCTTCCCACTGCCCCGTTTACCCCGAGCTGGCACGCCGAACTGGAGTTGGGTTACGCCCGATTCGGCGACAGCACGCGCCCGGTTCAGCGCCGCCACAAAGGCCCGCTGCGAGTGCAAAAGCACCTGTATGCCGAAGGTCCCGAGGTGTGCCAGCACATTATCGTTCATCCGCCGGGCGGGATTGCCGGCGGTGATCGGCTGGACATTTCGGCCAGTGTCGGCACCGATGCCTGGGCGCAAATCACCAGCCCCGGCGCGGCCAAGTGGTATCGCGCGGCGGGGGCCGCCTATCAGACGCTCGACTTGAAAGTAGGCGCTGGCGCGACACTGGAATGGTTGCCGCAAGAGACGATTATCTTCAGCGATGCACAGGCCGAACTCAGCACCTCGATTGACCTGCAAGGCGACGCCCGGTTGTTCTACTGGGACGTGGTGGCGCTGGGTCGTCCGGCCAGCGGCGAGCGTTTTGACCTTGGGCATTTCCAGGCACAGCTGGACATCCGTCGCGACGGTCAGTTGCTCTGGCACGAACGCCAGCGCATTGTCGGCAATGACGGCTTGCTGGATTCACCGATCGGGCTGGACGGGCAACCGGTGTTTGCGACGTTGCTGGTGACGGGGGAGATCGACAGTGAGCTGCTGGAATCCTGTCGCTCGCTGCCCAATGCCGTGCGCGGGGATTTGACCCAGTTGCCGGGGCTTTTGGTGGCTCGGTGCCTGGCCAGTGAAGCGCTGTTGGCGCGCGGTTGGTTGATTGATTTGTGGCGACTGCTCCGGCCTGCCTTGCTTGGCCGGGAAGCGGTCCCACCGAGAATATGGAGCACCTGAAACACAATCCCCCTGTAGGAGCATGGCTTGCCCGCGATGAACGATAACGCGGTGCATCTGATACACCGCAGCGTATCAATCGCGGGCAAGCCTTGCTCCTACAGGTTGAGTGACCTTTTAACTGCCGATATGGATTCCAACGATGGACCTGACCCCACGCGAAAAAGACAAGCTGCTGATCTTCACCGCCGGCCTCGTGGCCGAGCGGCGTTTGGCGCGCGGCGTGAAACTCAATTACCCGGAAGCCATGGCCTACATCTCCGCGGCCCTGCTCGAAGGCGCCCGTGACGGCCAGACCGTGGCCGAGCTGATGCACTTCGGCACCACGCTGCTCAGCCGCGAACAAGTCATGGAAGGCATCCCGGAAATGATTCCGGAAATCCAGGTGGAAGCGACGTTCCCCGACGGCACCAAACTGGTCACCGTCCACCAACCCATCGCCTGAGGAGCCGCCATGACTTACCACATCCGCGATGCGGTATACGCCGACCTGCCGGCGATCCGCGATATCTACAACGATGCCGTGCTCAACACCACGGCGATCTGGAACGAACAAGCCGTCGACCTGGGCAACCGTCAGGCCTGGTTCAGCGCCCGGCAAGTCCAGAATTACCCGATCCTGGTGGTCGTCGACGCTGAAAACAACGTGCTCGGCTACGCTTCCTTTGGTGACTGGCGGCCATTCGACGGCTTCCGCCACACCGTCGAGCACTCGGTTTATGTGCGCAGCGACCAGCGTGGCAACGGCCTCGGTCCGCAATTGATGAGCGTACTGATCGAGCGCGCCAAGGGCTGCGACAAACACGTGATGGTTGCGGCCATCGAAAGCGGTAACGCGGCGTCCATTCGCCTGCACGAACGCGCCGGTTTCATCACCACCGGGCAGATGCCGCAAGTTGGTACCAAGTTCGGTCGCTGGCTGGACCTGACCTTCATGCAACTGACCCTCAATCCTGGCGCGGAGCCGCCTGTCGCCAGCAAGGAGTAACGCCCGATGAACGCCGCCCAACTGCGACGCGTCAATGTTGAAAGCTTTGCGCACTACCGCCAGGGTTTGATTGATCTGCTGCTCGACGCCGTCGGTTATGGCGCCAGCGTCGGCTTCATGGCGAATCTGGATGCCACCCAGGCACGCGCCTATTTCGATGACGTTCAGGAGAACCTGAACAAGGACAACGTGCTGCTGTGGGTGGTGGTCAAGGACGAACAAGTGCAGGCCAGCGTGCAGCTGACCTTGTGTCAGAAAGCCAATGGCCTGAACCGCGCCGAAGTGCAAAAACTGCTGGTGCGTGAGCACGCGCGCCGTCGCGGCTTGGGTCAGCAATTGATGAGCGCGCTTGAGGCGGCGGCCTTGCAGCACAAGCGCGGCATGCTTTACCTCGACACCGAAGCGGGGTCGCCGGCGGAAGATTTCTACAAGGCGCTGGGTTACACCCGGGCGGGGGAAATCCCCGACTACGCCTGCGATCCGAGCGGGCGCTACAAACCCACCGCCCTCTACTACAAGATTCTCCAAGGAGCCCATTGATGATCCCCGGTGAATACCAGATCCAGTCCGGCGACATCGAACTCAACGCGGGTCGTCGCACCGTCAGTTTGAAAGTGGCTAACAGCGGTGACCGGCCGATCCAGGTCGGCTCGCATTACCATTTTTTCGAAACCAACGACGCCCTGACCTTTGACCGCGCCGCCAGTCGCGGCATGCGCCTGAACATCCCGGCCGGCACCGCCGTGCGCTTCGAACCGGGGCAGAGTCGCGACGTCGAACTGGTCGACCTGGCCGGGCATCGCCGGGTGTTCGGGTTTGCCGGGCGGATCATGGGTGATCTCGACTGACATTTGCAGTGCTTTCAAAAGATCGCAGCCTCGCTTCGCTCGACAGCTCCTACAGGGACCGCGTGCGCACAGGCTGCGTGAACACCTGTAGGAGCTGTCGAGCGCAGCGAGGCTGCGATAGCGAGCTATGCAAGCGGTCTCAAAAACAATTGAATCCCAAGGCAAGCCCATGAAAATTTCTAAACAGGCCTACGCCGACATGTTCGGCCCCACCGTCGGCGACAAGGTCCGCCTGGCCGATACCGAACTGTGGATCGAGGTCGAAAAAGACTTCACCACCTACGGCGAAGAAGTGAAGTTCGGTGGCGGCAAAGTCATCCGTGACGGTCAGGGCCAGAGCCAACTGCTGGCCGCGGACGTCGTCGACACCGTGATCACCAACGCACTGATCATCGACCACTGGGGCATCGTCAAAGCTGACGTCGGTCTCAAGGACGGCCGCGTCGCGGGAATCGGCAAGGCCGGCAACCCGGACGTGCAACCCAACGTCACCATCGCCATCGGCGCCGGCACCGAAGTCATCGCCGGTGAAGGCATGATCCTCACCGCTGGCGGCATCGACACGCACATCCACTTCATCTGCCCGCAGCAGATCGAAGAAGCCCTGATGAGCGGCGTCACCACCATGATCGGCGGCGGCACCGGCCCGGCGACGGGCACCAACGCGACAACCTGCACCTCCGGGCCGTGGCACCTGGCGCGCATGCTTCAGGCCGCCGACGCGTTCCCGATGAACATCGGCCTCACCGGCAAGGGCAACGCCAGCCTGCCGGAACCGTTGATCGAACAGGTCAAGGCCGGCGCCATCGGCCTCAAGCTGCACGAGGACTGGGGCACGACCCCGGCGAGCATCGACAACTGCCTGAGCGTTGCCGACCAATACGACGTTCAGGTGGCGATCCACACCGACACGCTCAACGAATCCGGCTTCGTCGAAACCACCCTCGCCGCGTTCAAGGGCCGCACCATCCACACCTATCACACCGAAGGCGCGGGCGGCGGTCATGCACCGGACATCATCAAGGCGTGCGGCTTTGCCAACGTGCTGCCGAGTTCGACCAACCCGACCCGGCCGTTCACCCGCAACACCATCGACGAACACCTCGACATGCTGATGGTCTGCCACCACCTGGACCCGAGCATTGCCGAAGACGTGGCCTTCGCCGAAAGCCGCATCCGTCGCGAAACGATTGCCGCCGAAGACATCCTCCACGACCTCGGTGCGTTCTCGATGATCAGCTCCGACAGCCAGGCCATGGGCCGCGTTGGCGAAGTCATCACGCGCACCTGGCAAACCGCCGACAAGATGAAAAAGCAGCGCGGCCCGTTGCCCGGTGATGGCGAGGGCAACGACAACTTCCGCGCCAAACGCTACATCGCCAAGTACACCATCAACCCGGCGATCACCCATGGCATCAGCCATGAAGTGGGCTCGGTCGAAGTGGGTAAATGGGCCGACCTGGTGCTGTGGCGCCCGGCGTTTTTCGGGGTCAAGCCGACGCTGATCCTCAAGGGCGGCGCCATCGCGGCCAGCCTGATGGGCGATGCCAATGCCTCGATCCCGACACCGCAACCGGTGCACTACCGTCCAATGTTCGCCAGTTATGGCGGCTCGCTGCACGCTACCAGCCTGACCTTCATCAGCCAGGCTGCTTCGGACGCCGGGTTGCCCGAAGCCTTGGGCCTGAAGAAGAAAATCGCCGTGGTCAAAGGCTGTCGCGAGGTGCAGAAAACCGACCTGATCCACAACGACTATCTGCCGAACATTGATGTCGATCCGCAGACGTATCAGGTCAAGGCCGACGGCGTTTTGCTGTGGTGCGAACCCGCCGATGTGCTGCCGATGGCCCAGCGGTATTTCCTGTTCTGATGAGTTGAGCCGCACAAAAAAGGCCTGGATGCTCGCGCAGATCCAGGCCTTTCTTTTTATGGTTTGTCAGACATTACTGTCCGTCAGTACGGGTGTTTGGCCAACGCCTCACGAGTGAATTGCTCGATCAGTGCAGCCTCTTCAATTTGCAGTTGAGCACCCAGGTCTTCGGACTGCGTCTTGTATTGCGCCTCGGACAGCAGGCCCTTCTGCTGGCTTTCACGCAGACTGGCCAGGCGGTCCTGATAGGGTTCACGCTGCGCTTCGAATTGCGGCCGGTAGGTGTTGGTCACGTAGTCTTTCCAGAAATCTTTCGCCACCAGTGACTGGAATTCCGCGGCAGAGTCATTGAGTTTGACGACGCTATCGTAGGCCTTGTTCAGCATTGTTGGCGTGACGTTACCCAAGCCAATGAACCTGACTTGGCGAGGTTGCCCTGGCAGATCGAGCCGGTCCTTGAGACCAAACCGGTAGGCCAGTTTTATTTCGACATCTTCCAGCCGGTCGATCAGATCGGTTTTTTGCGCCGCCGACAGATCCCTCCTGGCATTGATCGCAGCGACTCGTTTGTTGATATCGGCCAGGGCGATTTTTTCGACCTCGTCCAGCCGGAACAAGCCTCTGGACAGTTTCAGCAGGGCCGCGCCCTGCTCCGCGTCCAGTGCCAGCGTGCGGGCCCGGTAGACCAGCGCCATAATCTCCAGATTACTGAATGACAATGCCGCACGATCACAACAGGCCGGTCTTCCTGCCCACTCGAACATCTCCCCTCGCAGGGCTTCGGACTCGGGGCTGCCTTCGGTGATGGTGTCGATGACTTCCCAGACGCGACGTTGCAGGTCGGCGTGACCGGCACCGGCAGCTTCGAGGTCGTTGAGCACCTGGAAAAAGCCATTGGCCCCCTCTTGCGCGGACAGGGCCTGCCACTGTGATTGCCGGGACACAGCCTGGTCAGGGGGCAGGTCCGTGACCCAGCGCTGCACGCCCGATTGTCGTTGGGCGATTCCGAGCCTGACCCGTTCAGTAGGCATGGCCGGGGCTTGATACTCGAAGAAACCCGGCCGCCTGAGCCCCCACACATCCGGACGCTCTTGCTCAAGGCGACTCCAGTAAGCGCTCAGCTGTTGTTGCGCGGCCTCGGACAACGGGTTGCCGCTGATAATCGTGAAATTGTTGCGGCGGGCCACATGCTCCAGACGTTCGGCGGAAGGCGTGATAACGGATTCCGGAAACGTTGTGATCTGGTTACTACGCAAATCGATGACGTCCAGCAGAGGTTGCGCATCCAGCCCTTGTGGCCAGGTATCAATGCCGATGGTGTTCAATTGGAGCGAGCGCATATCTGCAATCTGAGAGAAGTCCGGCGTCATACCCAGCGGGTTCTGAGACAGGTTCATCGCCCGCAGCGTCGTGCGTCGTGCCAGTATCCCGGCCGTTTCAGCCGTCAGGCGAATGCGGTTGCGTTGCAGAAACAGACGCGTCAGGCCGTTCATTTCGTCCAGCGCTGGCGGTATGGCGGTCAGTTGGTTGTTCGACATATCCAGCCAGCGCACGCCCCTGAAATGCGCAAGAAATCCCTCTGGCGAAACACTCAGCCCCATGCCGCTGAGCTTGAGCGAACCCACATGGCTGAAGTCGGCTTCCAGATCCGGCACGCTGTCGAGTGTCTGGCCACTTAAATCGAGCTCAAACCCGATCGGGCTGCCGTCGACGGCATTTCTTTGCGGAGCTTGGCGTCGCCAGCATTCGCGGATGCGGTCAGCGGCGGTGTATCGCTCTCCCCGCTCCGATACCCCCTCCGAAATCTGGCCCGCCCGAACGTAGCGTTGACGCGCGCCGCCTCCCGAAAAAGCCCACGCCGACAATTGCCGATTCAGCGACTCATACTCGCGTTCAAGGCGTTCAAGCTCCACTTCGACCCCGCTCCCATGGGTTTGCAGGAATTCGGCCACTTCAAACTCGTCGAAGGCCGGGTAGAGGTAGCGAACCCGGGTGCTCAACGTGTCCTGCCCCTTGAACGCCCCCGGCAGACTTCCTTCCAGCAGGTCGGGCCTGATCGCTTGCAGTCGCTCTCGGTAATCCATCAGCCGCTGCCTGCCCTGACGGGTAAACGGATTACCCTCCAGAAGCGTGACCCGATTGACCCTGGCGTTCGATTCGAGCTGATCGGCCTCCGTAGAGAGTAATGCCTGAGGCACTTCGGTCAGCGCGTTATCGCGCAAGTCCAGCAATTGCAGATCAGGAAGACGGTCGGTGCCGAGTGGCCACTCGTCTATGCCCGTGCCGCTGAGGTTGATTTTTTTCAGTCGAGTCATTGCACTGAAGTCCGGCGTGATCCCCAACGGAGTATTCAGCAAGTTGAGTTCCTCAAGGGCACTCAACTTTTCGAGCAGTGCGCCATTGTGAGCGTTAAACCCGATACGACTGCCCCGCAGGCTCAGGCAAGTCAGGGTCTGCATATCGGCGAATGCCTCAGGCACCTGACTCAGCCGGGACATCCCCTCCAGGCTGAGCGTTTTTAACCCGGTGAAACACTTGAGGAAGGCATTGAGATTGCGTACGCCCGACCACGTCAGCGCCAATGTCTGGACATGACTGAACTGTGCACTGAGCACTGGCAGCTCAACGGGCGAATCTATGCTCAGCTCCGAGCCGCTCTGCCGGCGCCAGCAGCGCTTGAGGGTGTCGGCTATCTGACGTTCGCGCGCGCCCGGAATTTGCCCCGCGACAACCTGGCTGCTTTCGGCGGTGACGCGGCCTTGCACCCAGGAATTCAACTCGTTTTTGAGCGTCGTGTACTCGGCTTCGGTGCGGGTCAATCCGCCGCGTACATCGTCACCCAATGAATGCAGGAACCCTTCAACCTCGGCTTCGCTGAAGTCGGGATACAGCTTGAGTACCCGTGCGCGCGGCGTTCGGAAAAAATTCGCCACCTGTTGGCCCGCGGGCAGTGAAGGGCCAACACCACCGAGCAGTTTCATGCCTGGCTCGAGGCTGGGCTTGAGCACTCGATGCCGCTGCAGTACGGCCCGGAACACCCCTCGCGACAGCGGCCGCTGTTGCACCGTTTGCTTCATTCGCTCGGCCTCTTCGAGTGTGAAGCCCATCGCCTGGCGCTCCCCGGACGACAGCGCTTGCAGGACGGATGTATAGAGACTGGAGGACGATGCCCCGGTGAACCCCGAGTTTTCATCCACCACCAGCACCGCACGCGCCGGGGTCTGCGACGGGCCGATCGCCTCCAGCAATTTGCCTTGCGGCCCGTATTCGCGCAGTTCCAGGCGCACATCCTTCGGCCAGCCAGGCAACGTTTCAAGACTGCGCAGGGCCAGGCGTTCGCTGTCGATACCCGATGAGTTCTCCAGATAGAGCCCTTCGTAGGCGTGGGTCAGCCGTCGTTCCTGGCGGGCCCATTCGGCCTGCTCGTAAACGCGCTGGGGCAATGGCCCGGGTTTACCCAGTGCCAACCGTTCCGATTGTGTCGCGCCTGCCAGAATTTGCTCCACCACCACGCTGGGCAGCGAAGGGGAAAATACCTTGATTCGGCCTACGGCACCGTCGGTACCGCCGTCCTGTTCCCGGTACAAGGATTCGAACAACGAGCGCTGTTTGATCGTTACGGTTCGAGCGATTTCCTTGCGCAACTCGCTGGCGCGTTGCTCCAGCGTCATGTCCGATGTACCCGGCACATTGTCGAGAGAGAACGGGGGGGCCTGGTAAATGTCCAGCAGTGACTTGAGCATCGTGCCGTTTGCGCCGTCCTGTTCACTCATGACGAACGCCACCCTGGAAGACTGTTTGCCGACGGCTTCGGGATCTTTCCAGATGAGCTTCGCCTTGCTGTCCAGAACATTGATCGCCGGATTGGCCGGCAACAGTTCCTGGCTGCGCATGACCCTGAACTGCATGGACACATCAGCCCTGGCGTAGACCTGCGGGTCCGGGCTGCTGATCTGTGCCTTGAAGGTTTCGAGGTTCCGGTTGAGTCGAAACCGGGTCAGGGTGTCGGTCAACTGCGCCGCGGGTGGCTGTTGGTCAACATGCAGCTGCCGCAACTGGTCGGGTTCCATGCCGCTGGCAATTCGTACCTGTTCCAGCTCGGCATCGGTGAACGCATCGGTGCGATAGCCCAACCTGCGCATCAGGATCGGCCCGTCCCAACTCAAGGGTTCTTCACCCTCGTGGCTCCAGGCACCCGCACCGTTGTGCTCCAGTTTCGGTGCATAAGCCTCTGGACGGGTCGGATGCTGGATACGGTGCTCCCCGCTGGCCGGGTCTTGTCTGACGACATAATCATTGTTGTCCAGCGTCAGGATGTCCTGACCGTTGAAACGGTGCAGCCCCAGCTCATTGGGCGGTGAGTCCGCCGGCAGCCGGACCGCGCTTTTGTACGGTTCGATATCCGGTTTCCACAGGCGCTGCTTGCCGGTCGGTAGCGTGACGGGTTTCAAGGCCTCGATCACGGGTTCGGGTTTGACAGCCCTCAGCCCGGCGACGCCCTTGCCCACGCCATGCATGACGGCAATCAGTGCCAGGTTTTCCGCAACATCGACCAGGTGCGACAGGGCCGCCCTTCGATCCCCCTCGCTCCATTCGATCGCGCCTTCGAATGCCTCGTTCAAAAGCTGACCGGCCATGACACCGATCATGATTTCACCCAGCACCGGCACGAACATCGAGACACCATTGAGCACCAGCATCCCGACACTCATTAACACGGCGATTTTCTGCGCGCGAACCTTCGCATCCACATCCGCCGTGGGCACCGCATGGGCCCGGGCATCCTTGATGATCTTATCGAGGTTCTTCTCAAACAGATGCGCCCAAAGGTCGGGGTTCGGCGCCCAAAGCCCATGGTCGCTGAAGCTTGAGGTGCTCACGTACGGATCGTCGACCGGCTCCAGTTTTGGCGGCTGCTCAGGTGGCAGCTCCTGGGGTGTGACCAGCGCCGAAAACGGGTTGAGGGCTTCAAATACTTTCGCCCCGGGGGAACGCAATGTGGCAAACGGGTCCGAAGGCGAGTCCGCCGCGGCACGGGTGAACTGGCTGAAATAATAGGGACGATCGGCATAGGCCACAAACTGACTGAAAAAGCGTTGGTACGCCGTCGGGCGGCCATCTGCGGGTTTCGCAGCCTCCCTGGCGGTGAACTGGCGCTTGAGCTCCTCGTCCATCGCCTGCCCCCTGTAGCGTTTGAACGGGTGCTGCGGATCATTGGGAACATAAAGAATGATCTCGTCGGAGTAACGATACTTTTCGCCAATAAGAAACAGCACACAGCCCGTCATTCTTTTTTTTTTTTATCAGGCCCAGGTCACGAAACCAGACCGGCTTGCCATCGACCTTGGGATTCATCTCCCCGCCGATCACCGACAGAATCATCGCGTAGTCGTTCGGCTCGATGTCTTTTTGCAACAAGGCCTGCTCGGCCGCCGCGCGCATTGCAGCTTTTTGACTGGCTACAAACCGGTGACGCAGCATGGCCACCGCAACCGGATTCGCCGGTCGCAAAAAGTCCTTGAGGTAAACCTGATACTGCGCGCCGATGTCCAGCTCCCGGCACAGGTTCAGAAGTTGCACCACGGTCAACGCCGTGGTCACTTTGCTGAATTGACCCGGCGCCGATTCAACAACGAAGCCCGACGAGGAATGAAAGTGGCCGATCGCGCACTCGTCCTCCTCGAAGTTGTGCAATGCGGCTTGCAGCAGCGGCAGTTTCAACACTTCGAAGGTACTGACCTCGACTTCAAAAACCCCCAACGCCAGAGGCTTTTTAAGCTGCACAAATGTTTTGTTGACGTCCAGGTCCACGGCGAATCGATCCTTGAGCGCCTTGACCAGCAAGGGCGCTGCAAAAGCATCGATGTCCTGCAGGCGCGCCATGGTTTTATCCAGCAGGGTCTGGGACGCCAGGCTGGCTTCAAAGCCTTCGTTCACGCACTGGCGCTGCGCCGGGGATGCCGTCAGATACCAGTTGGAAAGCCTGAACGGCGCCTGTTTGATGGCCTCTCGCCGTTCGGGCAAGGCATCCACCAGCCAGGCCGGGATGGACCCGGCAATGAATTCGGCGTGAACACCGGGTTGATCGGCGGCGGTCAATGGCGCTGCCGTTTCTTGGGGAGACGCGTTTGGGTTTCGCAAGGTACATATCCTTATGTACGACTTATTTGGACCCTCAGCTTATTCACCCCCGGCTAAAACAAAAACTCAGTAAAACTGCTGAAAAATCGCAATAAAACCGCAAACAGCATTCAACTTAAGAACCTGAAAAATAATTAAATACCACCCGCCCCCACGCAACACCTGATCCGGATTCCCGGCGGTAGTGTTTACCCCACCGCTAAAGAGGCTAAGATCCCCTGACATTCCTGGCAGGACACTGGACATGCGCCTCCCCGAATTCATCAGGCAAAACGTGGACCGCATCGTCGATGAATGGGAGCAGTTCGCCAGCACGATTACCCCGGCTGCCGACCACATGGACAGCATCACCCTGCGCGATCACGCCAAAGCGATTCTGCTGGCGGCCGCTCGGGACATGGCCACGGCGCAAACTGCCACCGAACAGGTCGCGAAGGCGAAGGGTGAAGGCGCGGAAAAAACCCCGAGTCTCGATGAGGCCGGCGCCAGCCATGGCGAGCTGCGCCATACCGTAGGGTTTGATCTGGTGCAGATGACCAGTGAGTTTCGCCATTTGCGCGCCTGTGTGATTCGGTTGTGGGTCAACAGCCTGGATTCGCCGGACCTGGCCTACTTCCAGGACATGATCCGCTTCAATGAAGCCATCGACGAAGCGCTTGCCGAGTCGACTGCAGCCTATGCCGAACAGGTCAATCACTCGCGCGATCTTTTTCTGGCGATACTCGGCCATGACCTGCGCGCCCCCTTGCAAGCCGTGACCATGTCCACCGAGTTACTGCTGCGCAAAACCAGGCTGGAGGGCGACGCATTGGCCTGCGCGATCAATATCAAGCGCGGTGCACGGCACATGGCGGTGATGGTCAGCGATTTACTGGAACTGGTTCGAAGTCGCCTGGGTAAAAGCCTGCCGATTGAACCCAAGCCGATGAACCTGGCCGATGCCGTGCAGGAAGCCATCACTCAGGCGTGCGTCGGGAACCCTGAATGTGATCCGACCTTAAGGGTCGAGGGCGATACGCAAGGCGTTTGGGATGGCGCAAGGCTTGATCAGCTATTACAGAACCTGATTGGCAATGCGTTGCAGCACGGGGCGAATAAACGGGATGTGACCGTCGTCCTCAGTGGCGAGCCCGATGCGGTTCGCCTGACGGTGCATAACTTTGGCGTGCCTATTCCCGAAGAGGCGATCGGCACAATCTTCGATCCACTGGTGCGCAGCGCCGATGAAGAACTCGGCCAGCCGTCGACCAGCCTGGGATTGGGTTTGTTTATCGTCAAGGAGGTAGTTGACGCGCACGGCGGGATGATCGAGGTCAGCTCGAATGAGACGGATGGGACGCTGTTTACGGTGATGTTGCCTCGTAGGCGGTAGATCTGGAAACCGCGTTATCGTTCTTCGCGAGCAAGCCCGCTCCCACATTCGACCGAGTTCTTCCAGTTGGAATGCAGTCGAATGTGGGAGCGGGCTTGCTCGCGAAGAGGCCTTGCCAGGCAACACAAAAACCTCAGAAAACTACTCGACCACCAACCGTCCCAACCGCTGCTTGAGCATGCGATTCTCGGCCCGCAGTTGCTGGACTTCTTCCAGCAGGTCCAGCGCCAAAGCAACGCCTTCCCATTCCAGTTCCAGGTCGCGCCGCAGCTTGGCGGCGCGCTTGGCCAGGGCCAGTTCGTAATCGTTGAAACGCCAATCCTTGGGCTGCTGGCCCTGAGGTTCGAGGATGCCGTGTTCGACGATTTCGATCACGTTGACGTCCGACAGGTCGGTCGCCTCACAGAATTCTGTCAGGTCCAGTTGAACGATCAGGGGACTGCTCATCGTCAGTAACTCCTTGGTGCCAAGCGATCAAAAATGTTCTCTGGGATCAAATGCCGCTTTTTTTGCCAGTTCCTGCCACAGGGCCTTGACGTCATCGTCCGATTTCTTCGGCATGACCGCCTTCAGTTGAACAAACAGATAACCGCGCTCACCGGCCTTGTTTAGCAAACCATGGCCCTTGGCGCGCATGCGCTGGCCGTTCTGGCTGCCTGCCGGCACCTTGAGGTTGATCTTGCCGGTCAAGGTCGGTACGGCGACTTCGGCGCCCAGCGCCAACTCCCACGGTGCCAGTGGCAAGGTGATGATCAGGTTCTCGCCTTCGACATCGAATTTAGGGTGCGGCGCAAAGCGGATGGTCAGGTACAGGTCGCCATTGGCACCGCCACCTACGCCCGGCGCCCCTTGGCCCTTGAGGCGGATGCGCTCGCCGTCGGTCACGCCGGCGGGGATCTTCACGTTCAGGCTTTTGCTGGTATTGCTGACGTGCTGGCCGGCAGCGTTGTACTGCGGCACCTGGAAGGTGACCTTCTTCGATTCGTTCGAGAGGGTTTCTTCCAGAAATACCCCGAGTTCCATTTCCACGTCTTGCCCTCGACGTCCGGTACTGCGACGCGACTGTCCACCACCAAAACCAGGGCCACGGTTGCCGAAGATCGAACTGAAAAAGTCCGAAAAATCGCCCGAGTCCTGACCACCACCGAAACCGCCTGCGCCACGCCCTTGCCACCCTGGCGGGCCCTGGAACGGCTGGCCGTGCTGGCCGTACTTGCGCAAGTCGTCATATTCGGCGCGTTTGTCGGCGCTTTTCAGTGCTTCATAGGCTTCCGAGGCGTCCTTGAACTTGGACTCGGCGTCCTTTTCCTTGCTGACATCAGGGTGGTATTTGCGCGCCAGCTTGCGATAGGCGGCCTTGATTGCCTTATCGTCAGCCGTCGGCTCCACACCGAGAATCTTGTAATAGTCTTTGAAGTCCATCGCGGGAATCACCATCCGTTATCAAAGTCGCGCCACCCGCCACAGCATGCGCTTGTTCGCAGCATTGAGGTTGACCGATCTCAAGGTTGTGACCGGGCGTCGCATCAGAAGTTTATCGGCAGCGGGCGGGGCTTCTTGCGACGGCCCCGCGGCTGTCCGGTTGATGCAGGGTAGTTTGGGGGTGATGGGGCGTCTTTCAAGACACAGGCGAGCGAGATTTAGCAGATAGTCGGCCTTCGAATATTCGCCTTCCTGACATACACTGCGCGGCCGTTTTTTAACCGGAACTTGAAAGACATGAAAAACGCATCTCCAGCCCGTGCCTGCGGTATCGACTTCGGCACGTCCAACTCCACCGTCGGCTGGCTGCGCCCCGGCATGGAAACGCTGATCGCGCTGGAGGACGACAAGATTACCCTGCCCTCGGTGGTCTTCTTCAATATGGAAGAACGCCGCCCGGTGTACGGCCGGCTGGCGCTGCACGAGTACCTGGAAGGCTACGAAGGCCGGCTGATGCGCTCGCTCAAGAGCCTGCTGGGTTCCAAGCTGATCAAGCACGACACCAGCGTCCTGGGCACGGCGATGCCGTTCAAGGACCTGCTCGGGCTGTTTATCGGGCAGTTGAAGAAGCGTGCTGAAACCACCGCCGGTCGGGAATTCGACGAAGTCGTGCTGGGCCGTCCGGTGTTTTTCGTCGATGACGATGAACTGGCCGACCAGGAAGCGGAAAACACCTTGGTCGACGTGGCTCGCGCCATTGGCTTCAAGGATGTCTCGTTCCAGTACGAACCGATTGCAGCGGCATTCGACTATGAGTCGACCATCGAAAAAGAAGAGCTGGTACTGATCGTCGACATCGGCGGTGGTACGTCTGACTTCTCGCTGGTGCGCCTGTCGCCTGAGCGCCGCAACCACGACAACCGTCACGACGACATCCTCGCCACCGGCGGCGTGCACATCGGCGGTACCGATTTCGACAAGCAGTTGAGCCTGCAAGGCCTGATGCCACTGTTCGGCTACGGCAGCCGCATGAAGAGTGGCGCCTATATGCCGACCAGTCACCACATGAACCTGGCGACCTGGCACACCATCAACTCGGTGTACTCGCAAAAGTCGACCCTGGCCTTGGGCAGCATGCGTTACGACATCGAAGACACCGGCGGCATCGATCGCCTGTTCAAGCTGATCGACCAGCGCGCCGGGCACTGGCTGGCCATGGAAGTGGAAGAAACCAAGATCCAGCTGACCCACGCCGACAGCCGTCACGTGCCGCTGGACCGTATCGAGCCGGGGCTGAGTGTGGAATTGAGCCGCGCGCTGTTTGAATCCGCCATCGAAGCACTGCTGGAGCGCGTGCGCACCAGCGTGAGCCAGATGCTCAACGACGCCGATGTGCGAGTCGATCAGGTGGATACGGTGTTCTTCACCGGCGGTTCGAGCGGGATTCCGGCGCTGCGTAACAGCGTTTCGGCGATGTTGCCCAATGCGCGGCATGTCGAAGGGAACATTTTCGGCAGCATTGGCAGCGGTTTGGCGATTGAAGCGTCCAAACGTTACGGCATGATGGACTGATCCGAAAACCCTGTGGCGAGGGAGCAAGCTCCCGATGATCGTTCCCACGCTCTGCGTGGGAATGCCGCCATGGACGCTCTGCGTCCGCTGTTGAAGCTGTGACGCGGAGCGTCACGGGATGCATTCTCACGCAGAGCGTGGGAATGATCGGGTGGTAGTTAAACCATCCCGATCTGCTTCAACTCACTCTTCAAATACGCGTAGTAAATCGGCCCCGCCACTACCCCCGGCAGGCCGAACGCGGCTTCGAACACCAGCATCGCCAGCAGCAACTCCCACGACTTGGCACTGATCTGCCCGCCGACAATGCGCGCGTTGAGGAAGTATTCGAGCTTGTGGATAAAAATCAGATAACCCAGCGCTGCCAAGGCGACCCAGATCGACAGTGACAAACCGACAATCGTGATCAGGGTGTTCGACATCAGGTTGCCGATCACCGGCAACAGGCCGAGCAGAAAGGTCAGCACGATCAGGGTTTTGGTCAGCGGCAACTTGATCCCGAACATCGGCAGCACCACCGCCAGGAATATCCCGGTGAAGAAGGTGTTGAGCAGGGAAATCTTGATCTGTGCGAACACGATGTTGCGAAAGGCCTGGACCAGCAGGTGCAACCGGTCGAACAGTGCGGCGGCAAGTGGTTTGCGCTTGGTCAGGTCGGGGATGCGTTGCAAGGCGATGATCGCCCCCAGCACCATGCCGATCAGCAGCGTCACGAACATATGCGCCGCGTCCTTGCCCACCAGTTGCAGATCACTCAGGTGTTTGCTCACCCACTCGCCGATCGCCACACGAAACTCGGCGGCACTGGCGGGCAAATAGGCGTCGATGAACGGCGGCAATTGCCCTCGCGCCCGATCAACCACGCCCATGAACTTGTCGAGGGAAGCCCCGGGGTTTTCCGCTTCGTGCAGCAGAAAACTGAAAGCACCGGCAAAAATCAGAGTCAACACGCTGACCACCAAAGTGCCCAACAGTGCGACCGCCAACCAGCGCGCACGCCGTCCTTCGATCAGACGCTGCAATTGTGGCGTGAGCATGTTGACCAGCTCGAACACCAACAAACCGGCCAACAGGCTCGGCAGCAGTCGCAGAGGGAGCACCAACAGCAAACCACCAAAAATGATGATCCAACTGGTGAACAGCAAGTGGCGTTGAGAAAACGTTGGCATACAGCCTCAAAACGAACGACGTAAAAAGGATTGGCAGTCTGCCAGCGTTCCGATGTCAGCACTAGGGATTGTGTAGGTCGACCTTAGTGGGGGCACCGGCCATTTTTTTTGCTGAGCCCCTACCCGGTTCATTGCTTGTTATTTCTTCAGGCAATTGCTCATAAACACTTTACGCGCATCACCCTTCATAGCCTGAGTGGTGGCTGTTTCATTGCAGGTTTTCATCTTCTCTTGCTGGGAGGTCATCGGTTTGGCGGCTTCGGCGGCCGGGGCGGCCGGTTCAGCTTTCAGGCAATTGCTCATAAATGCTTTGCGTTCATCGCCCTTGAGGCTTTTGGTCGTAGCGTCAGCATTGCAACGGGTCATCTTCTCTTGCTGAGGGGTCTTGGGTTTGGTCACATCGACCGCATCGGTCGCCGGCTTAGCTGACAGGCAGGTGCTCATGAATGCATTGCGTTCATCGCCCTTGAGGCTTTTGGCCGTAGCGTCGGCATTGCAGGTGGTCATTTTGTCCTGCTGCGCAGTGGCAGCGAAGCCTTGGGAGCAGAGCAGCAAACCGATCATCAAAAAAGGGACACGCAACATTGTCATGGAGTTTTCTCCTTGTTGCCGTACCGATGGGCACGGCCATGTTTTGCAGTGTAGACAATGCCTGTTACACCTTCACCGACTCTCGAGGTGACTGCGCCGGTATTGCTCCGGCGTACACCCGGCCTGGCGTTGAAACATCGCGATAAAAGCCGAGCCGGTGCTGTACCCCATGTCGAAGGCGATGTCCTGAACGCTGCGGTGACTGTCCAGCGCTTCGATCGCGGCCAGAAACCGCAAGCGCTGCCGCCACTCCCCAAAGCTCATCCCCAGCTCGCGGACACACTGGCGCGCCAGCGTGCGCTCGCTGACATGGATTTGTTCCGCCCAGTGGGCCAGTGGCCGGTTATCCCCAGGCGCGGCTTGCAAGGCGTCCAGTATTCCAAGCAAGCCCGGGCTGCTGGCGTAGGGCAAGTAACACTCTTGCACCGGCGCCTGTTGCAGTTGATGCACCAGCACTTGGGCCAGGCGCTTGTCTGCCTCTTGCTCGGGGATCTTCACATCGCGCGCGGCGAAGTCCTTGAGGATGGCTTTAAGAATGTCGCTGATGGCCAGGGTGCAGGCCTGCGCAGGCAAATCCTGGCACAGCGACGGCGCGAGACAGACCGCACGATAGTTGATCGGCTGGTTGCTGTAGAAACTGTGCTCGGTGTGCGGCGGCACCCACACCGCGTATTGCGGCGGCGACATGAAACGGCTGCTGCCGATTTCCATGTGCAAGACACCGTTGGCCGAATACTCCAGCGTGCCCCACGGATGACGGTGGGCCGAGGCGTATTCATGGGTGTTGAAATCGGCGTAGCGAAAATAGACCGGGGCCGGCAGTTCGCTGAATGCCAGCAGGTCGATGTGTTTACTGCTCATGCTGTCCGGAATCCGCAGTGTGTTGTCTGGATCAAAGTATAGGCTTGCATCCAGACAGAGGATAATTGCGCTTCATTAACGTTCTGGTTTTTCCTGATGCAATACGCTTATCCCCTGCTGGCCATTTTCATTTGGGCTGGCAACACTGTGATCACCAAAATGTCAGCCGGGGCGATCTTCCCCGCCGAGATCGGTTTCTACCGCTGGCTGCTGGCCGCCATCCTGTTCACGCCATTCATGCTCAAACCGGTGATCGCACATTGGCCGCAGATCCGCCCGAACCTGGGCAAGATTTTCGTCCTCGGCGTGCTGGGCATGGCGGTCTATCAGAGCCTCGCCTACTTCGCCGCCTCCCTGACCTCGGCCACCAACATGGGCATCATTCTGTCGCTGATGCCATTGATGTCCTTGGCCATGGCGATAATCAGCCTCGGCCAGCGCCTGACCCTGGGGGCCTTGGCCGGTGCGGTGCTGTCGTTTGCTGGGGTGGCAGTGGTGGTCTCGTCCGGCAGCCTTGGCGCGCTGCTGGAGCATGGGGTGAACCTGGGCGATGCGATGATGCTGATCGCCACGTTGGCCTACGCGATCTACAGCACCTTGTTGAAAAAATGGCAGTTGCGGCTGCCACCATTGGTGTTGCTGTATTTGCAGGTGTTGGTCGCCGTGCTGGTGCTGTTTCCGATGTTCCTCGCCTCACCGAAGATCGGCCCGACGCTGCAGAACATTCCGCTGGTGTTGTATGCCTGCCTGCTGGCCTCGATGGTTGCACCGCTGGCGTGGATGCAAGCGGTGGTGCGCCTGGGGCCGAGCCGGACCACGCTGTTTTTCAATCTTTTGCCGTTGATTACCGCACTGATTGCGGCGGTGGTGCTGCATGAACAGTTGGCGCTGTATCACTTGGTGGGCGGGGTGTTGACGCTGGGCGGGGTGATTGTTTCGGAGCGTTGGACCACCGTTTTGGGCCGCGCATAGTCCTTTGTGGTGAGGGAGCAAGCTCCCTCGCCAGAGGGCGGCTTACACGCCGGCTGCTTTTAGCCGTGCCGCATGCTCGACAAACAACCGGATCGGCTCGGCGCCCTTGCCCACCCATCCCAGCGATTGATTGACGATGTCGAAGTGGTCCAGCGGATACTCATCGCCAATCACCGTGCCCAGGTGCGAACTGTACCGCCCGACCATCCCGTCGCAATACCCGGCCTCGTTCACAAACGTTTGGGCAAATAGCCGGCAACTGCGATTGGTCCCGTCAAACAGATTGCGCCCACGATCGGTCTTGCCCGGCTGTAACGTCCCGGACCACGAGTAATAACGCACGCCGTAGACCTCCTCCGGTCCATGCCCGCCCCAGGTTTCAGGCAGGCCTTGTGGATAACGCTGATTGAACAGCGCCACGCCTTCGCAGGTGAGTGAGTGATGGGACGCAGGGATATCCACCGGCAGTTTCGGCCCGCGATAGCCGGTGTCGAGCAGGCACATCAAGGCGTTGATCAACCGCAACAGACAGCTCAACAGGCGGCCCTTTACGCTGTCGTGCGGGTAGTGCTTGTGCAGGTAATCGGCCAGTTCCGAACCGTGATTCGGCCCGGCCACCGAGGTCACCGACGCCACCAGGTCCGGTCGTTTGGCAGCAGCGTAACGTGCGGTGAGCGAACCCTGGCTGTGGCCGATCAGGTTGACCTTCGCGGCCCCGGTCTCGTGCAGGATTTGTTCGATACGCGCCAGCAGTTGCTCGCCGCGCACCTCATTGGAATTGAGCGGCGAGACCTGCACCGCAAACACGGTCGCCCCACCCTGGCGCAGGGCCGAGACGATGCCGTACCAATACGGATAGAGCACAAGTCGGATAAACCCGAGCATTCCCGGGACCAACACCAGCGGGTAGCGCGTAGCGGAACCTTGCGACATGGGCGAACGTCCTTGTGGTCGAGGAGATGAAGCAAGGCGCGAGGCAAGACGTCAGCCAAGCATCGTCACCGAACATGACAACTCGACGACCAGTTTATGACATCCACCCTACTTCAACCCCACCACGCCCGCCACGATCAGCCCGACCGACACCACTTTGATCGCCGTCAGGCTTTCGCCCAGCAGCGCAAACCCGAGAAACACCGTGCCCAGTGAACCGATGGCGGTCCAGATCGGATACGCGATGCTCACCGGCAACTCGCGCATGGCCAGGGTCAGGAAGTAAATCCCGCCCACTGCCGCCACGACTGTGATCAGCGACGGCCAGGGCCGGGTGAAACCTTCGGCGTACTTCATGCCCATCGCGAAGGTGACTTCGAACCCGGCGGCGATCAGCAGAAACAGCCAGGCCATCTAAAACTCCCTGGCCAGCGCCAGCAAACGCTGCTCGGCCTCGGCGGCAGAGACCTGGAACGTACGCGCCTCGGACTCTTCGCCCTCGGCGGCGACCACGGTGATGTCGGTAATACCGATGAATCCCAGCGCCGTGCGCAACAACGGATCGGCATGGTTCATGGCTTCCAGCTCACCGCCCGGGCCGAACCCGAAGCCGCCGCGACTGGTGACGATCAAGGCTTTTTTGCCTTGAACCAGCGGCTCGTATTGGGCCACGCCATTGTCCAGCGTGTGATTGAACGTCAACCCGAGCCGCACAATTTGATCGATCCAGGCCTTGAGGCCACTGGGTACGCTGAAGTTGTGCATCGGCGTGGAAATCACCAGCAGGTCGTGCCCGAGCAATTCGCCGACCAGTTCATCGCTGAACGCCAGGTCGGCCTGCATCGACAGCGGTCGTGCCTGGGGTTCGGGGTAAAACGCGGCGGCCACAAAGGCTTCATTGACCGGCGGAATCAGCGCCCGCCCGACTTCACGCCGGGTCAACCGGGCCTGCGGATGGTGCGCCTGCCAGGCTGCAAGAAACACTTCGGCCAAACGCCGGGAGTGAGAACGATCGCCACGGGGGCTGGCGTGAACGGCAAGAATTTTACTCATCTGAATCTCCTTGGGATTACACTCAAACGGCTTGTGGCTTGCAGCTTGATGCTCCCAGCCAACCGCTTCAAATGAGCAGAAATCAGTCGGGATGAATCCATTTCATCCATGGAGTTCTCAATGTTTGCTTCGCTGCCGTTGACCGCCCTGCGCGCCTTCGAATCCGCCTCCCGCTTGCTGAGCTTCAAGGCGGCTGCGCAAGAACTCTCGGTGACGCCGACGGCGGTGTCCCATCAAATTCGCTCGCTGGAAACCTGGCTCGGCGTGCCGCTGTTTGAACGCCTGCCACGGCAAGTGCGCCTGACCGACGGCGGTGAGCGGTTGTTCCACAGCCTGCACGGTGCTTTTCTGGACGTGGCGCAAAGCGTCGACACCTTGCGCCCGCAACACAGCGGCACACACCTGACCCTCTCCACCACCGCCGCCTTCGCCGCGTTGTGGCTGGTGCCGCGCCTCGGACGCTTTTACGCGCGCCACCCCGGCATCAGCCTGCGCCTGGACACCCATTGCGAAGTCATCGATTTGCATCAGGACGCCAGTGTCGATCTGGTCCTGCGCTACAGCCTCGACGACTACCCCAACCTGTATGGCTTGTGCCTGTTTGATGAGTCCTTCGGCGTGTATGGCTCACCCGAGCAAGTGGCGCTGGCGGCCCAGCGGACACCCGCGCTGATCAGCGTGCGTTGGCACAATTCCAAGTTGTATGCCCATGGCTGGGAGGCCTGGTGCGCCAAGTCCGGCGAAACCTGGCTGAAGGAACAACCTGCGGTGCGTGAATACGACGAAGAGCATTACGCCCTGCAAGCGGCGATTGCCGGGCAAGGGCTGGTGCTCGCGAGCAATATTCTGGTGTCAGAAAGCGTGGCCAGCGGTTTGCTGGTGCCCTACAAGGGCGACATTCAAGTCGACGGGGCCGGGTATAGCGCACTGTGTGTGCCGGGTCGCGAGCGTCATCCGCCGGTACGGGCATTTTTTGCATGGTTGCGTGAGGAAGCGTTGTTGTCCGGGCATGCGGGCATACTGAAGGACCTGTAGCGCCCGACATACCGCCATCGCGGGCAAGCCCGGCTCCCACAGGTTGTGCGGTGAAATCGACTGCTGTGATCGACTCAAATCCCTGTGGGAGCATGGCTTGCCCGCGATGACGTCTTTACAGACGCCGCAATTCACTTGGTGGGTTTGACGGTCACCGGCGCTTTCCCCGCCTTCATCTGTTCCAGCAACGGCGCACACTGGTTTGGCGCGTCACCACTGGGTGCCACCAACGCCAGCAACCCCGCCGCCGGAGCGGCGATCACGCCCAGGGCGACCATTCCCGCCCCGCGCAGCATCAGCGGCACCGCTTTCACCCCGGCATCCGGCTTGATGAACGGGCCCCGCACATACAGTGGCGAGCGCAACGAAATCAGGCGCCACCCCTTCGACTCCGGCGTGATGGTCAGGTCCAGTTGTTCCGTGGCCATGTTCGCGGTGCCATCGATATAGATGATTGCGTTCTCGGTATCGAAGACGAACAGCCGCGTGGTCGCCAACCCGGTCTTGATATCGAAGTCGGCCGCCGCGCAATTGATCTTCACTTCCTTGTCGCCAAAGATTTTGCCGACCACATAGTTACCGACGTTCAGCCCGGCCAATTCCATCAACTCGCGGCTGATCGCCCCGTCATTGATGAGCATTTTCAGATTGCCGTTGGCACTGCCCAACAGCTTGGCCACCGAGTTGCCGCGCCCCGAAATGTCGGCATCGCCATTGAGCTCGCCGAAACTGGTTTTCATCGGCTCGAACGTCGGGAACAGTTGCTTGAGTTTGAACTTGCGGGCCGTGAGTTTCGCTTGGCCTTCCAACGGTTCGGTCCGGCCATTCAAGCGAATCTGCGCCTCCAGGTTGCCCCCGGCCACGCCAAAACGCAGGGGCTCAAGTCGCAGCTCCCCGTCGGTCAGGACCAGGTGCGTATACAGGTCGTTGAACGGCAGTTTTTCGCTGTGGACGATGCGCTTGCCGGTGAATTCGACATCGGCGTCCATGTCACGCCAGCGCTCGGTCTTGAACTCTTCGACCGGCAGCACTTTGTCCGGCGGCTGTTTACTGTCGCCACCGCGCTCCTTTTGTTTGGCGTTGGAGTCGGCGCCAATCAACGGTGCAAGGTCGGCAAACAGCAATTGATTGGAGAGCAATGAACCGCTGAGTTTCGGCCGAGGCTGGCTGGCGACATAAGCCAGGCTGCCATGGATGTCGCTCTCACCGATCTTGCCGTTGAATTCTTCATAGCGGAACACTGCGCCGCTGGGCTCATGCAGCCTGGCGATCAAGTGCCCGTCGGTGGCGTAAGGCGGTGTATCCGGCAGCGTCACGCCGGTCAGCGGATACAAATTGCCCAGGCTGGTGCCAGCCAATTTCAGTCGCAGATCCAGCGCGCCGAGGTTCAGGGGATCGGTCAACGTGCCGGCCAACTCGACGCTGGTATCGGCAATTTTCACCTGGGCCTGCAGGGGAAACGGCTTGGCCGCATCCTGCAGGGCCAGCAACCCACCGATCTTGCCGGAGCCTTCGAGTTTCTGCGCGTGGTACTGGCCTTTGACCTTGAGCGCGAAGGCGTAGTCCTGTGGCGCGGCCCCCTTTTCCTGTGCGGTTTTCGCCGCTTTGTCACCGACGATGTCACTGAACGGAACGGGTTTGCCCAGCGGGTCGATCAGCACATCCAGTTGAGTCTTCAAGCTCTGATCGTCGAGGGTGACATGGCCTTTGTCGAAGCCGATCGCGCCGATGTCCACCCCCCAGTTCGAAGGTTCGGCGTTCGGGTCCTTGGGGTCGAATTTGAACGTCCAGTTGGCGCGACCATCGGCCAGGCGCTGCAGGTTGGCGTTCGGCTCGGTCAGGTCGATTCGCGGGATCACCACCCGCTGCGCCAGCAAGGCGAGCGGTGAAATACGTAGCTCTACGCGTTTGAGGGTGACCATCTGCGGCTGCTTCAACCAGTCCGGGTTGCCCAGGCTCAAGTCTTCGGCGACCACATGCGGCCACGGCACCCAGGCCCGCCAGCCAGCCTCGTCGAGCTCGCGCTGCCAGACCACCGCGAGGTTGCCATTGATGGCGAATGCTCGGTGCAGTTCTTCGGTGACTTTGTTGTTTATCGCGGGTTTGATCCGGTTCCAATCGAAGAACACGATGACCAGTACGAGTATCGCCAGCAGAACAACCAGGCTGGCAAAGATCCAGGCAACAATTTTAGGGGGGCGCGTCATTGCACAGGGCTCCTTGAAACGACTGAGCGTCCTGACCGCGACGCACGTGTGAAACGTTAGGCCAGAACCGGCCTGCCATGAAATCTAGGACTGGGAAAAGGTGCGCAGGTTTAACCGAAAAGCCAATTAACGTTCAAATAATCGGGCGCGATCAACCTGCGCGCTCTAAACGGCGTTACCCCACCCGCACTTTTGTGCGGCGCGAGTGAGTCGGAAATACCCACCTCGGTGCAAAAACACTCGCCGAAAACGCCCGGTTTAGAGGCTCTCAGCAGAACAATCAATTCTGTTGATTATTACCATTGCGGTTATGAACTTTCATATCGATTTATCGAGAGTAGCATTGCCCTCGTACCCACTTTATCGCCCCCCCCAAGGAGCAACCCATCATGAAACGCCAATTACTGCTTAGCCTGACCCTCTCGATGCTAGCCAGCACCGCTTTCGCTTTGCCAGCCGCGGATCAGGCCACTCCGCAAGTCAAAGACAACCAATCGGTGTTCAGCCAAACCGTTGCCGCCGATGGTTCCAGCCGCACCCCACAAGGCCAGACACTTGCCGAAGGCGGTAACGATCGCCTGAAAGAAAAAGGCTTGATCACCCAAGATGGTTCGGACCGTACTCCACAAGGCCAAACCCTGGCTGAAGGTGGCTCCGACCGTACCCCACAAGGCCAGACCCTGGCTGAAGGCGGTTCCGACCGCACCCCACAAGGCCAAACCCTGGCTGAAGGCGGTGGTGACCGTGTGATCGAACGCAACAGCGCTGTGAGCTAAGCCCATGGCGGCCCTGAAAAAAAGCCCAATCCCCGGATTGGGCTTTTGACTTATAGAGAAGCCATGTTTCCCCGCTTGATCCCCCGATAGTCGTTCGACGCCAGCGAAGCCGATTTGCTAGAGTGCGCCGCTGTCTTGTCCAGAAAACACCCTTGCGATGCTGCCCCGCGCCGAACAGAAACAACAGACCCGCAACGCCCTGATGGACGCTGCACGCCACCTGATGGAATGCGGCCGAGGATTCGGCAGTCTCAGCCTGCGCGAAGTAGCGAGAACCGCCGGCATCGTGCCCACCGGTTTCTACCGGCATTTCGCCGATATGGACGAACTGGGGCTGGTGCTGGTGAGCGAAGTCGGTCAGACCTTCCGTGAAACCATTCGCCTGGTGCGCCATAACGAATTCGTCATGGGCGGCATTATTGATGCGTCGGTACGGATCTTTCTCGACGTGGTCAGCGCCAATCGCTCGCAATTCCTGTTTCTGGCCCGCGAGCAGTACGGCGGATCACTGCCGGTACGCCAGGCCATCGCACGTTTGCGCGAAGACATCAGCTCGGACCTGGCAGCCGACCTGTCCTTGATGCCCAAGCTGCAACACCTCGACATTGGCGGCCTGAGCGTCATGGCTGATCTGATCGTCAAAAGTGTGTTTGCGACCTTGCCCGAGATCATTGATCCGCCGGCCGAGGCGCTGCCTGAACATTTGACACCTCAAGCGAAAATCACTCAGCAACTGCGCTTTATCTTTATCGGTTTGAAGCATTGGCAAGGACTCGGCAGCACCGAATGACCGCCTGAATTGATCGCCTCAATGGCGATCTTTTTTTGTGCGCCGCAAATTGGTGCACCACACCCCTCCTCGCACCAACTTCAACCAACTTTGCACACCACCCCCTGCACTCCGACAGGTATTTCCTACGTATTGCCCGATTGGCAAGCCCCTTGCTCTAGCCTCAGCAATGTCCATTGCTGGAAGCCTTCCGATGCTGGTGATTCATCGCAGAATCGACCCTCAACCCGTCTGGGCCGCCGAATTGCACCTGACCTTCGAAGCCCGGAGCAAAAGCCGTTTGCGCTGTTTCAGTGCCGAAGGTGAAGACGTCGGGTTGTTTTTGGAGCGCGGACAGCCGCCCCTGTATGACGGCGAATGCCTGCAAGCCGAAGACGGGCGCATCGTGCGTGTCTGCGCCCGCCCCGAACAATTGCTGCACGTTACCTGCGCCAATGCCTTCGAGCTGACTCGCGCCGCCTATCACCTCGGCAATCGCCATGTCGCCCTGCAGGTCGGTGATGGCTGGCTGCGCCTGCTCGACGATTACGTGCTCAAAGCCATGCTCGAACAGCTGGATGCCAAGGTCGAAAGCCTCGAAGCACCTTTCCAGCCGGAACACGGCGCCTATGGCGGAGGCCACCACCACTCCCGGCACGGTGACGAAGATTTCAACTATCCGCCGAAACTGCACCAGTTCGGCGTCCGCTTATGAACCCGGCCTGGGCGCTGCTGCGCCTGGCCAGCCCGCAGCTGCCGATTGGCGGCTACAGCTATTCCCAGGGTCTGGAAATGGCGGTGGAAAACGGTCGCGTAAGCAATGCGGACGGCGCACGACGCTGGATCAGTGATCAATTGCTGCTCAACCTGGCACGGTTCGAGGCGCCGCTGCTGCTTGCCCATTGCACGGCGGCGGCCGAAGAGAACTGGCCCGAATTGCTCCGACGCTGTGAACAACACCGTGCCAGTCGGGAAACCCGCGAGCTGCATCAAGAGAGCCGACAGATGGGCTATTCCTTGCAGCAACTGCTCAACGGTTTACCGGAGCTGGACGCGCCGGCTCGCGCCTTCCTCGACCAACGCCCCGAACCGCATCTGGCCCTCGGTTGGGCGCTGGCGGCACGGGCCTGGGGAATCTGTCCCCAGGATGCGCTGGCCGCGTGGCTCTGGAGCTGGCTGGAAAACCAATTGGCCGTACTGATGAAAACCCTGCCGCTGGGCCAGCAAGCCGCCCAACGCCTGACCAGTGAATTGCTGCCGCTGCTGCAACAAGCCCAGCAGGACGCCACCCGAATCAACCCCGAACACTATGGCAGCGCCGCTTTTGGCCTGTCCCTGGCGTGCATGGCCCATGAGCGCCAGTACAGCCGTCTGTTCCGTTCCTAGGGCCTTTTAGCTTGGAGAATCACATGAACACACAACCTCTACGTGTCGGTATCGGCGGCCCGGTCGGTTCCGGCAAAACCGCCCTGACCCTGGCCCTGTGCCTGGCCCTGCGCGAGCGCTACAACCTGGCGGTCGTCACCAACGACATCTACACCCGCGAAGACGCCGATTTTCTGGTGCGCAACGAAGCCCTGGCACCCGAGCGAATCATCGGCGTGGAAACCGGCGGCTGCCCGCACACGGCGATCCGCGAAGACGCCTCGATCAACCTCGAAGCCGTGGATCAACTCAACCGCCGCTTTCCGGGGCTGGACCTGATTCTGGTGGAGTCCGGTGGCGACAACCTGTCGGCAACGTTCAGCCCGGAATTGTCCGACCTGACCATCTACGTGATCGACGTGTCGGCCGGCGACAAACTCCCGCGCAAGGGCGGGCCGGGGATCTGCAAATCCGATCTGCTGATAATCAACAAGGTCGACCTCGCGCCGCTGGTGGGTGCCTCGCTGGAGATGATGGACAGCGACACAAAACGCATGCGCAACGGCAAACCGTTTGTGTTCAGCAACCAGAAAACCGGACTGGGCCTTGAAGAGATCATCGCCTTTATCGAACGCCAGGGCCTGCTGACAGCCGCCTGATCACGACTTATCAACAAGGAAGCTTATCCATGACACTGAAACGCATTCTGGGCGCCATGGCCCTGCTGTTGACCCCGGCCATCGCCTTCGCCCATCCGGGTCATGGTGACAACGGCTTGATCGCCGGCATCAGCCACCCGATTGGCGGCCTCGACCACTTGCTGGCAATGGTTGCGGTCGGCTTGTGGGCCGCTCAGCAAAAAGGTGCGGCGCGCTGGGCGCTGCCCGGCACCTTCGTCGGTACTATGCTGATCGGCGGCCTGCTGGGCTTTGAAGGGCTGAACCTGCCGGCGCTGGAAGGCGCGATTGCCGCGTCGGTGCTGGCGCTGGGGCTGGCGGTGGCGTTGGCCGTTCGTCCGCCATTGAGCGTAGCGGTGGGGGCGACGGCGCTGTTTGCGCTATTCCACGGTGTGGCGCATGGGTTGGAGTTGCCGGACATGTCGAGCCCTTGGGCCTATGCGGCAGGTTTTGTGGCGGCAACGGCGGCGTTGCATGCGACCGGGTATGCGGTCGTTCGCTTGCTGCCGCAAGCGGCTGCGCCATTGGTTCGATTGGCGGGCGCGGCTTCGGCGGCGACTGGCGTGTGGTTGTTGGCGGGCTGATTTTTTTATCGCCGGTGAAGGCCTCATCGCGAGCAAGCTCGGCTCCTACAGTGGAATGCGTGCTCTTGTAGGAGCCGAGCTTGCTCGCGATGGCGGCCTGACAGACACCGCATCTCTCAGGCCTGCTAACATGTCGCGCAATCGACCCTGCCGTGACGACGCCAGCCAATGCCACCTGTTTCCCGCTCCGCCTCCCTGCCTGAATTGACCGCCCTGTTCGCCTCGGTGCAACAGCACTTCCAGGACGTGATCGTGCCGCTCTGGCAAGGCCCCGGCTGGAATGCCGACATGGCGTTGCCCTATGAAGCACTGGACGCCGAGCATCAACCGCTGCCGCCTCAACGCTATCGGGCCATGGCCTGCGCACGGCAGTTGTATCTGTTTTCCAGCCTGATCGGCCAGGTGCCAGGCGCGCAGGAGCGCTGCGCCAAGCTGTTCCGCTCCTTGCAACAGCACTTCCACGACGCCGAACACGGTGGCTGGTTCTACAGCATCGACCCGCACGGCACGCCGCTGGATCAGCGCAAAGACCTGTATACCCACGCGTTCATTCTGTTCGCCTGCGCCCATTACTGGGACAAGTCGCGCGAACCGCTGGTGGAATCCGCGCTCAACGCGGCACTGGAAGTGATCGGTCAGCGCTTCGCCACAGGCGACGGTCTGTACGACGCCAGCCTCGATCGCGACTGGTCTTCGCTCGACTCCGGGCCGCTGCAAAACCCTCTGATGCACCTGGCCGAAGCCTTCCTCGCGACCCTGTCGGTACGCGAAGACATCGCGGTGCAACGTGCACTCGTCGCGTTATGCACAGCCATGCACAAGCGCTTCATTGACCCGCAACACAGCGTGTTGATGGAGAAACCGCTGGGAGCTGTGGATAACTGGTTCGAACCCGGGCATCAGTTCGAGTGGTATTTTTTGCTCGAATCTTCGTCGCTGCTGCGCGGTTCGCCACTTCATGCATCGCTGGACCGTGCGTTCGCATTCACCGAACAACAAGGCGTCGATGCGCAGACCGGTGCAGCACAGGCGATGCTTGATCTGGAGGGCAACGCCAAAGATGCCACCCAACGCATCTGGGCTCAGGCGGAATACTTGAGGGCGCTGACGTTGCGCCCGAACGCCGAAGCGGTGGTGCAACGCCAGCTACAAGCGCTGCAACAGCGCTTTCTGCATGCGGGCGGCTGGTATGAGTGTCGGGATGAGCTGGGCGAAGTCAGCCGCAAAGACATGCCGTCGACCACGCCTTATCACTTGGCAACCTGCTATCGCGGGTTGGCCGACTATCTGCGCTGACTGACCGATAGCTATCGCGGGCAAGCCCGGCTCCCACAGGGCTTGTAGCGCTCGCCAATTGGCGATCCAACACATTACCTGTAGGCGCCGGGCTTGCCCGCGATTGGCCGTTACGCGGTCTTAAACCTTCGCGTTCCGCTCAATCGCAAACCCGCTCCAGGTCTGGCTCACTGGCATCAGTTCCAGGCTGTTGATGTTGATGTGCGCCGGCGCGTTGAGCACCCAGAAAATGGTCTCGGCGATGTCTTGCGGCTGGATCGGCTCGGCACCGGCGTACGTCGCGTTGTAACGCTCCTGGTCACCGGCAAAACGCACCAGCGAGAACTCACTCTCACACAGACCCGGCTCGATGTTGCTGACGCGCACGCCGGTGCCTTGCAGGTCGCAGCGCAGGTTCAGGGAGAACTGTTTGACGAACGCCTTGCTCGCGCCATACACGTGGCTGCCCGGGTACGGATAATTGCCGGCGATGGAGCCGAGGTTAACGATGCCGGCACCACGACCATGAGCAATCAGGCGCGGTAACAGCAAACGAGTGCTGTACATCAGGCCCTTGATGTTGGTGTCGACCATGGTGTCCCAATCGTCGAGATCGCACTTGGGCGCCGGGTCCACACCGAGCGCCAGGCCAGCATTGTTGATCAGCCCGCGCAGCTTGGCGAAGGATGGTGGCAGGTTGGCAATCGCGTCCTCCATGGCTTTGCGGTCACGCACGTCGAGCACCAGGCCATGCACCTCGGTCTGCTTCGACAATTCGGCGCACAGGGCATTGAGGCGCTCTTCACGACGGCCTGTCAGTACCAGCTTCCAGCCTGCCTCGGCAAAACGGCGGGCACAGGCTTCACCAAAACCGGACGTCGCGCCGGTAATAAACAGGGTGTTGGACATCGTGTTCTCCTTGCTTCGGCTGACGGGCAGCCCTTGGAATAGAAAATCAGCTGGCAGCATGCCCGGCCTTGCACACAGCGGCAACCACCGCAAATCTGCTCAAAAAACGCTCAACCCTGGCAACACCATGTCCGCCGCGGCTTGTAGCCATGTGCGCGCATGTTATCCACAGGCCGGTCCACAGTTTCCGGGGGCAAGTGGAAAGGTTGAAAGCCGCTGTGTACAAGGCTTTGCGGGGAGTTTTGAAAGTTTTTTGCTTGACCCTCGGATGCTCGCAGTGTAGCCCCATGCATTTTGCACGATTTCTCCTACAGACCAGCAGTGGCGCCAAGCCAGTAACTACGGCCCTCAGCCGAGTCTTTCCAGAGTTTAATCACAGACTTATCCACAGGCTCGCCCTGTCCGTTTTGTGCTAGTTCTATCGCCAATAAAAAGATTGACAACTGCGGTTCAGAGTCGCGCAAAAACGCCTGATCAAAAAACAACCACCACGCCACAAGCCACGGCTTTAAAGGCGTCCAGTCAGCTACTCCCACGTTATTCACAGCCAGCTCCACAGCAAACGGGGACAAGTCAAAACCGTGACAAAACAACTATTTGCAGCGGCTTTATGTCGCGCTTTGCGAGCTTGTGAAGATTGTTTTCCACAATTTCAACTCACCCCACCGCCCATCGAGCTTGGTGCCGAATCAAGGATGTAAAAAAGCCCCGGCGATTGCGCGCCGGGGCTTGTGCATAACCACGCAGACTCAGTGACCGCCGAGGTAGGCGTTACGCACATCCTCGTTAACCAGCAGCTCCTTGCCGGTGCCGGTCATGCGAATCTCACCGTTGACCATCACGTACGCCCGGTCTGACAACCGAAGCGCATGGTTGGCGTTCTGCTCGACCAGGAAGATCGTCATGCCGGTTTTGGCCAGTTCCCGAAGGGTGGCGAAGATCTGTTTCACCACAATCGGCGCCAACCCCAGGCTTGGCTCGTCGAGCAACAGCAGTTTCGGCCGACTCATCAATGCGCGCGCGATGGCGAGCATTTGCTGCTCGCCGCCAGACATGGTCATCGCCCGCTGAGTGCGCCGTTCTTCGAGTCGCGGAAACAACTCGAACATGCGTTGCATGTCTTCCTTGGCGTACTTGTCACCGATCGGGATGGTGCCCATCAGCAGGTTTTCCTCGACGGTCATGTCGGGGAATACCCGCCGGCCTTCCGGCGATTGAGCGATGCCGTTCGACGCAATGTAGTGGGACGACTTGTGGGTAATGTCCACGCCCTGGTAGATGATCTGCCCGTCAGCCGCCCGCGGCTGGCCGAAGATCGACATCAGCAGCGTCGACTTGCCGGCACCGTTGGAGCCGATCAGGCTGACCGTTTCACCTTCATTGATGTGCAGCGAGACTTTTTTCAGGGCCTGGATCGGCCCGTAAAACACGTCCAGTTCCTTGAGTTCGAGGATGGGTTGCGTCATGCCACTTCCTCTTCGTCGGCGCCCAGATAGGCCGCAATCACTTTCGGATCATTACGGATCGCGTCGGGACCGCCCTCGGCGATCACTACACCGTGGTCCAGCACCACGATGTGGTCGGAAATACTCATCACCATGCCCATGTCGTGTTCAATCAGCACCACGGTCAGATCGTGCTCGTCACGCAGCAGCCGGATCATCGCGCTCAGCGCTTCGGTTTCCTGAGGGTTGAGGCCGGCGGCCGGTTCGTCGAGGCAGATAATTTGCGGACGGGTGCACATGGCCCGGGCAATTTCCAGGCGACGTTGCTGACCGTACGACAGTTCACCGGCCAGACGGTTGGCGCAATCCACCAGATCCACCACTTCCAGCCAGTAGAAGGCGTGGTCCAGCGCATCGCTTTCAGCCTTGCGGTAGCCCTTGGTATTGAGGATGCCGGCCAGCATGCTGCGGTTGACCCACATGTGCTGGGCCACCAGCAGGTTTTCCAGCACCGACATTTCCTTGAACAGGCGAATGTTCTGGAAGGTCCGCGCCAGACCGGCACGGTTCACCAGGTGGGTGCCGCCGAACGCCTTGTAGAACAGCCGACTGGCAAACGATCTAGGTGAGACGAAATCCGTCGGTTTGAATGATTCGCCGAGCAATTTGATGACGTTGGTCTGTTGCCCACGCACGTTGAGTTCGATCTTGCCGCCGGAGGCCTTGTAGAAACCGGTCAGGCAGTTGAACACGGTGGTTTTGCCGGCGCCGTTGGGGCCGATCAGGGCGAAGATCGAGTTGCGGTGCACCTTCAGGCTGACATCGTTCAGCGCCTTGATGCCGCCAAAGTGCATCATCAGCTTCTCGACCGAGAGTACGACTTCGCTCATGGCGCTACTCCTTTACGCGGGGTCACACCGGTACGGCTGATCCGGATCAGGCCGCGCGGTCGCCAGATCATCATCAACACCATCAGGATGCCGAACAGCAGCACGCGATACTCCGCGAAACCACGCAGCAGTTCCGGGGCGACGGTCAGCACGAAGGCTGCAATCACCACGCCGATGGTCGAACCCATACCGCCCAGTACCACAATGGCGAGGATCAGGGCCGATTCGAAGAAGGTGAATGAAGTGGGGTTGACGAAACCCTGGTAGGTGGCGAAGAACACACCGGCCAGACCGGCCGTCGATGCACCGATGGTGAAGGCCGAGAGCTTCACCAGCACGTGGTTCAGGCCCATGGAGCGGCAGGCGATTTCGTCTTCACGCAGGGCTTCCCAGGCGCGGCCGACCGGCATGCGGGTCAAGCGGTGCTTGATGTACAACACGGCCAGCACGACCATGAACAACACCGCATAGATGAAGTAGTACTTCACGTCGGGGTTGTAGGCGATGCCGAAGAACTCGTGGAACGGTACCCCGCCGTCTTTCGCCCGTTTGCCGAACTCCAGACCGAAGAACGTCGGCAGCGGTGCCGGCATGCCGTTCGGGCCACCGGTCAGCGACAGCCAGTTGTTGAGGATCAAGCGGATGATTTCACCGAAGCCCAACGTCACGATTGCCAGGTAGTCACCGTGCAGACGCAACACCGGGAAGCCCAGGATGCAACCGGCAAGGCCTGCCGTAATTGCCGCCAGTGGCAGCACCGTCCAGAAGCCCAGGCCGAGGTACTGGTAACCGAGCGCCAAACCGTAGGCACCGATGGCGTAGAACGCCACGTAACCCAGGTCGAGCAGGCCGGCCAGGCCGACCACGATGTTCAGCCCCAGACCGAGCAACACGTAGATCAACCCGAGGATGACCACGCCCAGCAGGTAGGAGTTGGAGAAAAACGGAAACACCACGGCAATGACGACCATCAGCGGGATGATCCAGCGCAACCGTGATTTGTAATCGGGTGGCAGTACATGAACCCCGGAGCCCGTGGTTTCAAACCCTTCGAGAATTCTCAAACCCTTGGGTGTTTGCAGGAACAGGCTCAAAGCAAAGCGGCCAGCCATGACGATGGCGACAATCCACGCCACTCGTGTTGGTTGCAGGTTGAAGCCATAGCCGTCGAGGACAATGCCAACAATCGGACCAAACACGATGAGCGCTACAAGGCCGGCAAGAATCGCGTCAACCAGGCTTCTTTTGATATCAATGGTTTTTTTAGTGGTTGAAGACATCGCTTACACCTTCGACACAAGAGGACGGCCGAGCAGGCCTTGAGGCCGAAAGACCAGAACGAGAACAAGCAGCGAGAAGCTGAAAACGTCTTTGTAGTCGGAGTTGACCAGACCGGAAAACAGCGACTCGGAGATCCCCAGAATGATCCCGCCAAGCATCGCACCCGGCAGCGAGCCGATCCCGCCCAGTACCGCTGCGGTGAACGCTTTGATGCCGATGACGAAACCTGCGTAGAAGTCGAACGTGCCGTAGTTCATGGTGATCAGCACGCCGGCCAGGGCCGCCATCGCTGCACCGATGATGAACACGTAGGAAATGACGCGGTCGGTGTTGATCCCCAGGATTGAGGCCATCTTGCGGTCTTGCTGGGTCGCGCGGCACATACGGCCGAGCTTGGTGTACTTGATGATGTAGGTCAGCAGGCCCATCCCGACAAACGCGGCGACCAGAATGAAGATCTTGGTGTAGGTGAGCTGGACGAAACCAGTCCCGACATCAACTCGCCATGCACCGGTCAGCAGTGTCGGAACGCCTTGTTGGCGGGCGCCCTGAGCGATCTGTGCATAGTTTTGCAGAATCAGGGAAATACCGATGGCGCTGATCAGCGGTGCCAGTCGGGTGGAGTTACGCAGCGGTTTGTAAGCGACTCGCTCGATGACCCAGCCATACACCGCTGTAACGACGATGGTGAAGATCAGTGTGCCGAGCATCAGCAGAGGGAAGGATTCGATACCGAAGTAAGCCAGCAGAGCCAGACTGATTGCCGCGAGGTAAGCGGAAATCATGTAAACCTCGCCGTGGGCGAAGTTGATCATGCCGATGATGCCATAGACCATTGTGTAGCCGATGGCGATCAGGCCATAGACCGACCCGAGGGTCAGGCCGTTGACCAGTTGCTGCAGGAAAATACCATCCATAACGCAATCTCACGCAATGAGAACCTGTACACCTGTGGGTGTGCGGCTCTTCTAAGGAAAATACAGATTTACGTCGGAGCAATGTCAGCCACGATCAGCCGACACCACCGCTCCCTGTAGGAGCGAGCCTGCTCGCGATGACGGTTTAACATTCAACAAATGTGTTGCCTGTCAGTCCGTCATCGCGAGCGGGCTCGCGCCTACAGGGAAACTGTGGGGTCAGCCGATTGGGTCAGCCCTTACTTCTGTTTTTCCAGCTGATGGTATTTGCCGTCCTTGTCCCACTGGTAAACCACGTAGTCGGAGACTTTCAGGTCGCCTTTGGCGTCCCAGGTCTTCTCGCCCATCACGGTTTTGACCGGGTTCTTTTTCAGCCAAGCAGCGGCGTCTTCGCCCTTGTTGGACTTGGCGCCATTGAAGCCAGCGGCCAGGGCCTGGACCGTTGCGTAAGCGTAGAGGGTGTAGCCTTCAGGCTCGGTGCCGGCCTTGCGGAATGCATCTACCACGGTCTTGCTGTCTGGCAGCAGGCGTGGGTCGGCGCCGAAGGTCATCAGCACGCCATCGACATACTGCGCGCCACCAGCGGTGGTCACCAGTTCGTCGGTCACGATGCCGTCATCGGACATGAATTTCACGTCTTTCAGGCCTTCGGTACGCAGTTGTTTAACCAATGGACCGGCTTCAGGGTGCAGACCGCCGAAGTAGACGACGTCGGCGCCAGCAGCGCGAATTTTGGTGACCAGGGCGCTGAAGTCTTTTTCGCCGCGGGTCAGGCCTTCGTAGATGACCGGAGTCACGCCACGCTTGACCAACTGAGCCTTGGTGGCATCAGCCAGACCTTGGCCGTAGGTGTCTTTGTCGTGGATGACAGCAACTTTCTTGCCCTTGAGCACGTCGACGATGTAGTCGCCGGCCACGATGCCTTGCTGATCGTCACGCCCGCACATACGGAACATGGCGCTCAAGCCGCGCTCGGTAACGGCCGGGTTGGTGGAACCTGGAGTCATTACGATGATGCCCGCTTCGTCGTAAATCTCGGAGGCCGGGATAGTCGACGAGGAGCAGAAGTGACCGACCACGCCAGCGACCTTCTGGTTGGTCAGGTCCTTGGCGACCGTCACAGCCTGTTTCGGTTCGCAGGCGTCATCGCCCTTGACCAGCACGATTTTTTCCCCGTTAACGCCGCCCGCCGCGTTGACCGCGTCGGCTGCAGCCTGTGCACCCTTCATGTACTGCTCGCCAAATGCCGCGTTGGCGCCTGTCATCGGGCCCGCCACACCGATTTTCACATCAGCTTGAGCAAACGCAGAAACACCCAACGCAGCTGCCACTGCGAGGGCCAGAAAGCCTTTCTTGTAAAACGTCTGGGACATGAGGTGGTGCTCCAAGGTTTTTTTTTAGTTGGCACTGCGACTTCACTGAATGCTCAGAGCAAGGGCCGTGCCATCGGTTTTTTATTCTGAAAAAAGTCGCTGCATTATTGTTTTTACGACTGTTTTGTTCCCATTTTCATTGGGCGTGCAACCGTCTAAACCGCGGAAGGTGAAACCATTTATTTTTAAAGGCGCAACCCGCATGCGCCATCATTGCAACCGCGGCGTCAAACGACGTGCAACCAGCCTGTAACAACGTGCGTCACCGAAGTGCACACTGCTGGTGCGGGACTGCTACAACCCGCACCATTACAGGCTAGACGCAAAGCCGAAAAGCGCCGCTTTCAGCAACAAATTTCAACAATCAGATAACGATCCGCAAGCACTGGCCTGCGTGATACAGCGAGAACCCCGCCTCGTATAGACAACTGCGCAATCCGACCCCGGCCAATGGCTGCATGGGCGCGAAGGGAATCGGCAAAGCGTGAGGATTTCCGTTACACAAGTAATCGGCAAAGGCTTTGCCGACGACCGTACCTGTCGTCACGCCCCGACCGTTGTAACCGGTGACTGCCACTAAACCGGGCGCCGGCTCGAACAGGCGCATCAAATGATCCGGCGTGAAGGCGATGCAACCGGTCCAGGTGCATTCCCACTCCACCGGTTTAAGGTAGGGAAAATAGTGTTGCTGAACACGATCGGCCCAGGCTTTCAGGAACCAGGCGGGTTTCTGGTTGCCATTGCCGAGGCTGCCGAGCAACAGGCGCCCGTCTTTGTCACGACGAATGCTGCTGAGTACCTGGCGGGTGTCCCAGGAGCCCTGGCCGCCGGGCAGAATCTGTTGCGCGGCGTCTTCGGTCAGCGGGACCGAGGCCACTTGATAGTAGTAACCGGGAAAGAAATTGCGCCGCAGTTCGGTCCAGTCGCCTTCGGTGTAGGCGTTGGAGGCGATTACGACTTTCTCGGCCATAACCGAACCCTGGGCGGTTTGCACCGACCAACGCTGGCCCTGACGTTCTAACCGGGTGACCGGAGAATGGTCGAACAATTGGCCACCGAGGCCGATGGCCGCCTTGGCCAGTCCGGTGGTGTAGGCCATCGGGTTGAGGGTGCCAGCACGGCGATCAAGCAGTGCGGCAGCGATTTTTTTAGTGCCCGTCGCCTGCTCGCAGGCTTGGCCCGTCAATAGTTCGACGGGCGCCCCGCGACGTTTCCATTGTTCTTCACGACTGCGCAAATCCGCTTCGCCACGGGCGTTGTGCGCCATGTGCAGCGTGCCTTCGCGGCGTAACTGGCAATCGATGTTGTATTTGTCCACAAGGCTGAACACCAGGGCAGGTGCCGCGCCAAGCATGCGATTGAGCTGACTGCCCACCGCTTCGCCGAACCCGGCTTCGATGTCGTCCGGTGGAATCCACATGCCAGCGTTGACCAGGCCGACATTGCGCCCCGAGCCACCGTGGCCGGCGCGATGCGCTTCCAGCACACAAACCGATTTACCTTGTTCCAGCAGATGCACCGCCGCCGACAGACCGGTGAAACCGGCACCGATGACGCAGACATCGACTGTTACTTCACCCTTGAGCGCCGCGTTGTCGGGCCTTTGCGGCGTCAGTTTTTCCCACAGACACTCTTCGCGTAACGGCATTGCCAGACTCCAACAGAAACCTAACCAACCCGATCGTTCCCACGCTCGGCGTGGGAATGCAGCCCGGGACGCTCCGCGTCCCAAGAGCGGACGCAGAGTGTCCATTGAGGCATTCCCACGCAGAGCGTGGGAACGATCAACATGAGCTCAAAAGCTGCGCTTAGTCGAACGTGATGCCCTGCGCCAACGGCAACTCCAGCGAGTAGTTCACAGTGTTGGTCTGACGGCGCATGTAGCCGCGCCATGCGTCGGAGCCCGACTCACGACCACCGCCAGTTTCTTTTTCGCCACCAAACGCGCCACCGATTTCTGCGCCGCTCGGGCCGATGTTGACGTTGGCAATCCCGCAATCGCTGCCCACCGCCGACATGAATTGCTCGGCTTCACGCACGTCGGTGGTGAAGATGCAGGACGACAGGCCCTGTGGCACGGCATTGTTCAAGCGCAAGGCTTCGTTGAAATCGTTGTAACCGATCACGTACAGAATCGGTGCAAAGGTTTCATGGCACACGACGTCACTTTGCTCCGGCATTTCAACAATGGCCGGTGCAACGTAGTAGGCATTCGGGAATTTGTCTTCCAGTTGGCGCTTGCCGCCAAACACACGGCCGCCTTCGCTCAAGGCCTGCTCCAGCGCGTCCTGCATGTTGTCGAAGCTGTGTTTATCGATCAACGGGCCGATCAGATTGCCTTCCAGTGGATGGCCGATGCGCACTTTGGAGTACGCAGCCTTGAGGCGAGTGACGATCTCTTCCTTCACCGATTCGTGCGCGATCAAACGACGCAGGGTGGTGCAACGCTGACCGGCGGTACCGACGGCGCTGAACAGGATGGCGCGAACGGCCATGTCCAGGTCGGCGCTTGGGCCGAGGATCATCGCGTTGTTGCCGCCCAGTTCCAGAATGCTGCGAGCAAAACGCGCGGCAATTTTCGGCGCCACTTCGCGGCCCATGCGGGTGCTGCCGGTGGCGCTGATCAGCGCGACACGCGGGTCATCAACCAGCGCTTCGCCGGCATCACGACCGCCAATGATCACTTGGCTCAAGTGGGGTGGCGCGTCGCTGAAATTTTTCAGTACGCGATCGAACAGCGCCTGGCAGGCCAGCGCGGTCAGCGGGGTTTTTTCCGAAGGTTTCCAGATCACCGGGTTGCCGCAGACCAGCGCCAGCGTGGTGTTCCAGGCCCAGACCGCGACCGGGAAGTTGAACGCACTGATCACGCCGACGACGCCCAGCGGGTGCCAGGTTTCGCGCATGTGGTGGCCAGGACGCTCGGACGCAATAGTCAAACCGTACAACTGACGGGACAGACCGACCGCGAAATCGCAGATGTCGATCATTTCCTGAACTTCACCCAGGCCTTCCTGAGTAATCTTGCCAGCTTCCCAGGAGACCAACTCACCGAGGTCAGCCTTATATTCACGCAGAATGTCGCCCAGTTGGCGCACCAGTTCGCCACGGCGCGGCGCCGGGACCTTGCGCCACAATTCGAACGCATGATCGGCACGACTGATGTGCTGCTCGACTTCAGCGGCGCCTTCCCAGTTCACGGCGGCAATCTGGCTGCCATCAATCGGCGAATGCACCGGCACTTTGCCGTTCTGGTACAGGGCCGGGTTCACACCAAGACGATCAAGCAATGCGGCAACCATGGGTCACTCCTCAAGCGAAAAACACAAAGGGTGCAGCCGGAATAATCACGGCTGATCAGACCTGTAGTTTTAGCTTCCCGAAGGCTACCCAACAAACGACCTTTAAGAGAGATATCATTCCGTTTATTCATGCTGCGAATTGCTGGTCAGTAAGAAACAAGAAAAAGGACTACCCATGCTGAATAAACGCTACCTGCCGTCGATCACAGCACTGCAGTGTTTCGAGGCCGTGACCCGGCATTTGAGCTTCACACGCGCCGCCGAAGAGCTGAACCTGACCCAGAGCGCCGTCAGTAAACAGGTCGCGCAACTCGAAGAGTTGTTGCAGCACTTGTTGTTCCGTCGTGTGCGCCGACGCCTGCAAATGACCCCGGCCGGTGATTTGTACCTGGTGGAAGTACGAAAAATCCTCACCCAGGTCGAAATGTCGACCCATTACCTGCGCTCCTACGGCGGTGAAACCGAAGTCTTGCGCGTCTCGACCCCACCGACCTTCGGTGCGCGCTGGCTGGTCCCACGCCTGAAAGGCTGGCGCCTGCGCCATCCGTCGATCCATCTGGACCTGTGCAGCGAGCAGGAAGCCGACGATTTGCTGCAAGGTCGCAGCGACCTGGCGTTTTACTTCGGCCAGGGTTCACGGCCCGGCACTGAATGCCTGAAGCTGTTTGGCGAGGAACTGGTGCCGGTCTGCGCACCGGGCAGCCTGCCGGACACGCCGTTCACCGATCCGACGCAACTCACCGACCTGGTCCTGCTGCAAAACGCCTCCCGCCCCCAGGCGTGGCACGACTGGTTCGACAGTCAGGGCTACCACACCGAGCACAGCTACCACGGCCCGCGTTTTGAAACCTTTTATATGTGCATCCGTGCAGCGCAAGTCGGCTGCGGCGTGGCACTGTTGCCACGGTTTCTGGTGGAAGAGGAATTGGCCGACGGCAAACTGGTCATTCCCTGGCAGCATGCAATGCCCAGCACGGATGCCTATTACCTGGCGTATCCCGAGCATTCGGCAGAAGTGCCCAAGGTGCGCGATTTTGTGAAATGGATGCTGGAGCAAGTCGACAACCCCACCTCCCCCGACTGACACAGAAATTGCTGGCAATACCCACCACCGATATGCGCCACTATCCCCATTCAATGCGGAGAACCCCGTTATGAGCGAGAGCGTGTTTGGCGATCGCATCGTGCAGAACCTGCTCGACACCGACTTCTACAAACTGACGATGATGCAGGCCGTGCTGCACAACTACCCGAACGTCGAAGTCGAATGGGAGTTTCGTTGCCGCAACAGTGAAGATTTGCGCCCGTACCTGGCGGAGATCCGTTTTCAGATCGAGCGCCTGGCCGAGTTGAGCCTGAGCCCTGATCAATTGAGTTTTCTGGAGCGAATCAGCTTCCTGAAACCGGATTTCCTGCGGTTTCTCGGATTGTTTCGCTTCAACCTGCGTTACATCCACACCGGCATTGAAAACGACGAACTGTTCATCCGTCTGCGCGGGCCGTGGTTGCACGTAATCCTGTTCGAAGTGCCGCTGCTGGCGATTGTCAGCGAAGTGCGCAACCGCTATCGCTACCGGGAAATAGTCCTGGAACAGGCACGCGAACAACTCTATCGCAAGTTCGACTGGCTGACCGCCAACGCCAGCAGTGACGAATTGTCCGAGTTGCAGGTCGCCGATTTCGGCACGCGCCGTCGCTTTTCATACCGCGTGCAGGAGGAAGTGGTGAACGTGCTCAAGCACGATTTCCCCGGACGCTTCGTCGGTACCAGCAACGTGCACCTGTCCAGGGAGCTGGACATGAAACCGCTGGGCACTATGGCCCACGAGTGGATCATGGCCCATCAACAACTCGGCCCACGACTGATCGACAGCCAGATTGCCGCGCTCGATTGCTGGGTACGCGAGTACCGCGGCCTGCTCGGTATCGCCCTGACCGATTGCATCACCATGGATGCCTTCCTCGGCGACTTCGACCTGTTTTTCGCCAAGCTCTTCGATGGCCTGCGCCACGACTCGGGTGATCCGGTGCTATGGGCCGAAAAAGCCATCGCCCATTATCACAAGCTCGGCATCGACCCGATGAGCAAGACGCTGACATTCTCCGACAGCCTGACACTGCCCAAGGCGCTGGAGATATTCCGCGCGCTGCGTGGTCGGATCAATGTCAGCTTTGGGATCGGCACTAACCTGACGTGTGATATTCCAGGTGTCGAACCCATGAGCATCGTGCTTAAAATGGCAGCCTGCAACGGCCAGCCCGTCGCGAAAATTTCCGATGAGCCTGGCAAGACTCACTGCAAAGACCCGAATTTTGTCGCCTATTTGCGACACGTGTTCAAAGTACCTGCCGCCCTATCCAGCACATCAAGCAAGGAGTGAATTCATGCAAGCCGTACAGCGTGAGATTGCTGAGCAGCTCAAGGTTCAACCGCCATTTGCCGACGAGGCCGCCCTTGAGGCAGAAGTCGCCCGGCGGGTCAGTTTCATTCAGGATTGCCTGGTCAATTCCGGTCTCAAGACCCTGGTGCTGGGCATCAGCGGTGGCGTCGATTCCCTGACCGCCGGCCTGTTGGCCCAACGAGCCATGCGTGAATTGCGTGAGCGCACCGGCGACAAGGGCTACAAATTCATCGCCGTGCGCCTGCCGTACGAGACTCAGTTCGATGAACATGACGCTCAGGCCTCAGTGGATTTCATTGCCCCGGACGAGCGCCACACCGTGAACATCGGCCCCGCGGTCAAATCGCTGGCCAACGAAGTCGCCGCCTTCGAAGGCAAGCACGCGGTCTCGGTGGATTTCGTGCTCGGCAACACCAAGGCGCGGATGCGCATGGTCGCTCAGTACACCATCGCGGGCGCAGCCCACGGCCTGGTGATCGGCACCGACCACGCAGCAGAAGCCGTGATGGGTTTTTTCACCAAGTTCGGCGATGGCGCCTGCGACCTGGCGCCACTCAGCGGCCTGGTTAAAAATCAGGTCCGCAATATCGCCCGCAGTTTCGGCGCACCGGAATCGCTGGTGGAAAAAATCCCGACAGCCGATCTGGAAGACCTCTCGCCGGGCAAACCGGACGAAGCGTCGCACGGCGTGACCTACGCCGAAATCGACGCATTCCTGCACGGCGAGCCGGTGCGTGAGGAAGCGTTCAAGATCATCTGCGACACGTACAAAAAGACTCACCACAAGCGCGTGATGCCGTTTGCACCTTGATATTTGGGGGGCAGGAGACGCCATCGCGGGTTTGCCCGCGATGGCCGATGACACGGCCAAATGCAGGACACAAAAAAAGCGTCCCAAGTGGACGCTTTTCTTTGGATCGCTCGCTCTCTGCGCTGAATGATCTCAACGTTTTTCAAAGTAACAAGACGAATAGAACGAAAGACCTTAAAACGACGTAGGGCTTTTCCCAAATCAATGGATGCCCATTGATCAAAAGAAGGCACCAGCACAGAGTCCATTTCCGCCTACTCTCCGGACTCCAGAATGGCCCTCCTACCGAACGTCATCCGACACATTGCTGCCGCGCTGACCCTCGCTTGCTGCCCTGTAGCAACCCTCGCGCAGACGCAGACGCCAGCCTCAGGCAATACTCTACTTCCCGATTTCTTTTCGTTGAGGAGCGAGACGATACGTTGCTCATGGCAAACGATGCCGACCCCGGAAGCCAGCCAGATGAGCGATTGCCTGCCACCCGGAGAAAATGCTGTCGGCCATCCACTCGAGCATGCGAATCAAAAACATTTTTTAGACAGGAACGAGGAAAGAGCCCGCATACCTTCGATCGGATTCGAACTCGACCTCGGTACGTTCAGATCTCTGGAACCTTAGTTTTAAAATCCAAGGTTCCAGAGCGCCGGATTACTTCAGCGTCACAGTGCCTTTCATCATCGCGATATGGCCCGGGAACGAGCAGAAGAAGCCATAGGCTTCGCCAGCGGCCAGCTTCGACACGTCGAAGGTCACCGAGTCCGTTTCGCCGGCACCGATGATTTTGGTGTGGGCGATGATGCGTGCATCACCTTCCGGCAGATAGTTCTTGTCGATACCAGCGGCCAGGCCAGCGCTGGCAATCGTCTGCATATCTGCTTCTTTGCTCAGCACCCAGTTATGGCCCATGACGTTCTTCGGCAGGCTGCCGGAGTGAGTCAGTTCGACAGTGAACGTTTTGCAGCTCTTGTCGATCTCAATGGCCTTCTTGTCGAAGGACATCTGATCAGTGGAGTCAACGGTGACTTTGCATTCTGCAGCCATCAATTGACTACTGGCCAGTGTCAGCAGGGATACCGCAACAAGTTTGGCAAACATGGTGAATCTCCAAGGCAGGGTTAACAAAAGTGCGAATGGACAGAAGACTGCCTGAAATCTTCGCAAGTTCCTATGACCTGAATCATAAATTGTATACAACTTTCAGGCTATGACACCTATCGACACAATCTACCAGCCAAGTGTCTGGTACGGCCCTATCATCAGGCCGTCATCACTCATCTGGAGCGCCGGTCATGTCCTTCAATAGCCTGTTGTGCAGTTTGCTCGCCGCATATGCCTGTGGCGCCAGCGGTACCTACGAAACTCCCAAACGCGAAGTTTAGACCTTGGAACGCTGCGTGCCTGCCTTTACTCTGTGGCCATCCTGACCATGGAGAAAAACATGTCTTTGAAGTCTGTTTGTGTATTTTGCGGCGCCAGCACCGGCACCAACCCGGCTTATCGTGAAGCGGCTGCCGCCCTGGGGCGAGCATTGGCTGAGCGCAAGCTGACCCTGGTGTATGGCGGCGGTGCCGTCGGCTTGATGGGGATTGTCGCCGATGCGGCATTGGCGGCCGGCGGCGAAGTGATCGGGATCATCCCGCAAAGCCTCAAGGACAAGGAAATCGGCCACAGCGGCCTGACGCGCCTGGAAGTGGTCGACGGCATGCACGCGCGAAAGGCGCGGATGGCCGAACTCAGCGACGCGTTTATCGCCCTGCCCGGCGGTCTCGGCACGCTGGAGGAACTGTTCGAAGTCTGGACCTGGGGCCAGCTCGGCTACCACGGCAAGCCGTTGGGGTTGCTCGAAGTGAACGGTTTCTACAGCAAATTGACCGGTTTTCTTGATCATATCGTCGGCGAAGGCTTCGTTCGCGCACCACACCGTGACATGCTGCAAACGAGCGAATCGCCGCAAACCCTGCTCGACGCACTGGACGCCTGGCAACCGTCGGTCCCGCCAAAATGGACCGATCAAAAACCCAGCTAACGGCTTGGCACCGATACAGGGCAGAATATGCGCCGCTCAACCTCACCTTCGACCCCAGAGGATCGCCCATGGCTAAACCTAATTATTCCTTCGCCAAACGTCAGAGAGACTTGGCCAAGGAGCAGAAGAAAGAGGAAAAGCTTCAGCGCAAGAAAGCTACAGCTGAAGAAGACGCCGCAGCACTGAACCCCGATGCCGAAGGCGACGTGGCTACAGACGAAACTGAAGCACCGAAAGATCAGGCGCCCGACGCCTGAGACCCTCAGGGCCGGATGATCTGATCGGGCCCACCGGATCTGTGTCCAGGGTCAGCAGTTACTTTGCTGACCCTCACAGTCCCCCTCTGAAATGCCCTCCAAAAAACACTGCATATTCCCTGTGGGAGCGGCGATGCGGCGATCCGACTTGCTCGCGAAGGCGGTGTATCAGCTACATAAGTAACGACTGACACTCCGTCTTCGCGAGCAAGCCCGCTCCTACATCTATGGATCTTTGTTACTCCAATGGCATCACGGTGACGCGGACTTCCGGGTCATGATTGCCGCCGCCCAGAATCACCCCACGCAACGGCGAAACATCAGAGAAATCCCGGCCCCATGCCAAGGTGATGTGTTCGAGCGCCGGTTGTATGTTGTTGGTCGGGTCAAAATCGACCCAACCCAGTACCGGGCAAAACACCGAGATCCAGGCATGCGACGCATCGGCGCCGATCAGCCGAGGCTGGCCCGGTGGCGGTTGTGTCAGCAGATAACCGCTGATGTAGCGAGCGGCCAACCCACGGGAGCGCACGCACGCCAGCATCAGGTGGGCGAAATCCTGACAGACGCCACGCCGGCGCTCCAGCACTTCCACCAACGGCGTCGCCACTTGGGTCGCTTCGGCGTCGAAAGTGAATTCGCTGAATATTTTCTCCATCAGCGCCTGTACACCCAGCAACAGTGGTCGGCCAACCGGAAAGCAGCTCTCGGAAAACTCGACGAAATTGCGCTTCAAATGCACGTAGGGTGATTCGAATCGATAACGGCACGCTTCAAGCAGGTCAGACGACATTGGCTGACTGCTGTAAGTCAGCGCGTCGCGGGTAACTTCCCAGGCGGGTGACTGAGTGAAATCCAGCGTTGGCCGGGCCAGGACTTCGACCGTGAGACTGGCATTGACCAGCAACTCATCATGCGGGCGCTCAAACGCCAACCGGGTCAGCGGATTGCCAAACACATCCAGCTCATCCCGGCGCGCGGTCGGGTCAGGACTGATCTGCAATTGTTGGGCGGTGCAGCGCTGCCAGGCACAGGGTCTCGGCCATAGATGCGCGAGCTGCTGGGCCAGCGACACCGGGCTGTCGTAGTGATAATGGGTGTCGTGGAAAATCTGGTAATGGGCACTCATCAGACGGACACCGTGCGCTGGCTGACATCATCTACATGGGCGAAATGGCGCAACGCCAGGCGATCCGACACTTGCCCACTGGCATCGGCGATTTCTTGCAGCAAATCGGCCAGACCATCGAGCGCGGCACGAACACTGGTTTCGCCAAACAACGAATTCTCCAGACACCCCAGATCAAACCGCGCCAGTCGCTCCACCAACAGCGGCAACCCTTCTTCACGAGGGGCACCAAAGTCGTCATTCAAACGTTTCAAGGTTCGAGTCACCAGCTTCAACTGGAACAGCACGGCGTGAGGGTTTTGCTCATCGAGCAGCAACAGATCGAGCACCGGCAGCAGTTGCGCCACCGCCAGGTACCGCGAACGGTAGGTGATGCTGCTGTTGCCCAACTCCAACAACCATTCCAGGCCCGCCTGATCGAAAGCCCCGGCACCGCGCAGAAACGCCGCCAGGCTGCCACTGAGAAACTGCAACCGCTCGATCCGCCGACCGATCATCAGGAAACGCCAGCCTTCGTCCCGGGTCATGTCGTCCAGCGCGAAACCTGAAAGCGCTGCCAGCGACATCACCAGGCGATTGAGGAAATCCAGCAGCTCACCGAAATCGGGCTCACGGGTTTCCAGCTCCATGGCCTCACGCTGCAACTCCACCAGCGCCTGCCAGTTTTCCCGCGAGAGTTTGCCGCGCACTTGCGAGGCGGCCCACTGCAAGCGTTGCAGATTGGAGCGCAGGCTGAAGGGCCAGTCTTCACCGAGCAACGCCGCCAACAGGCGTTCCGGCAGTTCGCCCTCATCGGGCAACAGGTTCAGCCGCTCACCGAGGTCAACGGCCGCCTGCAAGGCTTGCGGATCATCGCCGTCCACGTAGCGTGCGAGCATGATCCGCAGCAGTCGCGCACTGTCATCGCAACGTTCGCAATAGCGGCCAAACCAGAACAGGTTTTCCACCACGCGCGACGGCAGATACGGGTCTCGCCGCACCAGATCATGGACGCCAATGGTGCGTTGGGTTTTCCATTGCTCGCCGCTGGGAGGACGATCACCCAATACCCACGTGTCCTTGCTCGCACCACCGCGCTGCATTGACACCACTTCAGCATCCGCTTCGGCAGCAACCCGGGTCAGACCGCCGGGTAAAACCCGGTAGCCGTCACGGCTGGCCACTGCGTAAACACGCATGCCGATGGCTCGCGGTTGCAATTGACCGTCCTCCGCTTGCCAGACAGGCGCCTGGGACAACTGCGCCATTTCTTGCGCGACATAGGCATAAGGACGTGCCTGCATGCGTTCGGCCAGGGCTTCGCGCTGTTTTTCACTCAAATCGCCGCCAAATACAGGTGCGAAGCTTTGCGACGGGAAGGCCGGTTTGATCATCAACTCCGACAGTTTTTCCAGCGCCTGGGCCAGTACCGGCGCCTCGCCGCACCACCAGGTGGCGATGGACGGCAGGATCAGTTCTTCGCCGAACAGGAATTGATTGATCTTCGGTAGAAAGCCCAACAGTCCCGGCGACTCCAGCACACCGCTGCCGAGTGCGTTGGCCACCAAAACCCGTCCCTGCCGCACGGCTTCGAGCAATCCCGGTACACCCAGTGCGGAATCAGTGCGCAATTCCAGCGGGTCGCAGAAGTCATCGTCAAGCCGGCGCATGATCGCGTGAACCCGGCGCAAGCCGCTCAGGGTTTTCAGATAAACCGTGGCATCACGCACCGTCAGGTCGCCGCCCTCCACCAACGGATAACCGAGCTGACGCGCCAGATAAAGGTGTTCGAAATAGCTTTCGTTGAACCGCCCCGGTGTGAGCAACACGATCAGCGGCGCGTCGTCATCACTCGGTGCCTGCCTGGCGAGCGTTTCCTGAAGCGTGCGGAAGAACCCGGCCAGATGCTGCACTTTCAAATCGCGGTACAACTCGGGAAAGGCCCGGGACACGATGGTGCGGTTTTCCAGGGCATAACCGGCGCCGGACGGGGCTTGAGTGCGGTCCGCCGTGACCCACCAGCGACCATCGGGTGTGCGCGCCAGATCCACTGCGTAAAGATGCAAAAACGCCCCATCCGGGGGCGTAATGCCCTGACAGGGCCAGAGGAAATTGTTATGTCCGAACACCAGTTCCGCTGGCAGCAGTCCTTCGGCAATCAATCGCTGCGGGCCATAGAGGTCCGCCAGCACCGCATTGAGCAAACGCGCCCGCTGGGCGATACCCGCCGATAACTGCCGCCACTCATCCGCTGCGATCACATGTGGCAGCAGATCCAGTTCCCACGGCCGGTCTGCGCCTTTGGGGTCGGCGTAGACGTTGTAGGTCACGCCGTTTTCCTGGATCTGGCGGGTCAACAAGGCCTGACGCTGCACCAATTGCGAAGGCGTGCTGCGTTGCAATTGGTCGAGCAGCCGACGCCAGTGCGGGCGCACGGCGCCGCTGTCGTCGAGCAGTTCGTGGTAAGTGCCCGTTGTCAGCGGGTAGCGATCAAGCAGGTCAGGCATGGAAAGCTCGGCAGACAGCAAGGAACGGTCAGACTAGCGCAGGCACATGACGCCCGGATATACGAAAAGTCCGAGCGTCGTGTACGGTTTAGAAACGTCGCAAATCGAGTGTCATCGGCAGCTCGTCGCTCATCTCCACATTCGGTACAGGAAGTTTCCCTGGCGTGTGTCCGATGCGGAAAAACCGCGCCATTCGCCGGCTCTCGGCCTCGTTGGCGTTCACCGGCAGGCTGTCGTAGTTGCGCCCACCCGGATGGGCCACGTGGTACTGGCAGCCGCCCAGTGAACGTTGCATCCAGGTGTCGAGCAGGTCGAACACCAACGGCGCATGGACCGGGATGGTCGGGTGCAGGCAGTTGGCCGGTTGCCAGGCGCGAAAACGCACGCCGGCGACAAACTCGCCGACCCGCCCCGTGGGTTGCAACGGCACCGCAACGCCGTTGCAGGTCAGCAGATAACGTTGCGGCGCCAGCCCTGTGAGCTTGACTTGCAAGCGCTCCAGCGACGAATCCACATAGCGCACCGTGCCGCCGACCGCCCCCTCCTCGCCCAGCACATGCCAGGGCTCCAGCGCCTGACGCAATTGCAGCTCAATGCCACTGACCGCGTAATCGCCGACCTTGGGAAAACGGAACTCCAGATGCGCGGCGAACCACTCGGCCCGCACCGGGTAACCGGCCGCATTGAGATCAACGATCACATCGGCGAAATCCTGTTCGATGAAGTGCGGCAACAGGAAACGGTCGTGCAACTCCGTGCCCCAACGCGCCAGTTTCGGCGGCGCATAGGGCTCGCGCCAGAACCGCGCCACCAGTGCCCGCAATAACAACTGCTGCGCCAGGCTCATGCGTGCATGCGGCGGCATTTCAAAGGCACGCAACTCCAGCAATCCGAGGCGTCCGGTAGCACCGTCCGGCGAATAGAGTTTGTCGATGCAGAATTCGGCCCGGTGAGTGTTGCCGGTCACGTCGATCAGCAGGTTACGCAGCAGCCGATCCACCAACCACGGCGCGCACTCCTCGCCGGGGTCGGGCATCTGGGCGAATGCGATTTCCAGCTCATACAAGGCATCGTTGCGCGCCTCATCGACGCGCGGCGCCTGAGACGTCGGGCCGATGAACAACCCGGAAAACAGGTAGGACAGGGACGGATGGTTATGCCAGTAGCTGATCAGGCTACGCAGCAGATCGGGGCGACGCAGGAACGGTGAGTCCGCCGGGGTCGCGCCGCCCAACACGAAATGGTTACCGCCACCGGTTCCCGTGTGCCGGCCATCGATCATGAATTTTTCGGTGGTCAATCGGGTCTGGCGCGCTTCTTCGTACAAAAATTCGGTGCGCTCGACCAATTCATCCCAGTTCGCGGACGGTTGCACGTTGACCTCGATCACGCCGGGATCCGGGGTGATCCGGAAATTGCTCAGGCGCGGATCGCTCGGCGGCTCATAGCCTTCCAGCAACACCGGGCAATGTAATTCTTCAGCGGTAGCTTCGATGGCGCTGACCAGCTCCAGGTAATCCTCGACCCGTTCCAGCGGTGGCATGAACAAGTACAACCGCCCTTCCCGGGCCTCAGCGCAGAAGGCCGTGCGGGTCAGCCAGTCGGCGGACTCGTCAATCTTTGGCTCTCGCTCTTCGGTGACCGCGCCAGTGCCCTGGCTTTGCAGTTGTGCGGTGTCGGGCAGCGCCGGGAAATCCTGATTCGGATCCGCGGGATGAATGAACGGGTACTCCGCCGCTTTGACCCAGGGTTGCGAGCCGAGTGGCAAGCGGTAGCCCAGCGGCGAATCCCCTGGCACCAATCGGCAATGTTCCTCACGCAAATACCAGCGGCCGCTTTGCCATTGATCGCCCTTGGCAGTGCGCGCCAATGGCAGCACATGGCCGATGACTTTATCCAGGCCTTGGCTGAAGACCTTGCGCAGTCGCGCACGCTCCAACGGTTCTTCCAGTCGTGAGTCTTCGGCGCTGACGTTTTGCGGCAATGTGCCCTCACGCCAGAGGTAATAGAAATTGTCTTCGTAGGCCGCGAATACATAGCGTGTGGGAATCTTCAAGCGCTCGGCCACACTCGCCAGAAACCGTCCGGCCAGTGCGCCATCGGCGCCGTAGTCTTCCTGCTCATCGGCAATCAACGCACCGTTGTGCCAGATCGGCACGCCATCACGGCGCCAATAGCAGTTCAGTGACCAGCGCGGCAGTTGCTCGCCGGGGTACCACTTACCCTGACCGAAATGCACCAGGCCTTTGGGGGCGTAATGTTTGCGCATGCGCTGGAACAGCTCGGCGGACAGGCGACGCTTGTCCGGCCCCAGCGCAGCGGTGTTCCATTCGGCGCCGTCCGGGTCATCGATGGACACAAACGTCGGCTCGCCGCCCATGGTCAGGCGCACGTCACCCTCCAACAAGTCGGCATCGATTTGCCGACCCAATGCCTGGATCGCCTGCCATTGATCGTCGGTGTAGGGTTTTGTGACCCGTGGCGCTTCCCAGATCCGTTCAACGGACATTTCGTGGGTGAACTCGCATTCGCACGGTTCGACCAAGCCACTGATCGGCGCTGCAGAGCCAGGATCAGGACTGCACGCCAACGGAATGTGCCCTTCACCGGCAAACAGCCCTGACGTCGCATCCAGGCCGATCCAGCCGGCACCGGGCAAGTACACCTCACACCACGCGTGCAGGTCGGTGAAGTCCACTTCAGTGCCTGACGGACCGTCGAGGCTTTTGACGTCGGCGGTGAGTTGAATCAGATAGCCCGAGACGAAACGCGCCGCCAGGCCGAGGTTACGCAGCAGTTGCACCAGCAGCCATGCCGAGTCGCGGCAGGAGCCGGAGGCCTGCTCGAGGGTGTGCTCGGGCGTTTGTACGCCCGGCTCCATGCGAATCAGATAGCCAATGTCTTCGCTCAGGCGCTGGTTCAGCGCAACCAGAAAATCCACGCTGGGCAGCGGCGTGCGGTCAATGCCGTCCAGGTAGGTTTTGAACGTCGGCGTCAGGGGCAAGGTTTCCAGGTACGGCGCCAGTTCTTTGCGCTCGTCGGCGGCGTAGGCGAAAGGGATTTTCTCCGCGTAGGGCTCAAGGAAGAAGTCGAACGGATTGAAGACCGCCATTTCCGCGAGCAGATCGACTTCGATCCGCAGTTCATCGGTTTTCTCCGGGAACACCAACCGCGCCAGGTAATTACCCTGGGGGTCTTGTTGCCAGTTGATGAAGTGCTGCTCGGGCGAGACTTTCAGCGCGTAGGACAGTATCCGCGTGCGACTGTGGGCGGCCGGGCGCAGGCGAACGATCTGCGGCCCCAACTCGACAGCGCGGTCATAGCGGTAATGAGTGACGTGGTGCAATGCGACATGAATCGACACGGCGTGCCTCCTGCGAGCCCTAAGCGTATTTGAAAGCGCGCAAGACTTATGCCATCGCGGCAACGCTGGCGCTTTCTCCATTTGCTTGAGGCAGTACAGCACCAAAATCGGGCGATGCGGGAAATAGGTTGGGCGCAGTTGCACGCAAATGTTGCGAGGAAGGGGGGTGGGCGTGATCGTTCCCACGCTCCCGCGTGGGAATGTAGCCCGTGGCGCTCCGCGTCACTGGACGCGGAGCGTCCCTAGAGGCATTCCCACGCGGAGCATGGGAACGATCAGGTTGGCGTTCTGTTCAGTTCAAGCGCGACTTAGCGCGGTACGACTGGCTTGCGGGCGGGTTTAGGACCTTTGCCTTTGGCTGCGTCCTTGCGCTCCTTGGCCGCCTGCTGGTTGCGGGCGAACGCCGCAGCCTTGGCCTGTTCACGCTTGTCCCACGGGTTAGCACCATCGCTGGCACGTGGTGGCAGACCGGTGTGCTGGGTGAGGATCTTGGTGGTCTTTTCACCTGCAACCTTGTGGCTACCGGCCGGTGTCGAGTTTTTGCGACGGGCGCTCTGGTAGCTGTCGGTCGACGGCTGGTGCAGCGGGATCAACTGGTTCTTGCCCGGTCCAATCAGATCGGCGCGGCCCATACGGGTCAGCGCTTCACGCAGCATCGGCCAGCCTTTCGGGTCGTGATAACGCAAGAACGCCTTGTGCAGACGACGCTGCTCTTCGCTCTTGACGATGGTAACCGCGTCAGACTTGTAGGTGACCTTGCGCAGCGGGTTCTTGCCCGAGTGGTACATCGCGGTGGCAGTAGCCATCGGCGACGGGTAGAACGCCTGCACCTGGTCGGCACGGAAGCCGTTGCCCTTGAGCCACAGCGCCAGGTTCATCATGTCTTCATCGGTGGTGCCCGGGTGGGCGGCGATGAAGTACGGAATCAGGTACTGCTCTTTCCCGGCTTCCTTGGAGTACTTCTCGAACATGCGCTTGAACTTGTCATAGCTGCCGATGCCCGGTTTCATCATCTGGTTGAGCGGACCTTCCTCGGTGTGTTCCGGGGCGATCTTCAAGTAACCACCGACGTGGTGGGTCACCAGCTCTTTGACATATTCCGGCGACTCGACCGCGAGGTCGTAACGCAGGCCGGAAGCGATCAAAATCTTCTTCACACCCGGCAAGGCACGGGCGCTGCGATACAGCTGAATCAGCGACGAGTGGTCGGTGTTCAGGTTCGGGCAGATGCCAGGGAACACGCACGATGGCTTGCGGCACGCGGATTCGATTTCCGGGCTCTTGCAGGCGATGCGGTACATGTTCGCGGTCGGGCCGCCGAGGTCGGAAATGACGCCGGTGAAACCCGGCACCTTGTCGCGGATCTCTTCGATTTCGCGAATGATCGACTCTTCGGAGCGGTTCTGGATGATCCGGCCTTCGTGCTCGGTGATCGAACAGAAGGTGCAGCCGCCGAAGCAGCCACGCATGATATTCACCGAGAAACGGATCATGTCGTAGGCCGGGATCTTTTCCTTGCCGTACGCCGGGTGCGGTATGCGCGCATAAGGCATGCCGAACACGTAGTCCATTTCTTCGGTGGTCATCGGAATCGGCGGCGGATTGAACCAGACATCGACTTCGCCGTGCTTCTGCACCAGCGCACGGGCGTTGCCCGGGTTGGTTTCCAGGTGAAGCACACGGTTGGCGTGAGCATAAAGAACCGCGTCGCCACGGACTTTCTCAACCGACGGCAGACGAATCACAGTCTTGTCGCGGGTCATTTTCGGGCTGGCCAGGATCTGCACGACCTTGGCTTCAGTCGGATCTTCAACCGGACCTTTTTCCTGCTCGATGGCGCAGGCCTGGGTGTCCTGGGTGTTCACGTACGGGTTGATGATCTTGTCGATCTTGCCCGGACGGTCGATACGCGTGGAGTCGACTTCGTACCAGTCTTTCGGCGTATCGCGACGGATGAACGCGGTACCGCGCACATCGGTGATGTCTTCGATTTTGTGACCGTAGGACAGACGCTGGGCGACTTCGACGATGGCACGTTCGGCGTTACCGTAAAGCAGGATATCGGCGCAGGCGTCGATCAGGATCGAGTTGCGAACCCGGTCCTGCCAGTAATCGTAGTGGGCGATGCGGCGCAGGGAAGCTTCGATGCCACCGAGCACGATCGGCACGTTTTTGTAGGCTTCCTTGCAGCGCTGGCTGTAAACCAGGCTGGCGCGGTCCGGACGTTTGCCCGCCATGCCGCCAGGGGTGTAGGCGTCATCGGAACGGATTTTCTTGTCGGCGGTGTAGCGGTTGATCATCGAGTCCATGTTGCCGGCCGCGACACCGAAGAACAGGTTCGGCTCGCCGAGTTTCATGAAGTCGTCTTTGGACTGCCAGTCCGGCTGGGCAATGATCCCGACGCGGAAGCCTTGCGACTCCAGCAGCCGGCCGATAATCGCCATGCCGAACGACGGATGGTCAACGTACGCATCACCGGTGACGATGATGATGTCGCAGGAATCCCAGCCAAGCTGATCCATCTCCTCCCTGCTCATCGGCAGGAATGGCGCTGGACCGAAGCATTCGGCCCAGTACTTGGGATAGTCAAATAACGGCTTGGCTGTTTGCATGACGATGACCGGTGTTGAGATGAAAAATCGCGGGCGCGGAATATAGCACAAAAAATAACCAATTCCGACGGCTATGGTCGGAAATTGGTGTTGGCTCAAACGCGGCGCATGAACGAGGACTGCGTTATCGTTCATCGCGAGCAAGCTTTGCTCCTACAGGCGGTTTGCGAACACCTGTAGGAGCAAAGCTTGCTCGCGATGAGGCCACATCAGACGCGGAGTAACTTACTCGTCGTCGAAGTTGTAGCTACCCGGCGCCAGGTTTTCGAAGCGGGTGTATTTGCCGATGAACGCCAGGCGTGACGTGCCGATCGGACCGTTCCGCTGCTTGCCGATGATGATCTCGGCGATGCCTTTGTGCTCGGTTTCCGGGTGATACACCTCATCCCGGTACACGAACATGATCACGTCAGCATCCTGCTCGATCGCTCCGGATTCCCGGAGGTCGGAGTTGATCGGGCGTTTGTTCGGTCGTTGTTCCAGGGAACGGTTGAGCTGCGACAGCGCCACTACCGGGCAGTTGAATTCCTTGGCCAGGGCTTTCAAGGAACGGGAGATCTCGGAAATCTCGTTGGTCCGGTTGTCACCGCCGGAACCTGGGATCTGCATCAATTGCAGGTAGTCGATCATGATCAGGGCGACGTCGCCGTGCTCTCGCACCAATCGGCGAGTCCGCGCACGCATCTCCGATGGGCTGATACCGGCCGTATCGTCGATGAACAGCTTGCGATCGTTGAGCAGGTTGACCGCCGAGGTCAGGCGCGGCCAATCGTCGTCATCCAGGCGACCGGCGCGGACCTTGGTCTGGTCGATACGACCCAGGGACGACAACATACGCATGATCAGCGATTCACCTGGCATTTCCAGCGAGTAAACCAGTACGCACTTGTCGCTGCGCAACACGGCGTTTTCCACCAGGTTCATCGCAAAGGTGGTTTTACCCATGGACGGACGGCCGGCGACGATGATCAGGTCGGACGGCTGCAGGCCGCTGGTTTTCTCGTCGAGGTCGGTGTAGCCAGTGGATAGGCCGGTGATGGCGTTGTCGGTGTTGAACAGCGTATCGATGCGGTCGATGGCCTTGGTCAGCAGGTCATTCACGCTCACCGGGCCGCCGGTTTTTGGCCGGGCCTCGGCGATCTGGAAGATCTGCCGTTCGGCTTCGTCGAGAATCTCTTCAGCCGTACGGCCTTCCGGGTTGAACGCGCTGTCGGCAATTTCGGTAGCGATACCGATTAGCTGGCGCAAGGTTGCCCGAGCGCGAACGATCTGTGCGTAAGCCTTGATGTTGGCGACGGACGGCGTGTTTTTTGCCAGCTCACCCAGGTAGCCGAGGCCACCGACTTGCGATGTCTGACCTTCCTTGTCCAATTGCTCGGCAAGGGTCACGACGTCGATCGGCGAGTTCTGGTCTGCCAGCTTGGCAATCGCGCGGAAGATCAGGCGGTGGTCATGTCGATAGAAATCGCCGTCCGACACTTGATCGAGCACGCGTTCCCAGGCGTTGTTGTCCAGCATCAAGCCACCGAGCACAGCCTGTTCGGCCTCGATGGAGTGCGGAGGCACCTTCAGGGAAGCGGTTTGCAGATCATATTGCTCGGGAGCGGAGATATCGTTCATGGCCACTTGAAATTGGAGGTTTCAGAAAGACAAAGGGCACGACCTGTAAACAGGATCGTGCCCGATGTTAACCGTCTGACGGGCAAGCCGCCAGCCGATCTGGTGTTGCTTAAGCTGCTACCACGACAACGCGTACGGTGGCTTCAACTTCGGCGTGCAGGTGCACGGCTACGTCGAATTCGCCTACGTTGCGGATGGTGCCGTTCGGCAGACGAACTTCGCTTTTTGCAACTTCAACGCCAGAGGCGGTCAGTGCATCAGCGATGTCGTGGGTGCCGATCGAACCGAACAGCTTGCCTTCGTCACCAGCGGTGGCAGTGATAGTCACTTCCAGCTCAGCCAGTTGGGCGGCGCGGTTTTCAGCCGAAGTCTTACGGTCTGCTGCGGCTTTTTCCAGCTCAGCGCGACGCTCTTCGAACGCAGCCAGGTTGGCTGGGGTCGCAGCGGTAGCTTTGCCGTAAGGCAGCAGGTAGTTACGACCGTAACCAGCCTTAACGTTCACTTTGTCACCCAGGTTGCCCAGGTTGGTGACTTTTTCCAGAAGGATCAGTTGCATGTGAAAATCCTCTTAACTTTTAACCTTCACCGTTCGCGTTATCGGCATCTTTCGGTGCCGAACGACCGCGAAAATCAATCAGGCTGTCGACGATGGCCAAGACCACCAGCAACGGATAGATCAGCTGCATGAACAGCAACAGCGTGACGTACAACCCCACCAGCCAGAACCTGGCCAGTCGCTTTTGCGCCACCAGCCCGTGAATCAGGGCCAGCCCGGCGAACACCAGCGGTACGCTGCACAACGGCGTTAACATGGCCATCTGTGGACCGATGTTCGGCCCCAGAAGCATGCACGCCAGCAGCAACATCGCCGGCAAAAACGGGAAACGGATGGCGCGAAACTCGCGACCAAAACCACCCGGGTTGTACAACAACGCCTGCCAGTAGCGCCCGACAATCAGGCTCAGCACACTGACGATTTGCAACAATGCCGCAATCAGGCCGGTCAGGACCGGTGCAATCAGGGACGCAAAATGCGCTTGCTCGTCTACCGATAACTTCTCGTAGACATCACCGAGTAGCGACGGCATGACTTTTATCAACGCCTGCGCCAGCATCTCGATTTGGGGACCAAAAGTCGCCCCCAGCACCACCGAAAACACCACTCCCATCGCTATGCTGACCAGCAGCACGCGGTCCCAGGATTCGCTTGCGCGCAAAACCAACGCAAGGCTCGAAGAACCCAACAGCACCAGAAGTGCCCGAGGGTCATCCGAGTAAAGCCACCAGATCAACGCCGGCAGCATTCCCAGGGCAAGGACGCCAACGGCGTCCTTCAATCCGCGCCGCAGAAGCACAAGGCATCCTGCGGCAGCACCCAACCAATACAACAACGGCAATGTTACGCATCCAGCCACTACGAGAGTGGCCTGCATGCGGCCGCGCATGATGAACTCAGCTATGGCGCGCATGCATTCAATCCTTTGCTACGAGTCGACTGCCCGGTCTCAGCGGCCGTGGCTGTCGGTGTAGGCCAGCAGGGCCAGGAAGCGGGCGCGCTTGATAGCGGTGGCCAGCTGACGCTGATAACGTGCTTTGGTACCGGTGATGCGGCTTGGAACGATTTTGCCGGTCTCGGATACATAAGCTTTCAGAGTGTTGAGATCTTTGTAATCGATCTCTTTCACGTCTTCAGCGGTGAAGCGGCAGAATTTACGACGACGGAAGAAACGTGCCATTTGATAGGCTCCTTAAAAGGTCCGTGGATTACTCGTCAGCGTTATCGCTGTTGTCGCTGTCATCACCATCAACGCCTTCGGCGTCGGAGTGCTCAGGACGGTCGCGACGCTCACGGCGCTCACTGCGGTTTTCTTCAGCCTTGAGCATCTCGGATTGGCCGGTAACGGCTTCTTCGCGACGGATGACCAGGTTACGGATCACTGCATCGTTGTAGCGGAAGTTGTCTTCCAGCTCGGCCAGGGCCTTGCCAGTGCACTCAACGTTCAGCATCACGTAGTGAGCCTTGTGAACATTGTTGATTGCGTAGGCCAGTTGACGACGGCCCCAATCTTCCAGACGGTGGATTTTGCCGCCGTCTTCTTCGATCAGCTTGGTGTAACGCTCAACCATGCCGCCGACTTGCTCGCTTTGATCCGGGTGGACCAAAAAGATGATTTCGTAATGACGCATGAATGCTCCTTACGGGTTGTAGCCTGCCGCTCAAAAGCGGTCAGACAAGGAGTGAATGACACTTATGGACTTGCCTGCGATAGACACATGCGTGCCTGCCGTCACAGCAAGGGGCGCAATTGTAGAGAAGGGACAGAAGAGGCGCAAGGCAATTGGTGATTATTTGAACAACCATCGATCTTTGCCCAGACACAAAACACTGTGGGAGCGAGACTGCTCGCGAAGGGGGCATAACTTTCAACATTGATGCTGAATGTTACGCCGCTTTCGCGAGCAGGTTCGCTCCCACAGGGACTACAACAGGATCAGGACTTCTTGGAAGCCCCGGCAGCTTTGACGCTACGCTGACGCTGAGCCTCGAACAGACACACGCCAGTCGCCACGGAAACGTTGAGGCTGCTGACGCTGCCGGCCATCGGCAGGTGCACCAGATAATCGCAAAGATCGCGAGTCAGGCGACGCATGCCGCTGCCCTCAGCCCCCATGATCAGGATGGTCGGGCCGGTCATGTCTTGCTGATACAGACTCTGCTCGGCTTCACCCGCCGTACCGACGACCCACAAGCCACGCTGCTTGAGTTTTTCCAGGGTGCGCGCCAGGTTGGTCACGGCGACCAACGGAATCACTTCCGCCGCGCCACACGCCACTTTTCGCACCGTCGGCGTCAGCGTCGCTGATTTGTCCTTCGGCACGATCACCGCCAGCGCACCGGCCGCATCGGCCGACCGCAGGCAAGCACCCAGGTTGTGCGGGTCGGTCACACCATCGAGCACCAGCAACAGCGGTGCTCCGTCGGTGCGATCCAGCAGCTCGTCGAGCATCGCCTCACCCCAGACCTGGCTCGGACTCACGTCCGCCACCACGCCTTGGTGCACGCCTTCAACCCAGGCATCCAGCTCACGGCGCTCGGCATTGCCGACGGCCACGCGGTTTTCGGCAGCGAGCGCGATCAGCGTTTGCACACGCGGATCACTGCGACCTTCAGCCAGCCAGATTTGCTTGACGCGTTTCGGGTGGTGACGCAGCAACGCTTCTACCGCATGCACGCCGTAGATCTTTTCCAACTGACTCATGACTTCGCCTTCGGTTTACGCGCCCCGCCACTTTTGGCAGCCGGGGCCGAACCCGCTTTTGGCGGGCCTTTACGGTGTTTGCTTGGTTTTGCTGGCTTGCCGCCGGGGGCCTTGTCAGGCGCCGACCGTCCGGTCTTTCCCCCAGACGCCGCTTTACCGCCGCTTTTCGCTTCAGACAGCAACGCCTGTTTCATTTCACGACTTTTGCGCAGCTCGGCGTTTTTCGCCGCCGCATCGCTTGGGCGATAGGCTTCTGGAGCCTTTTCCTTGGCAGGACGACGACCGGTTTTCGCCGGGGCCGGCTCTGCCGCTGATTTTGCAGAGGCGGCTGGCGCTGTAGCTTCAGTACCGCGCTTCTTGCGGCCAATCGGCGCGCTGATGGTTTTTTCAGCCATCTCAAAGTCGATCTTGCGCTCGTCGAGGTCAACGCGCATCACGCGCACTTCAACGGTATCGCCGAGGCGGAAGCTGCGGCCGGTACGCTCACCGGCCAGGCGGTGATGCACAGGATCGAAGTGGTAGTAATCGCCCGGCAGCGCGGTGACGTGCACCAGGCCTTCGACATAAATGTCTGTCAGCTCGACGAACAAGCCAAAACCGGTCACGGCGGTAATCACACCCGGGAACGACTCGCCAACGCGGTCCTTCATGAACTCGCACTTGAGCCAGTTCACCACGTCGCGAGTGGCTTCGTCCGCACGGCGCTCGCTCATCGAGCACTGCTCGCCGAGTTGCTCGAGGGCCGCCTCGTCGTACGGATAGATACGCGCCTTCGGAATGCTCATCGCACCAGCACGGCGAACGTGCGGGGTATCCTGCTTGGAATGGATAACGCTGCGAATCGCCCGGTGCGTGAGCAAGTCCGGGTAGCGGCGGATCGGCGAGGTGAAGTGGGTATAGGCTTCGTAATTCAGGCCGAAGTGGCCCTGGTTATCCGCGCTATACACTGCCTGACTCAACGAACGCAGCATGACGGTCTGGATCAGGTGGAAATCCGGACGATCCTTGATACCTGCCAGCAATGCCTGGTAATCCTTAGGCGACGGGCCGTCCTTGCCTTTGTGCAGGGACAGGCCGAGTTCGCCAAGGAAGGCCCGCAGTTTTTCCAGACGCTCCGGCGGCGGACCATCGTGGACGCGGTACAGCGCCGGGATTTCGTGCTTTTTCAGGAATTCGGCGGTGGCCACGTTGGCCGCCAGCATGCATTCCTCAATCAGCTTGTGTGCATCGTTGCGAACGGTTGGACGGATTTCGGCAATCTTGCGCTCGGTCCCGAAGATGATCCGGGTTTCCTGCGTTTCGAAATCGATCGCGCCACGCACATGACGGGCCGCCAACAACACCTTGTACAGCGAGTACAGCTGCTTGAGGTGCGGCACAACGTCGGTGTACTCACCGCGCAGCTTGCGCCCCTCGGTGGCTTTCGGCGTTTCGAGCATGGCGCTGACCTTGTTGTAGGTCAGACGGGCATGGGAGTGAATAACCGCTTCGTAGAAGCAGTAGTCGGTCATTTCGCCGGACTTGGAGATGGTCATCTCGCAAACCATGGCCAAACGATCGACTTGAGGGTTCAGCGAGCACAGGCCGTTGGACAGTTGCTCTGGCAGCATCGGGATCACGCGCTCGGGGAAATACACCGAGTTACCGCGAACCTGAGCCTCTGCATCCAGTGCCGAACCGAGTTTCACATAGCTGGAAACGTCGGCAATCGCCACGTACAACTTCCAACCGCCGGAGAACAGGCGCAGCTTGCCCGGCTTGGATTCGCAGTAAACCGCGTCATCGAAGTCGCGCGCATCTTCACCGTCGATGGTCACAAACGGCAGATGGCGCAGATCGATGCGCTTCTCTTTGTCTTTTTCTTCGACTTCCGGCTTGAGCTTGGCCGCTTCTTTCAAGACCGCTTCGGGCCAGACGTGAGGAATATCGTAGGTGCGCAAGGCAACATCGATCTCCATGCCCGGCGCCATGTAATTGCCCACGACTTCGACCACGTCGCCTTGCGGCTGGAAGCGTGGGGTCGGCCAGTGAGTGATCTTCACTTCAACGAACTGACCAATCTGGGCGTTGGCATTGCGGCCCGGCGTGACCAGCACTTCCTGCTGGATCTTCGGGTTATCCGCAACCACGAAGCCGATACCGCCTTCTTCGAAGTAGCGACCCACGATGCTCTCGTGAGCACGGGAGACCACTTCGACGATCATGCCTTCACGGCGACCGCGACGGTCGAGGCCGGAAACACGGGCCAGGGCACGGTCACCATCGAACACCAGGCGCATTTGCGCCGGGCTCATGAACAGGTCGTCACTGCCGTCGTCCGGGACCAGGAAGCCGAAGCCGTCACGGTGACCGCTGATGCGGCCCAGGATCAGGTCGAGCTTGTCCACCGGCGCATACGTGCCACGACGGGTATAGATGAGTTGTGCGTCGCGCTCCATGGCGCGCAGGCGGCGGCGCAGGGCTTCGATCTGGTCTTCCGTGGTCAGACCAAACTCTTCGACCAGTTGCTCGCGGTTAGCAGGCGAACCTCGATCAGCGAGGTGCTGAAGGATCAGTTCACGGCTAGGAATAGGGTTTTCATATTTTTCCGCTTCACGAGCGGCCTCGGGATCGAGGGACTGCCAATCGGCCATTAGAGAGTTTTCACCTTGTCTATATGCGGGTTAGTTTGGCATAGGCGTAATGAAACGGGAAATTTCAGGCTATGACAGCCCATCTAAAGCCCTTTATCGACACTGCAAAGCTGATTTGAAGACCACTGGCGAAATTTTCCAGGTTTTTTTGATTCCGGGGGTTTACAGTTAAAAAGACGCTCCGTATAGTGCGCGCCATCGACGACGCAGACGCGCTGCCGATACTGCCCAGATGGTGAAATTGGTAGACACGCCAGCTTCAGGTGCTGGTGACCGCAAGGTCGTGGAAGTTCGAGTCTTCTTCTGGGCACCAATTTCGAGCTTGAGATTAGTTCAATTTCAAGGCTCACACAAAAACCCGCGAAAGCGGGTTTTTGCATTCTAAGCGTTTGATTTATTAAATCTAAATCAGGGGTTTACAGATCAAAACGCTCTCCGTATAGTGCGCCACATCAACAGCGGCAACGCTTGCGATAAATGCCCAGATGGTGAAATTGGTAGACACGCCAGCTTCAGGTGCTGGTGACCGCAAGGTCGTGGAAGTTCGAGTCTTCTTCTGGGCACCAATTCAAATTCAAGGTTACGACCTTGGATTTCACAAAAACCCGCGAAAGCGGGTTTTTGCGTTTCTGGCATCCGAAAACCTCCCCCCCCCTCAAGAAATACACGACCTGTAGCAGCTGGCGAAGCCTGCGTTCGGCTGCGAAGCAGGCGTAAATCCTGAACGCGCGGACTTCCTGGCACACCGCATCGCCTGATCTCACGACTGCTTCGCAGCCGAACGCAGGCTTCGCCAGCTGCTACAAGTGCTGAGACAGCCGCTCTAGCAGCCACTTCCCAGCACCGCAAGGCGCACTTGAGAAACAATATCGTTTATCATTGTTGCAAGATTTTGCAATGCGACAGTGAGGAACCCTGCGAATGATGTTTCAAAATACCCTGCGCCGCGGCCTGACCTTCACGCTCCTCGGCCTGGTACTCGCCTCTCCTCTCACCCAGGCTGCCGACCCGGTTTCCCTGACACTCTATAACGGCCAACACAAGGAAGTCGGTGACGCCATAGCCAAAGCGTTCGAAGCCAAGACCGGCATCCACGTCAATGTGCGCAAAGGCAGCAGCAACCAGCTCGCCAGCCAGATCATGGAAGAAGGCGATCGCTCCCCCGCCGATGTGATCTATACCGAAGAATCGCCGCCGCTGAACAAACTGGGCGAACAAGGCGTGCTCGCCAAGGCCGACGACGCCACGCTGGCGGTTTTACCCAAAGACTACGTCGCCGGCAATGGCACCTGGATTGGCATTACGGCCAGAGTCCGGGTCGTTGCCTACAACCCCAAGCTGATTGAAGAGAAGGACCTGCCAAAGTCGGTAATGGAATTCTCCAACCCGAAATGGCAAGGCAAAGTCGGCTTCGTGCCTACCAGCGGCGCCTTTCAGGAACAGGCCGTCGCGATCATCAAAGTGCACGGCATGGATGCAGCCGAAGAATGGCTGACCGGCCTGCGCGCATTTGGCAAGACCTACAGCAACAACATGGTCGCCCTGAAGGCCGTGGAGAATGGCGAAGTCGCCACCGTACTAGTGAATAACTATTACTGGTTCGCGCTGCAACGCGAGAAGGGTCAGCTCGATTCGAAACTGTATTACTTCACCGGCGGCGACGTCGGCGGGCTGATCACTGTTTCCAGCGCTGCCGTATTGAAATCCAGTAAACACCCCAAAGAAGCCCAGCAACTCCTTGCTTATATGGCCAGCGAAGAAGGTCAGCGCGTGATCACCCAGACCACCGCCGAATACCCGCTGCACAAAGGCATGGAATCGGATCGCGGCCTCAAGCCCTTCAGCGAACTGCAAGCGCCCGACGTCACGCCAGCCGATCTCGGCAACGCCGAACAGGCGCTGGACCTGGAACGCGATGTCGGCCTGAACTGATGAGCGCATCGTTATCCAGCCCCAACTCCGAGGGCTACGTGCCACGACGCAAACGGCCGTCAATCTGGCTGCTGCTACCGGTTCTGCTGCTGGTAGCGCTGAGCCTGCTGCCGCTGATGTACGTGGGACTCAAGGCCTGGCAAGCCGGTTGGGCCGAGGCGTTACATTTGCTGTGGCGGCCCTATGTGTTCGGACTGTTACGCAATACGCTGGCACTGATGGCTGGCGTGACGCTGTCATGTGGCGTGATCGGTTTGTCACTGGCCTGGTTGCTGGAACGCAGCAATCTGCGCGGGCGGCGAGTGTGGGGCGTGATTCTCTGCTTGCCGTTCGCCGTGCCGGCGTTTGTCAGCAGCTTTACCTGGGTCTCGCTGAGCGCTCACTTCGAAGGGCTGGGCGGGGCAATCCTGGTGATGACCCTGTCCAAGTATCCACTGGTATTTTTGCCGGTGGCGGCAACCTTGCGCAATCTCGACCCCGCTCTGGAGGAGTCCGCACGAACCCTGGGACAGAATCGCTGGGGGGTGTTTTTCAGAATCACCCTGCCACTGCTCTGGCCCTCGCTACTGGCGGGGGCCTTGTTGATTGCGCTGCACATGCTGGTGGAGTTCGGCGCCCTTTCAATCATTGGCCTGCAAACCTTTACCACGGCGATTTATCAGCAATTCGAGCTGGAGTTCAGCAATGCCAATGCCGCCATGCTCTCCGCCGTATTGCTGGCGCTGTGCCTGGTCTTGCTGTGGCTCGAACTGCGAGTGCGCGGCAAAGGTCGTCACGTGCGCACCGGTCAAGGCGCGGCGCGGCATGCGGAACAGGTCCGACTGGGGCGCTGGGCAGGTGCTGGACAGCTTTATTGCTTGACGCTGGCGATCATCGGCAGTGGCATTCCGCTGGGAATGCTTGCGTATTGGCTGGCGGTCGGCTCATCGGCCGCATTCCCGGTGGCGGCGATCGGCGAAGCCCTGCTCTCATCCCTGGCACTCTCTCTCGGTGGCGCCGCACTGTGCCTGATGCTGGCAGTACCGGTCGGACTGCTGGTGGTGCGCCATAAAGGGCAATTGGCAATCTGGGCCGAGCGCTTGCCGTACTTGCTGCATGCGCTGCCAGGGCTGGTGATTGCGCTGACGCTGGTGTATTTCGCCCTGCACTATGTGCCGGCGCTGTACCAGACATCGGCATTGTTGCTGATCGCTTATGCGCTGCTGTTTCTACCACTGGCTCAAGCGCCGATCCGCACGGCACTAAACAAGGCCGCACCACAACTGGAAGAAGCGGCACGCACCTTGGGGGCGTCGTCCTTCAGTGCGTTTTGTCGGGTGACCTTGCCGATTATCTTCCCGGCGCTGGGCGCGGCATTTGCGCTGGTGTTTCTGGACGCCATGAAGGAACTGACGGCGACGCTGCTGCTCAGCCCGACCGGGCTTAATACGCTGGCGACAGAGGTTTGGGCGCATACCGCGAACGTGGAGTTTGCGGCAGCGGCGCCTTATGCGGTGCTGTTGATTGTTGTGTCGGGATTGCCGGTTTATCTATTAACAACCCGGATGTATCTGAGCCGCTGAAATCGTTATCGCGGGCAAGCCCACTCCCACAGGTACTTCTGAGAACACACATGTTGTGCACAACAGATGACACCGCGGGAGCGGGCTTGCCCGCGACGGGGTCAGCCCAGACAACCCATCACGCCCTGAACTGCCCCAGGCTCGCCTTCAACTGTGCCGCCAGCCCATCCAGCACTTTGCCACTGGCCGTGGTTTCAACCACCGCTTGAGCCGCTTTCTCAGCCTGCGCATGGATGGTTTCAACTCGACCACGCACGGCCTGCGCCCCTTGCGCTTGATGGGCCGCGGCCTGAGTGGCCAGGCCAATCGCGGCATGCACCTGTTCGACTGACGCCTGCACCGACTGCTGCAACCGCGCACTGTCGCGCAACACCAGCAACCCTTCGCTGGCCTGACGCCCCGCCTGGCCAATCGCAGCCACCGCCTCACGCGCCCCCTGCTGCAAGGCAACGATGTGCGCCTGAATGTCGCCAGTCGAGCTCTGCGTTTTGCTTGCCAGCGCCCGTACTTCGTCTGCCACCACAGCAAACCCGCGACCGGTCTCGCCCGCACGCGCCGCTTCGATGGCGGCGTTCAGTGCCAGCAAATTGGTTTGCTCGGCGATCCCGTGGATTACCGTCAACACCACTTCAATCTGCTCACTCTGCTGCGCCAGCCGCTCGATGACTTTCGCACCGGTGTCGACCTGCCCGGCCAGCGCCTCGATCAGACTGCCGACTTTCGCCGAGGTCCGGGTGTTTTCATCAGTGGCCGAACGGATGTCCACCACCTGCTGCAAAGCGGCCTGCATGGCGTGACTTTCAGACTGGGCTTCATCGGCCATTTGCGACAGCGCCCGCAGGCTCTCGGCCACTTCATCGCGCTGCATGCCTGCGGCCTTGTCCGCCCCGGCGTTACGCAGGGTCATGGCGCCGATTTCCACACCGGTACGCTGAGCGACATCACCCGCCTCGCGCACAATCGGCTGCAACTTATCCACAAAGCGATTGACCGCCGAAGCCATGTCACCGATTTCATCTTTGCTGTTGATCTGCACACGCTTGGTCAGGTCACCCTCGCCCGCCGCCAGGTCATCCATGGCACTGATCAGCATCTTCAAGCGGTTGACCACCCGACGCCCGAGCACCACGGCCAGTAACAGCAGCACACCGCAACCGACCAGCGCCAGGAACATGCCGATGCGCCAGCGCAAGGTCGCTGCCGCTTCCTGCACCGTATTGGTGGTATTGGCTTTCATTTCGGAGGCGGTGGACTGAGCCGACTGCAATCGCGCACGCATGGCCGCCGCACTGTCTGCGGCCGCGCCCTTGAGGCTGTCGCCGACCAGTTGATCACTGCTGGCAATCAACGCCGAGAAGCGCTTGTCCAGGGCTGCCAGGTCGGTTTCCACCGAGGCAGTCGAAACCCCCATCACAACCTTGCCGATTTCCACGCCGTTGGGATTGATCGAGGCTTCGAGGTAGTAAACCGAAGGATCGTTCTTCGCCGCATCCAGCACCTTGTCCAGCGCCCGCTCGCCCTGCCCCTTTTCCAGCAAGGCCTTGTTGATCGGGTTTTCACGGTTGAGGTAGCGCGTCAGGTGCTGCCCCGTTGCATCGTCATAAACCACGAACAACACATTGGGATTACGCTGGGCCCGGCGGGCGAATTCAGACAGGGTTGGAACGTCGCTGTCCCACATTGCGCGGGGAGCGACCGAGGCCAGAAGCTGCGCCATGTCATTGGCGGAGTCCTTCAGATCCTTTTCCAGCGTCGCGCGCAACTGCGCCTGCTCCTCCTCCAAACGCGAGGACAAACCGGCCGTGAGACGCTGACGTGTGCTGGTCGAGAGGCTGTCGAGGCTCGACGTGACTTCACGCCCCGCCTGCTCGAGCTCGCCAGAAAGTTTTTGACTGTCGGCCCCCAGACGCACACCCAAATCGGCTTCCAGCGCGGTCACTGTGCTCCGGGTCAGGGCAACAGCCACCAGCACCTGCACCAAAAGGGCGATACCAAGGGTAACGAACACGGGCCGCAACAAACGGCTTTGTAACAGTGAGAGAACGGCTGACACTTATAATCCCTCTGCTTTGGCGCCATTAAATTGATGGCGCGCTGGAAGCGATGCTTTTAATCAACATCACAGCAAAGGTCATGCCGTCCCACAGGCAGAAACGACAAAGGGTCCTATTAAGGACCCTTTGTGTTTCACTTCAATGACTTATCAAGCAAACGGATGACGCAGAACGATGGTTTCGTTGCGGTCCGGGCCCGTCGAAATAATGTCAATCGGCGCACCGACCAACTCTTCAACGCGCTTGATGTAGTTACGAGCGGCTTGCGGCAGCTCTTCCAGCGTCTTGGCACCGACGGTGGATTCGGTCCAGCCCGGCATCTCTTCGTACACCGGCTCCAGGCCGATGTAGCTGTCGGCGTCAGTCGGTGCGTCGATCACTGCACCATCCTGGTTCTTGTAGCCAACGCAGATGTTGATGGTTTCCAGACCGTCCAGCACGTCCAGCTTGGTCAGGCACAGGCCCGAGATGCTGTTGACGTCGATAGCGCGACGCAGGATGACGGCGTCGAACCAGCCGCAACGACGGGCACGGCCGGTAGTCGCGCCGAACTCGTGACCACGCTTGGCCAGGAAAGCACCCACGTCGTCGAACAGCTCAGTCGGGAACGGACCCGAACCCACGCGAGTGGTGTAGGCCTTGGTGATGCCCAGGATGTAATCCAGGTACATCGGACCAAAACCCGAACCGGTGGCGATGCCACCTGCGGTGGTGTTGGAGCTGGTGACGTACGGGTAGGTACCGTGGTCGATGTCCAGCAGGGAGCCTTGGGCGCCTTCGAACATGATGTCTTTGCCAGCACGACGCAGTTCGTGCAGCTCAGCGGTGACGTCGAGCATCATCGGCTTGAGCAGCTCGGCGTATTCCATGCACTCGTCCAGCGTCTTCTGGAAGTCGATGGCCGGCTCTTTGTAGTAATTGACCAGTACGAAGTTGTGGTAATCCAGCAACTCGCCCAGCTTGGCGGCGAAACGCTCACGGTGGAACAAGTCACCGATGCGCAGACCGCGACGTGCCACCTTGTCTTCGTATGCCGGGCCGATGCCGCGACCGGTGGTGCCGATCTTCAGCTCGCCACGGGCCTTTTCACGGGCCTGGTCCAGCGCTACGTGGTAGGACAGGATCAGCGGGCAGGAAGGGCTGATACGCAGGCGCTCACGCACCGGCACGCCTTTCTCTTCCAGCTTGATGATTTCCCGCAGCAGAGCGTCGGGTGCAACCACCACGCCGTTACCGATCAGGCACTGCACGCCTTCGCGCAGCACGCCCGAGGGGATCAGGTGCAAGACGGTTTTCTCGCCGTCGATCACCAAGGTGTGACCAGCGTTGTGGCCACCTTGGTAGCGCACTACGGCGGCAGCATGTTCGGTCAGCAGATCAACGATCTTGCCTTTGCCCTCATCACCCCATTGGGTGCCCAGGACTACGACATTCTTACCCATAACACTTGTCCTCATTCGCGCAAACTTGGTGCCGGCAGCGCCGGCGGGAAAACTCAAGAGGCCAGTGGCGATACTTGCCAAAGCCCGTTCTGCAGAATCAATTGCCGGTCGCAGTCCGCTTCACGGGCGGCGGCCAAAGGTTGTCCAGGCAATGCCTGAACGACACGCTGACCCTCACTGCGCAACTGACAAACCTGCTGCCAGAGTGCCGTATCCGTACTGTCAGGCATCCAGATACCGCCAGACGGTAGCTCGATTTCAGCACGCCCCAGGGTCACCAGGGTTTTCAAATCAGTAGAGAAGCCAGTTGCCGGACGAGCGCGACCGAAGTCGGCGCCGATGTCGTCGTAACGACCGCCCTGGGCAATGGACTGGCCAACACCCGGTACAAATACCGCGAACACCACACCGGTGTGGTAGTGGTAACCGCGCAACTCGCCCAGGTCGAAGTACAGCGGCAGTTCCGGGAAACGCACGGACAGACGCTCGGCAATCGCCAGCAGGTCGTCCAGAGCAGCCAGAACTGGAGCCGGCGCATGCGCCAGACGCTCGCGGGCAGCGCTCAACACTTCACGGCCGCCACACAAATCAACCAGTGCACGCAGCATGCCCGACAAATCGGCAGGCAGGCCTTCGGTCAAGGTAATGACCTCATCGATGGCCTTGCGTTGCAACGCATCGAACAACTGCTGCTCGACTTCACCGGACAAACCGGCGGCGCGGGCCAGGCCACGGTAGATACCGACATGACCGAGGTCCATGTGCACATCCGGCACGTCGGCCAGTTGCAGCATAGCCAGCATCAGACTGATGACTTCCACATCGCTGCTCGGGCTGCCATCACCATACAACTCGGCACCCAACTGAATCGGGCTGCGAGAGGACGACAAGGCGCGAGGCTGAGCATGCAGCACGCTACCGGCGTAGCACAGACGGCTCGGGCCTTCACGACGCAAGGTATGCGCATCAATGCGTGCCACTTGCGGCGTGATGTCGACACGGAAACCCATCTGCCGGCCCGATTGCGGGTCGATGACCTTGAAGGTACGCAGATCGAGGTCCGAGCCCGCGCCGGTCAGCAGGGATTCCAGGTACTCGATATGGGGAGTCACGACAAACTCGTAACCCCAGCTCTGGAACAGATCCAACACCTGACGACGCGCTACTTCAATGCGCGCCGCTTCTGGTGGCAGTACTTCTTCGATGCCATCTGGCAGCAGCCAGCGGTCTACCGTCGCCATTACGCCATTCCCCTATGATCCGGGCGGCCAGCCCTCGGCCGAGCCTTGAGTGAAGCAGAAAATGATTGGCTCGTTGCACAAACCACGCGCATGAACAACGAAGCGAAAAGCCTTTTACCGGCTTCGCTAACCACTTTCCTCGAAAAATTGTCGAGCCATTCGACTCGGCGCCTGCCTAAAAACAGCAATCAAACGTGCAGACGCAAAAAAGCCGGGAATTTCCCGGCTGCCGCATCATACACACGTTTTCCCAAAGGATCACCCCGCCAGAGGCTTTAGCCGCCAGGCGGGGGACGATTCAGGTCAACGCGGTATCAAGGCTTGGCTTTTTCCAGGTAACGGAAGAAGTCGCTGCTTGGGTCCAGGACCATGACGTCGGATTTGTTCGCGAAACTTTCACGGTAGGCACGCAGGCTACGATAGAAACCGTAGAACTCCTGATCCTGGCCGTAGGCCTTGGAGTAGATCGCAGCGGCCTGGGCATCACCGTCACCGCGAACCTCTTCAGATTCACGATAGGCTTCAGCCAGCAGCACGCGGCGCTGACGATCGGCGTCGGCACGAATGCCTTCTGCCAGCTCGTTACCCTTGGCGCGATGCTCGCGAGCTTCACGCTCACGCTCGGTGCTCATACGCTCGAACACGCTGCGGTTCACTTCTTTCGGCAGATCGATGGCCTTGACCCGAACATCGACGACTTCGATACCCAGTTCTTTTTCCGCCATCTTGTTCAGCGAAGCAGTGATGTCAGCCATCAGCGCGTCACGCTCACCAGAAACCACTTCATGCAGCGTGCGCTTACCGAACTGGTCACGCAGGCCCGATTCCAGACGACGGGACAGACGCTCGTCGGCGATCTGCTTGAGGCCGGATGTTGCAGTGTAGAAGCGCTCGGCATCTTTCACGCGCCACTTGGCGAAGGCATCCACCATGACGGCTTTCTTTTCCAGCGTCAGGAAGCGTTGCGTCGGTGCATCCAGCGTCATCAGGCGTGCGTCGAATTTGCGCACCTGGTTAACGTAAGGCACTTTCACATGCAGGCCCGGCTGAACATCAGCCTGGACCACGCGACCGAACTGCAGCAACACCGCACGCTCGGTCTGAGCCACGATGTAGAAGCAGTTCCAGGCAGCGATTGCCACGACGACGCCAACAATAAGGGCGATCAGCGATTTATTGCTCATCAGCGGGTCTCCCTTGTGCGCGTTTGCGGCAGGTCAGTGACATGCGGCGTGACATCCGTGTTGCTGGAGGCTGCGGCCGAACCGGTTACCGGCGCATTACCGCCCGAACTGTTTTGAATCATCTTGTCCAGCGGCAAGTACAGCAGATTGCTTTGGCCATTCTTGTTGCCGGTCACGAGAACCTTGCTGGTGTTGCTGAAGACTTCCTGCATGGTGTCCAGGTACAGACGCTCGCGGGTGACTTCAGGGGCCTTGCGATACTCGGCAACCAGTTTGGTAAAGCGATCAGCCTCACCCTTGGCACGCGAGACGGTTTCGTCACGGTAACCATTGGCATCCTCGAGGATACGCTGGGCCTGGCCACGGGCTTCCGGCACGACGCCGTTGGCATAGGTTTCAGCCTGGTTACGCGAACGCTGCTCGTCTTCACGGGCACGGATCACGTCATCGAAGGCTTCCTGGACTTCACGCGGTGCCGCTGCGTTCTGAACGTTGACCTGCGTTACGGTGATACCGGTGCGATAGGTATCCATGAAGCGTTGCAGACGCTCCTTGATCTCGCTGGCCATCAACTCACGACCTTCAGTCAGTACCTGGTCCATGGCGGTAGAACCCACCACGTGGCGCAAGGCACTATCTGTCGCTTGCTGCAGGCTGACTTCCGGTTGATCCACATCCAGCACGAAATCCTGCAGGTTGCTGATCTTGTATTGCACGGTCAGCGGCACTTCGACGATGTTCTCGTCTTCGGTCAGCATCTGCCCCTGCTTGGTGTACGAACGCTCTCGCGTAACGTTTTCCAGGTACTTCTTGTCGATCGGCGGGAAATAGATATTCAGGCCCGGGCCGACGGTTTCGTAGTACTTGCCGAAGCGCAGCACCACGGCTTGCTCCTGCTCGTCGACGACGTAAACAGCGCTGTACAGCCACACGGCCGCCAGCACGACAAGGCCGATGCCGAGCAGGCCGCCAAAGCCGCCACTCTTGCCCGGACCACCGCCGCCATCACCACGTTTTTTACCACCACCGAACAACCCGTTCAGGCTTTCCTGCAGCTTTCGGAAGGCCTCGTCGAGATCCGGTGGTCCCTTGCGGTCGCCGTTATTACGACGCTTGCCACCCCAAGGATCCTGATTATTCGAGTTGCCACCCGGCTCATTCCAAGCCATAGCGCTCTCCATCTGATAAAGCAAAGACGCACCCACGGCGCGCCGACCAATGCTACAGAATGCCTGTCACCACGACACAACCGCTTTCTCAGGCTTTTATTGCAAAGTGTGTTGCTCGATGAAGTCATTGGGCTGCAAACCTTCGCGGCTCACCAGTCGATTCAACTCGGCTCGTGGCAAACGAACGGCCAGCAAACTGATGCCTTCGTCATCGTGTTCTTCTTTCTGTACCGCACCGAGTTCGAAAAACTGTGCCCGCAGTCGAGCAAAGCGGCTCGGCAAGCGCAAGGTACCGATAAACAATTCACTGCCGAGTAACTCGGCAATGGCTTGTTCAAGCAATTCCAGACCAGTGCCATCACGCGCCGACAGCCAGACCCGCTGGGGTTTGCCGTTTTCGTCGCGCTGGATTTGTGGCTCAACGCCTTCAAGCAAATCGAGTTTGTTATAGACCTCGAGTATCGGCAAGTCCTGGGCACCAATCTCACCCAGCACCACCATCACCTGCTCGATCTGCAACATGCGATCTGGTTCGGCCGCATCGATCACGTGCAACAACAGGTCGGAGTTGCTCGACTCTTCGAGGGTAGACCGAAATGCCTCGACCAGCTTGTGGGGCAAGTGGCGAATGAAACCTACAGTGTCCGCCAGGACAATCGGCCCCAGATCGTCTAAATCCAGACGGCGCAGGGTCGGGTCCAGCGTGGCAAACAATTGGTCAGCCGCGTAGACGTCGGATTTCGTCACGTTATTGAAGAGCGTGGATTTACCGGCGTTGGTATACCCCACCAGTGACACGGTAGGGATATCCGCACGCATGCGGCCACGTCGAGACTGTTCACGCTGGCTGCGCACTTTCTCCAGCCGGCCCTTGATCTGTCGCAGGCGAACCCGCAGCAAACGGCGGTCGGTTTCCAGTTGCGTTTCACCCGGGCCACGCATGCCGATACCGCCACCTTGGCGTTCAAGGTGGGTCCAGCCACGAACCAGCCGGGTACTCATGTGGTCAAGCTGGGCCAGTTCTACCTGGAGCTTGCCTTCATGGGTACGGGCGCGTTGGGCGAAAATATCGAGAATCAGACCGGTACGGTCGATCACGCGACACTCGAAAACACGTTCGAGGTTACGTTCCTGACTGGGCGTGAGGACGTGATTGAAAATCACCAGATCGGCCTCTTCGGCCTTGACCAGGTCGCGTAGCTCCTCGACCTTGCCGCTGCCAATCAGGAATTTGGCGGTTGGCCGATGACGCGGCACGTTAAAAAACGCAACGGTCTCGGCGCCCGCCGAATTAGCCAATTCCTGAAACTCCTGCGGATCTTCGCGCGCCTCAGGGTCCTGTCCATCCAAGTGAACGAGGATTACTCGCTCACCACCACCGTGGCGCTCAAAGAACAAAGGAGACTCCTATCAGGCGTTACCTGGCTCAGCGTCACCCGCTTCGGATTCGGTTGCGCTTGGCAGACGAATTGGACGAACCGGTACCACTGTCGAGATAGCGTGTTTGTAAACCATTTGGCTAACGGTGTTTTTCAGCAGGATAACGAACTGGTCGAAAGACTCGATCGTGCCTTGCAGTTTGATCCCGTTGACCAGGTAGATGGACACCCCAACTTTCTCTTTACGTAAAGTATTCAAGTAAGGGTCTTGTAGCGAATGCCCTTTTGACATGTGCCGCACTCCTTTAAGGATTCAATATAAAAAATAGGTAAACAGATGGCTTTAGCCGTCACACCCCCAAGGATAGACGGCAATTGCAAGGACTCAGCTCAATATGGAGATGGTCCCCAAGTATTTCAAGGCGCGCGGCAGATTGTCGCAATCGAGGCTGTCCAACCAGTGTAAATCAGCCCAACTGCGCAGCCAGGTGAACTGACGCTTTGCCAATTGGCGCGTGGCAATGATTCCACGCTCCTGCATCTCGGCTTGTGTCAGCTTGCCATCCAGGTAATCCCAGACTTGTCGGTAGCCTACCGCACGTATAGACGGCAACCCTGAATGCAGGTCACTTCTCTTACGCAGGGCTACGACCTCGTCAATGAATCCCTGTTCCAACATTAAAGTGAATCTTTGTTTAATTCGCTCGTGCAATACCTGACGATTTGCCGGTGCAATGGCCAAGTTCGCGACAGTATAGGGCAATTGTTGCAGTCCCGAGGCGGCTGCTTCAGTACTTTGCACAGATTGTCGCAACCTGAGCTCAGTCATGCTCTGACCACTGACGCGATAAACTTCCAGTGCGCGACTGAGTCGCTGCGGATCGTTTGGATGAATACGCGCAGCGGACTCGGGGTCGATGACTGCCAATTGCTCATGCAGCGCTTGCCAGCCAAGGCGTGCAGCCTCTTCTTCGATTTGCGCACGGACGTCCGGATCGGCAGCGGGCATGTCCGCAAGACCTTCCACCAACGCCTTGTAATAGAGCATGGTGCCGCCCACCAGCAGCGGAATTTTTCCGCGCGCGGTGATCTCGGCCATGGCTTGCAGGGCATCCCGGCGGAAATCAGCCGCCGAATAGCTCTCAGCCGGGTCGAGAATGTCGATCAGGCGGTGTGGGAATTCGCTCAGGATTTCTTTCGACGGTTTAGCCGTGCCAATGTCCATGCCACGGTAAACCAGCGCCGAATCGACACTGATCAACTCGCAAGGCAGGACTTTGGTCAGTTCGATGGCCAGGTCGGTCTTGCCCGCTGCGGTCGGGCCCATCAGGAAAATCGCAGGAGGGAGCTGGCTCATCAACGACCGCGCAAGAACAGTTTGTCCAGATCGTCCAGGCCCAATTGGGTCCAGGTCGGTCGGCCATGGTTGCATTGACCGCTGCGCTCGGTGTTTTCCATGTCGCGCAGCAGGCCGTTCATTTCCGGGATCGCCAGGCGTCGATTCGCCCGAACCGCGCCGTGACAGGCCATCGTCCCGAGCAGCTCGTTCAGATGCGCCTGAATCCGGTCGCTGGTGCCGTATTCCATCAGATCAGCCAAGACATCACTGACCAAGCGATTGGCTTGCGCTTGCTTGAGCAAAGCAGGAATCTGCCGGATGGCCAGGGATTCCGGCCCCAGACGCTGCAATTCGAAGCCAAGGCGCTGGAACCACGCGATGTGCTCTTCGGCACAATCGGCCTCACGCTGGCTGACGGCCAGCGATTCCGGCACCAGCAGCGGCTGGCCGCTCAGGCCTTCGCTGGCCATGGCTATTTTCAAGCGCTCGTACATGATCCGCTCATGGGCCGCGTGCATGTCCACCAGCACCAGCCCTTGAGCGTTTTCCGAAAGAATGTAGATCCCTTTGAGCTGCGCCAGTGCATAACCCAGCGGCGGAATATCGTCTTGCCCGGCCGGCAGGGCGACCGCATTGGCCTCGGGCAATGGCGCGAAAAATTCACGATAGGCAGCCTGGGCTTCCGCGACCGGCACGCCGGACTTAGGCCGTGGCGTGTATTGGTACTGATAACCGGCGCCGGCGCCCGAGCCCGCTGGGGGATTGAACGATGGCTGCGCCTGCGGCTGCTCCAGCAGCGCATTGGCGGCCAGACGCATTTCACCCTGCGGGCCGAACTCGCCGGCGTCGAGGCCGGTAGGTCGAACGATGGCCGTTTCAACCGGTGCGGCCAGATGGTCTTCCGGCCGCACATCGCCCAAGGCGCGGTGCAAAGTGCCATAGAGGAAGTCGTGAACCATGCGCCCGTCACGAAAGCGAACTTCGTGTTTGGTCGGGTGCACGTTGACGTCGACGCCCGCCGGATCCACTTCAAAAAACAGCACAAATGTCGGATGCCGGCCATTGAACAGCACGTCGCGATAGGCCTGGCGCACTGCGTGAGCCACCAGTTTATCGCGCACTGCGCGGCCATTCACAAAGAAGTACTGCAAGTCGGCCTGGCTGCGGTTGAACGTCGGCAGACCGACCCAGCCCCACAAATGCAGGCCGTTGCGCTCGATTTCGATCGGTAATGCCTGCTCCAGGAAACCCGAGCCACAAATGGCTGCCACACGCCGGGCACGGGCCGCATCGTCGTGGGCTTCGTGCAGACTGAGAATGGTCTTGCCGTTATGGCGCAGATGAAAGGCAACATCGAAACGCGCCAACGCCAGACGCTTGATCACTTCTTGCAGATGATCGAATTCGGTTTTTTCGGTCTTGAGGAATTTGCGCCGCGCCGGGGTGTTGAAGAACAGATCGCGCACTTCCACGGACGTGCCCACCGGATGGGCTGCCGGCTGCACGCGAGGCGCCATGTCCCGGCCTTCGGTTTCGACCTGCCAGGCCTGATCGGCGTCGCGGGTGCGGGACGTCAGTGTCAGGCGCGCCACGGAGCTGATCGAGGCCAGTGCTTCACCGCGAAAGCCCAGGCTCATGACCTGTTCAAGGTCTTCCAGGTTACGGATCTTGCTGGTGGCGTGTCGGGCCAGTGCCAGCGGCAGGTCATCGGCAGAAATGCCGCTACCGTCATCGCGCACCCGCAGCAGCTTGACGCCGCCCTGCTCGACATCGACATCGATGCGCTTGGCGCCGGAGTCGAGGCTGTTTTCCAGCAATTCCTTGATCACCGAAGCCGGGCGCTCAACCACTTCACCGGCGGCAATCTGGTTCGCCAGTCGCGGGCTGAGCAGTTCGATGCGAGCGCTGTTGATCACGACCTGATTCATTCTTTGGCCGCCAACTCAGTGCCAGGAATGGTCAGGTGCTGACCGATCTTGAGCTCATCACTGGACAGGTTGTTGGCGCTGCGCAGCGTGGCCGGCGAGACCTGATAGCGTACGGCGATCATCGCCAGGGTCTCACCCGGACTCACCCGGTGATCACGGGGGCCCTGGGCGATTTTGCCGGAGTCACGCAGCCAGGCAATGTAGGTGCCCGGTGGCGGATTCTGCTGGAAGAACTGGCGCACGCCGCTGCTGATCGAACGCGCCAGCGCCTGCTGATGATTCGAGGAGGCCAGTTTGGAAGCTTCGTTGGAGTTGGAGATGAACCCGGTTTCCACCAGGATCGACGGGATGTCTGGCGACTTCAGCACCATAAACCCGGCTTGTTCCACACGCTGCTTGTGCAGTGGCGTGACCCGCCCGATGTTGCTCAGGACTTTCTGGCCGACGTTCAGGCTGGACGTCAGGGACGCGGTCATCGACAGGTCAAGCAGAACGCCTGCGAGCATGCGGTCCTTGTCATCGAGGCTGACGTTGCCGGCACCGCCGATCAAGTCGGAGCGGTTTTCACTGTCCGCCAGCCAGCGGGCCGTTTCCGAAGTAGCGCCACGATCAGACAGGGCAAACACCGACGCACCGAAGGCGGCGGCCGACGGCGCGGCGTCGGCGTGGATCGAAACGAACAGGTCGGCGCCTTTCTTGCGGGCAATTTCAGTACGTCCGCGCAACGGGATGAAGTAGTCGCCGGTACGGGTCAGTTCGGCACGGAAGCCTTTCATGCCATTGACCTGACGCTGCAATTCACGGGCGATGGCCAATACCACGTCTTTTTCCTTCTGGCCGCGAGAGCCTGAAGCGCCCGGGTCTTCACCACCGTGGCCGGCGTCAATCACCACAAGGATGTCGCGCTTGCCAGCCGGTGCCGGTGGAAGCTTGATCGCAGGCTCAACCGGCGTGACTGGCACTGCCGGCATCGTGGCGACCGAAGGGGTTGGAGTCGGTGTCGGCGTGGGAGACGGCGCGGCATCGCCGGCGCTATCAAACAGATCCACCACCAGTCGGTTGCCGTACTGAGCGTTCGGTGCCAGGGAGAAGCTTTTCGGGGTCACGGCCTTTTTCAGGTCGATGACCACCCGCAAGTCGGTCGGCGTGCGTTGAGCCGAGCGCATGGCAGTGATCGGAGTATTGGAGGTGTTGACGTTCAGCGGCGCGCCGAGTGTCGCACCATTGATGTCGATTACCAGTCGATCCGGGGCAGTCAGCGTGAACACGCTGTGTTGCACGGGCCCTGTCAGGTCGAACACCAGCCGTGTGTTGTCTGGCGCCCGCCACAGGCGAACACTGTTGACCTTCGCATCGGCCAAAGCGTCGACGGTCACCGCCAAAAACAACAATCCTACGGCAGCTACCATCGCGCGAAAGCGCATACCTGACCCCATCATTTAATTGGATTCCAATGCCAAAGCGGCACACCAAATCTCGCCACGCGAGCCTTGGGATAAAATTTTCAGCGAACGCCCGCTGTCTTGCGGGCTAATGGTAATGGTCAGGTCGGGCTTTGGCAAAAAGCCTGCACCTTTATCGGGCCATTCGATCAGGCACAGGGCGTCGTCGTCGAAATAGTCGCGAATACCGAGGTACTCCAGCTCTTCCGGATCGACCAAACGGTACAAGTCGAAATGGAAGGCACGAATGTCGCCGATCTCATAGGGTTCAACCAGGGTAAAGGTCGGACTTTTCACGGCGCCTTCATGCCCCAAACCGCGAATGATGCCCCGTGACAGCGTGGTTTTCCCCGCCCCCAGGTCCCCTTCCAGAAAAATCAGACCGTGCCCTTCGGTGGTTTTTGCGATACGTGCGCCAAATGCAGTCATCGCCTCTTCATCAGCCAGGTACAGGGTTACTTCAGACACGGTGCTTGCTCCTCCAACAACTGACGAATGGCCGGGATCAGATCACTGGCCGCCAGCCCACGGCCGAATTTACCTTGTTGCTCACCCGCATTGGCATGCAACCAAACCGCCAGACAGGCGGCGTCGAACGCCTGCATGCCTTGGGCCAGCAACGCGCCCACCAGACCGGCCAGCACATCGCCCAACCCGGCGGCGGCCATCGCCGGATGCCCCTGATGACACAACGCCAAACGCCCATCGGGGCTGGCGATCAGACTGCCGGCGCCCTTGAGCACCACGGCAGCTGTATATTTTTTGCTCAACGCATGCGCCGCCGCCGGGCGATCAGCCTGCACCTGGGCGGTGCTGATCCCCAGCAATCGCGCCGCTTCGCCCGGATGCGGGGTGATCACGCAATCCTTGGGCAGTCTCACGTGCTCTTCGGCCAGAAGGTTCAACGCATCGGCGTCCCAGACTTGCGGCAACGGCGCATTGGCGGCCGCCGACAGCAAACTGCGCCCCCAGGCAACCTGCCCCAAGCCCGGACCGACCACCAGCACGGACACTTTTTGCAGCAGTTCCATCAACTGATTGGCCGACGAAGTGCCCAACACCATGGCTTCCGGAATTCTCGCCAGCGCGGCTGGCACATGTTCACTGCGGGTTGCCACCGAGACCATGCCGGCACCGCTGCGCAGCGCGGACTGCGCGCTCAGCAGGATCGCGCCACCCAAACCGCGATCACCACCGATCAGCAACACATGGCCGAATTTACCTTTATGAGAAGTCGGGGATCGGGGCGCAGGACGCGGCAGGTTACCGGCCGTCAGACGACGAGCGCTGATCGCCGCAACTTCAATGAGCTGTGGATCGGCGTGCAAATCATTGAAAACCAGGTCGCCGACCACATCCGCGGCATCGCCGGTGAACAGCCCCAGCTTTAATCCAATGAAGGTGACGGTGAGCTCGGCTTGTACTGCAATACCGAGGACGCGACCGGTATCGGCGCACAGACCGGAAGGGATATCCACCGCTGCCACCGGCAACCCACAGGCATTGATCGCCGCGATGGCGTCGGCGTAAGGCGCTCGCACCTCACCCGTCAGACCTGTGCCCAGCAATGCGTCCAGCACGATACCGCTTAGTTGGGCTTGTGCTTTCCAGGCGTCGATAGAGACGCTCTCGGACACTGCCTCGGCATGCGCCAACGCCGCATCACCCTGCAATCGCTGGGGATCACCCACCGCCAGGATGCGAACCAACCAACCCGCACGCTTGGCCAGCACCGCAACCAGATAACCATCGCCAGCGTTATTGCCGTGACCGGCCAGCACAGTGAGTTCATTGGCCGACGGCCATTGACGGACCAGCGCACGCCAGGTCGCCCGTGCGGCGCGCTGCATCAATTCGAAGCCCGGTGTGCCGGCCGCGATCAGGCTCGCATCGAGCCCTCGGACCTGCGCGGCGCTGTACAGCGCGTCGGGTAAATCATCTTTAGTGTGCGGCATGCGTCTTCAGGCTCCGATGTCTGGCAGAATTATACGCACCTCAGCTCCGGTTTCTCTCGCCTCATGCCCGCAATTACTACAGACCTGCCCGCCCTCGCCCAATCCATCAAGGACTGGGGCCGCGAGCTGGGCTTCCAGCAAGTCGGCATCAGCGGCCTCGACCTGGCCGAGCATGAGCAGCACCTGGAGCGCTGGCTCGCCGCCGGCTACCACGGCGAAATGGACTACATGGGCGCCCATGGCAGCAAACGCTCGCACCCGGAAGAGCTCGTCCCTGGCACCTTGCGCGTGGTTTCCCTGCGCATGGACTACCTGCCGGGTGACACCCAGATGGCGCAATTGCTGGGAAAACCGGAAAAAGCCTATGTGTCGCGTTATGCCTTGGGCCGCGATTACCACAAGTTGATCCGTAAACGCGTGCAACAACTGGCCGATAAAATTCAGGCCCAGATCGGCCCGTTTGGTTTCCGCGCCTTCGTCGACAGCGCCCCGGTGCTGGAAAAAGCCATCGCCGAACAGGCCGGTCTTGGCTGGATCGGCAAAAACACCCTGGTCTTGAATCGAAAGGCCGGCAGTTACTTCTTCCTCAGCGAACTCTTTGTCGATCTGCCACTGCCGGTCGATCCGCCCCATGCCACCGAACATTGCGGCCGCTGCACTGCGTGTCTCGACATCTGTCCGACCAATGCGTTCGTCGGCCCCTACGTGCTGGACGCCCGGCGCTGCATTTCCTACCTGACCATCGAACTGAAAAGCGCGATCCCGGAAGATTTACGCCCCTTGATCGGCAACCGCGTGTTCGGTTGCGATGACTGCCAGATCGTCTGCCCGTGGAACCGCTTCGCCCGCCCCTCCGGCGAAAGCGACTTCAAGCCACGGCACAACCTGGACAACGCCGAACTGGCCGAACTGTTCATGTGGGACGAAGACAAATTCCTCAGCAGCACCGAAGGCTCGCCTTTACGCCGGGCCGGTTACGAGCGCTGGCTGCGTAACCTGGCGGTGGGGTTGGGCAATGCGCCGTCGAGCATTCCGGTGCTGGAGGCACTGAAGGCGCGCAGGGATTACCCATCGGAGTTAGTGCGCGAACATGTCGAGTGGGCGCTCAAGCAACACGGACTCCTGTAGCAGCTGCCGAAGGCTGCGTCCGGCTGCGTAGCAGTCGCCTTCCCGGAAAGCGAGTCCTGCGGCCTCGGACGCAGCCTTCGGCAGCGGCTACAGGGACCGTGTAGGCCTTAAGCCTCGTCGTTGTAGACGAACTTCGGCATTTGCCCAATGAAAACGAATCGCCAGCAATCGCAGCAGGAAGCCACCAAACAGCGTGATCAAAATCGCCTGCTCACCGGGTAATTGCAGGTAGATGCAGAGCATGTAGCACCACGCTGCCGCGAACGAGACGCTGGCGTAGAGCTCGCGGCGAAAGATCAGCGGGATGTCGTTGCAGAAGATGTCGCGCAGGATGCCGCCGAACACCCCGGTAATCACGCCGCTGACCGAAGCCACCAGCATGCCGTGGCCCATTTCCAGCGCGGTCATGCAGCCGATCAGGGTGAACGCCACCAGGCCCACGGCGTCGAGCACCAGGAACAGGGAACGCAGGTGGCGCATCCAGCGCGCGGTGAACACCGTGACCATGGCCGCGACCGAGGTCAGCACCAAGTATTCCGGGTGCTTGACCCAAGTCAGCGGGTAGTGCCCGAGCAATACGTCACGCACCGAACCACCGCCCAGCGCCGTGATGCAAGCGATCAACACCACACCAAACCAGTCCATACCGCGACGGCCGGCAGACAGCGCGCCCGTCATGGCTTCGGCGGTGATGGCGATCAGGTAAAGCATCAGCAACATGGCGGCGGTCCTTGCAGAAAGGCGCGCAGTCTACTCACTTCACCGAGGCACCAAAAGAGGGCGATCATCGCGCAGGACCGCGTCGCCTGCATCGCGGGCAAGCCTTGCTCCTACAAAATCAGCGCGGACAACGCACTTGTAGGAGCAAGGCTTGCCCGCGATGGCGTCACCCGAGACTCAATCAGAACTTGATGAAGTTCTTGCGGTAGTGCTGCAACTCGGCAATCGATTCGCGGATGTCGTCCAGCGCCAAATGAGTGCTACCTTTTTTGAAGCTGTCGCGCACGTCCGGCGCCCAGCGTGCGGCCAGCTCTTTGAGGGTCGATACGTCGAGGTTGCGGTAGTGGAAGTAGCTTTCCAGGGATTTCATGTGCGTATAAAGGAAGCGGCGGTCCTGGCAGATGCTGTTGCCGCAAATCGGCGACTTGCCTTTCGGCACCCACTGTTCCAGGAAGGCGATGGTCTGGGCTTCGGCTTCAGCCATGCTGATCCGGCTGTCACGAACGCGCTGGGTCAAGCCCGAGCCGCCGTGTTGGCGGGTGTTCCACTCGTCCATGCCGGCGAGGATTTCGTCGCTGTGGTGAATGGCGATCACCGGACCTTCGGCCAAGGTGTTCAGGTCACTGTCGGTGACGATGGTGGCCATTTCGATGATGACGTCGGTATCAGGGTTCAGACCGGTCATTTCCAGGTCGATCCAGATCAGATTTTGCGAGTTTTGCATGTGTCGGCTCCTAGGCAATGCTGCGCAGTTTAGCCTAGGCAACCGGCGGGGCGTGCTAAACTCGCGGCCGTTTTACCTAATCGCTGCATTCTTTGATACGGAACACCCATGGCCAAACGCCAACTCAATCGTCGTCAAAACTGGCGCATCGAAAAGATTCAGGGCGAACGCGCTGCCCGCGCCGCCAAACGCGAGTCCTCGGCTGTCGAGGCACTTGAGGGTGGCGACCTGGGTCCGGAACAGACCGGCCTTGTGATCGCGCACTTCGGTGTGCAGGTCGAAGTCGAGGCGCTGGATGGCGAACTGGCTGGCCAGGTGTTCCGCTGTCACTTGCGTGCCAACCTCCCGGCACTGGTAACCGGCGATCAAGTGGTCTGGCGCGCCGGCAACCAAGGGATCGGCGTGATCGTGGCGCAACTGCCGCGTAAAACCGAACTCTGCCGCCCGGACAGCCGTGGTCAGCTCAAGCCTGTGGCCGCCAACGTCGACATGATCGTCATCGTCTTCGCCCCGCTGCCCGAGCCTCACGCCAACCTGATCGACCGGTACCTGGTCGCCGCCGAGCACGCCGGTATCCGGCCGTTGCTGCTGCTGAACAAATTCGACCTGATCGACGAGCAGAACGCCCCGGCGCTGAATGCCTTGCTGGCGGTCTACCGCACGCTCGGTTACCCGGTGCTGGAAGTATCGGCGCACCACGGCAATGGCATGGAGCAACTGCAGGAACAACTGGACGGACGCATCAGCGTGTTCGTCGGCCAGTCCGGTGTCGGCAAGTCGTCGCTGGTCAACAGCCTGCTGCCGGAAGTCGAAGCCCGTGTCGGCCCGCTGTCCGAGTTGTCCGGCCAAGGCACCCACACCACGACCACCGCGCGGTTGTTCCACTTCCCCGGTGGCGGTGAGTTGATCGACTCCCCGGGTATTCGTGAATTCGGCCTGGGCCACGTCAGCCGTGCCGATGTCGAAGCCGGTTTCATCGAGTTCAACGACCTGATCGGCACCTGCCGCTTCCGCGACTGCAAGCACGACCGCGAACCGGGTTGCGCGCTGCTCAAGGCCCTCGAAGAAGGCCGCGTGCAGCAGCAACGGATGAACAGCTACCGCTCGATCATCGCCAGTTTGCCTGAAACCAGTTACTAAACAGACGTATCGGCAGCCTCACGCCTGAGAGGCTGCCGATTACAAATCCCCGCCCTGCAAAACTCCCCGCGTTTTAAACGTCAGACCTTTCGGTCAGCCTGGCGCCTACCTGCTTGCAGGATGTTTCTCTTTATCCGCGCAGGTCTTGCGGGGGCAATTCAGACGCCTAAATTCGGTTCCTCTTCGCACTGTCGCGATACCGAGGGACAACCATGCAAACCTACCATTTGTTCATCAGCCATTCGTGGAACTACTCTGACGCGCACGACAATCTGGTGCGACTGCTCACTGCGCAACCATCGTTCCAATTCAAAAATTTCTCAGTTCCTCCGCACAACCCGATTGTCGGCGCACAAACCGACAAACAACTTGAAGAAGCCATCGAGAACAAGATCCGCCCCTGCTCGGCGGTGCTGATCATGGCCGGCATGTACTCCACCTATAGCAAGTGGATCAACAAGGAAATCGAGATCGCCAAGCGCATGGGCAAGGTGATTATCGCGATCAAACCATTTGGCGCCGAGCGGATCTCCACGGTGGTGCGGGACGCGGCACATGCCGAATGTGCGTGGAACACCAACAGCATCGTCAGTGCGATTCGCCTGCATACGGCGGGGTGATCATGCGCAAGGGACTGTTTATCGGCATCAATCATTACACGCATGTCGCGCCGCTCACCGGCTGTAACAATGACGCCATCGCCATGGCCTCGATATTGGAGCGGCATGCGACGGGCAAACCCAACTTCAAAAACCTGGTGCTGACATCTGCCGAGGAGTACCTGAGTCGCCAGATGCTGGAAGAGAACATCAAGCAATTGTTTTCCGGCGACTGCAATGTGGCACTGCTGTACTTCGCCGGACATGGCCACTTCGAAAGCGGTATCGATGAAGGCATGCTGATTCCCCAGGATTATCGCTGCAGCAACGATGGGATTCGCATCAGCGACATCCTTCAGTGGGCGAACGCCGCCGACAAGATCAAAAACAAAGTCATCATTCTCGATTGCTGTGAAGCGGGTGCCGCGGGCGAAATGCGCAGTCTGCGCGGGGGCGCCAGCATGATCGGCGAAGGCATGACGATATTGACCGCCTGCAAGAAAGCCCAATCAGCCCTGGAAGAATCCGGCCACGGCGTGTTCACCGGGCTGCTGCTGCAAGCGCTTCACGGCGGTGCCGCCAACGTATTGGGCCAGATTACGCCCGGCAGCCTGTATTCGTTCGTAGACAACGCGCTGGGCGCCTGGGATCAACGTCCGGTGTTTAAAACCAACGTGTCGCAATTCATCGCCCTGCGCGACGTCCCGCCGCTGATCCTGGAAGAAATACTGAGCCAGTTACCCGAATGGTTTCCCGAGGCCCAGTCTGTGTACGCCCTCGACCCCAGCTACGAGCCCACCGAAGCCACGTATGACCCGGACCACGGTCACATCTTCAAGCAGCTGCAAAAGTGCAATCGCCATAGCCTGATCGAACCGGTGGATGCCGAACACATGTACTACGCGGCCATCAACGCCACCGGATGCCGCCTCACCGCGCTCGGTGCCTATTACCGCGAACTCGCGCTCAAAGGACATTTCTGATGCCCGTGTTTATCAGCTACCGCCACACCGACCGCGCCTATGCGATGGCCATTAACACGCGCCTGACGCAAGCGAACATCAAGACCTACCTCGACGTGCTGGACCCGGAGTCGCAGACCACTGAAGACATCACCACTGTGATCACACGCAATATCACCGAATGTACGCACCTGATGGCCGTGGTCTCGGAGCAGACTGCACAGTCGTGGTGGGTGCCGTTCGAAATCGGCGAGGCCACCATCAGCAATCGAAGAATCTGCTCGTACAAGATCGGCCCCAGCGCACTGCCGCAGTACCTCGATAAATGGCCGAAATTGAGCGGCGAGAACGACATCAACTTCTTTATCGATGCCTATCGCGAGGAGTTGCTCTCCAAGCGCTCGATGGGGCTGGAGTCGTTCAGCGAATCCGTTCGCGGCACTCACCGGCGTGATGCCGAACTGTTCCATGACCAGCTCAAGAACCGCATTCGACGGGGTTTCTGACTGGCACAAAAAAGCCGACATCGCTGTCGGCTTTTTTGTGGGTCACTGCTTCGGCGGTTCCGCCGGTTTCGGTGGCGGGTTTTCGAAGAGATTCAAACGTTCGCGAAGCTCATGGGCCGGCAGCGGTTCTTTATCCGCCGGCAATGCGATTGGATCGACCGGTTTGGCCGGCACTTCGCCCGGGCCGCCCTGCCCTTGGGCTGGCGCCTGCTCTGGCGCAGGTTCTACACCTTGCGAACCTTCAATGGCCTTTTGGGCTTTCTTGGTCAGCACCACGATGTCGATCCGGCGGTTGACCGGATTGAACGGGTTTTCGCGATCGAACAGCGCCGACGAGGCATAACCGACTACCCGCGCCACTTGCTGATCGGGATAGCTGCCGGCCACCAGCGCACGGCGAGCGGCGTTGGCACGGTTGGCCGAGAGTTCCCAGTTACCGAAATCACCGGTGCCCGAGTACGGTTTGGCATCGGTGTGGCCGCTGATGCTGATCTTGTTCGGCACCGCTTTGATGGTGTCGGCCATGGCCAGCAGGATGTCTTCGAAATACGGCTTCAGGCGCGCACTGCCGGAATCAAACATCGGCCGGTTTTCGGCGTCCATGATCTGGATGCGCAAACCGTCCGGTGTGATCTCGAACAGGATCTGGTCCTTGAATTTCTGCAGCTGCGGATTTTCATCGACCTTGTTCTGCAATTCTTGCAGCAACAGTTCCAGGCGCTCCTTTTCAACCAGCTCGGCCATCCCTTCGATCTGCTCGGTGTCGACGGTGACTCTGTCTGGCTGAGGCTGGGACTTCACCTCAGGGTTGAGGGTCTTCTCCGGCGCCAGGGTGGGCGAACCACCCAGATCAATGATGAACGGGGTGCCACTTTCGGTGAAGCCGACCGGGTCCTTGAAGTAACCGGCGATGGCAATCTTCTGTTCTGGTGTTGCGGTGGAGAGCAGCCACAGCACCAGGAAGAACGCCATCATCGCCGTCGCGAAGTCCGCGAAAGCGATTTTCCAGGAGCCCCCGTGATGCCCGCTCGCGTATTTCTTGACGCGCTTGATGATGATCGGCTGGTTATTTTCCATGACTTAGCGACCGCGAACCGCTTGTTCCAGCTCAGCGAAGCTAGGACGGTGCGCCGGATACAGAACCTTGCGACCGAATTCCACGGCCAGCGATGGCGGCATGCCGGATGCCGAAGCCACCAGCGACGCCTTGATGGCCTCGTAGACGTTCAGCTCTTCCTTGGCATCGTGGGCCAGGGCGTGGGCCAACGGGCCAAAGAAACCGTACGCGGCGAGAATACCGAAGAAGGTACCGACGAGTGCCGCACCGACGTGCACACCGATCATTTTCTGATCGCTTTCGCCCAGGGAGGCCATTGTCACCACGATACCCAGTACCGCCGCCACGATACCGAAACCCGGCATGGCGTCGGCAATGCCGTTTACCGCGTGGGAAGGGTGATCCAGGTCTTCCTTGAGGCTGGTCAGTTCCATGTCGAACAGGCCTTCCAGCTCATGGGGCGCCATGTTGCCGGACGACATGATGCGCAGGTAGTCGCAGATGTACGCCGTCATGCGGTCATCTTTGAGCACCGCCGGGTACTTGGCGAAGATCGGGCTCGCCGCGGCATCTTCGATGTCGCCTTCGATGGCCATCATGCCTTCGCGGCGGCTTTTGTTGAGGATCTCGTAAATCAGCCCCAGCACTTCAAGGTAGAAGGTGTGGTTGAAACGCGAGCTGAACATCCCGAAAGCTTTCTTGAGGACGTGCTTGACCATATGGCCCGGGTTGGCCTGCAGGAATGCGCCAAGTGCCGCACCACCGATAATCATTACCTCGAAAGGCTGAATAAGGGCGGCAATCTTGCCGTGGGAGAGCACGTATCCGCCGAGCACGCTCGCGAATACGACAATGATGCCGAGAATTTTAGCCATAGGTAGGAGAGCACTTACTGAGTCGGGTTCAAGGTCATATTCGGAGGTCGAAAAATCTCTTCTTCTCCTTATCGGCAAAACTGCGCCAGACTATAGCCCGTTCAAGCGAAAAGCTAATTTAGCCTACTCCGGGCATAGGTAATGCAGACGAAGATTGCGTCCAACCATGGCTAACCAAACGAACATTCCAACGCAAAAACCGACCACGCTTGAAGGCTGGGTCAAGCTGCTCGATGGCGTGCGACTGCCGGTTCCGCAGGACAGTCACGACCGTGTGTGCAGGGCCATAACTGACAGCCGCAGCTCGCTTCGCGACATTGCGGAATTGATGCAAGACAGCCCGGCCCTGGCCTTGAGCATCATTCGTGAAGCCAATCGGCACACCCACGGCAGCATGACCGAGCCTGCGGAAAACCTTGAAGTGGCGATCAATCGCCTCGGCTTGAAACGCACCGAAGAACTGCTCGCCCGCCTGCCCGCGGAGCCGCAATCGCAGATTCCGGTTGCCTTGCGCCAACTGCAATTGATCAGCCAGCACGCGACGCAGCAGGCCAATGGTTTTTTTGCCGGTCGACTGGCGCGGCTGTGGCAGGACATTCACTGGGGCAGTCTGCTGTTTCTCTCGCCGCTGTGGCCGATGGCACTGACCCATCCGCAGTTGCTTGAAGAGTGGGAACTGCGGGTCATCCATCAAGGTGAATCGGCGCGAAAAGTCGAGAAGCAGTTGTTCGGCGTGCGTTTGCTGGAGATTTGCCAGGCACTGGTGAGCATCTGGCGCCTGCCGATCTGGGTGGAACAAGGTTATCGCCTGCTGCTGACCGAGCAGCGCGAACTGGTCCAGGTCTTGCGCATTGCCCGCGACAGCGATCATCCGTTGCGCCAGCAAAACCGCCTGGATGACGATCCGACGCTGCGCCGCTGGCTCAATCAGCCGGCCAATACCGTGCTGCTGGCCAACGGCCTGGCACTGTCGGCGCAACAGGCGTGGGACAGCCCTCACAGCGAGCGCTGGCAGTACCTGACCAGCCTTTATCTGCAAATGCCGATGGCCGAGGTGCAGCAGCAATTGCACCAACAAGCCGCCAACAGCGCCCGACTGCATGCCATGCCGGACCTGTGGCACCCCGCCGCCTCGCTGCTCTGGCCAACAGGCACGAATCGTGTCCACGCCAGGTTGCTTCCGGCAGCGGCACCGACCACCGAAGACCTGGCGAAGTGGCGCAGCCAATGTGCCGAGTTGCTGGTAGAACCCAGCCCCTTCACCAACGCCATGCACTTGACCACCTCTGCTCGGGACGCCCTCGTCGCGTGCGGGATGCGCCGAGTGATGATTTTGATGGCCGACCGCACGCACGCCAATCTGCGGGCGCATCAGATCGCCGGGTTGCCAACAGAAACGGCCGGCCTGAACCTGATGGTCAGCCAAAGCTCGGTGCTGCAACGGCTGCTCTCGCAACAGGCTCAGGTGCGCCTGACACCCGCCAATAACGCCCAGTTTTCGGCCTTGTTGCCGGCCAGCCTGCGTGCGCAATTCCGTGGCGAACACCTGTTGCTGCGCTCGCTGGTCAACAATGGGCGGGTGATCATGGTGGTGGTGGCGGATCAGGGCGGCGGGCCGTTCTCGGAAATCACCGTGCAAGCCTTCGGCAAAACCGCGCAATGCATCGAGAAAGCCTTGAACACCTTTAGCCACCGCGGCCAATGACGCTGCGCTACAATCCACACTTTTGTGCTCTGGAGACCTCACATGTCTGACTTCTCTGGCTTGCCGCTGGTGATCGAGCCGAGCGACTTGCTCCCTCGCCTCGAGGCCCGCGACCTGATTCTGGTGGACCTGACCAGCAGCGCTCGCTATGGCGAAGGGCACCTTCCCGGCGCGCGCTTTGTCGACCCCAAGCGCACGCAACTCGGCCAGGCGCCTGCGCCGGGGCTGATGCCTGCGCAAGCGGCACTCGAAGCGTTGTTTGGTGAGTTGGGACACAACCCCAATGCGGTCTACGTCGTTTATGACGACGAAGGCGGCGGCTGGGCCGGGCGTTTTATCTGGCTGCTGGATGTCATTGGCCACCGCAACTACCACTATCTGGACGGCGGACTGCCGGCCTGGCTGGCTGAAGGTTTGCCGATGTCGATCCAAATCCCGCCTTCGGTTGGCGGCCCGGTGGCATTGACCCTGCACGACGAACCTACGGCCACCCGCGAATACCTGCAAAGCCGTCTCGGCGCCGCCGACCTGGCGATCTGGGATGCGCGCGGACCGCTGGAGTACTCCGGCGAGAAAGTGCTGGCGGCCAAGGGCGGGCATATTCCCGGCGCGGTCAATTTCGAATGGACTGCGGGCATGGATAAGTCGCGCAACTTGCGCATTCGCACGGACATGCCGCAGATCCTCGAACAGCTCGGCATCACCAAAGACAAAGAAGTGATTACCCACTGCCAGACTCACCACCGTTCTGGCTTCACCTATCTGGTGGCCAAATCCCTCGGTTATCCGCGGGTCAAAGGCTACGCCGGTTCCTGGGGCGAATGGGGCAACCATCCCGACACCCCCGTAGAGATTTAAGGTTTTAAGGACAGTTAATGAATAAGCGTCTGTTTATCCTCAGCCAATACCTGCTGCCCCATCACTTGCTCTCGCGACTGGCCGGCTGCATTGCCGAATGCCGCGTGCGCTGGTTCAAAAACGCCTTTACCGCCTGGTTCGCCAAGCGTTACCAGGTGGACATGTCCCAGGCGCTGGTCGAAGACCTGACCGCCTACGAACACTTCAATGCGTTCTTCACCCGTGCCTTGAAAGACGGGGCGCGTCCACTGGACGAAACACCGGGCGCGATCCTCAGCCCGGCCGACGGTGCGGTCAGCCAACTTGGCCCGATCGAACACGGCCGCGTGTTCCAGGCCAAGGGTCACAGCTTCAGCGTGCTGGAACTGCTGGGTGGCGATGCGGCGAATGCCGCGCCGTTCATGGGCGGTGATTTCGCGACCATTTACCTGTCGCCGAAGGACTACCACCGCGTGCACATGCCGCTGGCCGGCACCTTGCGCGAGATGGTCTACATCCCGGGCCGCCTGTTCTCAGTGAATCAGACCACTGCTGAAAACGTCCCGGAACTGTTCGCCCGCAACGAGCGCGTCGCGTGCATTTTCGACACCGAGCGCGGGCCGATGGCCGTGGTACTGGTGGGCGCGATGATTGTCGCGTCGATTGAAACCGTCTGGGCAGGATTGGTCACGCCGCCGAAACGCGAGCTGAAAACCTTCCGCTACGACGAAGCCGCCCGCGCACCGATCCACCTGGAAAAAGGTGCGGAGCTGGGTCGCTTCAAACTGGGTTCGACCGCTGTTGTGCTGTTCGGGCCGGATCAAGTGCAATGGTCGGAAGAAATGACCGCTGGCGTCTCGGTGCAGATGGGCCAGGGCATGGGCCAGCCAAAGGCCTAAAGGCCAAACTGCATCCCTGTGGGAGCGGCGGTGCGGCGATCCGACTTGCCCGCGAAAGCGTCGGCACAGACAACATAGATGTTGGATGTTCCGGCCTCTTCGCGGGCAAGTCGGATCGCCGCACCGCCGCTCCCACATTTATTTGCGCTGCCTAGAGCTGACCGTCGCGATCGCGAAAACCCAACAGGTACAGCACGCCATCCAGCCCCAGGGTGGAAATCGCCTGCTTCGCCGACTGTTTCACCAGTGGCTTGGCACGGAACGCTACGCCCAACCCGGCAATCGCCAGCATCGGCAGATCGTTGGCGCCATCGCCGACCGCAATGGTCTGCTCCAGACGCAAACCTTCCTTGTGCGCCAGCTCACGCAGCAAGTCGGCCTTGCGCTGTGCATCGACAATCGGCTCGACCGCGACACCGGTGACCTTGCCGTCAACCACTTCCAGTTCGTTGGCAAACACGTAATCGATCCCCAGCTTGGCCTGCAATTGCTTGGCGAAGTAGGTGAAGCCGCCCGACAGGATTGCCGTTTTGTAGCCCAGGCGCTTGAGTTCGGCAAACAGGGTTTCGGCGCCTTCGGTCAGACGCAGCGAGGCGCCGATCGAATCCAGCACGCTGACGTCCAGGCCTTGCAGCAATGCCAGACGCTCCTTGAAGCTGGCGCGAAAATCCAGTTCGCCGGCCATGGCCCGCTCAGTGATGGCTGAAACCTGTTCACCCACGCCAGCGGCCTTGGCCAGCTCGTCGATCACTTCGGCTTCGATCAGGGTCGAGTCCATGTCGAACACCGCCAAGCGACGGTTGCGCCGGAACAGCGAATCCTCCTGGAAGGCGATATCGACGTTCAGCTCCTGAGCAACGCTCAGGAACTCGGCACGCAGTGCCTGTGGATCAGCCGCTTCGCCGCGCACCGAAAACTCGATGCAGCCCTTGCCCTTGTCGGCCGGAGTGTCCAGCGGCATGCGCCCGGACAGGCGATCAATGTGATCGATGTTCAGGCCATATTTGGCCGTGATCGAACTCACGGCCTGCAACTGTTCGGCGGTCACTTTGCGGGTCAATAGCGTCACGATGTGGCGTTTCTTGCCCTGATTGCCGACCCACTGCTGGTAATCCTCTTCGGACACCGGCGTGAAACGAACCTGTTGATCGAGCTCGTACCCCTTGAACAGGATGTCCTTGAGCACCGACTTGCCTTGCTCGGTACCGGGAATTTCAACCAGGATGCCGAACGACAGAGTGTCGTGGATCACCGCCTGACCGATGTCGAGAATGTTCACACCACCCTGGGCCAGAACGCCGGTAATGGCCGCAGTCAGACCCGGACGGTCGACTCCCGTGATGTTTATCAGGACGATTTCGCGCAAGGCGCACCCCCGCAAGTGGAAAAAAACCGCATTCTACCCACTTTCAGTGACCATCGGGCACCGTGAGCGCTTTGACGGCCTAGGGCCTGTCGCTATACTGCGCGTCAACTTCACGGACAAAAGAGCCGAGCGCAAGTGAACCGGCCCACGCCAGTAAAAACCGATAACTTCTTTCTGCTGATCTTCCGTGCACTGCGCCACCGCCGTGTACCGATTGCATTGCGCATCGCCAGCCATAACGTGATCCTGGTCGCCTTGGCCCTGGTGATCTACGCCTGTGTGATGGGTTTGCAGTTCAAGCAGGCCATGCATGAGCAGGCCGATGCGCTGGGCGAAAGCCTGACCACGCAGACGGCCACGTCCGCCACGGAGCTGTTGGTGTCCAACGACATCCTCAGCCTCAACGTGCTGCTCAACAACCTGACCAAAAACAAGCTGGTGGCCCACGCGGCCATTTATAGCGTGGATAACCGCATCCTCGCCGAAGCCGGTCAGCGTCCCAAGCACAGCCTGCTGGGCGAAGCCGAGGGCATGTACCAGAGCAAGATCACCTTCCAGGACGTGACCGCCGGGCAACTGCGCATCAGCCTGGACATGGATCAGTTCCAGCAGCCGATGACCATCAGCCTGCAAAGCATGGGCATTTTGAGTGCGATCCTGCTGGCATTGTCCCTGGCCCTTAGCCTGCGTTTGGGTCGGCATATTTCCACACCACTGCTGCAATTGCGCGTGTGGCTGCGCAACATCGACGAATACACCCCGGCCACCGAGCGTCAGGATGAGATCGGCGATCTGGCCCGTCAGCTGCACGCCAATTTCGCTCCGGAGCCCGCCGAGCCGGAACCGCAGCCCGAGCCTGAAGACGACAGCGATTACGAAGACGCGGACGACAACGAGCCGACCTTCGAAGTACGCAACCTGCGTGATCCGAGTTTCGATGAAACCAAACCGGTAGCCAGCCTCAAACCGGCGCCACGACACATTGTCAGCACCGTTGAAGACGACGATGACGATGACGATGACGCGTTCGCAGACCTGCGTGATGAGTCGGTCGCCAGCGCGCCGAAGCCGGCAGCAAAACCGGTAATTTCCAATGTGCCGCAACACAGCGCCGTCCTGGCCGTGCAACTGGGCGCTCAGGATCAACTGCGTCGCCTGCCACGCACTCGTCTGGAAGAGCTGCTCAAACGCTATCGCGACTGTCTCGACCAGGCCGCTTCGCTCTATCAGAGCGAACTGCACACCCTGAACGATGGCAGCACGCTGATGCTGTTCCACACCGAAGACAGCGGCGATGACTACCTGACCAACGCGATCTGCTGCGGCGAGCTGCTGCGGGCGCTGGGCCATCAGTTGCAAATCGAGGTCGCGGACAGCGGCATTACCCTGCAATTGCAGCTCGGGCTGACGCTGGGCGAGGAATTGTTCGGAATGAGTCAGATCGACCTGCTGCTGACCGAATCCGCCCAGGATGCCCTGGCCCTGTCGCAACACAGCCGCAACCTGCTGCTGGTGGAGCGCAAGATCAGTGACGACGTGCTGATTCGTCAACGCGCGCGGATTCGTCCGATTGCCAGCCCCGAGGGTGCTTGCTGCGTGGAGCGACTGATGGAACCTTATCCATCGATGCTGGAGCGACAACTGGCGCGGATGCATGAGCGCCGGGCGTAAGCCTTAGCCTGTAACAATGAAGCCCGCAGATGAGTGATCATCTGCGGGTTTTTTGTGGGTGCCATGTAGCAGCTGCCGAGCCTGCGAGGTTGCGTTCGCCTCGACCCGCGCTCGGGCTTGGGCTTGGGCTTGGGCTTGGGCCCAACAGGCGTAAGGGCAATGGGCTTATTCAGTCAGACTGTACTCACAGGATTTGCGAGGACTTCGTCCTCGAACGCAGCCTCGCAGGCTCGACAGCTGCTACACGCTCATTCAGAAACAACAAAGCCCGCACAGGGCGGGCTTTGCTTTGGATCAATCCAGGCTTAGAACCTGAACACTTCCATATCGGTCCGGATTGGCGATGCCATCGGGATTTTCGGCTGTTTCTCTTGCTCGGCCGCTGGAGCCACAGGCTTGGCAGCCGGTTTTTTTGGTGCTTCAGCGATTGGCGGCTGATTGGCCAATGGTTTGAGCGCCACCGACAATTGCTCGGCCAGGCGCTGCAACAACACGCCTTGGGCCTGTACCTGCGCTGCCGTACCACCCGCGTGCTGCTCTTGCAGGTGAATGATGCGGTTATCGCGAACCTGACCACGACGGTCGATCAAACGCCATTGCGCATCCAGGATGGCCGGTTGCGACGCGCCCGAATCCAGGCGAGTAATCGTCAGCAGTACCTGGACATCTGGCGTGAAACCGGTTGTGGCGGGCGCCAGCACAACACGCTGACTGTCCAGATGACCGGCGACCTGACGCAGCAACAGCTGATCAATGTCAGAGGACAAGCTACCCGCCCAACGACCATCCGTCGACGCTTGCAGACTGCCATCGGGCTGACGCTGCAACAAGGTTTCACGTTGCAGGTAATCGGCGACCGTTACCGGGCCCAACAATACCGCCATACCCGCGCTTTGCGCAGGTGCAACCGGGCTTCCGCTGTCCAGTTGATACAGCGACACCGGCTGGTGAACGCTGCAACCCGCCAGGCCAAGAACGCCGGCGAGCATCAAAATAAAAGGAAGGCGCAGAGCAGTCATCGTCCCATCCAGGTGATTGCCACAAGGCTAACCACAGTGAAAATACTCAATAAATATGAAGAACGCTCGACCACGCCGGCGCTTGAAAGGCCATATCATCCGTGAATATGCGTTCCGACTCCAGCGCCAAAGCGTCGATCTACGCGTTAAATCGTAGATCGAGGCCTCTAGGACGCTTAATTGAGGTTTTCGACGAGCAGCGCATCTACCCTCTGAAAGCCCCGTGGCAACTTGTTACCACGACGCCCACGCTCACCTTTGTAGTGTTCGAGGTCGTCCACTTTCAGTGACAAGGTACGTTTTCCAGCCTGCAGCACCAAAGTGGCACCCTCCGGCAGAACGGCGATGTCCGTCACATATTCTTCGCGATTGGCCACACGCTCACCGGTGATCCCGATGATCTTGTTGCCTTTGCCCTTCCCTAATTGTGGCAGGTCGCTGATCTTGAAGATCAGCAGGCGACCTTCGGTCGTCACCGAAGCCAGCCAGTTGTTCTCGCGATCGGCCACCGGGCGCGGAAGAATGACCTTCGAGTTGCTCGGCAGGCTCAAGAGTGCCTTGCCGGCCTTGTTCTTGGCCTGGAAGTCTTCACCTTTGACCACGAAGCCATAACCGGCGTCGGAGGCAATCACGTACAGCGAATCATCTTCCGGCATCAGCACGCATTCGAAGCTTGCGCCTGGCGGTGGCGTCAGACGACCGGTCAGCGGTTCGCCCTGGCCGCGAGCCGACGGCAGGGTGTGCGCCGCCACTGAATAACTGCGCCCGGTGGAGTCGATAAACACCGCAAACTGGTTGGAGCGACCGGCCGCCAGCGCCTTGAACCCGTCCCCGGCCTTGTAGGAAAGCCCCGTGGCGTCGATTTCGTGCCCCTTGGCCGAGCGAACCCAGCCTTTTTCCGACAGCACGACGGTCACTTTCTCGTTCGGCAGCAGATCGTGCTCGGTCAGGGCCTTGGCCTCGGTCCGCTCGACGATCGGTGAACGACGGTCGTCGCCATAGGTTTCGGCGTCCTTGATCAGCTCGGTGCGCACCAGCTTTTTCAGCTTGGTTTCGCTGCCCAGCAGGGCTTGCAGCTTGGCTTGCTCCTTGAGCAACTCATCCTGCTCGTCACGCAGCTTCATCTCTTCCAGTCGTGCCAACTGACGCAAACGGGTGTCGAGGATGTAGTCGGCCTGGATTTCGCTCAGGGCGAAACGCGCGATCAGGGCGGCTTTTGGATGCTCCTCGGTCCGGATAATGTGAATCACTTCATCCAGGTTGAGGTAGGCAATCAACAAACCGTCCAACAGGTGCAGGCGACGTTCGACCTTGTCGAGGCGGAATTGCAGGCGACGACGCACGGTCTGAACCCGGAACTCCAGCCACTCGACCAGCAGCGCGCGCAGGTTTTTCAGCTGCGGCTTGCCGTCCAGGCCGATGATGTTGATGTTGACCCGGTAGCTCGACTCCAGCTCGGTGCTGGCGAACAGGTGCTGCATCAGTGCGTCGTGGTCAAAGTTTTTGCGTGCGCCCGGAATGATCACGATCCGGCACGGGTTTTCGTGGTCGGATTCGTCGCGCAGGTCAGCGATCTGCGGCGCCTTGGACGGCTTGGCCTGCATCATCGCGGCGATCTGTTCCAGCACCTTGGCACCGGAGACCTGATGCGGCAGCGCGGTCACGATGATGTCGCCATCTTCGATGTGGTACACGGCGCGCATACGCACCGAGCCCTTGCCGGTTTCGTACATTTTCAGCAGGTCGGCGCGCGGGGTGATGATTTCCGCTTCGGTCGGGTAATCCGGGCCCTGGATGTGTTCACAGAGCTGTTCGACCGTGGCTTTGGGCTCATCGAGCAAACGCACGCAGGCTGTCGCGACTTCGCGCAGATTATGCGGCGGCACGTCAGTGGCCATGCCCACGGCGATGCCGGTGGTGCCATTGAGCAGGATGTTCGGCAAACGTGCTGGCAACACCAGCGGCTCGTCGAGGGTGCCGTCGAAGTTCGGGCCCCAGTCCGCAGTGCCCTGGCCCAGTTCGCTGAGCAGCACTTCGGAGTAACGGGACAGGCGCGCCTCGGTGTAACGCATGGCCGCGAACGACTTGGGATCATCCGGCGCACCCCAGTTACCCTGACCGTCGACCAGCGTGTAGCGGTAGCTGAACGGCTGGGCCATCAGGACCATGGCTTCGTAGCAGGCCGAGTCGCCGTGCGGGTGAAACTTGCCGAGCACGTCACCGACGGTACGCGCCGATTTCTTGTGCTTGGAATCGGCGTCCAGCCCCAACTCGCTCATCGCGTAGATGATGCGCCGCTGTACCGGTTTCAGGCCGTCGCCGATATGCGGCAAGGCACGGTCCATGATCACGTACATGGAATAATTGAGGTAGGCATTTTCGGTGAAGTCAGCCAGTGACCGGCGTTCTACACCGTCCAGGCTGAGATCAAGGGAGTCGCTCATGCGGGCCTCATCGGTTCGTTGTCTGGCGCAGCAACATGGTGCCACCGCGCTGGGTAAATTCAAGTTTGTTCAGTGCACTCATGCCGAGCAGCACCTGTTTGCCTTCCAGTCCTGGCGCGACCAGCGCGCGAACATCACGCAGCACAATATCGCCCAGTTGCAGCCGGTCGATGCGGGTGCGGTAGCCCTCGCTCAGACCATTGGCCGTGCTCAGGGTCACCCCGAAGCCTTGTTCCAGTTTCAGCCCTTCGGCCACGCTGGCCGGAATCGACACATCCGTCGCCCCGGTATCGAGCATGAAATCCACCGGGTGGCCGTTGATTGCGCCGCTGGCCACAAAATGCCCTTGGCTATTGCTGACCAGCTTTACTTCGATAAAACCTTCACCCTGTTCCGAGCTGACCACCACATTGGGGTTTTGCTGGCGCTCCTCCCATTGCCCGAAAAACCGTGTCGCCAGAAACAGCGCGGCACACCAGGCCAGCACCAACATGACCCGGCCGGCGCGTTTGCCCGGTGTTTGCTGGCTCACGGCTTGGCGCTCCAACCACCTTCAGGCGCGGCGAAGCGCCAGACCACCGGGCGACTTTCGCCATCGGCGCGAGCACCGTTGTTGTTGTCGACACCGATCCAGACACCGTCAGCGTCCACGACCAACGCTTCTTCCAGCCCATAGTTCTGTGGATAACGACGGTTGGCCTGCAGCAGTTCTGCCGCATACGACCAGCAACGCTCGACTTTCACCGTTTGCAGATCGCGGCGGCAAATCTGGTACGCGTTGCGCTCAAGGGTGAACAGTTTGCCGTTGAACAACGATATATCGGAAAAATCCCGAGATACCGGTTTGGCATTGGGAAATTGCGGCGGCTGCATTTCCATGCCCGCCTCGCTCAGCAGCACACAGCCACCGTCGCAGTCCCATACCGTTTGTTTGCGCTTGATCGTCAACAATCCGCGGCTTTGGCGCTCGGCAGCGAACCACATCTGATCACCCGCCGGATTGATCGCCAAACCCTCGAACAGTGCATTGAATTGCAACAGCATGCCACTGGCCCGCGCTTCGCGAACCAGCATCGGCGAAATGTTCAGCCAGGTCGCCGGCCCCGTGAGCGGCACTTGCAGGACGGCCGCATGGCTTTCGCTGACAATGTAGCGATTGCCGGCGCCGTCACAGGTAATGGCTTCGAAATCCAGGTCGCCGCCACGTACGAAAGACGCCGCCCAGGCCCGCGAACGCAAGCCCCAGGGCAAACCGCTGTCCGGCACCGGCGGCACACCGATGCGCACGGTTTCAGCCTGCCAGACCGTGTCGCGGGTATCGAGACGGTAGATTTGATCGTCGTCGCGATCGGAAACTGTCCACAGGTCTTTGCCGCACTGAGCCAGCCCCGACAGGTTGCCGCCGGGCATGCCGTCAATCGGATGCTCGGCGACCACGCGCAACTCTGGTGCCGGTTCGGCAGAAGCCAAAACCGGGGTCAGCAGTAACGCACACGCCAGGGCAAAGCCAAGCCGCATCAACCAAGAACCTCGGCCAGGTTGCCCTTGGATTCGAGCCAGGACTTGCGGTCACCGGCGCGTTTCTTCGCCAGCAGCATGTCCATCATTTCCGAGGTCGCCTCGAAGTCTTCCAGCGTCAGTTGCACCAGGCGCCGAGTGTTCGGGTCCATGGTGGTTTCGCGCAACTGCGGCGGGTTCATTTCACCCAGGCCTTTGAATCGGGTGACCTGCGGCTTGCCGCGTTTCTTCTCGGCGACCAGACGATCGAGAATGCCATCGCGCTCGGCTTCGTCCAGGGCGTAGTAAATCTCTTTGCCCAAGTCGATACGGTACAGCGGCGGCATCGCGACGTAGACATGGCCGGCATCGACCAGCGGGCGGAAATGCTGGACGAACAAGGCACACAGCAACGTGGCGATGTGCAGACCGTCGGAGTCGGCGTCGGCGAGAATGCAGATTTTGCCGTAACGCAGCTGGCTAATGTCTGCGGCGCCCGGATCGACGCCAATGGCCACGGCGATGTTGTGCACTTCCTGGCTGGCCAGCACTTCGCTGCCGTCGACTTCCCAGGTGTTCAGAATCTTGCCGCGCAACGGCAGGATCGCCTGAAACTCTTTGTCCCGTGCTTGCTTGGCGGAACCGCCGGCGGAGTCACCTTCCACCAGGAACAGCTCGGAACGCATCGGGTCCTGCCCAGCGCAATCGGCCAGTTTTCCCGGCAGCGCCGGCCCTGCGGTGATGCGCTTGCGTTCGACCTTCTTGCTCGCCTTGAGACGACGGCCGGCGTTGTTGATCGCCAGTTCGGCCAGCAGCATGCCGGTTTCCGGGTTGGCGTTGAGCCACAGGCTGAAGGCGTCCTTGACCACACCGGAAACGAACGCCGCCGCTTCACGGGACGACAGGCGTTCTTTGGTCTGGCCGGAAAATTGCGGTTCCTGCATTTTCATCGACAGAACGAAGGCGATGCGCTCCCACACGTCTTCCGGCGCCAGCTTCACGCCGCGCGGCAGCAGGCTGCGGAATTCGCAGAACTCACGCATCGCATCGAGCAAGCCCTGACGCAAACCGTTGACGTGGGTGCCGCCCTGGGCCGTCGGAATCAGGTTGACGTAGCTTTCCTGAACCGCGTCGCCACCTTCCGGCAGCCACAACAGCGCCCAGTCGACCGCTTCTTTATTACCGGCCAGGCTGCCGCAGAACGGTTCGTCCGGCAGGCGTTCGAATTCGCTGACGGCGTCTACCAGGTAGGAGCGCAGGCCATCTTCGTAATGCCATTCGACTTTTTCACCGGTGGCTTTGTCTTCAAAACTGACCAGCAACCCCGGGCACAGAACAGCCTTGGCCTTGAGCACGTGCTTGAGGCGGCTGATGGAGAATTTCGGCGAATCGAAGTATTTCGGGTCCGGTGCGAAGAACACGCTGGTCCCGGTGTTGCGTTTACCGACCGTGCCGATCACTTCCAGCTCGGTTTTCTTGTAACCATCGGCGAACGTCATCTGGTATTCGTTGCCGTCACGCTTCACGCGTACCCGGACTTCGGTCGACAAGGCGTTGACCACCGAAATACCCACCCCGTGCAGACCGCCGGAGAACTGGTAGTTCTTGTTGGAAAACTTGCCGCCCGCGTGCAGCTTGGTGAGGATCAGCTCGACCCCGGAAACACCCTCTTCAGGGTGAATGTCCACCGGCATGCCACGGCCGTCGTCACTGACTTCCAGGGAATGATCGGCGTGCAGGATGACTTGCACCGAGCTCGCATGCCCGGCCAAGGCTTCGTCGACGCTGTTGTCGATGACTTCCTGGGCGAGGTGGTTCGGCCGACTGGTGTCGGTGTACATGCCGGGGCGTTTGCGCACCGGGTCGAGGCCCGAGAGGACTTCGATGGCGTCTGCGTTATAAGAGCTAGCGCTGGGAGTGGCCATGGGGTCTCGTCGTCAAATGTTCGTGAAATAGAGGCGACAGTTCACAGTGCTGTGAAATCGATCGCCTGATACAAATCTGCGCCGATACCGGCAAAACTCAACATTGCCGGCAGTTGTGCGGCAAAGCCCTGGAAACTATGGTCGCCGCCGGCCTGAATGCGCAAGGCACAGGCTCGGTAATACTGCTGGGCCAGGCGATAGTCCAGCGTTTCGTCGCCGGTCTGCAACCACACCTGATACCGCTGCGGGTCTTGGGGCGCCGGCACTTCCAGCTCGGCCAGGGCCGTCACGTGGTCGTGGGTCATTTCCCAAGTCTCATCGGTATACAGGTTTTTCTGCGTTCCCAGGAACCCGTCGAACATCCGGTGCGGACTGACGGCAGGGTTGATCAGCAAAGCCTTGAGGCCATGGCGCTCGGCCAAGTGAGTGGCATAGTAGCCGCCGAGTGAGCTGCCGACCAGCAGTGGCCGCCCCAGCTCTTCAATCGCCTGCTCCAGCTGACCGATGGCTTCGCGTGGGTGGTGGTGCAAGGCCGGGACACGCAGTTGATCGCTCAAGCCCAGCCGGTCCATCACTTGCATCAACTGCGTAGCCTTTTTTGAGGCCGGCGCGCTGTTGAAACCGTGGATATAAAGGATCGAACCGGACATTTGAGCTCCCTGTGCGTCGGGTAAAGAGGCGCAGTTTACAGGGAGATGGGGGGATCGGGGATATCCTCGGGATTCGAGGTGTTTGTACTGACGCCTTCGCGAGCAAGCCCACTTCCACATTGGATTGGTGTCGTAGACAAATCCCCTGCGGGATCCTGCTCGCGAAGAACGATGACTCGGTCCAACAGTTACGTCGGGTCGACGTTATCCAGCGCCCGATTCACCGCCAGTTCGGCCAGCATGACCAGCTGCTGAATTGCCATCGCCGTATGCCGGTCAGGCCCAAGCAGACGCGCCGCAAAATCGCCGGCCATCACACTCGCCGAAGCCAGTGATTCACAGGAATGGGCCAAAAGACTTTCTGTGTCCATGTCGGGGACGATCATGTACATCGTGCTGGGTTTGCGGGTGGGGGGATTGGGAGTTGGTTTGAACATAGCAGTACTCCAGAGGAAGAGTGGAGCCACTTACAAATTACCGCGAAGCCATTTGGGTGGCAGCTGTACGCAGGTTCGCGGACCGATCCTCTGGCAACTCGGCATACCCGAAGGTATCCCGCGCACAGCCGCCATGACACGAAACGACAGACAGCCAAAAGCGCTGTCGTTAGGCGGGGGCGAATATGCCTGAGAAACGGGCCGCGAAGCCCGATCGCTGAATATGCCAGCGACAGGCAAAAGGCTAGAGATGCCACGTCCGACGGGCACCTGAAAACTTCGTGGGAAGGTTCTGAAATTTTTGCTGACCATTAAACAGCGCCGCCAGTGAGCCCGCCTTCGCGAACAGGCTCGCTCCTACAGGGAATGATGTACATCGGCTAGAAATTGGTCGGCTGTCAGGCCGCCATCGCTGGCAAGCCAAGCTCCCACAGGGGATTGGTGTACATCAGCAAGATATCGGTCGGCTGTCAGGCCGCCATCGCTGGCAAGCCCGGCTCCTACAGAGAATGGGTACATCTGCAAATGACTGGTCGGCTGTCAAGCCGCCATCGCTGGCAAGCCATGCTCCTACAGGAATGAGTACACCGGCCGCTTCTCACCACTCATCAGGCCGAGCGTTAGCTCGCCTACAGCTCTTGATCTTGATCCACCCGCCCCTTCGGGAGGCTGAGTGGAGGTGTTCATCCGGGGAGTGGCGCGCAGCGCCGTTCGACGCAGTCGAACACGCTGCATGTAGGTCGAAGCGAAGCCGACCGGAGGGCAGTGTCCCCGGATGGATACCGGAGCGAAGGAACGCCGAGCCCTAGCGAGGGGCCGGACGCTCGGGGCGAGCCTTTTTTTGCTTACTTTTTTTTGGCGTTTGAAAAAAAAGTGAGTCGCCGTAAGGGCGAAACCGCCAGCCGCCGTTACCGCAGAAACGGATATGCCCTCAAAAACTCAGTAGCCGCTGGAACCGTAATCAACCTGAAAATCAAACCCGGTGACCCGTTCGACACCGGTTTCGATCCGCCCATCCGGCAACAGCCGCAACCAGCGATACCCCGGCGCCTGTTCCCCGACCTTGAAATCATCGCTCCCCGGCTCGAACTGAATGCAGGTCGAAGGCGAGGCGATCAGCCGAACACCGTTACGCAGTTGATCGATCTCTTGATGCACATGCCCCCACAAAACCGCCCGCACCTGCGGAAAACGATCGAGCACCGCAAACAATGCCTCAGGGTTGCGCAGCCCGATCGGCTCCATCCAGGCACATCCGATCGACACCGGATGATGGTGGAAGCAGACCAGATGATGCCGATCCGGCGCCTCACTCAGTGATCGAACCAGCAACTGCAACTGCTCATCCTGCAAATAGCCCGGCACTGAACCCGGCACGGCGGAATCCAGCAGCGTGACCCGCCAATTGGCGACGTCCACCACCGGCTCCAGCAATGCGCTCTGCACTGCGGCCTCGGCCATGATCATCGGTTCATCGTGATTGCCGGGAATCCAGCGCGCCGGGGCGTCGAGTTGCCGTGTCAGGTCGCGAAATAGCTGATAAGACTCCAGCGTTCCGTCCTGGGAGAGATCGCCACTGGCAATGATCAAGTCGATATGCGACTGCTGAAGCTGCACCAATTCGATCACTTTTTGCAGGCTGTCCCGGGTGTTCATGCCCAGCAATGTCCCGTCCGCTTCGGCGAACAAATGGCTGTCGGAGAGTTGCACCAGCAACGCCGGATCGGCGGTGGTCAATGTGGATACGCTCGGCAAGGCGTTCTCCCAGGGCTGAATCACGGGGGTGGATAGGTGCCGCAATTATGCTGGGGGACGCTCAAAAGGGGAAACTTGTGAACCTGACGCAGTTCACAACTACCGCACAACAGCGTACTCGTGCCCACAGGCCAGGCAATGGCTCAGCCATTCGCCCAGAAACATATTCAACTGGGCTTTTTCGTCCGGCTGATGCATCGAGGCGTTCGGGTAAGGATAGACACCACGAAATCGCCGGGCATGTTCGGCGCTGACCACTTCGGCCATGCAGGCGTCGTGATAGACCTGCACTTCCAGTTGCGGTACCGGCAGCCAGGGCAGGCTGTGTTCCTGGCGCACTTGCAGGGTCGTGGTGTACGGACAGACCTGCACCACTTCCAGCGCCAGCACGCCGAGCATCTGTTCACCGTGAGTCACGGCAATGCGCCGCGCCGCCGGCTCGTCGCGCATGTCTGGCAACAGTCGCATCAAGCGTGCGTAGTTGGCCTCGCAGGAAGCTTGCAGCCCCGCAAGGTCCACCCGATAACGATCGCGCAGCTTGTTTACGACCATAACCCCCTCACTTCAGCGCGGTTTAAAGCTAACCATTGCAAGGCAATGATGCTGGCCGCGTTGGCAATTCGTCCGTCACGCACGGCTTGCAGGGCATCTTCGAACGCCCAGACCGTGACGCGGATATCTTCAGCTTCTTCCTCCAGCCCATGCAGGCCGCCGACCCCGGTGGTTTCGCAGCGCCCCAGGAACAGGTGCACAAACTCGTTACTGCCGCCCGGCGACGGGAAATAGTTGAGCATCGGCCAGAGCGCCCCGAACACAAGCCCAGCTTCCTCCTGCCCCTCACGGTGAGCAACTTCTTCCGGCACTTCTTCCTTATCGATCAGACCAGCGACCAGTTCGATCAGCCACGGGTTGTCGGTCTTGCCCATGGCGCCGACGCGAAACTGCTCGATCAGCACCACTTCGTCGCGCTGCGGATCGTACGGCAGTACGCATACCGCATCGTGGCGAACAAACACTTCACGATCGATTTCGCGACTCATGCCACCGGCGAACAGTTCGTGGCGCAAATGCACACGGTCGAGCTTATAAAAGCCTTCGTAGCATTTTTCGCGCCGCACGATATCCACGGCGGTCGGAATGGCGTTGGCAAAATCAGTCATGACAATCCTCTTTACTGCAAATCCGTTACGAGGTTCCTTTTTGTGACTTGCAACCTCGACTTCGCGCCATCCTAACGCGCCCGCGACATTTGATGCAGCCCCTTTCCCGTCAGCGGGATAGACGGTGAGGGCGAAACCAACTCTAATTAGCTTAGTGGCGAACTGACTGCTTCGTTGATAGTCGAAGCGGATAACTTTTTGCCTTCCCCTGTTTTACAAAGGACGCCCATGTCGCTTTTTAAAATCGCCTCCGTGGCCGCAATCGCCCTGACGCTGGGCGCCTGCCAGAGTCTGTTTCAGCCCAACTACCGGGCGCCGCTGGAAACGACCCGCGATGCCGCCGAAACCCTGAAACCGGGTTGCACCACCCCCGATTGCCCGCTGGTGAACATCGATACCGTGCACTTTCCCGCCGAACCGCAATTGGACGGCATCGTCGAAAAACGCTTGCTGCTATTGACGCGCACCTCACCGGACGCCCCGGTGGCACTGACGCTGGCAGCCTATCGCGATGAGTTTTTGCGCACGGCCAGCCCGCGCACCAGCAGCTATTTGCAAGCCAAGGTACGTGAGCAGCATGACGGCTTGGTGATCGTCGAGTTTTCCAGCTACCTGGATACCGGCGGCGCGCATGGCACGCCGGGCCGCAGCTTTATCAACTATTCACGCCAGCAGCACAAAGTGCTGACGCTGTCGGACATGCTGGTTCCGGGTCAGGAAGAGGCGTTCTGGAAGGCGGCACAAGTCGCGCATAACAGCTGGTTGATCAGCACCAAGCTCGATCAGGAACCGGAGTTCGTGAAGAGCTGGCCGTTCCAGAAAACCCAGAACGTGGCGCTGACCTACGGCGGGGTGATCCTCAAGTACGAAACCAGCACCATTGCGCCTTACGCGCTGGGCCATATCGAACTGAAGATCCCTTACCCACGCCTGAACGGCATCATCAAGCCCGAGCTGTTTCCCGGCCGTAACTGAAGGCTCGGCCCAATACCAGTTGCAGTAGCCCTGCCAGAATCAATGACGGCAGGGTTGCACCGATGTCCGGATACAGATTGGCCAGCAAATGATAGGTGCTCACCCCGCCCAGCCAGGCGAGCAACGCCGGCCAGCGCAATGCGGCTGACGCGACTTGGGCACTGCGTTTGCGCAGGATGAAGTGATCCACCAACACCACGCCGAACAGCGGCGCAAACACCGAACCGATCAACAGCAGGAAATTCTGGTACTGGGCCAGCGGCGCCAGGCAGGCGATCAGCGTGCAGATCACGCCGATGGCCAGCGCCAGATGCTCGACTTTCAAGCGCAACAGAATCCCGCTGGAAACGGCCGCCGAGTGAATATCGGCGAAGGCGTTTTCCGACTCGTCCAACAGGATAAGCAGCAGCGGAATACCCAGGCCGGCACCGGCCAACGCCAACAGCAAGGCATTCACTTCACCACTCGGCGCGAACGCCAGGGTGTAAGCCACGCCCAGGCTCATCAGCCAGAAATTACCAATAAAGAAGCCAATGGCCGTGCCACCGAACACGTTTTTCGCACGCTTGCCGAAACGCGAGTAGTCGGCAATCAGCGGTAGCCACGACAGCGGCATCGCGATAGCGATGTCGAAGCCCACGGCGAACGGCATCGAACCATCGCCGGCCTGCGCCCACAAAGCGGCCAGATCGGCTTTGGCAAACAGGTTCCAGGTCAGCCAGATGCACGCCGCCAGCAACAGCCAGATGCCCCACTTGCGCAGGATTTGCCGTACGAATGTGAGTGGCCCGCTGACCGCCAGCAAGGTCGCCAAGGCGCCGAAGAACAAAGTCCAGAGCAGTGGATTCGACAGCAGGCTGCCTTCGCTGAACGCCCGCGCACCCAACAGGCTGGCGGCGTCGCGCATGACGATGATTTCGAACGAGCCCCAACCGATCAGTTGCAGCAGGTTCAGCACGGCCGGCAGGCTCGCGCCACGCTTGCCGAGGCTGAGCTTGAGCGCGGCCATGGACGACAGGCCCGTGTCGCTGCCGATCACGCCGACCGCAGCCAGCAGCAGAACGCCGACCAGCGTGCCGAGGAAGATGGCCAGTAACGAACCGGACAGACCCAGGCCTGGCGCCAGCAGCGCACCGGTCTGGAGCACCATCAGGCCAATGCCGAGGGAGAACCACAGGGAAAACAGATCGCGCCCGCCGAAGACACGCTTGTCGGTCGGCACGGCGATATCGGGAGAATAGGTACTGGGTTGAATGCTCAAGGGTGTTATCTCAGAGGGACATTTGTTGTTGTGTTGATCATCGAACCTATAGGAGCAAGGCTTGCCCGCGATGGCGATCTCGAGGACGCCATCGCGGGCAAGCCTTGCTCCTACAAAAAAACAGCGCCAGCCTTGAGAGACCGGCACTGCCGGTCAGATCAAACCTTCTTGTACAGCTGACTGCCTTCCTGCTTGAACCGCTCAGCCTGATCCGCCAACCCTTGGGCGACGTCGGCATCAACGGTGTCGATCCGCTGGTTGGCCGCGTATTCGCGGACTTCCTGAGTGATCTTCATCGAGCAGAATTTCGGCCCGCACATGGAGCAGAAGTGCGCGACCTTGGCCGAATCCTTCGGCAGGGTTTCATCGTGATACGAACGGGCAGTGTCTGGATCAAGGCCCAGGTTGAACTGGTCTTCCCAGCGGAATTCGAAACGCGCCTTGCTCAAGGCATTGTCGCGGATCTGTGCGCCCGGATGCCCCTTCGCCAGATCGGCGGCATGCGCGGCGATCTTGTAGGTGATGATCCCGGTCTTCACGTCATCCTTGTTCGGCAGGCCCAGGTGTTCCTTCGGCGTGACGTAGCACAGCATCGCGCAACCGAACCAGCCGATCATCGCCGCACCGATACCCGAAGTGATGTGGTCATAGCCTGGTGCAATGTCGGTGGTCAGCGGGCCGAGGGTGTAGAACGGCGCCTCGTCGCAGCATTCCAGCTGCTTGTCCATGTTCTCTTTGATCAACTGCATCGGCACGTGGCCCGGGCCTTCGATCATGCACTGCACGTCGTGCTTCCAGGCGATTTTGGTCAGCTCACCGAGGGTTTCCAGCTCTCCGAATTGCGCGGCGTCGTTGGCGTCGGCAATCGAGCCCGGACGCAGGCCATCACCCAGCGAGAAGCTGACGTCGTAAGCCTTCATGATTTCGCAGATGTCTTCGAAATGGGTGTAGAGGAAGTTTTCCTTGTGGTGCGCCAGGCACCACTTGGCCATGATCGAACCGCCACGGGAAACGATGCCGGTCACACGCTTGGCGGTCAGCGGCACGTAACGCAACAGGACGCCGGCGTGGATGGTGAAGTAGTCAACGCCCTGCTCGGCCTGTTCGATCAAGGTGTCGCGGAACAGCTCCCAGGTCAGGTCTTCGGCAGCGCCGCCGACTTTTTCCAGGGCCTGGTAAATCGGCACTGTACCGATCGGCACCGGCGAGTTGCGGATGATCCACTCGCGGGTTTCGTGAATGTGTTTGCCGGTGGACAGGTCCATGACCGTGTCCGAACCCCAGCGAATGCCCCAGGTCAGTTTCGCCACTTCTTCTTCGATGGACGAACCCAAAGCGCTGTTGCCGATGTTGCCGTTGATCTTCACCAGGAAGTTACGGCCGATGATCATCGGTTCCAGTTCGGTGTGGTTGATGTTGGCCGGAATGATCGCGCGACCACGGGCGATTTCGTCACGCACGAATTCGGGAGTGATGATTTTTGGCACGCTGGCACCGAAGCTGTGGCCGGCGTGTTGCTGGTCCAGCAGGCCGGCAGCGCGAGCCACTTCCAGCTTCATGTTTTCGCGGATGGCGACGTATTCCATCTCGGCGGTGATGATGCCTTTGCGGGCGTAGTGCATCTGGCTGACGTTGGCGCCAGCCTTGGCGCGGCGCGGGTTGTTGACGTGAGCAAAACGCAGCTTGGTCAGCTCGGCATCGGCGAGGCGTTCCTGACCGAAGTTGGAGCTCAGGCCCGCCAGGCGCTCGGTGTCGCCACGGGACTCGATCCATGGCGAGCGCACATCGGCCAGGCCTTTGCGCACGTCGATGATGACGTTGGGGTCGGTGTACGGGCCCGAGGTGTCGTACACAACCACCGGCGCGTTGATCTCGCCGCCGAAGTCCGTCGGGGTCACATCAAGGCTGATTTCGCGCATCGGTACGAGGATGTCCGGACGAGAGCCCTGGACATAGATTTTTTGCGAGCGGGTAAACGGCTGAACCGATTGTTGATCGACTTGGGCCGAATCACTCAGGTTCGTTATGTTTTTTGGTTTTATCGTCATCACGGGCTCTCCGAACACATCCAGGCAGTGGATTTTTGTCGGAGCGAACCTGTAAACGAATGGACGCACGTGCGCTGGGAAAACCAGCTGTGCTGTGCTCAGTGCTCGAGGGGTGTTCGATTGTCGAACAACATCCCGGACGAAGCACAAGAGGACTCGCCGGGTGACGAGAAATCTTGTTCCCTACGCAGGCGCTAACCTGATCAGGTTCAACGGGATCCGAAATTATTCGATCTCAGCCTCATAGCAAGGCACCCCGACAAGAACCCGGCCAGTCTAGACACAACCGGCAAAGAACGCCAACACCGCTGCAAACACCATGATGAATGGCGCATACAGGATTGTTGCCGCCCTCGTGCACAACTACACTCGCTACGCCGAGCCATGCATTGACGTGGTACGAGCCGCGCCTCAGACTTGGCGCTCAAATTACTTATGTAATATTAATTCTAGGGAACGCCTATGCTGCGCAAACTTTCACTGGCCCTTGCCGTGTCTTGTGCGTCTTATGGAATGGCCTGGGCAGCAGAAGCGCCCTTATCGACCAGGAACGACCTGGTCAGCGTCTACCAGGAAGCGAAGAACAACAACGCCGACCTTGCGGCGGCCATCGCTCAATACGGCGCCCAGAAAGAAGTCGTGCCCCAGGCGCGTGCCGGCTTGCTGCCCAACCTCTCGGGCGGCGCCGACGTTGCCAATGTGCGCACGGCAATCGATCAGCCTTCGTCGACGGCCAACCGCAATGCACGCTCGTATCAGGCTACCCTGGCACAGCCGCTGTTTCGTGCCGATCGCTGGTTCCAGTTCCAGGCAGCCAAGGAAGTCAATGAACAGGCCGCCCTGCAACTCTCGGCCACCGAGCAAAACCTGATCCTGCAAACTGCTGAAAACTACTTCAATGTGTTGCGCACACAGGACAACCTGGCGTCGACCAAGGCAGAAGAAGCGGCGTTCAAACGCCAACTCGACCAGTCCAACGAGCGTTTTGACGTTGGCCTGTCGGACAAAACCGACGTGCTGAACTCACAAGCCAGCTACGACACTGCACGCGCCAACCGAATCGTTGCACAGCGTCAGGTGGATGACGCGTTTGAAGCGCTGGTCACCCTGACCAACCGTCAGTACAACTCGATCTGGGGCATCAGCCATAAACTGCCGATCCTGCCGCCGGTACCGAACGACGCCAAAGCCTGGGTCGAAACGGCGGCTCGGCAGAACCTGAATTTGCTGGCCAGCAACTACGCCGTCAGTGCCGCCGAAGAAACCCTCAAGCAGCGCAAGTCCGGTCACTTACCGACCCTCGACGCCGTGGCGAAATATGAAAAAGGCGACAACGACGCGCTGGGGTTCAGCAACCCGAACAACCTTCCCCAGGCCTACGGTGGCGACGTCGAGCAAACGACAGTGGGACTGCAACTGAGCATCCCTATCTACAGCGGCGGCCTGATCACCTCGCAAGTGCGTCAATCGTACTCACAGCTGGACCAGACCGAGCAGCAACGCGAATCCTTGCGTCGGCAAATCGTCGAAAGCACCCGCGACCTGCATCGCGCGGTGAATACTGACGTTGAGCAGGTACAGGCGCGCAAGCAGTCGATCATCTCCAACCAGAGTGCGGTGGAAGCGACCGAGATCGGTTATCAGGTGGGGACACGCAACATCGTCGACGTACTGGATGCGCAGCGCTCGCTGTACACCTCGGTGCGCGACTACAACAACACCCGCTACGACTACATCCTCGACAACCTGCGCTTGAAGCAGCAGGCCGGCACGCTGAACCCGGGGGATCTGGAAGACTTGAAACGCTTCCTCAAGGCTGACTACAACCCCGACAAGGATTTCTTGCCGCCCGACCTGGCCAAGGCCGCGGAAGAGCAACTCAAGTCACGACCGCCCACCCAGTAATACTTGCGGCGAGGGGGCATGCCCCCTCGCGACACATTAGCGGCCGATCAAACGCCCCAACCCATCCAGCAAACGCTGCAACGCGCCTTGATTGGTGCGCATCACTTTCAACCCCGCCTCTGCCATCCGCTGCGCATCGCGCGGCAACTCGAACAGCCGCTGCACCGCCAGCGCCAGACCTTCAGCATCCTCCACCTCCTGCAACGCCCCGGCATTGCGCAATTGCGCGGCGATTTCGAGGAAGTTGAACAGGTGCGGGCCACTCAGGACAGGTTTGGCCAGTGCTGCCGGCTCCAGCAGATTATGCCCGCCATTCGGCACGAGACTGCCGCCCACAAAAGCACTGTCGGCCAAGGCGTAGAGAAACAGCAACTCGCCCATGGTGTCGCCCACCAGCACCGATGTCGCCGAGGTCACCGGCTCGCCGCTGGAGCGACGCAGCGCTGTAAAGCCCTGTTGCTGACACAGGTCGAACACCGCGTTGAAACGCTCCGGGTGGCGCGGTACCAATATCAGCAAGGCATCGGGATGATTGGTCAACAGCTGACGATGAGCCGCAAGGACCACCTCGTCTTCGCCTTCATGGGTACTGGCGGCAATCCATACCGGTCGTTCCTGGGCCTGCCATTGCGTGCGTAGCTCGACGGCACGTTGCAGCAATTGCGGGTCGATGGTCAGGTCGAACTTGATCGAGCCAGTAACTTCCACGGTGTCCGGGCGGGCGCCCAACTCGCGAAAGCGCTGGGCTTCGGCCTCGGTCTGTACCGCGAACAGGCTCATCTCGGCGAGCATCGGTTGGGTCAGTTTGCTGAAACGGCCATAGCCCTTGGCTGAGCGTTCAGACAGTCGCGCATTGGCCAATGCCACGGGAATATTACGTTTGGCACATTGGTGAATGTGGTTGGGCCAGAGTTCGGTCTCCATGATCACTGCCAGCGTAGGCCGGACCCGATCAAGAAAACGCGCCGCCGCACAGGGCAAATCGTAAGGCAAATAGCAGTGCTGGATGCGCGGCTCATTGGCGAACAACGCCTGGATGCGCTCGGACCCGGTCGGGGTCATGCAAGTCACGGTAATGGGCAACTGTGGATAACGTTGCAACAGGGCGCGAATCATCGGCGCCGCGGCGATGCTTTCGCCCACCGACACCGCGTGCACCCAGATACCACCCGGCTTCATCGCTGGCAGTCCGATGGAAAAGCGCTCGCCAATGCGCTTGGCGTACGCTGGCGCCTTACGCGCTCGCAGCCACAGCCGAATTGCTACCAGTGGCAGCCCCAGATAAAACAGCGCGGTGTAGAGAGTTCTATTCATGGCGGCGGAGTTTATCGGCTTTTCTCGCCGATCGTCTGCAAGTGCACGGCAAAACGTTCCGCTAGCCAACGCGCCGCCGGGCCGAGCGGCTCATCGCGACGCCAAACCAGTTCCACCACCAGCGCCGGCGGTGTCCATTCGCTGACCAGTTCAACCATCAGGCCCTGATACGCCGGGTACTGCACCACATGCCGTGGCAACCACGCCCAACCGAGACCGCGCACCAGCCATTCGGCCATCACGTAGAAGCTGTCGGCGCGCCAGACTTGCGGACTGGCCGGTTCACTGCCGGGATAGACGCTGGACTGTGTGGACATCAACAACTGTCGATGCTGCGCCAGCGCCTGGCAATCAGCTTGAGCCTGTTTGGCGAGTGGGTGTCCGACGCCGCACACCGTGACCATCTCAACGCTGCCCAACACCCGCCGCTCAAGGGCTTCGGGGATCTGGTCGTGATAAAACAGCAAACCCAGATCGGCCCGACGCTCCACCAGTTTGCGCGCCACATCGCCTTGGGCAGCGCTGGTCAGTTGCACTTCAAGGCTGGGAAATTTTTCGGCCAGGGCTTCAAAGCTTTCGATGATCGGCTGATAGGGCATGGCCTCATCCTGGGCCACCCGCAGACGCGCCTCCTGGCCGCGCATCATGGCCAGCGCACGGCCATTGAGGCGCTCACACTGACGCAACACTTCCCGCGCCTCTTCCAACAGGGCATTGCCGGCCTCGGTGAGTTTCGGCTGACGGCCACTGCTGCGGTCGAACAGGCTGACACCCAGGTCTTCTTCCAGCAACGCAATAGAACTGCTGACCGCCGACTGCGCCCTGCGCTGAAGACGCGCCACGGCAGAAAACGAACGCTGCTCCGCTACGCTGACAAACAGTTGCAGTTGCTCAAGATTCCATTGCATAGGCCAACCCATCTTCGTGGCAGATAGGTAATGACTTTACCGCATCTCAACAGCCTCTAAAATGCCGACCATAGAAAGCAACACTTCACACGAGGATGCACCCATGACCGCTTACTACTACCTGGCCATCGCCATCTGCGCCGAAGTGATCGCGACCGTTTCGATGAAAGCCGTCAAAGGCTTCAGCACCCCACTGCCACTGATACTGGTAATCGTCGGCTACGGCATCGCCTTCTGGATGCTGACCCTGGTGGTGCGCAGCGTGCCGGTGGGCGTCGCTTACGCGGTATGGGCCGGCATGGGCATCGTGATGGTCAGCGTCGCGGCACTGTTTATCTACGGACAGAAGCTGGATGTGCCGGCGATGCTGGGGATGGCGCTGATTGTATTGGGCGTTGTGGTGATCCAGCTCTTCTCCAAGACCGCCGGCCACTGATACACCACTTTGTGTAGCAGCTGCCGAAGGCTGCGTCCGACTGCGAAGCAGTCGTAAAAACTGACCATAGACAATTCAGACAGATCGAAGGCGAGGACTTCGGCAGCTGCTACATAGCGCTTGGCATGAATCTGTATACTGCGACCTCGTCTTGAACACTGAGGTCGCCGCATGCCATCCGTTATTTCCACCGACGTTCTGATTGTCGGCGCTGGTGTCGCCGGCCTCTGGCTGAATGCGCGCCTGCGCCGCCAGGGTTTTTCGACCGTGCTGGTGGAAAGCGCCAGCCTCGGCGGCGGGCAGAGTGTGAAGTCCCAGGGCATCATCCACGGCGGCGCCAAGTACGCGTTGCATGGCGCCCTGACCGGGGCGTCGGAGGCGATTGCCGACATGCCGCGTCGCTGGCGTGAAGCGCTGGCGGGCGATGGCGAACTGGACCTGTCCGGCGTGCGCCTGTTGTCCGAAGCTCACTATCTCTGGTCCCCCGGCACGCTCGCCGGCAACCTCACCAGCTTCTTCGCCAGCAAGGCCGTGCGCGGGCGTGTCGATCAGGTCAAGGGCGATCAATTGCCACCGGCCCTGCAAGACAAACGCTTCAAGGGCAAGGTCTATCGCCTGGCCGAATTGGTGGTCGATGTGCCCAGCCTGATCCAGCGCCTGGCCGATCTGGCCGGTGATGGCCTGCTCGCCGGGCAGACCATCGAACCGCTGCTTGAAAGTGGCGTGCTGGTCGGCTTGAAGGTGGACGGCCGCGAGATTCGTGCACAACGCATCGTCCTCAGCGCCGGTGGCGGCACCGCGGCGTTGCTGGAAGCACTGGGACTGAGCCAACCCGCCATGCAGCGACGGCCGCTGCACATGATCATCGCCAAAGGCCCGGGTCTCAAACCGCTGTACGCCCATTGCCTGGGCGGCGGCACCAAACCACGCCTGACCGTGACCACTCACCCGGCGGCCGATGGTCAATGGGTCTGGTACATGGGTGGCGATATCGCCGAAGCCGAAGGCGTTGCCCGCGAACCCGCCGAGCAAATCGCCACGGCCCAGCATGAGCTCGGTCAGTTGCTGCCATGGATCGACCTGAGCACAGCGCAATGGGCCACCTTGCGCGTGGACCGCGCCGAGCCGCTGCAATCGGGGCTCATTCGTCCCGACAATGCGTTTGTCGCCGAACAAGGTCGGCTGCTGGTGGGCTGGCCAACCAAACTGGCGTTGGCGCCAGACTTCTCCGACCGGGTCATCGCCAGCCTGACGCGTGACGGCATCCAGCCAAGCCAGACCGCCCCGCTGCCGCCACTGCCAAAGCCGCCGATGGGCGTGCCGGCCTGGGAGCAACTGCTGCCATGAGCCAACCGACCCTGCACGACCTGCATCGCCCACTGGGCAGCACCGGCCTGCTGGTTTCGCCACTGGGCCTGGGCACCGTCAAACTCGGCCGCGACCAAGGCGTGAAGTACCCCAACGGCTTCCAGATCCCCGACGATGACGATGCACGCAGCCTGCTCAAGCTCGCCCGTGACATGGGCATCAACCTGATCGACACCGCCCCGGCCTATGGCCGCAGCGAAGAACGCCTTGGCCCGCTGTTGCGCGGCCAGCGTCAAGACTGGGTGATTGTCAGCAAGGTCGGCGAAGAGTTTTGTGATGGCCAGTCGAGCCATGATTTCAGCGCTGCCCACACTCGGCTGTCCGTAGAGCGCAGCCTGCAACGCCTGGAAACGGACTTTATCGACCTGGTGCTGGTGCACTCAGACGGTAACGATCTGTCGATCCTCAATGACAGTGAGGTTTATGCGACCCTCGCCGTGCTGAAGGCCGAAGGTAAAATTCGCGGTTTCGGTTTTTCCGGTAAAACCGTCGCCGGTGGTTTGAAGGCTCTGGAGCAAGGTGATTGCGCCATGGTCACCTACAATCTGAACGACCAGTACGAGAAGCCCGTCATTGACTATGCTGCTGCACACGGCAAAGCCATTCTGGTCAAAAAAGCCCTCGCCAGCGGTCATGTGTGCCTGAGTCCAGGTGTGGACCCAGTGCGCGCCAGCTTCGAGTTGTTGTTTGAACATCCGGGTGTTGCCAGTGCTATCGTCGGGACCATCAATCCGCTGCACCTCGCCCACAACGTTGCGACTGTTGCCCAGGTCCTACGTAGAAACTGATGCCGCCCCACGCGGCCTTAAGCAGGAGCCGACATGCCGCGTACGCTCATAAGAAAGAACCCGAGCAACTTCAAGACCCTGCCGTTGTACGTCGAAGCGACTCCCGAAGGCTTGAGCTATCAGAGCGTCGGAATGCCGCTCAATTTCTCCCAGACCCTGCAACGTCGCCGCCCCGTGACGGTGGCCAGCACCGAGCGATTTGCCCTGGAACTGGCCAATCTCGGTGTCTCGGTGCGCCTGACCCTGCATTGGCAGAATCGCGATTATTGGGTGTTGGTGCGTCAGCGTCGGCAAGACCGTGGCGACGTGGTGCTCAAGCTGATCTCCGGGTACGTTCCGGCCCATGAGCTGAACTTGCCGCTGCACACGGCGATCCAGGAAATTGCCGAAGAGTGCCTGCTGGAAACGCCCGAAGGCTGGCTCGGCGGACGCTTCAACAACACCTGGCTGCCGGCACCCTACGCCACGGCCCTGCATTACCGCGAGGCCCTGCCGTTCAGCCTGACGCCGTTGTCCGGCTCGGCGCGGCCCGTGCGCTGCGCCAATCTTCAATTGATTGAACGGCCGCGGGCTTACGTGCATCTGCCTACAGCGTCGCTGCAATTGATCTATGACTTGCGCCTGGACGTGCCGAAAGAAGCCAAGTCCTTGAGCCTGTTTCATGTCGATGAGCGGCTGGAAGGCGATCAACTGGTGGCCCGCCTCGATCGCAAGCGCCCCGACTTGTACCTGATGCCTTTGCAGGACGGTCAGCCGATGGCCGAGTTGTATACCTTGAAAAAAGATCAGTTGTACCCGGCGAGCACTCGCGGGTTATACCTGGCAGAGAGTTTTGCCCGGCAGGAAGGCTGGCTGGTGCGCGATGAGCGAATTCGCTGGAAGGATTGGGTGCGGCAACAGGGCTTGAGCCCGCCGGGGAAAGATTCAGGTTTGGCGCGGTTGCGTGGGAAGGCAAAGCAATTACTGAGGAAAATCGTGCCGCGTAAAAAAGTCAGCCCTTGATCGTTCCCACGCTCTGCGTGGGAACGATCAAGCCGGGTCAGTTATTGCGGATCTTCTCGACAATCGCCGTGGTCGAGCTGTTTTCCACCAGCCCCAGCACTTTCACGGTCCCGCCGTAAGCGGTCACGATGTCCGCGCCGACCACCTGGTCGATCCCATAATCACCGCCCTTGACCAGCACGTCCGGCTTGACCTCGCGCAGCAGGTTTTCCGGGGTGCCTTCCGCGAAGCTGATTACCCAATCCACCGCGCCCAAACCGGCCAATACCGCCATGCGACGGTCGACGCTGTTGATCGGACGGCCCGGCCCTTTGAGACGGCTGACCGAGGCATCGTCGTTGACGGCAACGATCAGGCGATCGCCCTGGGCCCGCGCCTGTTCGAGGTAGGTCACGTGGCCAGCATGCAGAATGTCGAAGCAGCCATTGGTGAAGACGATCTTCTCTTTGTGCGCACGCGCATCATCGACCGCCAGCAAAAGCTGCTCAAGGCCCAGTACACCGCGCTCCGAACCTTCTTCACGCTGGATGGCGCGACGCAGCTCCGGGGCGCTGATCGCCGCCGTACCGAGCTTGCCGACCACGATGCCCGCCGCCAGGTTGGCCAGGGCTACCGCGTGAGGCAGTTCTTCACCCGCGGCAATGGCGGCCGCCAGGGTAGAAATCACGGTATCGCCGGCACCGGTCACGTCGAACACTTCACGGGCACGGGCCGGCAAGTGCAACGCCGGATGATCGGGGCGCAGCAAGGTCATGCCGTGTTCGCCACGGGTTACCAGCAAGGCGCCGAGGTCCAGGTCGTGCATCAGCTGCGCGCCCTTGCTCACCAGTTCGTGCTCATCGGCGCAACCGCCCACAATGGTTTCGAACTCGCTGAGGTTCGGAGTGATCAGGCTTGCGCCACGGTAGATCGAGAAATCCTTGCCCTTGGGATCCGCCAGCACCGGAATGCCACGGGCACGGGCAGCCTGGATCAGCACCTGATGGTTTTTCAGCGCGCCTTTGCCATAGTCGGACAGCACCAGCACCTTGATGCCTTCGAGCAAATCATCGACCTGCTCGCCCAGTGCCAACGCGTCGGTGGCGAAGGGTTCTTCAAAGTCGATACGCAGCAGTTGCTGGTGACGGCTCATGACCCGCAGCTTGACGATGGTCGGCTGGTGCGCAATACGCTGGAACATCGCCCGAACGCCCGCACCCTTGAGGCTATTGGCCAGGCTGTCGGCCGCTTCGTCGTCGCCGGTCACGCCGACCAGCGAGGCCGGAGCACCGAGCGCGGCAATGTTCAACGCAACGTTGGCGGCACCGCCCGGGCGGTCCTCGATTTGCTCGACCTTGACCACCGGTACGGGTGCCTCAGGGGAAATCCGTGAGGTACCACCATGCCAGTAACGGTCGAGCATGACATCGCCGACCACCAAGACAGGGGCTTGATCGAATCGCGGCATGGACAACTTCATGGAGCAACCCACATACAAAATGAACAGGGGCGCGATATTACCACAGGGTTGGCATTGGCTTGCGCGACGGCTGCAACGGGATGATTTGACGGGAGGATTTGTTCATTTATTGAGCAGAAAATACCAAGAACTGCCAAGCAGGCGCCCGCAAATTCTGTTTCTGCGGTCGATCTTGCGAATTACGGGAGGGTTTCACGCCCGGATCAAACAAAGGCAGCGCACTCGCCGGGGATTGATCGAGAGGGAAAAGTCTGGATACAAATCATCGGGCGCGTTGCGCGCCCGGTGAGCAAACGTCAGGCGATGTCTTCAGCCGGGGCGTCAAGGCCCATGGCATTCAGGCGGGCGTAGTAACCGTTGTGCGCCAGAAGCTCGGTATGGGTGCCGCGCTCGACGATCCGGCCCTGATCCATAACGAGAATCAGGTCGGCCTTTTCGATAGTTGACAGGCGGTGAGCAATCACCAGCGTGGTCCGGCCCTTCATCACTTGATCCAGCGCGGCCTGAATATGGCGCTCGGATTCGGTGTCGAGCGCCGAGGTGGCTTCGTCGAGAATCAACAACGGGGCGTTCTTCAGCAGGGCCCGTGCAATGGCCAGGCGTTGACGCTGGCCGCCGGAGAGCAGCACGCCGTTCTCACCAACCTGAGTGTCCAGGCCTTGGGGCAACTGCGCGATGAAGTCCATTGCGTACGCATCCCTCGCGGCTTTCTCGATCGCCTCACGAGGCGCTCCAGCCAGATCGCCGTAAGCAATGTTGTTGGCCACGGTGTCACTGAACAACGTCACATGCTGAGTCACCTGGGCGATGTGTTTGCGCAGGTTCAGCAGTTTGTACTGTTCCACCTCAACACCATCGATCAGGATCTCGCCCTTATCGTGGTGGTAGAAGCGCGGAATCAGGTTGGCCAGGGTCGATTTGCCGCTGCCCGAGCGCCCGACCAGTGCCACCATTTGCCCAGGCTCGACCGAGAAACTGATGTCATCGAGCACCTGGCGATCGGTGTCCGGGTAGGTGAAGCTCAGATTACGCACGTCCAGACGACCGCTGACGGCGTCGCGCTCGACGGTACCGGTATCAACTTCAGGCTCGACATCCAGCTGTTCGAAAATACTCTCGGCACCCGCCACACCTTTCTGGATGGTCGAGCTGACTTCGGACAACTGGCGGATCGGTTTAGGCAACAGGCCGGCCAGGGTGATGTAGGCAACCATGTCACCGGCCGATGCATCGCCGCGCAGGAACAGCACCAGGAACATCAACACCGCCATGGCGCTGTAAATCACCAATTGCAGCAACGGCGTGTAAATGGCGCCTGTACGTGTCATGCGCAGTTGCTTGTCGGTGTTGCCCTGACTGGCGGCAAAGAAGCGCTTCTCTTCGTAGACTTCACCACCAAAGCTGCGCACCACGCGATAACCCTGGATGGTTTCGGACGCCACGTGGGTCACGTCACCCATGGCCACCTGAATCTTCTTGCTCTGCTTGCGGAATTTCTTGCTCGCCGTACGCACCATGATGGCGATCAGCGGCAGGATGGCAATCATCACCAGCGTCAGGCGCCAGTTCATGAACAGCAGCGAGGCAAACAGGAAGATCACGGTCATGCCTTCACGGATTACGACCTTGATCGCATCTGTGGCCGCCCCGGTGACCATCGTCACGTTGAAGGTGATACGCGAAATCAGATGCCCCGAGTTATGCTTGTCGAAGTACCGGTTGGGCAAAACCAGCAGGTTGTTGAACAGTTGCACCCGCAAGTCATGGACCAGGCCGAGGGAAACCTTGGCCAGAAAGTAATTGCCCAGATAAGATCCCAACCCCTGCCACGCGGCGATCAGAATGATCAGCAGCGGCACAGCCTGCAACAATTGCAGGTCGCGCAGGTAAGGCACGGTTGGAAACAGCGCCGCCTCGGGATTGGACAGGCCATCGACAAAGTACTTGAGGATGTAGCCGAGCATTGGCTGGGTCGAAGCGAAAATCAAAAAGCCGACGATGCTGATCAGAAACAAACTGATGTACGGCCGGACATAGCCGAGCAAACGGAAGTAGATTTTCAAGCTCGATGGGCTTGCGGAGAGACTGGAGTCGGTCATATCACGCGTTTGTCGATAAAAAGGACGCAGACTTTAGCACAGCTTCTTCAGGGTTCTGGCAATCGCATAAAGGCTGTTATTGTTAGGCGTCGGATTAAGCATCAAATAGCCATCACCCCGAAATGGCCGATCAACTTCAGGATTGAATCTCCCAGCATGCAACTAAGCGGTTTCAATAGTGTGTCAAATCGAGTCTTCGATTTCATTTGCCTCTGGATTCTTCCACTCGGCTATCTCTTGCTGCTGTGCGCACTCTTCTTCCTGCCAGGTCGAAGTGTGCACCACAAACTTTTTTATGGCCTTTTCAGCATTCCAGCGCTGATCGCCCTGTGCCTGCGCCCCCGCGAACTCAACGAATTGGTCCGCGACCCGATTTTCATCGCCGTGCTGACGTTCGCAGCCTGGGCATTGCTGAGTTTGTGCTGGGGGCCGGATAAGGAAGACATCGCCGGACAATTCAAACCACCGCTGCATACCCTGCTGCTGTTCACGGGTTGCTACTTGCTGGTGCGCTATCGCAGCGAAATCATTCAACCCTTGCTGTTTGCCGCTGCATTGGTCGGACTGATCGGCACCGCCCACGATCTGTTCATGTTCGCTCGCGTATACCAGCCTGGCCTGCGTTTGATCGGTGGCGGCGCGTTCGATAACCCGCTGCTCAGCTCTCACATGTATGGCTTTTACGCCGCCTACTGGCTCAGCATCAGCATGCTCTGCAAGCGTCGCCAAATGCTCTGGCTGAGCCTCCCGGCGCTGGCAATCATGTTTGCCGCGGTGATTGCCACCGGCTCCAGGACGCCTCTGGTTGCGCTGACGATGGCGGCACTCTGGCTTAGCTTCATTTGCTGGAACCGCCGCTCGGTCGCATTGTTGGGGGTGTTGGCTGCCAGCGGAGTCACGGTTTACGTGCTGTTTTCGCGAATGATCATCGAAAGGGGCGACTCTTACCGCTTCGAAATCTGGCAGTTGGCCGTACAGAAAATTGCTGATCACCCCTGGATCGGTCATGGCTATAACGCCCAACTGTCGATCGACCCCGGCGTCGGCTACAACTTTCAGGAACCCCACAGCTTTGTCCTGGGCGTGCTCTATTACGTGGGTGTTGTTGGCCTGCTGCCGTGGTTGTTTTTCCATGCCTGGAGCCTGTTAAGCAGTTGGCGCAATCGCCTGCAGCCCCTGTTTATCATCGCTTCGACCTGGTTGATATTTGGTATTGGTGCTGGCCTGACCGAGGGCGGCGGCATTATTTCGCGGCCCAAGGAGCACTGGTTCCTGCTGTGGATTCCGCTGGCGCTAATCGTCGCGCTGAGTGTCAATCAACGCGCCAGACGCTTGCTGACGATGCCTATCAAGACGCTGACGCCGGCGGCCCGGCAACAGTTGACCGCCAATGCGCAGGTCATCGAAGAAGATGGCCTGGGCCCCAAAGTCTTGCGCCTGCTCGATGGCAGCTTCCTCAAGCTGTTTCGCGGCCGTCGCTGGTACACCTCCGGCAGTTTCAACCCCTACTCCGAACGTTTTGCCGTCAACAGCCAGCAACTGCGCAGCATGGGGATCCCGACGCCGCCAATTCTTCACCTTTATCGCCTCCCAGACGGCAGCAGTGCTGTGCATTATTCGCCACTACCGGGCAATACACTGCGTCAGGTCTTGCAAGGCATAACCGCTCCGGCGGTGCGCCAGGCGCTGGTGCAGCGTTTTGGCAAGTTCATGGCTCAATTGCACGAGCAAGGCGTCTATTTCCGCTCGTTGCATCTGGGTAATGTGCTGGTGCTTGAAGATGGCGAGTTCGGCTTGATCGATGTGGCCGACCTGCGCATTTACCCTTCTTCATTGAGCCTTCCCCTGCGTCAGCGAAACCTGCGCCATATGCAGCGCTACACGGTGGACAAGCGCTGGCTGTTCGAAGAACACTTCGAAGCCCTGCTTCAGGGCTACGCCATGACGGCCTCGAAGTCCGCTGTTGATAACCTGCACAGGCAAGTGCTGGCCGGGAATGCCCCGGCTCGAGCTCTTTGATGACTGAAACCAACCCACTCATTGCGCTGGCAGCTTATCTGCTGGCCATCGTGACCGCCGCCCTGTTGTTGCGCGCCGTTCCGAAAATCGCCCGGCACATCGAACATTCCGGTGAAAGCCGCTATGCCAGCATTGATGGGTTACGCGGTTACCTGGCGTTCGGCGTGTTCGTGCACCACGCGATCATTACCTTGATCTTCCTGCGCACGGGCGTGATTGATTTTCCGCCGAGCAATTTGTACTCGCAGCTGGGCCAGGGCAGTGTCGCGCTGTTTTTCATGATCACCGGCTTCCTGTTCTGGAACCGATTGCTCACCCAGGAGCGTCAACACGACTGGCTGGCCTTCGCGGTATCGAGGCTGTTTCGCCTTTACCCGTTGTACTTGCCGCTGATGCTGATCGTGTTTGTCTCGGTGTTCTACCTGCAAAACTGGGAACTCAAGGACTCTGGCCTCCGTTTCGCCGGCCAGGTCCTGGCCTGGCTGACCTTCGACCGGCCGGACGTCAACCAGTACTACCAAACCGGCATGATGATCTCCAACGTCACCTGGACCTTGGGCTATGAGGTGTTTTTCTATCTGGCACTGCCCCTTGCCGCCATGGTGTTCATCTACCGGGGCAGCAGGCTGCAAGTGGTGTTGTGCCTGATCGGCATTTACGCCCTGTATGAAGTGGTCGGCCTGGAGCACTCGCTGAAAAAACACTTTCTGGCGAGTTTTCTCGGCGGCATCGGCGCTGCGTACTGGATTCGTCGGCCGCAACTGGTGGCTTGGGCTCAATCGCGAATGGCGGGGATTATCGCACTGCTGGCATTGGTGATTGCCTTCACGGCATTCAACCGTGCTTTCAGCCTGAGGCCACTGCTGCTCATGTCGTTGTTCTTTGTGATTGTGGCGTCTGGGAACACCCTGTTCGGTGCGTTGAAACCGCGCAGCATCCGCTGGCTCGGCGAAATCAGCTACAGCACCTATTTGCTGCACGGCTATGTGCTGTGGGTGTTGATCCAGCGCCTGCCGCCAATGCTTGGGCTAAACGCCGGCGACCTCTGGACCTTTCTCCCACTGCTGGCCCTGTGCAGTTGCCTGCTGATCATCATCAGCAGCCTGACGTTCCTGTATATCGAGAAACCGGGCATAACGGCCGGCAGGAAAGTATTGCAGTGGCTGCGCCAAGGCAAAGAGGCCAAGAAGAGCCTGACAGAGAAGATCGCCGGCGAAAGCTGACGCGCCTGGCGTTCTGTAGCAGCTGGCGAAGCCTGCGTCCGGCTGCGCAGCAGTCGTCAACCCGGCAGCAAGGTATGCCTGATACACCGTGTGTTCTGATTTTACGACTGCTTCGCAGCCGGACGCAGGCTTCGCCAGCTGCTACGTAGGGCGCGCTGGATCAGTCTTTTTCCAGTGGCGAGAAATACAGTCGCCCCAGACCACGCCAGGTCTTCTTGTTCCAGGCCTTTAACGGGATCTGCGCCAGCAGTTCGCGGGCCAGTTTGCGATCACGGTTGGCGGTCTTGAGGAACATCGAGCTGAGAAACCTGTAGCGAACCTCGTCATACAGCGGGTGATCGCTGAACAGCGCGTAGGTACGCAAGATGCTGTCGATCATGAAGCGATGGTTCTTGTAGGAATTGGTGGCGTGCTTGCGATAGCGCGCCATCAGCACATTCAGACCATCGATAAAGTAACCGGCGTGGGTCACCTTCAGTTCGATCAGCAGGTCTTCCAGGCGAATGGTCGGATCGAACCCGCCCACCTTGTCCAGCGCTTCCCGGCGGATCATCAGGGTCGGGGCAGGTGGATAAGGTTTGCGCTCCAGAAACATGTCATCGAAGTCCAGGCGACGGAACGGCACGTCACGGCGCTGACGCTTCTCCGGGTACAGATTGCCGTCGGCGTCGATCAGCTCGATATTGCCGGCGCAGATGCCGACCTCGGGCTTGCCCTCCATGTGCGCGACCTGGGTGGCGATGCGTTCCGGCAGCATGATGTCGTCGGAACCAAACGGCACGATCAGACTGCCGCCGGAGCGAGCAATGGCGCCGTTGAGCGTGTTGGTCAGCCCCTGATTCTCCTGAACCCGAAAATCGAATCCATATTGCGCCTGCAACACCTTGATGCGTTCGACGCTGTCGTCTTTGGAACCGTCGTCGACCACCAGCAATTCGATGTTCTTATAGGTCTGGTTGAGGACGCTGAGAATGCTTTCCTCGATGTAGCGAGCGTGGTTGTACGACGCGATGATGACCGTGACGAGAGGTTGCGCGGCGCTCATGGTTGTTCCTTGCGGGCCTGTTCCAGGCCGGATTCGATCAGGTTCAGGTATTCCTGACGGAACACCTCGATGTCATGTTGTTCCTGGAGATAACGGTAGGCCTGCTCGCCCTTGGCCTTGAGCTCGTCATCCGCCAGCCCGAGGTAATTGTCCAGCGCCGCGACCAGGCTTGGCACGTCCTTGGGGGTAATCGCCAACCCGCCAGCGCCTTCGATCAGCGGCAGCATGGCGGGCACGTTGGAGGCGATCACCGGAAGATGCCCGCTCATGCCTTCGAGCAGCGCCAGCCCGAGGCCTTCAGCCAGGGACGGCATGGTCCAGACGTCGAATGCGCGAATGTACTGCAAGGCAATCTCCTTGAAGCCCAGCAAGTGCGCACGCCCGTTCAGGCCCAGGCGCTCGATTTCGGCACTCAGGCGAGACTCTTCGCGGCCGGCACCAATGATCGCCAACTGAGTGTTCGGGTACTTGTCCTTAAGCGCGGCAAACGCCTGCAACAGATAAATGTGGCCCTTGACCGGCACCAGGCGCCCCAGCGCGCCAATCAGGCGAACCGACGGGTCGATGCCCAACAACTCGCGGGCACGCTCACGACTGTGCTGCAAACCTTCAGCCTGCTCGATGTCGATGGCGTTGGTGATGGCGTACGTGTTCTGGTCGGTGAAACCGCAATCGCAATCCAGCAGGTACTGTTTGACCGCCGGGGAGACACCGACAAAACGCCAGTGACGATCGATCAGGCGCTGGGTCTGGCGGCGTCGGTAAAACCGGTCGTACTCGCCAAAGCCATGGGAAATGCCGATGCACAGCGGCACTTTCAACCAGCGGTTAAGCGCCAGCATCATGTTCACAGGCTTGAAGCGGTTGCAGATCACCACGTCGAATTTTTCCGCGCGGCAAAACTTGTACAGCGTCCACATCGCCCGCAAACGCATGCCTTTGAGCGACTTGTCGGAAAACTCGAAATACACCGAACGGTCGGCTCGGCTGACGGCCTCGCCCGGCCCGGGCTTGCCCCGCAGGAACGCCGCCGTCACTTCATAGCGATCACTGGGCAGCGCCTTGACGATCTGCTCCGCGAGGTCGGCAAAATCATGGGCTTTGACGTTGTAGTCAGGCTGCAACTGCAGAACCTTTGACCGCTGGCTCATAACTCTCCCCGCTGCGAAACGTTTATTGGTGTGTGCTTGAGTATCCACAACAGCTCGTGACGCCGAACAGCCTTGCGAAAGAATTCGTTTTCGCCGTAGACCGGTGGCTTGCGCCCGGCCAGCAGCCGCTGGATCAACCGGCGCAGTCGGCGCTTGGCCGGCATTGGCGGTTGCAGGTCATGCATCATGCCCAATGCCATGGCTTTATCGCGCTGAAGTTCCAGCGACAACGGCAGGCAGCAAGGCTGCATCGGCGTGGCCGGTTCGAAGGCTGGCGGCAACGTGACGCCCTGACCGGCATCGCCCATTGGCCAACGGTCGTTGTCGTGCAGGTGATTAGCGTAGCCGAGCAGTGTCGTCGGCTGCCATTCGAGCCCTTGCAACGCCTCGAGGACGGCCTGCTGGGCGCAGATATGATCAGGGTGCGGATCGAGCGTCGGATGCGGCAGCACAATCACTTCAGGACGCGCGCGCAGCAGCAGTTCGCGTAAATCGGCCAACAAGTTGTTCCAGGTCGGCGCTCCGTCTGCATCGCCCGGCAGGGCAAACGGGTTCAACTGGCGAAACAGACGCGTATCGCTCAAATCCGCTTCCCGCGAAGCCACCGGTTGCGCCGGGGTAGCCTGCATCGCGGCCAGTTGCAGACAGAAATAACCCAACTGCACGCAATGTGCTTCAGGGACGCCTGCCCAACGCGGGACGGCGATACTGTCCCACGCACGCAAACGCCCCTTGAGGCGTGCGGCCTCGACCTTGTCCAGGCCCAGTTGTTGATAGTGCCCGGCTTCGATTTCACCGGCCGTCAGGGTGACGATCCAGGCTTCATCGGCTTGACTGTACAAACCATAGGCAGCCAGTTCGGCGTCGTCGGCGTGAGGCGCAATCACCATCACCCGTTGACGGCGGAAGTCGGGCTGCTCCAGCGCCCACAACACCGGCTCGCCGAGCAAGCGGCAGTGGCGCCCACGCAGGCGCAATTCACCGCGCGACAGCGCTTGCGCCTGACCGCTGAGGTTCAGGTAACGCAGGCCGTTTACGCCGCGTTCAAAGGTTTGGCGATCCGGGTTGTCACCGCCCGACAGTTCCACCACCGGGTCAAAAAAGCGCCCCAACCAGCTGCTTTTAATCCGCAGCGCCAACACCAGCGTGGCATCGTCGACCAGCATGACGCCTTCATCCAGGCGCAAACGTTCCCCCTCCAAGTGAACCTTGGGTTGCGGGGTATACGCCGGGAAGCTGTATTGGTAATCGTCCTTGGGGGAGTAAAACAAGTGATCGGCAAACCATGCTTCGTGGGCAATCCAGCCCAGGACGGCGAGCACCAGCGGCAACCACCAGGCCACCAGCACGCCGATGGCTATCAACAGCATCAGCGCGATCAGCAGGCTAATGCGTTTGTTGCGCCGATGGCGCTTGAGCAGTTGCTGTTTGCGGCTCATGGGTTCACTCACACGGTAAAAACCGGTACAGGGTTGCACCAGCGGTCCTTGTACTCGCGGTCAGCGCGGCCGAAGGAAAACCGCAATGGCTTATCCAGGGCCCGCGCGTGTTCCCAAGCGCTTTGCGTGTTGATAAAACTCAGCACGCTGCCGGGGCTGAACTCGCGGGTCTCGGGATCGACGCCACCGTTGATGTATTCGACGCTGATCCACTCGGGCGACTCGACGCGATACACCAATTGAATGGCAATCGGTGCATCGTTGAGGAAAATCACCGAACCGATCAGCAAGTCCCGCAACAGTTCGATCACCTCGCCCATACGCTCGGCACCCGTGGCCGGGAACCCCCAGCGGCGCTGGAACAGGTCGCAATAAATCGCGGCCAACTCCGAGCTGGAAAATTCGGCGACCGGTCGCACAACGCCACCGGCTTCTTCCAGCAGGCGCAATTCACGGCGCTGGTTGTAGCGGAATTTCTTCGACAGTTCTTCCGGCGTGCGCGCCATGGCCAGTTGTTCGGCTTGCAACTTGATAGCGCTGAAACGGCCCTCGCTCAGCGCCGACAAATAACGCCCGCGATGGCGCAGCGGTGCTTGAGCATCGGCGGCGGCCGGCAGGATCACCTCGGCATTGCCGAGGTCGAACAAGCCTTTTTTGCCACGGCGCTTGAGTACGTCCTTGGACAGCGCGAGGTCGCGCCCCCAGGTCGGAATGGCGGCTTTCACGTCACCGTTCTGTTCCCAGGCCAGATAGCGCACCGGAATGTCGGCCAGTTGCGCCAGGCGCTCAACCACCATGGGGTGCGTCGCGACGCTACCGCCAAATCGCTGCCAGGCCTGTGCATAAGTCGAGGCGTCGACTACCGTCCAGCCACGTTCGCGCCAGCCTTGAAATCGGTTGAGCATCAGCCCCTCGGCGCCAGTTCTGTGACGTGTGGCAAATGCCAGAAAGCATCGCGCACTGCGCGGTCGGAGAAACGCTCACGCAAGCGATCAAGCATCAACTCGGCACACTGGTGACGTTGCTGATCGTCCATCGCGGCCAGATGCTGCAGCCCTTGAGCCAGACGCTCGGCATTCCCCAACGGGAACAGGATCCCGACACCTTCAACGACTTCCTTCGCGCCACCGCAAGCGGTCGCGAGCAACGGTACGCCGGCGGCCATGGCCTCGAGCAGCACCATGCCGAACGGTTCGTGATCGGAGCTCAAGGCAAACACATCGAAGGCCCGGAAGTAGCGACGGGCATCCGGCACTTGGCCGAGGAACAGCACCCGATCGCCAATGCCCAGTTCACGGGCCAGTTCCTTGAGGTCCTGTTCCAGTCGACCGCTACCGAGAATCACCAGTTGGCTGTTGGCCGGCAACTGCGGCAATGCCAAGGCAAACCCGTGCAGCAGCGTGGTCTGGTCCTTATCCGGGTGAAGCCGTCCGACGTTGCCGACAATCCAGGCATCCGCCGACAGGCCCAAGGTTTCCCGAGCCTCGCGAACCGACACCTGGCTGGTCTGCAAGGCCGGCACATCGATGCGGTTATAGAGTGTTTGAATCCGCCCGGCCGGCCATTTCGGCAGGCAACGGCGCATGTCGTCACGCACCGCATCGGAAACACCGAGCAGGCTGAGGCGCTTGCGGAAGAGATGGGCGAAGAGTTTGCGAGAGCCGCGTTTGTAATCGTCAAACCCGTGATGCACACCGATGACCGGCAACGAAGTGCCGAGCAAGGCGATGTAGATCGGTTTGAAACGGTGGGCAATGCAGAAGCTGAAATTGCGCGAAGCGGCGATCTTGCGCAGATCGCCGATGGCGCCCAGCTTCAGGCCACGAATGGCCTTGGAGCTGTATTCCATGAACAGCACTTCATCGGAAGCACAGCCCGCGGCAACTTCGCTATCGGCGGCACCGGTCAGAAAGACCGTGGTCACTCGATAACCAGTCCCCGCGAACAGGCTGGCGTACTGCCGGGCGCAGTCCAGAAACGGGCCGTCATAGCCGTGACAGAACTGCAGCACATGGCGTTCAGCCGAGCGAGTCATAAGCGTCCGCGCCTTCTTTGACCACCAGGATGTCTTCCATGATCAGGTATTGCAGGTCAGAGCCGAAGAACATGTTCAGGGCATCGGTCGGCGAACAGATCATCGGTTCGCCACGACGGTTGAGCGAGGTGTTCAGCGACACGCCGTTGCCGGTCAGCACTTCCAGCGCCTTCATCATGTCGTAGTAGCGCGGATTGTATTCGCGCTTGAGCACCTGGGCGCGGGACGTACCGTCTTCGTGGACGACTTCCGGCACGCGGGTCTTCCACTCTTCAGCCACTTCGAAGGTGAAGGTCATGAACGGCGCCGGGTGATCGATCTTGATCATTTGCGGGGCAACGGTGTCGAGCATCGACGGGCAGAAAGGCCTCCAGCGCTCGCGGAACTTGATCTGGTGGTTGATACGGTCTGCCACGCCGACGGCGCTCGGGCAACCGATGATCGAACGACCGCCCAAGGCACGCGGACCGAACTCCATGCGCCCCTGGAACCAGGCCACCGGGTTGCCGTCGACCATGATTTTGGCGATGTTTTCCGGCATGTTGTTCAGCTTGCGCCAGACCGGTTTGCTCGGGTGACGAGCGCAGGCAGCCAGCACGTCTTCGTTGGTATACGACGGACCGAGGTAGACGTGTTCCATCTTCTCGACCGGAACGCCACGGGCGTGGGACACATACGCCGCCGCGCCGACTGCCGTGCCGGCGTCGCCGGATGCAGGCTGTACAAACAGTTCTTTGACGTCATCGCGAGCGATGATTTTCTGGTTGAGCTTGACGTTCAACGCACAGCCACCGGCATAGGCCAGTTTGCCGGTTTCCTTGAGCACGTCGCCCAGGTAGTAGTCGATCATCTGCAGCGAGATTTTTTCGAACAGCGCTTGAATGCTCGCCGCGTAGTGAATGTACGGCTCGTCGGCGATGTCACCTTCGCGCTTGGGACCCAGCCACTCGATCAGCTTCGGCGAGAAGTAGTAACCCTTGCCCTTCTCTTTGTAACGACGCAGGCCGATCACGTTGGCGTAGTCGGTGTTGATCACCAACTCGCCGTTTTCGAACGAGGCCAGGCGCGAGAAATCATATTTGCTGGCGTCGCCGTACGGCGCCATGCCCATGACTTTGAACTCGCCATCGAGCATATCGAAACCAAGGAACTCGGTGATCGCGCCGTACAGGCCGCCGAGGGAGTCTGGATCGAAGAATTCCTTGATCTTGTGGATCTTGCCGTTTTCGCCGTAACCGAAGAAGGTCGTGGCGTACTCGCCCTTGCCGTCGATCCCAAGGATCGCGGTTTTCTCTTTGAAACCGGAGCAGTGGTAGGCACTGGAGGCGTGAGCCAAGTGGTGTTCGACGGGTTCGATCTTGATTTTCTTCGGATCGAAGCCCAGTTGCTCAAGGCACCAGACGATCTTGTTGCGATAGCGCTTGTAGCGGCGGTTGCCCATCAGGATCGCGTCAAGTGCGCGGTCCGGGGCGTACCAGTAACGCTTGGCGTACTGCCAGCGAGCCTTGCCGAACAGGCTGATCGGGGCGAATGGAATCGCAACCACGTCAACGTCGGACGGCTTGATGCCCGCCTGCTCCAGGCAGAACTTTGCCGATTCGTAGGGCATGCGGTTCTTTGCATGTTTATCGCGCACAAAGCGCTCTTCTTCAGCCGCCGCGACCAGCTTGCCGTCGATGTACAAGGCTGCGGAAGGATCATGGCTAAGGGCGCCGGACAGGCCAAGAATCGTCAATGCCACAGGGGTCTAGCCTCTTTAGTCTGCATGCAGGCGACAAGCGCCTCAAAAATTAATGTGCCCTCGCAAGCGGCGAGAGACAGCTAAAGGGCGGGATTATAGCTTAAAAGCGACTGCAAACCTCTAGCGCGAAACGGCAGGCTCGCGCGTTGACAGCCGAAAGTCGTCGCCATAGACTCCTGTGCAAATGGACTGGGGGATCCCGGTCGGCGTTGCGGCCTCGGTGAGTTTCACCGGGGCTTTTCGCTTTCTGATGACGGAAAAATTTTCAAACCCCAATTTTCGAAACCTTCTCCCACATTATTACGACCACCACTGCAGTAGAACTTACGCTTTAGCACATCAAAGGCACGATTTTCTTGCCCTGACCGCAAAACGCTCATACCGATGGGTCTTGCAACAAGATCCGCCAGCTGCAGCCCCGTGGAATTCACTTGTTTAGTTGCAAAGACGATGTCGAACGGAAGCTGAATTCCCAGTCGATTTGCGCGATCACACATGCGACGAAACTCCAACTCAAGCTCGTTATCCTCCTTTTTCCCTCTTCGTTCGAAAATCACATGAGTCAACGCATTGTGATGATTCTTTTCCTGTAAAAACTCATAAAGCGTTTCCAGGCAAAAACCGAGGGCGACGTGATAGGGATTGTGCACAGCCCCCTGCTTTTCGCGAAGAGCGGCCTTGTCGATCACACAACTGATCAAAACGAAATTGCTTGCTTCGATAATGCCCGTCAGCTCATCAAGAAAGGCATGTTTGTGTTGCCTGGACATGAACAGGCTAGAGAATGCGCCCTTCTCTTTTCTAATTTCCAGCTCATGCAGACCAATCAGGTCGTGCCCCATATGATTAAATTTAAACTTCTGAAGGGCAGGTATAACTTTCTCGCAATAGTGTCTTTTATGGAAAACACAAAAAGCGAGCACAAACATTGGATAGTTTGCATCTAGCTTCTGCATCCCATGATCGCCGCTCTCATCGACATAAATTATGAAATCGCTGTATTTCCCAACAGGCGGCAAGCGCTTTTTCGCCTCTACATTTGCGTCGGCTTCAGTTTCGCTTTCAAAAAGAAAAAACTGCTGAGAGGGCAAGTCAGGGGTCGACATGAAGCTATACACCGGATTACAAAAAGAACTACCCGCGGCCTGCGCGCCAGTAAATGCTGAGATTGCCATCGACCGTCTGACGATAAACCGTATAAGGCAAGCAAACCGTGTCCAGGACACCTGACAAGGTTAAATCCAGGAGCACGAACGGTACCAGGAAGCCAGTGGGGTCAGGCGGAGCATTCAATACGCAAAAATCGTAGGCGAGGCCGCTGTAAACCCGGGGAATGGACTGACAGTAGGTTTTTTGTTTTCTGAGACCGCGAGCCGCGTCTTCATCGTCCTGGAATACCGTCATAGCGGTCCCGCAGCCGGTTAGCGCAAGTGAAACAGCACCGAACATAACAGCCATTTTTATCGTCAAAGCTTGCCCTCCGTGAACGTCAGGCAAACTAGCATCGTGGCTATTCAGGGCACAGTTCATGGGGGCTGTAGATCATGTAGGACGATTCATAAAAACTTGTCCCCTAATCTTCAGTGGCAGGTCGGACCTCATCGTCCGAATGCCACCCGGAGCCAGCTTGCTCCGGGTGGCATTCCGACGATGGCAATTCAGGCAGCGCCAGAGATATCTTTGGGCAAACGCTGATCGATGACCTTATAAAGCGCACTGCTCTCTGGCCAATTGCGCATGAACCGCGCCCGATCCCGCGCATAGGCCGGGGCAAAGCTGCCCGCCGAGCCATGCTGGCACATCGAATCCAGATCGATCAGCGCCCAGCGATCTTCCTGCCAGAACAGGTTATGGCCCTTGAAGTCACCATGGCTGATGCGCTCGCCAATCAACTCGGCGAACAAATGATCCAGCGCCAGCAGTTCCGCTTCAGGGGCGTTGCCGCTGTCGACGAAAGGCGCGAAGCGCTCGATGATGTCCGGTCCCGGCAGATACTCGGTCACCAGATACGCCCGACTGCGCAGCCAGAGAAATCGCTTCTCCAGCAACGCCAACGGTTTGGGGGTCGCAATGCCAAGGAAGGCAAGACGATTGCCTTCACGCCACGAGTGCCACGCTCGGCTCGGACGCCAGAAGCGTTTGAGCCAGTGGGCAAAGCCTTTGATGTTGTAGCGCTTGATCACCAGCGTCCGACCATCAACCTCGACTTTTCCTACGCTCGCCGCGCCGCCGGTCTTGTACAAATGACCTTCATCGAGCAACGCGTCGGCCTGCTCCAGCACCGGCAGCATCGCGGTTTCTTCTTCGCGACGGATCGCCCGCAAGCCAAACGCACCACGCTGGACGCTGAACAGCGTGCATTCGCGACCGACTTTGATCAGGAAGTCCTTCAAGCGCCAGGTGCGAACCTTATCGATCTGCTTCTGCAAGGCTTCCATCGGCAAGGCGTGCTCGCCGTTGCTCAACAGGTAATACACCAGCAGTTCTTCGGTGAACGGTTCCAGCGACTTGGGCAACTGCGCAAAAAATACACCGAGGTTTTCCAGCACCTTTTGCCGTGACAACGGCTGGCCCGGCGTCTCGGCACAGACACCGCCACCATCGATCAGGTACAACCGACCGCGCTGACGCAACAGGTTGTCCAGATGCAGGTCTTCCTGCCAGAGCCCCTTGCGGTGCATTTGGCCGATAGCGCCCAACGCTTCGGCCAGTACGGCCCCTTGCATATCCGCCAGCACCGGCAAGTGTTCGACTTGTTTCCAGGTATCCCCCAGGCTTTCGGCGCCTTCAAGGAAGTCAAACAACAGCCAGCCGCCCTCGCCTTCTTTCAAACCGTCCACCAGCAATTGCGGCGTGGTCAGCCCTTGATCGGCCAGCAAGCGCACACCGTCCAGTTCACGCTGAAAATGTCGCGCCGCTTTGCTGCCGACCAACAATTTGGCCAGCACCGGACGGCCGCGCCAGACACCGGCGCCGACATATCGCTGCCCCGGCAAGACCCGCAACAGGCTCAGCAATTGCAACTCTGCGGTCCCGGCGGCGTCGGCCAGTGAAATGTTCAGTGGCAGGCCCGGGCTGCGGCCGGCCGTTTTCAGTTCGGACAAACGCATCAGCGCGTCTCCTTGCGACTGCGCCGCGCGGTCAAGCGAGCAACCCAGTTGTCCACCAACGAGCTGTCTTGCGCCTGACCCACGTAAGCCGCCAACATCTCGCGCAATTGGCTGGCGGTCCACTCCGGCGCACGGCGCAGCAAAGGCTCCAGGTCCTTGACCCGATCACGCTGACCGAACAGCAGCGGCCGGGTTTTTTCCAGGTCGATCAACTGTGCCTGATAACCGTCGCCAGTAGCCTGCATGAAAATGTGTTTAGGGTAGAAGCAACCATGCACCTGCCGCACGCTGTGCAGCCGTCGCGCCAGTTCACCACAGGCTTTCAGGATGGCCGAATGTTGCGCATCGCTCAGGTCTGCCCAGCGCTGCAACAGCGAGTCGAGGTCATCCCAGCCGTCCAGCGCACGCGTCAACAAGACCGCACGGACTTCGCCATTAACCTTGCGCTCACCAAAAAAAACCGCCTGTAGCGCCGGAATACCGAGCGCTTGATAACGGCTGATGTTGCGAAACTCACGGGCAAAGCTCGGCTCGCCAAAGGGCGCGTGGAAGGTGCGCGTCAGGTAGTTGCTCTGACGCTTGAGATAGAAACCACGACCTTCCAGATCCAGCCGAAACACACTGCTCCAGCCACCGCCGACAGTGTTGGGTTCATCCACCGCTTCAAGCTGCTTGGCCCACAGCGCATCGAACGTGGCGAGACCATGGCGTTCAAGCAGCGCACGGTCTTCAGCAGCCAGAAAATCAGTCATTCGCGTCCCTCGAAAAATCTCACTACGTGCCGGATCCGTTTCTTGTCGGCGGCATTGAGTCGGTCCCGCTGGCGGTACTGCAGATAAAAGCGCAAGCGCTGGGTGGCCGACAGGTGGTATTTGGCCACCTTGTCCAGGCAAGCCAGGTCTTTGGTGATCCGGTACTGGAGCCAGAAGCCGCGCCAGAAATGGCCGTTGGGGCAATCGATCAGGAACAGTCGGGCTTGATCGTCGATCAGCAAATTGCGCCACTTCAAATCGTTATGAGCAAAGCGATTGTCGTGCATTACCCGGGTGTAATCCGCCAATTGCCGACTGACCGTATCGACCCAGGCACGGTCCGACAACTTGGGATCGTGCCGTTCAGCCAGTGCCGACAAGTCTTCAGTATTAGGCAGTTCGCGCGTGATCATCGCTCCGCGGTCGTACGCCGCGCCGCGCCGTTCCAGGCCCCAGGCCACGACTTCGGCGGTAGGAATACCCCACTTGGCGAAGCGTTTGAGGTTCTGCCACTCCGTCTTCACCCGGGGTTTGCCCAGATAACGGCGCAGGCCTTTGCCGGCACCGTTGTAGCGTTTGACGTAATAGTTGACGCCGTTGCGATTGACGCGGATGACCTCGGACAACAGGTCGCGGGTCAGCCGCTCACCCTGCAGCGCGAACACCGCTTCAAGGCTGCCAAAATCCTCTGCCAGCTCACTGTAAGCAGGTTCCAGTTTCCAACCCGCCATCAGAGCGCATCCCCATATCGCTGTTTACGGTCATAAAGTTTGTTGGCTTTGCCTTCCAGCCAGGCGAGCAGCGACGCTTCTTCGGCCAGAATCTGGCGCAGCGGCTGTTGAAAGTAGCCTTTGAGGAAACGCAGCTTGTCACGCCGGGTCAGGCCGATGTCCAGGGCCGAAAAGTACAGCGCCGCCAGATCTTTATTGCGCCAGCGCCGAGTGATTGCCGAACGGGTCTGGGCACGATGCAGGTCAATCACTGAGAGTTTGAAATCGTCGGCGGTCACCGGTTTATCGGTGTGCAGCAGAAAATGGCAGATGTAGCAGTCGCGGTGGTTGACCCCGGCGCGATGCATCATGCCGGTCATGCGCGCCACTTCGGCGATCAGCGCACGCTTTAGCCTGGGCTCGGGCGGATTCTTGATCCAGTCGATACTGAAGTCTTCGAGGCTGACGGTCGGCGCCAGCTCTTCGGTGACGATGAACGAGTGCTGGTCTGCCGGGTTGCTGCCCTTCTCGCCGTAGGCGACGGCGGTCATGGTTGGCACGCCGACTTCTTGTAGGCGCGCAATGGCTTTCCATTCCTGACCCGCGCCGAGGACCGGCAGCTTGGCCGTCAGCAGGTTTTTGAAGATCTCGCCCCAGCCAATGCCGCGATGGATCTTCACGAAAAAACCATTGCCGTTCACTTCAGTGCGCAAGGTCCGGCGCGCTTCCAGTTCACGGTAAACCTCGCCCTCGAGGCCTTCGACTTCGGTGAACGCATCGCGTCCGGCCCAAAGGCTCTTGAACGGTTCAGCCAGCATCAACTTCATTTAGCGCGCTCCGCCAGAATCACATCGGCCGCGTGCTGCGGCATGCTGTAGAGGTCGGCCGTCTCGGCAAAGGCCAGACCGTTGCGGCTCCAGGCCGCCCGTGCTTGAGCGTCATTCAACATACCGGTCAGGTATCGGGTCAGTTGTGCCTGCTCGAAGGGTTCGTCGAGCACCAGGCCGGCGTCGGCCTCGGCGATGTAATGGGCATAGCCACACACCGCACTCACCAATACCGGCAGCCCGGCCACCAGGGCTTCGAGCAACACGGTCCCGGTGTTTTCGTTGTACGCCGGGTGGATCAACAGGTCGGCACCGAGCAGGAAACGCGGGATATCGCTACGGCCCTTGAGGAACGTCACGTTATCGCCAAGGCCCAATGTGGCGCTCTGCATCTGGAATAATTTGGGGTCATCCTGGCCAATTACAAACAGCCGGGTGCGTTTCTTCAGATCAGCGGGCAGCGCGGCCAGTGCCTTGAGGCTGCGATCCACGCCTTTGGTCTTGAACCCGGAGCCGATTTGCACCAGCAGCAACTCATCGTCTTTGAGGTTGAATTCGGCACGGAACCCGGCGCGAATCTCAGCGGCATTGGCCGGTGCACGACGGTCTTGGGAAATGCCCGGTGGCAGCAGATGGAAACGCTCCAGCGGCGTGTCGTAATGCTTGATGAACAGCGGCTGCTGCACTTCGGAAATCATCAGCACTTCGGTCTTGGCGTCTTTGGCGAACACCGCGCGCTCGTACTCGGCGAAGTGCCGGTAGCGGCCCCAACGGCGGTACAGCGAGTTGCGCAGATTCTGCGCCTTGTCTTCAAAGCAGCCATCGGCAGCGTAGTAAACGTCCAGGCCCGGCATTTTGTTGAAGCCGATCAGCCGATCCACGGGACGCTTGGCCAGGTCGGCTTCCATCCACTCGCTGAGCTTCTCGTTGCGCCGATGATTGAACAGCGCTTTGACCGGTGCCACCAGCACTTCGAAACCCGGCGGAACGTCGCCCTCCCAGATCAACGTGTAGACACGAATCTGATGGCCGCGCTGCTGACATTCCAGGGCGATGCGCATGAAATCGCGCTGCAAGCCCCCGAACGGAAAATACTTGTACAAGACGAATGCCAATTGCATCAGCGCAGCTCCTCAGCCAGTAACAACGTGCTCAGTCGGGTCGCGACACGCTCGGGATTCAGACGCGTGAAGCACAGGGGCCACTCGCGTTTCAGGTCAAACTGACGGGCATCCTGGGCCGTCGGTTGATACGTACATTTCTTTTGCAGGCACGGGGCGCACGGGAAGTCGCTGGCGATGTGAATCTGCGCTTTGCCATAGGCACCGGTCAGGCCCGGGTTGGTCGGGCCGAACAGCGACAGGGTCGGCACATCCAGCGCGGCGGCCAGATGACCCAGGCCGGTGTCCACGGCGACACACGCCTGTGCACCGGCCAGGACCTTGCCGACGCCCGCCAGATTCAGCTTGGGCAGCACTTCGACATGACGGAACCCGGCGGCGATGCGCTCGGCCCGGGCTTTCTCTACCGGATTGCCCCACGGCAGCTTCACGCCGACGCCGAGATAACCCACGCGTTCGGCCAGCTCACGCCAGTAGGCTTCCGGCCAGTGCTTGGTGTCCCACGTGGTGCCGTGCAGGAACAGCACGTACGGATTCTTGCGCGGCAGTTCCACCAGGCGTTCGACGTTCAGGCCGTAATCGCCCAGACCCTTGGGCAAGTCGTAGCCCAATGCCAGCGCGAACAATTGACGCACCCGCTCTACCGCGTGTTGTCCACGGCCCACCGCCAGGCGACGGGAGTAAAAGCGCGCGGCCATCAGCTCGCGTGCCGAATCCTTGTCCAGCCCGGCGACCGGCGCCTTGACGTAACGCGTCAGCCAGGCGCTTTTCAGCAAGCCCTGAGCGTCGATCACCAGATCATATTTTGTGGCTCGAACGCTTTGTTTGAAGCGCTTCCACTCGCCACTCTTGATGGTTTGCCAGATGTTCTTGCGCCAGCGACGGATCGCCACCGGGATCACCTTGCCCACGGCCGGGTGCCAGGTCGGGATCTCGGCAAAGCCTTCTTCCACCACCCAGTCAAACTTGATGCCGGGGATTGCCCGGGCCGCGTCGGTCAACGCTGGCAGCGCGTGAATCACGTCGCCCAGCGAAGACGTCTTGATCAACAGAACCCGCAAACTATTTGACCTCGACCACAGTGCCCTGCAACCGCTGCAAGGCTTCGTTAACCGCTTGCGGCATGAGCTGGCGCAGGCAGTTGTAATGACCGAACCGGCACGTGCGATCGAAGCAGGGGCTGCACTCGATACCCAGGCGAACCACTTCGACATGCTCGGCCAACGGCGGGGTAAAACCTGGCGACGTCGAGCCGTAGATCGCCACCAATGGGCGGTTCAGCGCGGCGGCGACGTGCATCAGGCCGGAGTCGTTGGACACCACGGCATCGGCGCAGGACATCAAGTCGATGGCTTCGGCCAGCGAAGTGCCGCCGCTGAGGTTGACCGACTCTTCACGCAGGCCGGGAATCAGGCGCGCCCGGATGTCTTCGCCCACGGCGTGATCGTTTTTCGAACCGAACAACCAGACTTGCCAGCCTTCGCGAATCTTCGCTTCGGCGACCTTGGCGTAATGCTCGGACGGCCAGCGCTTGGCTTCACCAAACTCCGCACCGGGGCACAGGACCAACACCGGGCGGTCGAGGGCCAGGCCGAACTTGGCCAGCGTCGCTTCGCGGGTGACCGGGTCGATCTGCAAGGTCGGGCGTGGATAGGGTTTCGGCAGTTCGGCGCCGGGTTCATGGGCCAGGGCCATGAAGCGCTCGATCATCAGCGGATAACGTTCTTTATCCAGCGTGCGCACGTCATTGAGCAGGCCGTAGCGGAATTCGCCACGCCAGCCGGTGCGCTTCGGGATGCCGGCGAAGAACGGCACCAGCGCCGACTTCAGCGAATTTGGCAGCAAAATCGCCTGGTCGTACTGACCGGCCAGGGATTTGCCGATACGCCGCCGGGTCGCCAGCTCCAAAGCGCCGTGGCCGAGCGGAAAGCTCAAGGCCTGGCGTACTTCGGGCATGCGTTCCAGGATCGGCCGGCTCCACTCGGGGGCCAGGACGTCGATTTCGCATTGCGGGTGGCGTTGCTTGAGACACTGAAACAGTGTCTGCGCCATCACCATGTCACCGACCCAACTGGGCCCAACGATCAGAATTTTCATGTGGTTTCCAAAAACGAACCGGGGAGGCATACGCCTCCCCGCCTCGAGAATTCTACAAAACACTGCAGATCTTTTGTGGCAGCGAGCTCACTCACCACCACATTGGGTATTGGATGTTTCAATATCCCGCTTCAGCTTAGCCCCAGCTCACGCCAGATTCGCAACACCTGTCGCCGTTCATCCGCGAACTGGTCGCCCGGTATGACCCCGGCGTCCTTCTGCAAGGCCTGCCGGTGAGCGGCGGAGCGATAGGCTTTATAGGCCTCGCGCAACAAGCTGGCGTCTTCGGCGGGCATCAGCCCTTCGTTTGCCAGCTCTTCCAGAATGCGGAAATTATCAGACCAGCGCAGCAATGACGGGCACGCTTGGGACCACGCCAGGGCCGCGTATTGCACCATAAATTCAATATCGACGATACCTCCGGCGTCCTGCTTGAGATCAAACGGCGCCGTGGCTTCGAAGGCATTCGCCCCGGTCCCGGCCGCCGTACTCTTGGTGCCGAGGTTATCGCGCATCTTCGCGCGCATCTCACTGACCTCCTGACGCAGGGTCGCCAGGTCTCGCGGCTTGCCCAGCACCGCCGCGCGAACCCGCTCGAATTCCCGACCGACATCCGCGCTGCCCACCAGCACTCGCGCCCGAACCAGCGCCTGATGCTCCCAGGTCCAGGCCTCGCCGTGTTGATAACGGGCAAATGCACCGAGCGAACTCACCAGCAACCCCGCTGCACCCGAAGGTCGCAAGCGCATGTCCACTTCATACAGCTGACCGGAGTTGGTCTGTGCCGTCAGCAAGTGAATGATCCGTTGCCCCAGGCGGGTGAAAAACTGCGCACCATCGATTGGTTTTGGTCCGTCGGTTTCTGCCAGTGGATCGCCATCGTGGATAAACACCAGATCCAGGTCCGAAATATGCCCGAGTTCCAGCCCGCCGACTTTCCCATAACCGACAATGATGAAGTCGGGATCGCACAACCTGCCGTCAGCACGCAACGGCGTGCCGTACTTGGCCACGGTCTGGTGCCAAGCCAGGGCCAACACTTGTTCAAGAATAGCTTCGGCGAGCCAGGTCAAGTAATCGCTGACTTTCATCAACGGCAGGCTGCCGGCGATTTCCGAGGCGGCGACGCGCAAGCGGTGCGCCAGTTTGAAATGGCGCAGGGCTTCCATCTGCTGTTCGAGGTCGTCCTCGGGAATCCGCATCAGGCGCTCGCGCAATTCGGCGGCCAGCTCCGGCGCCAGTGGTGGCTTGAACAGCCGGCCTTCGTTGAGCAATTCGTCGAGCAGCAGCGGGAAGCGCGTGATTTGCTCGGCGATCCACGGGCTAGCGGCGCACAAGGTCATCAAGCGTCGCAGTGCGCCGGGGTTTTCGGTCAGCAACACCAGATAGGCGGAACGACGGGCCACGGCTTCAACCAGCGGCAGCACGCGCTCCAGCACCAGGTCGGGGTTGGCATGCTCGACGGCCTGAGCCAGCAAGCGTGGAATAAAGGCATCAAGGCGTTCACGCCCCAAACGCTGCATCGCACGAAGTTGCGGACTGCCGCGCAGTCCCGCCAAGGCTTTCAGGGCCTTGGTGGCGTCCTTGAAACCACCCTCCTCCAACTGCCGGCAAGCCGCCTCTTCGTCCTGGGCTTCTTCCCACAACGGCAGCCATTCACCGCCAACCACTACTTCGCTTTCGCCGCCTTGCTCTTCATCAGGATCGGCAATCACCTGAGCGAAATGCCAGGCCACGCGCCCACGCCAATACATCAGTTGCTCATGGAAGGCGTCCCAGTCGGCGAAGCCCATCATAAAGGCAATGCGCGCCTGGTCCTGCGCGCTATCCGGCAGCATCTGGGTCTGGCGGTCGGCAATCGCCTGAATCGCGTGTTCGGTGTAACGCAGGAATTCGTAGCCTTCGCGCAACTCGCTGATCACTGCCGGCGGCAGGTAACCCTGACCTTCCAGTGTGCTCAGTACTTTTAATAGAGGGCGTTGTTGCAGGCTCAGGTCGCGGCCGCCATGAATCAGCTGGAACGCCTGGGCGATAAACTCGACTTCACGAATGCCGCCAGAGCCGAGCTTGATGTTGTCGGCCATGCCTTTGCGCCGGACTTCCTGCTGGATCAGCTGCTTCATGGTGCGCAGCGCTTCGATGGCCGAGAAGTCCAGGTAACGCCGGTAAACGAAGGGGCGCAGCATGTCCTGCAATTGCGCACCAGTCACCTGATCACCCGCCACCACGCGCGACTTGATCATCGCGTAGCGCTCCCAGTCACGCCCCTGATCCTGGTAATACTGCTCCAGCGCATTGAAGCTCAAGACCAACGCACCTGCCGAACCGTAAGGGCGCAGGCGCATGTCGACGCGGAACACGAATCCGTCGACCGTCATCGGGTCCAGCGCCTTGATCAGGCGTTGGCCCAGACGAATGAAGAATTCCTGGTTATCCAGTGAGCGCTTCACACCGACGGTTTCGCCACCCTCGGGGTAGGCGAAGATCAGGTCGATGTCCGACGACAGGTTCAACTCCACCGCGCCGAGTTTGCCCATGCCGAGGATGACCATTTGTTGCGGCTCGCCACTGCGGCGGCCGGTCGGCACACCAAACTGCTCGCAATGACGCGAATACAACCACTGATAGGCCTGATCGATACTCGCATCGGCCATGTCCGAGAGGTCGCGGCAGGTCTGAACCAGGTCGGCCTGGCGGGTCAGGTCGCGCCAGATGATCCGCACTTGCTGGCGGGTGCGCTGACGGCGCAGGGCGCGGCCGAGTTCGTCCTCGGTTTGCGCCGCATTCACCGCTGCCGCAATCTGCCCGCACAACTCGCCGGGGGCAAAACCGCGATCCAATTCGCCGGACTCAACCAGCCCCAGCAACATCAAAGGGTCACGCACACTCTGTTCAATCACAAAGTCGCTGGCGGCCACGACGCGGGCGAATTGCGCCCAGCGTTCAGGTGTCCAGGTGGAGAGCCGATGATCGTCCTCAAGGGCCGCAACGGCGGTGCGCAGCGACTGTTCGGCGCGGGTGACAAGCGGCAGGAGAATGCCGGGCAGTTCGGCAAGCGTGGGAAGGCTCATGGTCTATCCTTGATCGGCGTACAACGGGTTGCATGTAGTGAATTTTCATATTGCACTACGTGAAGGACTGTCGAACAAAAGTTAGAAATAGCTGAAAATTCTTTATTTTTGGCAGTGAACATCAAGCTTTCACCTTTTGTGGTTGGTAAAAGACCAACCTTAACGATTATTCTCACAACGCAGCCGGAGGCCACAAGCCATTCATCTGTAGTTTTACTACTCGTATATACATTCGAAAGGCTGAAATGCCCGAAGATTTGTAGTAAAACTACACGCCGCCGGAACAACCTCTCGGCAATCCAAGAATTTATATCGTCTGCCCACAAGGCCAGTCGCAAACTCAGGCAACCGATTCTGGAAGCCTTTCCGCCCTGGAGCAAGCCATGCAAGACCTCGATCCCGTCGAAACCCAGGAATGGCTGGACGCCCTGGAATCGGTTCTCGACAAAGAAGGCGAAGACCGCGCTCACTATCTGATGACCCGTATGGGCGAACTGGCGACCCGCAGTGGCTCGCAGCTGCCTTACGCCATCACCACGCCGTACCGCAACACCATTCCCGTAACCCACGAAGCACGCATGCCTGGCGACCTGTTCATGGAACGCCGCATTCGCTCGTTGGTACGCTGGAACGCGATGGCCATGGTGATGCGTACGAACCTGAAAGATTCTGACCTGGGCGGTCACATCTCCAGCTTCGCCTCCAGCGCCACCCTGTATGACATCGGCTTCAACTACTTCTTCCAGGCCCCGACCGACGAACACGGCGGCGACCTGATCTACTTCCAGGGTCACACCTCGCCAGGCGTTTACGCCCGTGCGTTCATGGAAGGCCGCATCACCGAAGACCAGATGAACAACTTCCGCCAGGAAGTCGACGGTCAGGGCCTCTCGTCCTACCCGCACCCTTGGCTGATGCCTGATTTCTGGCAGTTCCCGACCGTATCCATGGGCCTGGGCCCGATCCAGGCGATCTACCAGGCACGTTTCATGAAGTACCTGGAAGCCCGTGGCTTCATCCCTGAAGGCAAGCAGAAAGTCTGGTGCTTCCTGGGCGACGGCGAGTGTGACGAGCCGGAATCCCTGGGCGCCATCTCGCTGGCTGGCCGCGAGAAGCTCGACAACCTGATCTTCGTCATCAACTGCAACCTGCAGCGCCTCGACGGCCCGGTTCGCGGGAATGGCAAGATCATCCAGGAACTCGAAGGCGTGTTCCGCGGTGCTCAGTGGAACGTGACCAAAGTCATCTGGGGCCGTTTCTGGGACCCACTGCTGGCCAAGGACGTCGACGGTATCCTGCAACGTCGCATGGACGAAGTCATCGACGGCGAGTACCAGAACTACAAAGCCAAAGACGGCGCGTTCGTGCGTGAACACTTCTTCAACTCGCCAGAACTCAAGGCGATGGTTGCTGATCTGTCCGACGACGAGATCTGGAAACTCAACCGAGGCGGCCACGACCCGTACAAGGTCTACGCGGCGTACCACGAAGCGGTCAACCACAAAGAACAGCCAACCGTCATCCTGGCCAAGACCATCAAAGGTTATGGCACCGGTGCCGGCGAAGCGAAGAACACCGCGCACAACACCAAGAAGGTTGATGTTGAAAGCCTGAAGCTGTTCCGCGATCGTTTCGACATCCCGGTCAAAGACGAAGAGCTGGAAAATCTGCCGTTCTTCAAGCCAGAGCCAAACAGCGCCGAAGCCCGCTACCTGAGCGAGCGCCGCACTGCACTGGGCGGTTTCGTACCACAGCGCCGCGCGAAGAGCATCAGCGTGCCAACGCCGCCACTCGATACCCTCAAGGCAATCCTTGATGGCTCGGGCGACCGCGAGATTTCCACCACCATGGCTTTCGTGCGGATCCTCGCGCAACTGGTCAAGGACAAGGAAATCGGCTCGCGCATCGTTCCGATCATCCCGGACGAAGCCCGTACCTTCGGTATGGAAGGCATGTTCCGTCAGTTGGGCATCTACTCCTCCGTCGGCCAGCTCTACGAGCCAGTCGATAAAGACCAGGTGATGTTCTACAAGGAAGACAAGAAGGGCCAGATCCTCGAAGAAGGCATCAACGAAGCAGGCGCCATGAGCTCCTTCATCGCTGCCGGTACTTCGTACTCCAGCCACAACCAGCCAATGCTGCCGTTCTACATCTTCTACTCGATGTTCGGCTTCCAGCGTATCGGCGACCTCGCCTGGGCCGCTGGCGACAGCCGTACCCGTGGCTTCCTGATCGGCGGCACCGCCGGCCGGACCACGCTCAACGGCGAAGGCCTGCAACACGAAGACGGTCACAGCCACATCCTGGCTGCCACCATCCCGAACTGCCGCACCTATGATCCGACCTACGGCTACGAGCTGGCGGTGATCATTCAGGACGGCATGAAGAAGATGACCGAAGAGCAACAGGACGTCTTCTACTACATCACCGTGATGAACGAGTCCTACCAGCAGCCAGCCATGCCGGCCGGTGCCGAAGAAGGCATCAAGAAAGGCATGTACCTGCTTGAAGAAGACACCCGCGAAGCGGCGCACCACGTTCAGCTGATGGGCTCCGGCACCATCCTGCGTGAAGTGCGTGAAGCGGCGAAGATTCTGCGTGAAGAGTTCAACGTCGGCGCTGACGTATGGAGCGTTACCAGCTTCAACGAACTGCGTCGCGACGGCCTGGCCGTAGAGCGCACCAACCGTCTGCACCCGGGCCAGAAGCCTAAACTGAGCTACGTCGAAGAATGCCTGAACGGCCGTAAAGGTCCGGTGATCGCTTCTACCGACTACATGAAGTTGTTCGCTGAGCAAATTCGTCAGTGGGTCCCGTCCAAGGAATTCAAAGTCCTGGGCACCGACGGTTTCGGCCGCAGCGACAGCCGCAAGAAACTGCGTCATTTCTTCGAAGTCGACCGTCATTTCGTGGTGTTGGCAGCCCTGGAAGCACTGGCTGACCGTGGTGACATCGAACCTAAGGTTGTGGCTGAAGCCATTACCAAGTTCGGTATCAACCCGGAAAAACGCAACCCACTGGACTGCTGAGGAGAGATTCTGTGAGCGAACTCATTCGCGTACCTGACATCGGCAGCGGTGAAGGTGAAGTAATTGAACTGTTTGTGAAGGTCGGCGACCGTATCGAAGCCGACCAGAGCATCCTGACACTTGAGTCGGACAAGGCGAGCATGGAAGTGCCTGCGCCGAAGGCCGGTATCATCAAGAGCCTGAAAGTGAAGCTGGGCGATCGCCTGAAAGAAGGCGACGAACTGCTGGAGCTGGAAGTCGAAGGTGCCGCAGCCGCGGCCCCTGCGGCTGCCGCTGCACCAGCCGCCAAGGCTGAAGCCAAACCGGCTGCTGCGCCTGCCGCTGCTCCTGTTGCTGCGCCGGCTGCTGCCAGCGTTCAGCAAGTGCACGTGCCGGACATCGGTTCGGCGGGCAAGGCCCAGATCATCGAGATCCAGGTCAAGGTCGGCGACACCGTCGCAGCTGATCAATCGCTGATCACCCTGGAGTCCGACAAGGCGAGCATGGAAATCCCGTCGCCTGCCGCTGGCGTGGTCAAGGCCATCAGCGTCAAGCTCAACGACGAAGTCGGCACTGGCGACCTGATCCTGGATCTGGAAGTGGCGGGTGCCGCGGCACCGGCTGCTGCTCCAGCCCAGGCTGCCGCTCCAGCTGCTGCCGCTGCGCCTGCTCCTGCAGCAGCCCCGGCTGCACCGGTTGCCGACAGCATTCAGGACATCCACGTTCCGGACATCGGTTCGTCGGGCAAGGCCAAGATCATCGAAGTCCTGGTCAAGGCCGGCGACACCGTTGCAGCCGACCAGTCGCTGATCACCCTGGAATCCGACAAGGCGAGCATGGAAATCCCGTCGCCTGCCGCTGGCGTGGTGGAAAGCGTTTCCATCAAGCTCGATGACGAAGTCGGCACCGGCGACCTGATCCTCACGCTCAAAGTCAAAGGCGCTGCGCCTGCCGCTGCCCCGGCTCCGGCCGTTGCTGCACCGAGCGTTCCAGCTCCTGCCGCCGCACCGGCTGCTGCTCCGGTAGCTGCTGCACCTGCCGCTGCACCGGCCAAGCCAGGCGCCAAGGTTCACGCCGGCCCGGCTGTACGCCAACTGGCCCGTGAGTTCGGCGTCGAGCTGAACGCCGTCGGCGCCAGTGGCCCGCACGGTCGCATCCTGAAAGAAGACGTGCAGGTTTACGTCAAAGCCATGATGCAGAAGGCCAAGGAAGCACCGGCCGCTGCGGCTGGCGCAACCGGCGGCGCGGGCATCCCGCCGATTCCGGTCGTGGACTTCAGCCGCTTCGGTGAAACCGAAGAAGTGCCGATGACTCGCCTGATGCAAATCGGCGCGTCGAGCCTGCACCGCAGCTGGTTGAACATTCCGCACGTGACTCAGTTCGATTCGGCTGATATCACCGACCTGGAAGCGTTCCGCAACGCTCAGAAAGCCGTTGCAGAGAAGGCTGGCGTCAAGCTGACCATCCTGCCGCTGCTGCTCAAGTCGTGCGCGCACCTGCTCAAGGAACTGCCGGACTTCAACAGTTCGCTGGCACCTAGCGGCAAAGCGATCATCCGCAAGAAGTACGTGAACATCGGCTTCGCGGTCGACACCCCTGAAGGCCTGCTGGTACCGGTCATCAAAAACGTCGATCAGAAGAGCCTGTTGCAACTGGCAGCCGAAGCCGCTGCGCTGGCCGCCAAAGCCCGCGACAAGAAGCTCACCGCTGACGACATGCAAGGCGCCTGTTTCACCATTTCCAGCCTTGGCCACATTGGCGGCACCGGCTTCACGCCGATCGTCAACGCGCCGGAAGTGGCGATCCTTGGTGTTTCCAAGGCAACCATCCAGCCAGTCTGGGACGGCAAAGCCTTCCAGCCGAAACTGATGCTACCGTTGTCGTTGTCCTACGATCACCGTGTGATCAACGGCGCCGCTGCTGCACGCTTCACCAAGCGTCTGAGCGACCTGCTGGCGGACATCCGCACCATCCTGCTGTAACACCGAACGGCCCTCTCTCACCGGAGGGCCGTTCGCGTTCCACGTTTTCCGAGCGCCACGCTCGTACCTCAACCCCGCCAATTTGGCGGGGCTTTTTTTGCCTGGCAGAAAGTTTCTTCCTACATTCGTTGCTGACGTCGGCCACAACGCCAGTCCACTTTCGCTCGATATTTTTTTTTGCGTACTAACTAGTCTTAGTTCGACAGTATTTTCTTTTAAATACTGCAACCCCTTCTACTTAGTTAGCGTCACTTCGAATGGATTCGAATATGTTTAAACCGACTGTCGGCCCTATTATTGGCCACACAACTACAAACCACGCGCGCATTTTTCTTCGCGGCAAACTTCAAGACACTTCATTGGTATTTGCGGGTGTTCGTTATCGACGCCAGGGTGAAGAGCACTGGTCCCGAGGCGAATTTGTAAAACTGATGATCGTGCGCGACATGAGCGATGTGATTGCACTCAATGAATTGGCCAGCGACACCGAGTACGAATATCAGGCCGGCTGGTTCAGCCCGATGAGCCCGGTGCATACCGTGGAGACGGTCCAGGAGCTGCCATTGCAATGGCCTCGGGATATTTATCGCTTTCGTACGCAGTCCAGCAAAATCACCACGCCGCGGGCGTATATCGTTGGCTCATGCCGCTACCTTCGAATGACCGCAGGGATACCGTCGGCCCCGCACCTGGGCGACCGGATTTTCGCTTCGATCGCACACCTTGCGCAGCGGACGGAGCCGCCCATCAGCGCCACGTTGATGACAGGCGATCAAATCTACGTCGATGACTTGAACGTTATTGCTCCCGACCGCGAGTACAAGGAAATACTCAGCAAGTACCGAATTGCTTTTTCTCAACCCAACATCAGCAAGTTAATGTCCGGCACTCCAACTTACATGATCCTCGACGACCATGAAATAGAAGACAACTGGCCTGCCAACAAAAGCAAGACGGACGATTACTTATACAAAAACGCCATCGCCGCGTATGAGTTATATCAAGCCAGCCATAGCCCTGCGCATGAATTACTTTCCGACGGACAGATAAGCAGAAAGCTCGAACAGTATTGGTATCAGTTCGCCAACGGCGATATTGAATGGTTTGTCACCGACAGCCGCACTCGACGCAATTTGTCGGTCGATGATCGCCGTATCCTTGATGAAGAACAGGAACAGGCGCTGTGCAAATGGCTGATCCACAGCCCGGCCCGGGTCAAATTTGTGGTAACCAGCGTGATGTTCTACCCCGACCGCAAAACCTTGGGCGATGACGCCTGGAAAGCCTTCCCGGAACAACGCCTGCGATTGCTGGAAACGATTCGTACGCACCGCATCAAGAACGTGATCTTCGTGTCGGGCGATGTCCACGGCTCCCTGACGAGTCGACTGACCCACAGCAAAGACCCGGACTTCGAGGTGCACACCATCGTTTCCTCGCCCCTGTGCAACAGCAAACTGCTGCCTTATGCCAAGGCCTCCACGTTCATCCTGGATCAGCCGTTGGCGAAAACGGCTGCGGGGGACTACCGTCATGAACTGACCAGCCAGGTGGTCAGCCAGGACAATTTTGCCCATCTGGTCGTTGATAGAGAGCACATTCAGGTTAATTACCACGACCGGGACGGCAAACCATTACAAGCGATCAATATCCCTCTGGCCTAGTAAAGAAGGCCAAATGCATAAGTTTTAAGCGCGCGCTGGAGAAAACTTCCCTCCTGCCGACATATTCTTATAGCACTTGGCCTTCATGTCTCTTGTCAGTCAGTGCCGCAATGATGCAACCTTGCCGCAGACAACAGTTAAGAGGGCGAGAGCCCGGCGCGATCAGCACATTCGAAGTGAGTTTCCCTCAATGAAAAGCCAACCCGATGCCGCCAGCCGAATGGTGGCCGAGGTAGTGACGCAGTTGCCTGTGCCCTCGCGGCTCGGCATGCTGCGTTTCGAACGGCTGAATGAACCTAGCTGGGCGCTGCTGTTTCTCGATCCTAATTGCGAACGTCATTTCGGTCTGCCGGCCGTGGACCTGTGTGCGTTGGTCGACTCACCCTACGCCAGCCTGATGGAGCCCGAAGCGCGCTATCAGTTGCATGACGCGGTCCAGCAGCAACTCACCGACAGTCCGAATTACCAGATCCGCTACACCTTGCACACCGCCTCTGGCGCCTTGAACCTGCTGGAACTGGGCGAAGCCTATAAACAGCACAATCGGCACTTGTTGCGCGGCTATTTGCTGGTCGTCGACGACCTGTTCAAGGACTTTCAGCTATCCCCCGCGCAGGATCTGGAGACCCAGAACTCGCGCCTGCAAATCGCCCTGGAACTCAACCAGCGCGCCCAGCAGGAACAGTTGCAGCATCTGGACCGGGTGCGCGCCCAGCAGGACCTGATCCTGTTGCTGACCCGCCAGCGCTACAGCAGCAACAATTCTCTGAAAGAAGCCGCCGAACTGATCACCCGCAGCGCCTGCGATATCTACGAAATCGACTGCGCCAGCCTGTGGAACCTCGAAGACTCGATGCTGGTGCCGATTTCGGCTTTTCACCGCGTCAGCGGGGAATATCTGCTGCCGGACCCGATCGACGTCAGCGGCTTCCCCGACTACCTCGAAGCCCTGCACAGCAGCCGCGCCATTGACGCCCATAACGCCATGCGTGATCCGCGCACCCGGGACATGGCCGAGAGCCTGCGCCCGCGCGATGTGAACGCGATGCTCGACGCCAGTATCCGCGTCGACGGTCAAGTGGTCGGCGTGCTCTGCCTGGAGCAGACGGGTGCTACCCGCGCCTGGCAGTCGGACGAAATCGCGTTTGCCGGCGAGCTGGCGGATCAGTTCGCCCAAGTCATCAACAACCACAACCGCCGCACCGCCACCAGCGCCCTGCACCTGTTCCAGCGTGCGGTCGAGCAAAGCGCCAACGCCTTTTTGCTGGTCAATTGCGACGGCGTGGTGGAATACGTCAACCCCAGCTTCACCGCGATCACCCAGTACACCACCGAAGAAGTCCACGGCCAGCGGCTGTCGGAACTGCCGGCACTGGAGAACCTCAGTGAATTGCTGTTCGACGCACCCTCGGCACTGGCCAAGAGCAACAGCTGGCAAGGCGAATTCAAGAGCCGACGAAAGAACCTCGAACCGTACTGGGGGCAGTTATCAATCTCCAAGGTGTACGGCGATAACCGCGAGTTGACGCATTACATCGGCATTTACGAAGACATCACCCAGACCAAACTCGCCCAGCAGCGCATCGAGCGCCTGGCCTACACCGACAACCTGACCAACCTCGGCAACCGCCCCGCATTCATCCGCAACCTCGATGAACGCTTCGCCCGCGACACCGATACGCCCATCTGCCTGTTGCTGGTGGACATCGACAACTTCAAGCGGATCAACGACAGCCTCGGTCACCAGACCGGCGACAAACTGTTGATCAGCCTGGCCCGACGCCTGCGCAACAGCCTGAGCCCGAGTGGCAGCCTGGCGCGCTTCGCCAGTAACGAATTCGCTGTGTTGCTGGACAACACCGATATGCGCACCGGCCTGCAGGTCGCCAATCAGTTGCTGATGACCCTCGACAAGCCGATGTTCGTCGACAACCAGTTGATCAGCGTCACCGGTTCCGTGGGCCTGGCCTGCGCGCCGCTGCATGGTCGTGACCCGCAAACCCTGATGCGCAACGCCGGCCTGGCGCTGCACAAGGCCAAGGCCAACGGCAAGCATCAGGTCCAGGTGTTCACCGAAGCGCTGAATGCCGAGGCCAGCTACAAGCTGTTCGTCGAGAACAACCTGCGCCGCGCCCTCACCCAGAACGAGCTGGACGTGTTCTATCAGCCCAAGCTGTGCTTGCGCAGTGGCCGCCTGCTGGGGATGGAAGCGTTGTTGCGCTGGAACCACCCCGACAAAGGCATGATCCGCCCGGACCAGTTCATCAGCGTCGCCGAAGAAACCGGGCTGATCATCCCGATCGGCAAATGGATCGCCCGCCAGGCCTGCCGCATGAGCAAGGCGCTGAGCGCCGCCGGCCTGGGCAATCTTCAAGTGGCGATCAACCTGTCACCCAAACAGTTCTCCGACCCGGACCTGGTGTCGTCCATCGCGACCATCCTCAAGGAAGAAGCGCTGCCAGCCCACCTGCTGGAGTTGGAACTCACCGAAGGCCTGCTGCTGGAAGCCACCGAAGACACGCACTTGCAGCTTGATCAACTCAAGCGCCTGGGCCTGACCCTGGCCATGGATGACTTCGGCACCGGATACTCGTCGCTCAGCTACCTGAAAAAATTCCCGATCGACATCATCAAGATCGATCGCAGCTTCATCCACGAAATCCCGGACAACCAGGACGACATGGAAATCACCTCCGCGGTGATCGCCATGGCCCACAACCTGAAACTCAAGGTCGTGGCCGAAGGCATCGAGACGGCCGAGCAGTTGGCCTTCTTGCGCCGTCACCGCTGCGACGTCGGCCAGGGCTACCTGTTCGACCGACCAATCCCCGGCGCCGAGCTGATCGAAAAGCTCAAGCGCTACCCGCGTGGCCCGTTCGCCTGACATCGGCGTAACACTCGGGCAAACTGCGTGTCTGACCAATTACACTCAACCTGACTGAGGGGACTGATCATGGTCTTGCGCTCGGAAATTCTGGTGAACAAAAACGTGCTTCCAACAAAAGAACAAGCTCTGCCTGGCCGCGAAACCGCGATGAACCTGCCTGAAAAGCATTTTGTTTTTACCGACACACCACTGCTGGGCCCGTTCTTCGAGGACGTCGACTTCGCGATCTTCGGCCTCGGCTGCTTCTGGGGCGCGGAACGTCGCTTCTGGCAGCGCGAAGGCGTGGTCAGCACCGTGGTGGGTTACGCCGGCGGCTACACGCCGAACCCAACGTATGAAGAAGTCTGCTCAGGCCTGACTGGCCACAGCGAAGTGGTGCTGGTGGTGTACGACAAGGCGAAAGTCAGCTACGAAGCGCTGTTGAAAATGTTCTGGGAACTGCACAACCCGACCCAAGGCATGCGTCAGGGCAACGACATCGGCACTCAGTACCGCTCGGTGATCTATGCCACCACCCAGGAGCAATTGGACGCGGCACTCAACAGCAAGGCAGTGTTCCAGACCGAACTGACCAAGGCCGGCAAAGGCGAGATCACCACCGAAATCGACCAGGCCCCGACGGTCTACTTCGCCGAGGCGTATCACCAGCAGTACCTGGCCAAGAACCCTGAAGGGTATTGCGGGATTGGCGGCACGGGCGTGACCTGCCCGATTTGATTTCAGATTGATCGTTCCCACGCTCTGCGTGGGAATGCCTCAATGGACGCTCCGCGTCCGCTGTTGGGACGCGGAGCGTCCCGGGCTGCATTCCCACGCAGAGCGTGGGAACGATCATCACCAACTGATCAACTCTCAGCAATCAACCAATCCATCTGCCACCCGCCCTGGGTTTGCCCAAGTTTCTTGGACAACCACGGCAGCAGCTCGCGCAATTCCTCTTCCAGACCCCACGGCGGATTGGCAATCGCCATCCCGGAGCCGTTCAGGCTGTTCGGCGTATCCAGCGGATGCACCAGCAACTCCACGCGCAACAGCTTCGGCGCGCCCGTGCCCGCCAGGTCCTGATAGAAACGACGCAACATGCGCTGGTCCTTCACCGGGTACCAGATCGCCGCCACGGTTTGGCGCATCCGGCCAATCGCCTCTTTGAGCGATGCCGCACAACGCTGCATCTCATCGAGCTGCTCGAACGGCGGATCGATCAACATCACCGCGCGCTTCTCCTGCACCGGCAACATCGCACGCGGCACATGCCAACCTTCGCCCAGATGCACCTTGACCCGGCGATCGCCCGCCATGTTGTCCTTGAGCAGCAAACCGTCTTCCGGATGCTTCTCGTTGAGCATTACCCGATCCTGCGGCCGCGTCAGACGCCGCGCCAGCTCAGGGGAACCCGGGTAATAGCGCAACTGGCCATCCGGGTTCATGTCATGCAGCACCTTCATATAATCGGCGGTCAATGCTGGCAGATCCGGCTGATCCCACAGACGCGCAATACCTTCCAGGTACTCACCGGTACGGCTCGCCTGATCGCCCTGAAGGTCATACAGGCCAATGCCGGCGTGAGTGTCGAGATAGGCAAACGGCTGCTCCTTGCGCGACATCAGGGCGATGAGGCGGGTCAAAGTCAGGTGTTTGAACACATCGGCGTGATTGCCGGCATGGAAGGCGTGACGATAATTCATGATTGCTCCTGCGAAGGCCGGGAAGTTTACCTTGTACCGAGGCGAACGTCAGGGCTTCGCAGCCGAGCGGGCGATTGCGGAGACTGCTGCGACAGCCCCTGCAACGCTCTTTGTAGCAGCTGGCGAAGCCTGCGTCCGGCTGCGCAGCAGTCGTAAATCCAGCTTGCAAGGAGAGCCTGAAACACCGCGAAACCTGATTTTACGACTGCTGCGCAGCCGGACGCAGGCTTCGCCAGCTGCTACAAAGCGTGTTCTGTCAGCGCTATTCCGAAGCCCGAGCCCGCAATCGCCGCCCGATAACATCCAGCACATCGCACCCATCGCGCAACGGGATGGCGCACAGCAAAGCGAAATCACTGAGGATGAACGACTCACACTCGACAGACCCACGCATGGACATGTTTTCCAGCACTTGGGTGACGGCGCGGATTCGGTAGCTGGCGGCTTCGGTTAAAACATCGAGCGGGGCGTGGGTATCGACGAACAGCGTGGGCATTTCAGTGCAGTTGCTGGTGAGTGCCATGAAGCGGCTTTTGGGGTGGGGAATGGGTTTTTCGTAGGGTGGATCCGGCGTTAACGTCGTCATTTGTAATTTCCATGAGTGAGAAATACGAGCTGCCAAACGCCCCCTCCTACAGGTTTGGGTGGCAGCCATGCGCAGGAGTAGGAGTACCGAGCACTCATGAACCTCGGTCACGCCGAAGCGTGTCCCGCGCACAGCCGCCGCGAACGATTTTATGGGCACACATTAAGTGCCGCAATCAAACGACAGAGCTGTTGCATCATGAGTGAGGGCTCCTACACCCTGCCACCACTTGCGCGGTGACAGCCAAAGACTATCGATGGAGAACATTTCAAACCAGTTCATGAAAGCCGCCACAACTTGAAGGAAACGTCCGACGACCTTGCCCAGAAATTTCGACTGGCCCTACACCCGATCATTCCAGCTCCGCCATCAAGTGCTCCAACAACTCGGCTTTCGGTCCACCAGGCAGGTCAGGCGTCGCAAGAAACATCTCGACCTTGCGTCGCAACACCCCCTCTGAAAACGCCTCGAACAGGCCCGGATGCTCCTCACTCAGCCACCGCACCAGATTGTTGATCAGGGTCGAAGCATCTTCAGCACCGAGGTGTAGCAGCAGGGATTCAGAAACCTCCCACCATGGAAAAACCTTCGATGTTTGCAACGCACTGCCACCGATATCAACCGACTGCCCATTGATCAAACACCGCTCAATCACCGGCAGCAATTCCGAGGCACTCACTTCAGCCGACTGCAAAATCGGCAGCAAGTAACGCCCATCCCAAAAACGGAAAAACACCGCTTTACCATCCGGCAGCTTGACCTGGGTGAGGCTGCGCAAATGCGCAACCACCGCCTCAAGGCTCGCCGAAGACACCGCCAACCAGCCCCAGTCTCGGGATTCAGTGGTCGGTACCCAATCCAGAAACCCACTGTCTGCGTCGACAATTCCCACATAAGGCATCACCGCATCCCACTCGGAGTAAATCGTGTCGGCCCAAATAGGGCTGGGAGCATTCGCTAACGCCTGCCAAGCCTTGAACGGCTCGGCAGCGCTAGCGTTACTGAAGATGGCGAAGAGTTGTTCCGTGCTGTTAAGGGGATGGATTTGTAGCCAGTTTTTGATGCAATCACCGCTCATAGAAACCACCTCTAACTTCAGCCATCCACCAAACCAAATAATCCAGAGTTGTTAACAGCCAATCGACCCAACTCAAAGACTCATAAATCCACTCAACGAGGATAAAACAGAAAAATACAAAGTAGATGCTGCTGCAACTACCTCTAATCAACCATCGCAAACCAATAGAAAAATCATCGTAGTCGCGCTCATTCAAATGCCCACGTTTTAGTGCCAAGTCGCGAAACGTTAAAACATACCAGATAACAAACAATGCCTCATACCTGGAGCGAAAACACTGCCCCTTAATTGGGCTGCGCAATGTCACCACTTCAGATCGGCTCATGGCGTCGAGTATTTTGTCCATTTTGAAACACGCCAAATAAAACATCACCGCTATTGACGCAACGAATAAAAAACCTACAACGGGAAATATCCGATTGAGCACGGCTTCAAATGCGTCCGGACCTGCCCAGTAAATCGCATATAAAATCAAGAAACTCATTTAACGCACCAGCGAGATAAAATCACTCAATCCAGCCCATATATTTCCCACCAAAAAAAAGCACAAACATTGCCACCCCTCCTCCAACACCAGCTGCATAAAGAAATTTTATACAACTCAAAAGCCCCCGAGGAAAACTCAAATAATCATTTTCATCTAAGTTTCCACACCTGATCGACTTAGACGGAAACATAAAAAAAGCCCCCATACAAATCAACATGAAAAAGACACCAAAAACACCATCATCCATTAAAGGCTTACGCAGTAAAACCCCACGAGAGTTACTCAAACAACCAATTATTTTTTTTAATTGAAAGCACGCCAGATACAATTGGCCCACAATAAAAATAAACCCAAGACCAAAAAACATCCCGCCAGTGACCAAGACAAATAAGACCTCATCGTCATTTCTCATCAACAGACTCCTCATAAATTATTTCACCAATTTTTTCTCCTCCGACCTCCCCTACCATTCCTCCTACGAATGTTCCCGCTCCCACTAAAAACAATGAACAGACCACACCGCCAGTACCGGCACTTAAAATACCCATTCCGACGCAAGTAGTTACACCATACGTCCCAATAACCGCCCCCAAAGCGCTGCCCCCGATAGCACCAGTTAACTTGCCTGCCTCCGTAAACCTCACCCTCCTGCAAGCCTCTTCCGTCCCGACCCGACAAGTCTCCTTAACTTTCAACCCCGAAGCAGTCGCCCCCAAACCAATCCCGACCCAGCCACCTAGCTTCATCACCTTGCCGGCCTTACTCACCCCATCAATATGCGTCGCATACCCAGGAATCCCTCCCGCTGTACCCGCCTTACTCCAATGATGCACAAGGCTGCGATTTGATATCCCCAGCGCATTTTTAAGTTTTGGGTGATCAGGGATACCCACCCCTTTGCGCACCAATGGCCCAAGACTGCTATCCAACCGTCCCATCAGCTTTTTACGCTCGGTAAAGAAATCCGCGCCCTGCAGTTTTCCGTGTTTATCGAAGGTGCGTTTGTGCAGGTTTTCAAGCTCTACAAGGGTCTCTTTCAAGTTGCCCAAGTGCTTACCGAACATCGCCGAACCAACGCCAACGCCTGTCGAGCCATGCGAAAGAAAGGATTGAATCTCCCCATGGTGACGCGCCATGAACTCAGCTTCCGCATCACTCAACGGCTCAAGTGCCGCGTCGACTTTTTGCGCAGCCTCCATCAACAGGGCTTCTTCACGAGTGCATTGCGTATTGCGTGGATCGCTCAAGACGATCAATTGCCCAGGCTTGGCGTATTGGGTGAGTTGTGGATTAAGGCTGCGAAATTTTTCCAGTACTGCCGGGGCCGGCTGTGGAAACAATATTGATTCGAGTGCAGACCGGGACATCCCCTGTTCGACAATATGGAAACCAGGTTCAACAGTTGAAGCAGGTGTAACGGATGACGCCTTGGGCGCACCGCTTAAAGTATTCGGCGTAGGGCATACCCCATCCTTGCAACGCTCACACTCCTCACAGAACGGCGCATCACTTTTCAGGCTCATGATCTGCGCAGCGCTCAACACCGCTGCCGGTGCGGCGGCGAGTTTCAGCGGTGCATCCAGCGACGCCGTTGCAGCCGCCATCGCCGGCATCAATGCCCCGCCCACCTGAATCGGCACGCTGCTGAAAATCCCCCCAGGGCCAATGTTGATCCACTGCCCACCTGCCTGAATCGTCGCGCTGGCACCACCGTCGATCACCACTTGCTGGCCGGCGCTGACGTGAAATTGCTGGCTCGCGCTAAGCGCCTGGCTGGTCACGCGGATGTGTCGGTCGCCCGCCACCACCAAATGATCATCGAGCTTCACTTCAGCCTGGCGCTGACCGTGGGTGATGCGCTGCTCGTCGGCCTTCATCTCATGGCGAGCGGTGCCGGAGACGACGATGCTGCGCTGGTTACCGACCTGCACCTGTTGATCATTCAACACGTGCTGGGTCCAGTTTCGCTGGGCGCGCAGGTAGATTTCCTCGGCGCCTTTGCGATCCTCGATGCGCAACTCGTTGTAGCCGCCGCCACCCGGACTGCTCTGGCTGCGGAAAATACTTCGGGTCTTGTCGGCGGGCAGGTCCAGCGGCACCGGGGTCGCTGCGTTGGGCAGGCAACCCATCACCAGTGGATTGTCAGCATCGGCGTCAATGAACCCGACCAGCACTTCCATGCCGACGCGCGGGATCAGCACGCTGCCATAACGGTCATGCGCCCAGCCTGTCGCAACGCGCAGCCAACAACTGGAATGCTCGTTAAGTTGACCGTTGCGGTCCCAGGCGAGCTGAACCTTGACCCGCCCGAACTCGTCGCAATGGATTTCGCTGTCGGCCGGGCCGGTGACCACGGCGGGTTGATAGCCAAGCATGCGAGGCTTTTGCGGCCCCAGCGGCGGGCGAAACGAAACGTCCCACGGCGTTGCCAGAAAGGTATTGCGATAGCCCTGGAAATCATCCGGGTCGTCGCTGGTGGCCGACTCTTCCAGCACTTGCGGCTGGCGACCACGATGTTCGATTTCGGTGATCAGCCAGAGGTCGTTCCATGCCTGACGCGGATGCTCGGCGAGGTGCAGGAAATGTCCACACACCAGCGCCGAATCGTCGCCTTTACCTTCGGCCTGGCGGAAGTCGGCGTTGTGGCGTTCGAGTGCGCGTTGGGTCAGTTGTCTGCCGTGTTCGCGATCAGTGAACTGGCCGGGAAAGTGATAATCCTCCAGCACCGGCCGCTGTTCGCTGTCGACTCGGTTATCGAGTTGCAGGCGCGGTTTCTGAAAGTCGTAATCGCGACGGGCAACCGCTGTGGTGCGGGTTTCCAGACGCACGTTGAAGCGCTTGATGGCCGGCGCATCCGCCGCCATGCCGCTGCCCGGCAGGTAGAGCGTCGGCTCGGGCAGCCGAGGAAAAACGGTCTGATCATCACCGAACACCAACAGATGCCCGTCGGCGCTGTGCTGGAAGTGGTAGTGAATACCGATCTCCGTACAAAGCCGCTGAATGAACGCCAGATCACTTTCGGCGTACTGCACGCAGTACTCGCGAGGGGCGTATTCACTGCCCAGTTGGAACTCGAAAGCATCGCGCTGGATGCCGTGGTCCTTGAGCACTTGCGCGATGATCGCCGGCACGCTTTGGTGCTGGAAGATCCGCTGATTGATGCGCTGTCCGAGGTAAGCCAGTCGTGGAACCAGGCTGATTTGGTAGCCCGTCAGACGTTTCCCGGAGTCGCTTTGGCCGACCCGAAAAATCTGACCATGAATACCGCTACCTTGCGCATCGAAACTCAGAAACGCCTGACGGTGCAGCAGGCTTTCAAGCTCGATGTCCGGTCGGTCACTGACCAGTTCCAGGTCAAAACGGTAGGGCTGGCTGATGGCTTCCTTGCCCGTGAACTCAAGGACCTTGAGCTCATTCTGGACGCCGTCGAGGGTCAACGTGAAACGCGGTTGATTGGCAGGCGCGAACATCCGATGTGTCTCTGCAGAATGAAGGCGGGCGATTCTGCATGAGCGACAAGGGGTGTTGAGGGAGGGACAAGAAAATCAGACTTTCCCTACTTTTTAAGAGATTTGTCCTTCAAAAATCAGTGCGTTTGGCTACAGACATCTCCCTCAAAACCACCACCAATCCCTGTGCGAGCTTGTTCGCGATTGCGGTTATTCATTCAACATTGATGTCAACAGACCCGACGCAATCGCGAGCAAGCTCGCTCACATTAGAACTTCGATAGCACGAGATCTGCGCCATAAAAAAACGGCCCGCCTCCAACAGGAAGCGGGCCGTTTTCAGGTGCGGCGAAAGGTCAGAGCCGAAGCTCCCCCATCACTTGTTCAGGCGGAAATCTGCCTCGGCAGCAGCGAAACGCTGCAGCATGCCGTGAGTCGGCGTGCCCAGTTTGCTGACGATGTAGATCGCCAGGCTGGCGAAGATGAAACCAGGGATGATTTCGTACAGACCCAGCAGTTCGAAGTGTTTCCAGACGATCACGGTGATCGCGCCGACCAGGATACCGGCCAGTGCGCCGTTGCGAGTCATGTCTTTCCAGATCACGGAGATCAGCACCACCGGACCGAATGCGGCACCGAAACCAGCCCAGGCGTAGCTGACCAGGCCCAGTACGCGGTTTTCCGGGTTAGCGGCCAACGCGATGGCGATCAGTGCAACCACCAGCACCATGGCGCGGCCGACCCAGACCAGTTCGAGCTGGGAAGCGGATTTGCGCAGGAAGGTTTTGTAGAAGTCTTCGGTCAGGGCGCTCGAGCACACCAGCAATTGGCAGCTCAGGGTGCTCATGACGGCAGCCAGAATGGCCGACAGCAGCACGCCGGCGATCCATGGGTTGAACAGGATTTTCGCCAGTTCGATAAACACACGCTCGTGGTTTTCAGAAACCGGCATGGCCACGGCAGGGTGCGCCGAGAAGTAGGCAATACCGAAGAAGCCCACAGCCACGGTGCCGCCCAGGCACAGGATCATCCAGGTCATGGAGATGCGACGGGCGTTAGCGATCGACTTGACCGAATCCGCCGCCATGAAACGCGCCAGGATGTGCGGTTGACCGAAGTAGCCCAGGCCCCAGCCCATCAACGAAATGATGCCGATGAAGGTGGTGTTCTTCAGCATGTCGAAGTTGCTTGGGTCCTGCGCTTCGATGGCCAGGAACGTGGTGTCGACGCCACCGGTGGCCAGCAGCACGATGATCGGCGTCAGCAGCAGGGCGAAGATCATCAGCGTGGCTTGTACGGTGTCAGTCCAGCTTACTGCCAGGAAACCGCCAACGAAGGTGTAGGCAATCGTCGCCGCAGCACCGGCCCACAGCGCTGTCTCGTAAGACATGCCGAAGGTGCTTTCGAACAGACGGGCGCCGGCCACGATGCCGGATGCGCAATAGATGGTGAAGAACACCAGAATCACGATCGCGGAGATGATCCGCAGCAGACCGCTTTTATCTTCGAAACGGCTGGCAAAGTAATCCGGCAGGGTCAGGGCATCACCGTTGTGCTCGGTCTGCACACGCAGACGGCCGGCGACGAACAGCCAGTTCAGGTACGCACCGATGATCAGGCCGATGGCGATCCAGCTTTCGGACAGACCAGACATGTAGATGGCGCCCGGCAGGCCCATCAACAACCAGCCGCTCATGTCGGAGGCGCCGGCGGACAATGCAGTCACGACGCTGCCCAGGCTGCGACCGCCCAGAATGTAGTCAGAAAGGTTGTTGGTGGAGCGATAGGCCATCAAGCCGATCAGCACCATTGCTGCGATGTAGATCACGAACGTGATCAGGGTTGGATTGCTTACGCTCATTGAGTTACGCCCTGGCTTTGTTTTTATGTAGCGGCGGTGGGTGAACCGCACGCAAACGACGACGTTTGACAGACGATCCAGGGTCCCGCGCATTTATGACTGATGTTTCCCCAGGAAAGCCATCAGCCGGTGCACCCGTATTTTTACGGGTTGCACCTTGGGGCGCGAATGCTATTCAACAAAGCAAATAAGGTGCAACCCATTTTTTGAGAATAAGTTGCACCTAGTCGGAAATATAATTAAAAGCGACGCTTTTGCTCCTTTTCGGAGCAAGCACGGACGTCGACCGCTCTAAAAAGCACCAACTGAATGCAGCACTGGCGTACCAGAATTTATTTCCTGACGAGCTGCCTATTATTCCGGCAAAAAAAGGGTTGCACCCGGTTGCACCTCAACAGTTGCACGGCTAATCTTGCCGCCAGCTGATGCCACGCGGTCGTGGCAAACATGAGGATAAAAATATGGCTACCACCACCCTTGGGGTCAAACTTGACGACCCGACACGCGAGCGCCTCAAGGCCGCCGCGTCCTCGATTGATCGCACGCCACACTGGCTGATCAAGCAGGCAATCTTTAATTACCTGGAAAAACTCGAGGGTGGTGCAACCCTGACCGAGCTGAACGGTTTGACCAAGGATTCCGACGATACCGTCGATGCGCCTCTGGATCACGCCCACCAGTGCTTCCTCGAATTCGCCGAAAGCATCCTGCCGCAATCGGTACTGCGCGCCTCGATCACCGCCGCCTACCGTCGCCCCGAGCCGGAAGTGGTGCCGATGCTGATCGAACAGGCTCGCCTGCCGGTCGCCATGGCTGAAGCTACCAACAAGCTCGCTGCCTCGATTGCCGAAAAACTGCGCAATCAGAAGAGTGCCGGTGGCCGTGCCGGCATCGTGCAGGGCCTGCTGCAAGAATTCTCGCTGTCGTCCCAGGAAGGCGTGGCGCTGATGTGCCTGGCCGAAGCGCTGCTGCGCATCCCGGACAAAGGCACTCGCGATGCGCTGATCCGCGACAAGATCAGCACCGGTAACTGGCAGCCGCACCTGGGCAACAGCCCGTCGCTGTTCGTCAACGCCGCCACCTGGGGTCTGTTGCTGACCGGCAAACTGGTCGCCACGCATAACGAAGCCGGCCTGACTTCGTCGCTGAGCCGCATCATTGGCAAGAGCGGCGAGCCGATGATCCGCAAGGGCGTCGACATGGCCATGCGCCTGATGGGCGAGCAGTTCGTCACCGGCGAAACCATCGCCGAAGCCTTGGCCAATGCCAGCAAGTTCGAAGCCAAGGGTTTCCGCTATTCCTATGACATGCTGGGTGAAGCGGCACTCACCGAACACGATGCCCAGAAGTATCTGGCCTCGTACGAACAAGCCATTCACTCGATCGGCAAAGCGTCCCACGGTCGTGGGATTTATGAAGGCCCGGGCATTTCGATCAAGCTGTCCGCTTTGCACCCGCGTTACAGCCGCGCGCAATACGAGCGCGTGATGGACGAGTTGTACCCGCGCCTGTTGTCGCTGACCTTGCTGGCCAAGCAGTACGACATCGGCCTGAACATCGATGCTGAAGAAGCTGACCGCCTCGAGCTGTCGCTGGATCTGCTGGAGCGCCTGTGCTTCGAGCCGCAACTGACCGGCTGGAACGGCATCGGTTTCGTGATCCAGGCGTACCAGAAGCGTTGCCCGTATGTGATCGACTACGTGATCGACCTGGCTCGCCGCAGCCGTCATCGCCTGATGATCCGTCTGGTAAAAGGCGCGTACTGGGACAGCGAGATCAAACGCGCCCAAGTCGAAGGCCTGGAAGGCTATCCGGTCTACACCCGCAAGGTGTACACCGACGTTTCCTACATCGCTTGCGCCCGCAAACTGCTGTCGGTACCGGAAGTCATCTACCCGCAATTCGCTACGCACAACGCCCACACGCTGTCGGCCATTTATCACATTGCCGGTCAGAACTATTACCCTGGCCAGTACGAGTTCCAATGCCTGCACGGCATGGGTGAACCGCTGTACGAACAGGTTGTAGGCAAAGTTTCCGAAGGCAAGCTGAACCGTCCGTGCCGCGTGTACGCTCCGGTCGGTACTCACGAAACACTGTTGGCGTACCTGGTACGTCGCCTGCTGGAAAACGGCGCGAACACTTCGTTCGTCAACCGTATCGCCGATCAGTCGATTTCGATTCAGGAGCTGGTGGCCGATCCAGTGGCCAGCATCGAGCAGATGGCGACGCTGGAAGGCGGCTTCGGCTTGCCACACCCGCGTATCCCGCTGCCGCGTGACCTGTACGGTGCCGAGCGCGCCAACTCCAGCGGCATCGACATGGCCAACGAACATCGCCTGGCCTCCTTGTCCTGCGCGCTGCTGGCCACCGCTCACAACCACTGGAAAGCCGCGCCGATGCTCGGTTGCGCCTCCAGCACTGAAACACCTGCACCGGTGCTGAACCCGTCCGATCTGCGTGACGTGGTTGGCCATGTTCAGGAAGCCACCGTCGATGACGTTGATAACGCGATCCAGTGCGCCCTGAACGCCGCGCCGATCTGGCAGGCCACCCCGCCCGCTGAACGCGCCGCGATTCTGGAACGTGCCGCCGACTTGATGGAAGGCGAAATCCAGCCGCTGATGGGCCTGTTGGCTCGCGAAGCCGGCAAGACCTTCGCCAACGCCATCGCCGAAGTGCGTGAGGCCGTGGACTTCCTGCGTTATTACGCGGTGCAGGCCCGCAACGATTTCACCAACGACGCCCACCGCCCACTGGGTCCGGTGGTGTGCATCAGCCCGTGGAACTTCCCGCTGGCCATCTTCAGTGGTCAAGTGGCTGCTGCGCTGGCCGCCGGTAACCCGGTACTGGCCAAGCCTGCGGAACAAACCCCGCTGGTAGCCGCTCAAGCCGTGCGTTTGCTGCTCGAAGCCGGGATTCCGGAAGGCGTGCTGCAACTGCTGCCGGGCCGTGGCGAAACTGTCGGTGCCGGCCTGGTCGGTGATGATCGCGTCAAAGGCGTGATGTTTACCGGTTCCACCGAAGTCGCTCGTTTGCTGCAACGCAATATCGCCGGTCGCCTGGACAGCCAGGGCCGTCCGATTCCGTTGATCGCCGAAACCGGCGGCCAGAACGCGATGATCGTCGACTCTTCGGCATTGACCGAACAGGTTGTGATTGATGTGGTGTCGTCGGCCTTCGACAGCGCCGGCCAACGTTGCTCGGCACTGCGCGTGCTGTGCTTGCAGGAAGATTCCGCCGACCGTGTCATCGAAATGCTCAAAGGTGCCATGGCTGAATGCCGCCTCGGCAATCCCGAGCGCCTGTCCGTGGACATCGGCCCGGTGATCGACGCCGAAGCCAAGGCTGGCATCGAGAAACACATCCAGGCCATGCGCGACAAAGGTCGCAACGTATACCAGGTGGCCATCGCCAACAGCGAAGAAGTCAAACGCGGCACCTTCGTGATGCCGACCCTGATCGAGCTGGAAAGCTTTGACGAGTTGCAGCGCGAGATCTTCGGCCCGGTACTGCACGTGGTTCGCTACAAGCGCAAAGACATCGATCAACTGATCGGTCAGATCAACGCTTCCGGCTATGGCCTGACGCTGGGCGTGCACACGCGCATCGACGAAACCATCGCCAAGGTGATCGACAACGTCAACGCCGGTAACGTCTACGTGAACCGCAACATCGTCGGTGCCGTGGTCGGCGTGCAGCCATTCGGCGGCGAAGGTTTGTCGGGCACTGGCCCGAAGGCCGGTGGTCCGCTGTACCTGTACCGTTTGCTGTCGACACGTCCTACCGATGCAATCGAACAATCCTTCGCTCGCGGTGATGCTGCCGTAGCGCCGGACGTTCGTCTGCGTGACGCCATGAGCAAGCCGCTGACTGCCTTGAAAGCCTGGGCTGACAGCAACAAGTTTGCCGACCTGAGCACCCTGTGCGTGCAGTACGCAGCACAATCGCAAAGCGGGATCACCCGCACACTGGCGGGCCCGACCGGTGAGCGCAACAGCTACGCCATCCTGCCGCGCGAACACGTGCTGTGCCTGGCGGAAGTCGAAGGCGACCTGCTGACTCAACTGGCGGCGGTACTCGCTGTCGGCGGTTCGGCGGTATGGCCGGAAACTGACCTGAGCAAGGCATTGTTCGCACGCCTGCCGAAGGAAGTTCAGGCGCGGATCAAGCTGGTGTCCGACTGGAACAAAGACGAAGTGGTGCTGGATGCGGTTCTGCATCACGGCCATTCCGATCAGCTGCGTGCGGTGTGCCAGCAAGTGGCCAAGCGTGCGGGCGCCATTGTCGGTGTTCAGGGTTTGTCTCAGGGCGAAACCAACATTGCGTTGGAGCGCCTGGTGATTGAGCGTGCGTTAAGCGTTAACACCGCTGCGGCGGGTGGTAATGCGAGCTTGATGACCATCGGCTAAAACCGATAAACCGGGCACCTGCAACGGTGTCCGGTTTAGCAATAATCCCTGTGGGAGCGGGCTTGCCCGCGATTGCGATGTATCAGTCACCATTGATATTGACTGATCTGCCGCCATCGCGGGCAAGCCCGCTCCCACAGTGGTTTTTGGCGCCAGCCCAATCGCTGTACTACTCAAACATCACCAGCATCAATCATCCTGTTCAGCCTTTATCAGCAAGCCTAGACTCGGCCCATCCCAATAAAAGGTAGGCCGCCATGTCCGAGACGTTGCTCAGTTCCCGCAATCTGGCTTTCGAGCTGTATGAAGTCCTCGATGCCGAGGGCCTGACTCAGCGTGAGCGTTTCGCCGAACACAATCGCGAAACCTTCGATGCCGCCATTGGCACCGCCCGCAGCATCGCCGAAAAGTTTTTCGCCCCGCACAACCGCAAGGGCGACGAAAACGAGCCTCGTTATGAGGACGGTCAAGCGATTCTGATTCCTGAGGTGAAACCCGCCGTCGACGCCTTCCTCGAAGCCGGTTTCCTCAACGCCGCGCGCAGTTTCGACGCCGGCGGCATGCAGCTGCCTACCTTGCTGTCCCAGGCCTGCTTCGCGCACTTCCAATCGGCCAACGCGGCGTCGACCTCGTACCCGTTCTTGACCATGGGCGCGGCGAACCTGATCGAAAGTTTCGGCACCGAGGAGCAGAAGCGCCGCTTCCTGCAACCGATGATCGATGGCCGCTTCTTCGGCACCATGGCCCTGACCGAACCGCATGCGGGCTCGTCACTGTCGGATATTCGTACCCGCGCCGAACCTGCGCCTGATGGCACCTATCGACTCAAGGGCAACAAGATCTTCATCTCCGGCGGCGATCACCCGTTGTCAGAAAACATCGTGCACATGGTGCTGGCCAAGCTGCCGGACGCACCGGCCGGGGTGAAGGGCATTTCGCTGTTTATCGTGCCCAAGTTCCTGGTCAACGATGACGGCAGCCTCGGCAAGCGCAACGACGTGTTGCTGGCCGGTCTGTTCCACAAGATGGGCTGGCGCGGCACCACCTCCACCGCATTGAATTTCGGCGATAACGGTGACTGTGTCGGCTACCTGGTGGGCAAGCCGCACCAGGGTTTGAGCTACATGTTCCAGATGATGAACGAAGCGCGGATTGGCGTCGGCATGGGCGCGGTGATGCTTGGTTACGCCGGGTATCTGTATTCGCTGGAGTATGCCCGCGAGCGTCCGCAAGGTCGCGTGCCGGACAACAAAGACCCGACCACCGCACCCGTGGCGATCATTGCCCACGCCGACGTCCGGCGCATGCTGCTGACGCAGAAGGCCTACGTCGAAGGCTCGTTCGACCTGGGGTTGTACGCCGCGCGATTGTTCGACGACACCACCACGCTCGAGACGGAAGCCGAGCGCAAGCAGGCCCATGAGCTGTTGGATTTGCTGACGCCTATCGTCAAATCCTGGCCGTCGGAGTTTTGCCTGAAGGCCAACGAACTGGCGATCCAGATTCTCGGCGGCCACGGCTATACCCGCGAATACCCGGTGGAACAGTACTACCGAGACAACCGCCTGAACCCGATTCACGAAGGCACTCACGGCATTCAATCGCTGGATTTGCTGGGGCGCAAACTGGCGCAGAACGGTGGCGCCGGGCTCAAGCAATTGATCCGCTTGATTGCCGACACCGCCGAGCGCGCACAGGCGTTTGAATCGCTTACCGCGCTGCGTGAGCCGCTGGAAAAACTGGTGGAGCGCCTGCAAACCGTGACCATCGGCCTGCTGACCGACCTGGCTCAAGGCAAGGTCAACAGCAGCCTGGCAAACTCGGCGCTGTACCTGAAAGTGTTTGGGCACACGGTGATTGGCTGGCGCTGGCTGGAACAGGCAATCCGCGCCGAGGAAGGCTTGGCCAAGGGCAACGCAGCGGATGTCAGCTTCTATAAAGGCAAGCTGCAAGCGGCGCGGTACTTCCTGACCTGGGAAGTACCGGGTTGCCACCATGAGTTGGCGTTGCTTGAGGCGCGGGATGATGTGTGCCTGGGCATGCAGGATGAGTGGTTTTAACCGGAGGCTGGTTGTGTGTAGCCCGGGACGCTCTGCGTCCCAGAAGCGGACGCGGAGCGTCCATTGAGGCATTCCCACGCGGAGCGTGGGAACGATCGGTTACGCATCACTTCAAGCGAAACCCACCCATCTGCCGTGCCAGATCATCCGCCAGGCGCTGCAGCGTCTGACAGTCTTCACGGCACGCCCTGACTTCCCCGGCGGTCGCGCGAGCCAAATCAGAAATCCCCTGCACGTTGCGGTTGATCTCTTCGGTCACCGCCGACTGCTCTTCCGTGGCAGTCGCCACCTGATGGTTCATGTCGCTGATGCGCTCCACCTGTCCGGTGATCGCCGTCAACGACGCCCCGGTGCGCTGGCTCGACTCAACACCCGTGCCCGTCGCGGCTTGCCCGGAATGCATCGATGACACCGCGTTTTCGGCGCCCTGTTTGAGGCTGCCGATCATCTGCTGAATTTCATCGGTGGAGGCCTGAGTGCGCCGCGCCAATGTGCGCACTTCATCCGCCACCACTGCAAATCCGCGGCCCATGTCACCGGCTCGCGCCGCTTCGATGGCGGCGTTAAGCGCGAGCAAATTGGTCTGTTCGGATATCCCGCGAATCACCGCCAGCACTTGATCGATAGACGCGACCTGATGGGCCAACTCGCCCACCGCGCCGGCAGCAATGCCGATTTCATCGGACATGCTTTCTATATGCCGGATAGACCCGCCGACCACTTCCCGCGCCTGCATCGCTTCGTCACGGGCATTTTGTGAGGCGACGGCGGCATTGCCAGCGTTCTGGGCAATTTCCTGCACGGTCAGGCCCATTTCATGGACGGCGGTGACAACCATGTCAGTCATTTCCTGCTGGCGCCCGGAACGTTCGGCGGTGTTGTCCACCACCCGCGCCACCTGCCCGACCGCAGTGCGCAGACGCTCGCTGGTGGTCAGCACTTCACCGATCATGTCGCGTTGACTGTCGAGAAAGCGGTTGAAGCCGCGCGCCAGATCACCCAGTTCATCGGCGCGGCTGGCATCGAGTCGGTGGGTCAAATCTCCACCACCGCTACCAATGGCAACCAGTGCCGCTGTTACCTGACGAATCGGCCGCACCAGCCCACGAGCCAGCAAAACCACCAATAACAGGCACACCAGCGCCACCGCCAGGCCGATGCCGCTGCTCATCCACATGGCACGGCGGGCTTCGGCGTAAATCTGCGATTGCGGCACTTCGGCCACCAGGGTCCAGCCCAGATCCCGCAGCGGCAGGCTTAAAGCGAGAAAGTCTTCGCCGTCCCGGGTAAAACTGTTGGTTGTGGCGGCTTTTTGACCAATGACGGCTTGCGCTGCTGACTCGCCAATCTGCTCAGCCAGCGTGCGTTTGCCGCTGAATTGCGCTTCAGGATGGACCTGGATCAAACCGTCGGAACGCACGAGATAGACCTTGCCGCGCTCACCAAAACTGAAATTGTGAATCAGCTCCGACAGCTCTTTCATGCTCAGGCCAAGCCCGGCAACGCCCACGACCTTACCGGCCTGCTCGACTTTGAAGTCGATGAAAAGCGCCAATTCTCCGGTCGCCGTGTCGTTATCGATATTGAGGGTGCGCGGCTGGTTGCTGTCGAGAAATGAGTAGAACCAGGCGTCTTTCGGATTGGAACGGCTGAGGGTCCGATCCAGGCCTTTTTCGGTGAAGTAATGGTTGGAGGCGGTGCCGACAATAATTGCGGTAAAGGCTTTGTGCTCGGCGCGAATGCCTTCGAGATAGGTCGTAAACGTGCCGGCCTGGGCACTGTCTTCACCCCCGGCCAGCCAGCCGCGCACCATGCTGTTGCTGGCGATGTCCTTGGCGGCGGTAAGGGGCTGGACGAGGATGCGCTCGATGTCGTTGCGCATCGCTTCGATGCTCGACGGCAAGGCTTGCTCGACCAGATAGTTCTGGGCCAGTCGATTGACCACCAGGGTATAGATGCCCACTACGATCAGAATACTGACCAGCAACGCGCTGCCCATACTCAGGATCAATTGCCATTGAATACTGCGTCGCCAGAACTGCATGGAGCACCCCCAAAGAATAAGAGGCTGAAACACTGCAACAGCCGTGCCGATTGTATACAACGCAAACGACAATTTATTCTTTGGTTGTGCGCAAAGCCGATCAGGCCTGATTGATCGTCTTGGAAATCACTTCAACCGTGGCGCTGACTTGCTCTTGGTAACGGTCGAGTTCCTGCTTGTGCTGCTTTTTCATTTCGATCTGCTGCGAGCACAGATTCATGGCGGCCAGTACCAACAGGCGGTCACCGATCAGCGTCGGGTACTTTCTTTTGGTGTCGGCCAAAGCAGCCTTCAACATCATTGCGGCGTCCAGCAGGGTTTGCTCTTCCCCGGCCGGCGCCTTGATCGAATAGTCCTCCCCCAGGATCGAGACGACTTTTACCCCTGCGGCGCCCACACTCATGCGCTGACTGGGCCAGCGCTGACGCGCTCAACCAGGGCCTGGATGCGTGCGGCGGTGGCGCCTTGTTTCTCTTCCTGTTCCATCAGGCTCAACTGCAGGCTTTCGTTTTCATCCTTGGCCTGAGCCAGTTCCGCGCTCAGGGTCTGGTTGGTGCCCAGCAGTGCCTGGTTCTGTTGCACCAGGTCGTTTACCAGCTGTTCCAATTGGCTTAGGGATGCTTCCAACATTTTGATTTTCCGAGCATTTTCAAAGGGCGCGTACGATAAAGAAAAGTCACCACGGATGCCAGGGTTATTCAGGCGCAAGGCCTTGATTTTCCTGGCGGGCGACCTTCCTCGCGAGCAGTAGAGACTGTGATTGGCGAATGTGGTTCCTGCACTTCGTCAATCAAGGCCTTTGTGCGACAAAAACGCGCAGGGACTCAAGACTTTAGTCGCATGACCGATAAGTCACTCATACGTCAGCTTCAGCGCCGCACGGGCGCGCTCAATTCGGTAAACGCCATGTCCCTTCGTAATATGAATATCGCGCCACGGGCGTTCCTCGGTTTTGCCTTGATTGGCGGCTTGATGCTGATCTTGGGTGTGTTCGCCTTGAACCAGATGAGCAAGATTCGTGGCGCCGCCGAGGACATCACGTCCAGCAGCGTACCGAGCATCAAAAGCCTCGACGAATTCACTCAACTGACCCTGCGCCTGCGCGTGTTGTCGTACCGCTTGCTGGTCAATCGCGAGCCGGACGTCCAGCAGAAAACCATGGAGTTGCTGGAAACCCGCAATCAGCAGATCCGTACCGCCCAGTCGACGTACGAAAAGCTCATCAGCAGCCCGCAGGAGCGTGCCGCCTACGATCAATATGTGCAGTTGCTCGGCCAGTACCGCCAGATCGAAGACCGCATGAAGAGCCTGTCGCGCAACAATCAGGTGGATGAACTGCGCACCTTGCTCAACACCGATTTGCTGACCAACTCCGAAGCAGTCAACACCGTGCTCAACCGTTTGCTGGAGATCAACACCCAGCAAACCGTCGACACCAACCAGCAAGCGGCCGACCAGTACGACTCGGCCTTCACCCTGGTGATTACATTGCTGGTCTTCGCCACTGGCCTGACTGTGCTGTTCGCCTGGCTGCTGACCCACAGCATCACCAAGCCGATCGCCAATGCCCTGAGCGCGGCCGAAGGCATTGCCGAAGGCAATCTGACTCGCCCGATCACGGTCGACGGCGAAGACGAAGCCGGCCGTTTGCTGGCCGCCATGGCGAAGATGCAAGACAAGCTGCGCGACACCCTGCAGCGGATTTCCGGCTCGGCCACTCAACTGGCGTCGGCCGCTGAAGAACTCAACAGTGTGACCGACGAAAGCGCTCGCGGCCTGACCCAGCAGAACAACGAAATCGAGCAGGCGGCCACCGCGGTCAACGAAATGACCAGTGCCGTGGAAGAAGTGGCACGCAACGCGGTGAGCACCTCCGAAGCCTCGAAAAACGCCACCACTTCGGCGGGTGACGGCCGTGACCTGGTGCAGGAAACCGTCAGCGCCATCGAACGCATGAGCGCCGATGTGCAGAGCACTGCGACACTGATCGGCGACCTGGCCAACGAATCCCGCGACATTGGCAAAGTGCTGGACGTGATTCGCGGCCTGGCGGACCAGACCAACCTGCTGGCCCTGAACGCGGCCATCGAAGCGGCACGCGCCGGTGAGGCCGGGCGTGGTTTCGCGGTGGTTGCGGATGAAGTTCGTGCCCTGGCGCATCGCACCCAGCAGTCGACCAGCGAGATCGAACGCATGATCGGCAGCATCCAGAGCGGCACCGAACACGCCGTGGATTCGATGCGTAACAGCACCGAGCGCGCCGAGTCGACGTTGAATATTGCTCGCGGTGCCGGTCTGTCGCTGGACACCATTAACAGCGCGATCGTCGAAATCAACGAACGCAACCTGGTCATCGCCAGCGCCGCTGAAGAACAGGCGCAAGTGGCCCGCGAAGTGGACCGCAACCTGGTGAACATCCGTGATTTGTCGGTGCAGTCGGCGACCGGGGCCAACCAGACGAGCGCGGCAAGTAATGAGTTGTCGCGATTGGCGCTGGACCTGAACAACATGGTTGGACGGTTTAGCCTGTAACAGCCAATACACCGCTCCTTGTAGCAGCTGGCGCAGCCTGCGTTCGGCTGCGAAGCAGTCGTGATTCTGGCTACCGGATCTGCCAGACAGACCACGAATGACCATTTGACGACTGCTGCGCAGCCGAACGCAGGCTGCGCCAGCTGCTACAGGGTTAGTCTTGCCATCGCGGCGTACCCATGCAAAAACCTTTTTGACAGCATCACATTTCAACAGGTTAGAATCGCTGGCACGCAGACTGCATGGTCAGTTTTCGCCCGCCTTTCCGTCTCTGGAGTACTGCCTTTGAATGCAATCACCATCAACAGCCTGTTTCTGATCGGCGCGTTGCTGGTAGGTGCGAGCATTCTGGTGAGTTCACTTTCGTCCCGCCTCGGCATCCCGATTCTGGTGATTATCCTGGCTGTGGGCATGGCCGCCGGTGTCGACGGTGGCGGCATTATTTTTGATAACTACCCCACGGCTTATCTGGTCGGCAACCTCGCGCTGGCGGTGATCCTGCTCGATGGTGGTTTACGAACCCGAGTCGCAAGTTTCCGCGTTGCGCTGTGGCCGGCGCTGTCGCTGGCCACCGTCGGGGTGTTAATTACCACCGCGTTGACCGGCATGGTCGCGGCCTGGCTGTTTAACCTGAGCATCATTCAGGGTCTGCTGATCGGTGCGATTGTCGGCTCGACCGATGCCGCCGCGGTGTTCTCGCTGCTGGGTGGCAAAGGCCTGAACGAGCGGGTCACCGCCAGTCTCGAAATCGAATCCGGCAGCAACGACCCGATGGCGGTGTTCCTCACCGTGACCCTGATCGACATGCTCGCCAGCGGTGAAACCGGCCTGCACTGGAGCCTGCTGGCGCACTTCGTGCGCGAGTTCGGTATCGGTGCCGTCGTCGGCCTCGGCGGCGGCTGGCTGATGCTGCAACTGGTCAACCGCATCAACCTGGCCAACGGTCTTTATCCAATTCTGGTGATTGCCGGTGGCCTGGTCGTGTTTGCCCTGACTAACGCCCTGCATGGCAGCGGCTTCCTCGCGGTTTATCTGTGTGGCCTGGTCATCGGCAACCGCCCGGTGCGCAGCCGGCACGGCATTTTGCACATGCTCGACGGTATGGCATGGCTGGCACAGATCGGCATGTTCCTGGTGTTGGGGCTGTTGGTTACACCGCATGATCTGCTGCCGATCGCCCTGCCCGCCCTGGGTCTGGCGCTGTGGATGATTCTGTTCGCCCGGCCGCTGTCGGTGCTGGTCGGTTTGCTGCCGTTCAAGGCGTTCCATGGTCGCGAAAAGGCGTTTATTTCCTGGGTCGGCTTGCGCGGCGCGGTCCCGATCATTCTGGCGGTGTTCCCGCTGATGGCCGGCCTGCCCAACGCCCAGCTCTATTTCAATCTGGCCTTCTTTATCGTGCTGGTGTCACTGCTGGTGCAGGGCACGAGCCTGCCGTGGATTGCCAAGCTGCTGAAAGTGACGGTGCCACCAGAGCCCGCACCGATCTCGCGCTCCGCTCTGGAAGTGCATGTCACCAGCGAGTGGGAGCTGTTCATTTATCGCCTCGGCGCCGAGAAATGGTGCATCGGCTCGCCCCTGCGTGAACTGAAAATGCCCGAAGGCACGCGGATCGCGGCCCTGTTTCGTGGCCAGCAATTGCTCCATCCGTCGGGTAGTACGGTGCTCGAAGTCGACGATTTGCTCTGTGTAATCGGCCATGAACACAACCTGCCGGCCCTCGGAAAACTCTTCAGCCAGGCGCCGCAGCGAGGTCTGGATTTGCGCTTCTTCGGCGACTTCGTCCTCGAAGGAGATGCCCAACTGGGCGCGGTTGCGGCGCTGTACGGGTTGAAAGTCGAAGGCATCGATCCGGGCATGTCGCTCGGCCACTTCATCGCCCAGAAAGTGGGGGGCGCGCCTGTCGTCGGTGACCAGGTGGAGTGGAACAACACCATTTGGACCGTCGCGGTCATGGAAGGGAACAAGATCGGCAAAGTGGGCGTCAGATTCCCCGAAGGAAGTCGCCCCGGTCCGGGACTCTTCCTCTAAACTCCACTCTTCGTCTCGTTTTCGATCGGTCTCTATGTCAAGCCTGCGTAACTTTTTCATCCTGGCCCTGCTGGGCCTGAGCCTCTCCATCGGCACGCTGCAAGCGGCCGAGCCGCCGACCAGCGAAGCCGTGCAAGCGAGCCTGGACAAGATCGCCGACCGCAAGCTGCCGGAAGCCGATCAAAAAGCGTTGCAAGCCACGCTGCAGAACACGCTCACCCAGCTCAACAACCGGCAAGACAACGAACAAAAACTGGCCGATTTGAAGCAACAGTTGGCTACCGCGCCAAAGCAGAACATCGAAAATCAGCGTGAACTGGCTCGTCTGAAGGCCACCAAACCGCAACCCGTGGCCCAACGCTTCGCCAACCTGTCGATCCCGCAACTCGAACAAATGCTCACTGAGCGCTCGACCCAGCAAAGCGACCTGCAAAAAGCCCTGTCCGACGCCAACAGTCTGGTCATTACCGCCCAGACACGTCCCGAACGTGCCCAAGCCGAGATTTCTGCCAGCCAGACCCGAATCCAGCAGATCAACAACATCCTCAAGGCGGGCAAGGACGCGGGCAAAACCTTGAGCGGCGAACAGCGCGACTTGCTCAATGCCGAACTCGCGGCACTGAATGCGCTGATTCCGCTGCGTCGCCAGGAACTGGCCGGCAACAGTCAGTTGCAGGACCTGGGCAACAGCCAGCACGATTTACTGTCGGAAAAATCCGATCGCCTGGATCAAGAAATCCAGGAGCTGCAAACCCTGATCAACCAGAAACGCCTGGCTCAGTCCCAGCAAACGGTGACCCAGCAATCCATCGAGGCGCAGAAATCCGGTGGCAGCAGCCTGTTGGCCAGCGAAAGCGCGGCCAACCTGAAGCTCTCCGACTACCTGCTCAAAAGCACGGACCGACTCAACGAAGTCACCCAGCAAAACCTGCAAACCAAACAGCAACTGGACAACGTAACCCAAAGCGATTCGGCCCTGGACGAGCAAATCAACGTGCTCAAGGGCAGCCTGCTGCTCTCCAAGATTCTCTACAAACAGAAGCAGTCCCTGCCGCGTTTGAGGCTCGACCGTAACCTCGCCGATCAGATCGCCGACATTCGCCTCTATCAATTTGAAGTCAGCCAACAACGCGAACTGTTGAGCAACCCGGCGACTTACGTCGATAACCTGTTGGCGAGCCAACCACCGGAACAAGTCACCCCGCAACTGCGCAAGAGCCTGCTGGAACTGGCCAACACCCGCGCCGACCTGCTGGAGCGGCTGAACCGTGAGTTGAGCGCCGTGCTCAATGAGTCCATCACCCTGCAACTCAATCAGAAACAACTGTTGAGTACCGCGCAAAGCCTGCGGGCGACGCTCGATGAGCAAATGTTCTGGATCCCCAGCAACAAGCCGCTGGATCTGGAATGGATACGCGCCGTTCCGGAGCGATTGCAGCGCCAAGTCATGACCTTGCCGTGGACGTCCAGCCTGATCGAGTTGAGCGATGGCCTGATTCAACGACCGCTGCTGTTTCTGCCGCTGGTGCTGCTGATCGGCGCCCTGTTGTGGCGACGTAAAAGCTTGTATGCCCGACTGAACAAGGTTCACAAGGACATCGGCCACTTCAAGCGCGACAGCCAGTGGCATACGCCTCAGGCCATTCTGGTCAATATTTTGCTGGCGCTGCCGGTCGCGCTCGGCCTGGCCTTGTGCGGCCTCGCCTTGCAAATCGATGCCCGCGGGCAGAACGCCAACATGGGTTCAGCGCTGTTGCAAATGGCACAGGCCTGGTTGGTGTTCTACACCGCCTACCGGATCCTCGCGCCGGGTGGCGTGGCTGAGTTGCATTTCCGCTGGGAGAAACCTCAGGTCGAATTCCTTCGGGGCTGGATCCGTCGCCTCGGTGTGGTAGTGATGGCGCTGGTGGCGGTGGTGGCGGTTGCCGAGCTGCAACCGGCAACGCTGGCGGACGACGTGCTGGGCATGCCGGTGGTGTTGATCTGCTACGCCTTGATGGCCTGGCTGCTCAGCCGCTTGCTGATGCGCAGCCCGACGCATGAAAACGCTTCGTTGTTCCGAAAACTGCTGGGGATTCTGTTCACCGCCTTGCCGGTCGCGCTGTTCGTGGCCGTGTGCTTCGGCTACTACTACACCGCGCTCAAACTCAGTGACCGATTGATCAATACCCTTTACCTGCTGATGTTCTGGCTGGTCATCGAAGCCACCTTCGTGCGCGGCCTCAGCGTTGCGGCACGCCGCCTGGCTTACCAGCGCGCCCTGACCAAACGTCAGGCCGCGAAAGAGGCCGGTGACGGCGAAGCGGTGATCGAAGAGCCGACACTGGACATCGAAAAGGTCAACGAACAATCGTTGCGACTGATCCGCCTGGCACTGCTCGGCGGCTTCATCGGGGCGTTGTACTGGGCCTGGTCCGACCTGATTTCAGTGTTCTCGTACCTGGACAACATCACCCTCTACGAATACACCAGCGGCACTGGCGCGGCCATGAGCATGGTGCCGATCAGTATCGGCGACATGCTCGGTGCGTTGATCATCATCGGCATCACCTTCGCCCTGGCGCGCAACTTGCCAGGTTTGCTGGAAGTGTTTGTGTTGTCGAAGCTGAATCTGGCTCAAGGCAGCGCCTATGCCACGACCACGCTGCTGTCCTACGTGATCGCCGGGATCGGTTTCGTCTCGACCCTGTCGACCCTCGGCGTGAGCTGGGACAAGTTGCAATGGCTGGTGGCAGCGCTTTCGGTCGGCCTGGGTTTCGGGATGCAGGAGATCTTTGCGAACTTCATCTCCGGCATCATGATCCTGTTCGAGCGCCCGGTACGGATCGGCGACACCATTACCATCGGCAACCTGTCAGGCACGGTCAGCAAGATCCGCATCCGCGCCACGACCATTACCGACTTCGACCGCAAGGACATCATTGTCCCGAACAAGACGTTCATTACCGGGCAACTGATCAACTGGTCGCTGACCGACACCATCACCCGGGTAACGCTCAAGCTCGGCGTCGATTACGGCTCGGACCTGGACCTGGTCAAGGAGCTGCTGCTCAAGGCTGCCCGCGATAATCCGCGCGTGCTCAAGGATCCGGAACCGCACGTGTACTTCCTGAACTTCGGTGAAAGCACCCTCGACCATGAATTACGCATGCACGTGCGCGACCTTGGCGACCGAAATCCTGTGCTCGACGAGGTCAACCGCTTCATCAACCGCGAGTTCAAGAAGCAGCACATCAACATCTCGTTCCGGCAGATGGAGGTTTACCTCAAGAACCTTCAGGGCCAGGAATACAAGATGGTGCCGATCGAACCGGAAGCGAAAACCATCGTGCCGCTGGTCGATGGCCAACCGCCCCAGGAACCACCGGCCGCCAAGCTCGACTAACCGGCTTATCCCTAGCAGAATGCTCGGACATTCTGCTGGAGATGGCCGTTGAAAGCCCTCGACGAACTGACCTTCGATAATCGTTTCGCCCGCTTGGGCGATACGTTTTCCGCCCATGTGCTGCCCGAGCCCATCGACAACCCGCGCCTCGTGGTTGCGAGCCCTGCGGCCATGGCGCTGCTTGATCTCGACCCGGCCGCGGCCGACACACCAGAGTTTGCCGAACTGTTCGGCGGCCATAAGCTCTGGGCTGACGCGGTGCCGAGGGCGATGGTGTATTCCGGTCATCAGTTCGGCTCCTACAACCCGCAACTGGGCGACGGTCGCGGCCTGCTGCTGGGCGAGGTGTACAACCAGGCCGGCGAGCATTGGGACCTGCACCTCAAGGGTGCCGGCCAGACGCCTTTTTCGCGCATGGGTGATGGACGAGCGGTGCTTCGCTCTTCGATCCGCGAGTTTCTCGCCTCTGAGGCGCTGCATGCCCTGAACATCCCGACCACCCGCGCGCTGTGCGTTGTTGGCTCCGACACGCCGGTCTGGCGCGAGAAACAGGAACGCGCCGCGATGGTCCTGCGCCTGGCGCCAAGCCACGTGCGCTTTGGGCATTTCGAATATTTCTACTACACCAAACGTCCCGAAATGCAGAAAGAACTCGGTGAACATGTGCTGGCCATGCATTTCGCCGAATGCCTGGAACAACCGGAACCCTACCTGGCGATGTTCCGTGAAATCGTCGAGCGCAACGCCGAACTGATCGCCAAGTGGCAGGCCTATGGCTTCTGTCACGGGGTGATGAACACCGACAACATGTCGATCCTCGGCATCACCTTCGACTTCGGCCCCTTCGCCTTCCTCGACGACTTTGATGCCAACTTCATCTGCAACCACTCCGACGACCAGGGTCGCTACTCCTTCAGCAATCAGGTGCCGATCGGTCAATGGAACCTCAGCGCGCTGGCCCAGGCCCTGACACCGTTCATCAGCGTCGAGGCCCTGCGCGAAACCCTCGGCCTGTATTTGCCGCTGTTCCAGGCCCACTATCTGGACCTGATGCGCCGCCGCCTCGGTTTCACCACCGCGCAAGACGATGACCAGAAGCTACTCGAGCACCTGCTGCAACTGATGCAGAACAGTGGCGTCGATTACACCCTGTTCTTCCGCCGCCTCGGGGAAGAGTCCCCGGAACAGGCGGTCGCCCGCTTGCGCGATGACTTCGTCGACATCAAGGGGTTCGATGCCTGGGGCGAGCGTTACGTCGCCCGGGTAGCCCGCGAAGGCGAAGCCGATCAGCAACAGCGTCGCCAAAGGATGCATGCGGTCAATCCGCTGTACATCCTGCGTAACTATCTGGCGCAGAAAGCCATTGATGCGGCAGAGAGCGGCGACTATTCAGAGGTACGTCGGCTGCACACCGTGCTGAGCAATCCGTTCGAGGAACAGCCGGGAATGGACAGTTATGCCGAACGGCCGCCGGAGTGGGGCAAGCATTTGGAGATCAGTTGTTCGTCGTGAGTCAACAAGGCTTCACGTATGGCGCTTTCCTGCTTCTGACTCTGATCGAAACTCAGATCACGCCAAACATCTTCAAGCCCCACAAAGCCTCCGTCTCGCGCAAACGCAGTCTCGACATTTAGAGTTTTGATGCGCTTGGCGTTGGTTAGGAGCTCTAGGATTGAAAAACGCTGAGGGGATCTAGCCGTCATTGGTACAAAGGACTCCAAAGTAAAATCGCCAGTTCGAAACTGCTGCGGAAAAGACTAAAGGTGTAATTTTTCGCCGTATATCAGCAGGAGAGTCAATACATGTAGTCCCTGTCCGCAACTGAAGAAAGCTAAGGACTACACGTTACAGCCTTGATAAACGCGATGCTCGACTCCAGAACTGGCACATAGACTGTCCAACTCAGAGCCAACCATGACCGACCCACTCCTCATCCCCTGCCCCCACTGCAACGGCCTCAACCGCATCCCCGCCGAGCGCCTCAACGATCATCCAAAGTGCGGTCGCTGCAAGGCCGAGGTCTTGCTGAGCAAGCCGTTTGAATTGAAGCAAGGCGATTACGCCAGCCAGATCAAAGGCGACCTGCCGTTGCTGGTTGACGTGTGGGCGGACTGGTGCGGGCCGTGCAAGTCGTTTGCGCCGGTGTTCGAGCAGGCAGCGGGGCAATTGGCAGGTAAGTGCCGGCTGGCGAAACTGGACAGCGAGGCAAACCAGCAGTTGTCGGCGCAGTTGGGGATTCGCTCGATTCCGAGCCTGATTCTGTTCAAGAACGGCCGGGAAGTGGCGCGCCAGAGCGGGGCTTTTCCGTTACCTCAATTGATGAGCTGGTTGCGTAGCCAGGGGATTTAAACCAGTTCGAATCAAATGTGGGAGCCTGCTCACGCCCACATTTGCTCGGTGGCACTAGCTGGGGTCAAGCATTTTCCAGCAGCGCGTGCAGTTCGACGAATTGCTGGGTCAGCTTGTGCCGGGGGTCGAGGTGGATCAGCGGCGTGTTGGCCTGGTGAGATTCGCGCATTCGCACTGAACTGGCCAGATACACCGGCAGGACCGGCAAGCCTTCGGCGATCAACTCGTCGAGGATTTGCTGGGGCAGGCTGGCGCGGGCCTGGAACTGGTTGACCACGATGCCTTCAACTTCCAGGCCTTCGTTGTGGTCTTCCTTCAATTCTTCGATCTCCGCCAGCAAACCGTACAACGCCTGACGCGAGAAGCTGTCGCAATCGAAAGGGATCAATACACGATCCGCGGCAATCAAGGCCGATACCGCATAAAAATTCAGTGCGGGCGGCGTATCCAGGTAGATCCGGTCGTAATCTTCCCCAAGCTCTTCAAGCAACTTACGCAGCTTGTTTATCTTGTGCTTGGCTTCAAGCTTGGGCTGCAAATCTGCCAGCTCGGCAGTGGCGGTGACCACGTGCAGGTTGTCGAACGGTGTTTCGTAGATATCGACCTGGTTTTTCTTCGAAAACGGGCCGGAGGAAAGGGTTTGCTTGAAGAAATCGGCAATGCCCATCGGGATGTCATTACCGGTGAGCCCCGTCAGGTACTGAGTGGAGTTGGCCTGGGCATCGAGATCCACCAATAGGGTGCGATAGCCCTCGCTGGCGCTGACCGCCGCCAGATTGCAGGCAATGCTGGACTTGCCCACGCCACCTTTTTGATTAAACACCACGCGCCGCATGTCAAAACCTCCGTGTATCCAGGAATGACCGAGTGTAGTAGTCCACGGCATTGCTTAGCTACCGCTTTGGCGCAAGGACTACACGGTCAGCTCCAATATCCCAATTGAAAAGCCGCAATCTCACCGTTACTCCGGGCAAAAGGCCGACAGACGTGAACATCCAGCTATGGATAATGGCGAAACGATAGCTTTTAGCGAACCGGACGGTACATTCATTGCGCAAAATGTAACCAGTATTTGCTACGCGCCCGTAGCACCGGGATAATGCGCGCCACTCGGCGCTACGCGTCACGTAAGGTCTGCCGCTGTTTTTGCGGCTCACCGCGTCAACGAAGCCCTGCAGGGCGGGATGTATGTCTGTGATTAATTTCAACATCGCCCAATGGCGCGCATGGGCTCCTGGGCTCGAAAGCGTGGACGAATGGCAGGCATGGAGCCGACAACCGGTGGTGCTTGCGAGCAGCGATGTCGCACCCGACGTGTCTTTTCTGCCCGCCATGCAGCGCCGACGACTCAGCCGTTTGGCGCGCATGGCATTCAGTGTCGGCTGGCCCTTGGCTGAGGGTCGCCAGGACTTGCCGTTGGTGTTTGTTTCCCGACATGGCGAAACACCTCGCACGTTTGAAATCCTCAGCGATCTGGCCGCCGACCAACCGCTGTCGCCGACTCAATTCAGTTTGTCCGTGCACAACGCCGTCATTGGGCTTTGGTCGATCATGCGCGGCGAAACCAGCGAAATGACCGCCCTCGCCGCCGCCGGTGACGGGCTGGAACACGGCATGCTGGAAGCCGCTGCAATGCTGGACGAAGGCGCGCCTGCCGTCCTGTTGATTATCGCCGAAGAACAACCGCCCAATGCCTATGAGACATGGATCGACGATGTCCCGTTTCCGTATGCCGTCGGTCTGTTACTGACACCCGGTACCGACTGGCAGCTGACGCTGAACAGCGCGACGGATGAGTTGTCCAACGCCCACTGGCCCCATGCCCTGAATCTGGTTCGCAACCTGCTCGGCCAGCAAACCACCTGCCAACATGCCTGGAAGAATCGTGTATGGACCTGGCATCGCACTCCGTAACGGAAAAAAACCGCGACGCCTATTACTGGCGCCTGCTGGCCACTGCCGCAAGCTTCACCCTGTTCGGGTTGGGTGGCCTGTGCCTGCGACTGGTGGTTTTTCCGTTGCTCAATTGCTTTCCCGGCGATGCGCGGACCCATCGGCTGCGCGCGCGACAGACCGTCAGTCGCTGCTTCTGGTTATTTGTTCGGTTCATGGCCCGCACCGGCGTCCTGACCTACGACATCCAGGGCGCGGAACAACTGGGTCGCCCAGGGCAAATGATTATCGCCAATCACCCCTCGCTGATTGATGTCGTGTTTCTGATCGGCCTGGTGCGTCACGCCAATTGCGTCGTGAAACAAAGCCTTTGGGAGAATCCCTTTACCCGCAGCCCGCTACGGCGCACCGAATACATCAGCAACGACGGCAGCATGGACATGCTCGACGCCGCTGCCAACGCGTTGAAAGAAGGCCAGACCTTGATCATCTTTCCCGAAGGCACGCGCACCCAGCCTGGCGAGGCGCCGGCCTTTCATCGGGGGGCCGCGGCAATCGCCTTGCGCGGTGCGAAAATCCTCACCCCTGTGATCATCAAGGTCAGCCCTACGACGTTAACCAAGGCCGAGCCGTGGTATCGGATCCCGAAACGCCGCGTGCACTTCAGTTTCTGTGTCGGGGCCGATATAGACCCACAAGCTTTCGCAGCGCTAGGCCCTGCACCTCAGGCATCGCGCAAGCTCAACGATTATTTGCATACTTACTTTATCAAGGAGCTCGCCGAAGATGAGCGATCTGCACCGTGACATCAAAGAACTGATCATCGATGCCCTCGGCCTCGAAGACATCAGTGCCGAAGATATCGACAGCCATCAGGCACTGTTCGGCGAAGGCCTGGGCCTGGATTCGGTGGACGCTCTGGAGCTCGGCCTGGCCATCCAGAAAAAATACGGCATCAAAATCGACGCCGACGCCAAAGACACCCGTGATCACTTCACTAACGTGGCGAGCCTTGCGGCGTTCGTCACTGCAAAACAGGCAGCTTGAGACCGGACCATGCAAACTCGTGACGACATTTTCAACACCCTGCGTGATGCTTTGGTCGAGCTCTTCGAGCTGGACCCTGCGCGCGTGAGCCTGGAATCGAACCTGTATCAGGATCTGGAAATCGATAGCATCGACGCCGTCGACCTGATCGATCACATCAAGCGCCAGACCGGCAAAAAAATCGCCGCCGAAGAGTTCAAATCGGTGCGTACTGTCAGCGACGTGGTCGAGGCCGTCTTTCGCCTGGTTCAACCTGCCGCATGAGCCGACTGGTCGGCCTTGGCCTGCTGCTCGCAGGCCTGTTGTACCCCTTCGCGGTGTATTTCGGCATGGAACATTTTGCTCCGTGGCAGTTCGGCCTGTTGCTCGGCAGCCTGTGGCTGGCGCGAGCGCTGCTCGGTGCACGCCGTCCCGGCAGCCTGTGGATGGCGATCACCGCAATGGTTTTTTGCCTGTTGCTGGCCCTGTTCGACAGTCCGCTGTTGCTGCGCTGGTACCCGGTGCTGATCAGCGTGTTCATGCTCGGGTTGTTTGGTTTGAGCCTCCGGTTCGGCCCGCCGATGGTCGAGCGTCTGGCACGTCTGCGTGAACCGCACCTGCCGGCCAGGGCCATTATTTATACCCGCCAGGTGACGATCGTCTGGTGTGTGTTTTTCGTCTTTAACGGATTGCTCGCCGCTGCCCTGACTCTTTGGGCGCCGCTGAGCTGGTGGATGTTGTACACCGGCCTGATTTCCTACGGGTTGATGGGCCTGCTGTTTGCCATTGAATGGCTGATACGACAACGGGTACGAGGCCACTGATGAATTGGATAACACTTGAGCAACTGTTGCTCAAGGCTCAGCCGGAACGTGCCGTCACGGCCGAACCGGCGTTGAATCACGCACAACTGTGCGAACAGGCCCTGCGCCTGGCGGCCGGCCTGCAAGCGCAAAACGTGCAGCGCATCGCCGTGCACCTTGAAGACGCCGCCGACCTCGCCATTGCCCTGCTCGGTGCCTGGCGTGCCGGCGTCAGCGTGCTACTGCCGGCCGATCTGCAACCCCAGACCCGCCAACGCTGGTCCAGTGAAGTCGATCTGTGGCTGACTGATCTGGCCGATGATGCGCACCTGAGCGATTACCGCCATCCGCCTCTCACTGCCGCCGCACTGGATCTGGACACTTGCCAACTGAGCCTTTGCACGTCTGGCTCCAGTGGCGACCCCAAGCGCATCGACAAAACCCTGCGGCAAATGGCCAATGAAGTTCAGGCACTGGAGCAACTCTGGGGCGCTGATCTGGGTCAGGCTTGCATTATTGGCAGCGTCGCCACCCAACACATCTATGGCTTGCTGTTCCGCGTGCTGTGGCCGCTGTGCGCCGGGCGGCCGTTCGTGCGCAAGCAATTGGCGTTCCCGGAAGACCTGCAGCGCACCAGTCGCGAACACCCGGTGTTCGCCTGGGTCGCCAGTCCGGCGCTGCTCAAGCGCATGGGCGATAACCTCGACTGGCCTGCCTTGAGCGCTGTGCGCCGGGTGTTTTCCTCGGGCGGCGCCTTGCCCGCCGAGGCCGCGCAAAGCCTGCACCAACGCTTGCGCCAATGGCCGACAGAAATCCTCGGCAGTTCAGAAACCGGCGGCATCGCCTGGCGTCAGGGCAGCGATCTCTGGCAGCCGTTCGCCGGTGTCGAGTTGAGCCAGGACAGCGACGGCGCGCTGTTGATCAAATCTCCCTACTTGCCGGTCGGCCACATCGAACACACCGCTGATGCGGCGCGAATCGCAGCCAATGGTCGTTTCGAATTGCTGGGACGCCTGGACCGGATCGTCAAACTGGAAGAAAAACGCATCTCGCTGCCCATGCTGGAAAAAGCGCTGATGGCGCATGAATGGGTCGCGGAGGCGCGCCTCGGTGTGGTCCAGGAAAACCGCGCCTCGCTGGGTGCACTGCTGGTGCTCAGCGAATCAGGGCTGCATTCCTTGCGCAATCAAGGTCGACGCACCCTTACAGAAGCACTGCGTCAGCACCTGAGCCAGCATTGCGAAGCCCTCGCCCTGCCCCGGCGCTGGCGATTGCTGCGACAATTGCCACTGAATGCTCAAGGCAAACTGCCGCAGGCCGACGTCGAAGCCCTGTTGCTGGCACCTCGGGTCAAAGCACCCGAAGTGCTCGAACAGGTTGAAGTCGAGGGCGAATGGAGCCTGCAACTCGCAGTCCCGCCAGACCTCGCTTACTTCAGCGGCCACTTCCCGCAAACCCCGGTATTGCCCGGTGTGGTGCAGGTGGATTGGGCGCTGAGCCTGGGTCAACAATTGATGGCCCTGCCAGCAAAATTCGCCGGCATGGAAGTGCTGAAGTTCCAGCAACTGGTGCGCCCGGGCGACGAAATCCAGTTGCACCTGCGTTTTGACCCGGAACGCAGCAAACTGTATTTCGCCTATCGCAACGAGACCGCAACCTGCTCCAGTGGGCGGATTCTGCTGGAGGCTTCCAGCGATGCATAACCCCTGCGCAATCGTCCCGGTCTACAACCACGAAACCGCGATCGGCACGGTGGTCGAGGCGCTGATTGCCAGCAACCTGCCGTGCATTCTGGTCGACGACGCCAGCAGTCCGGCGTGCGCCAGGGTGCTCGATCGACTGGCCCAGCGCGAAATGGTTTACCTGATCCGCCTGGCCGCCAACCAGGGCAAGGGCGGTGCGGTCATGACCGGCTTGCGTGAAGCTTCACGCCTGGGCTTCAGCCATGCGTTACAAGTGGACGCCGACGGCCAGCACGACCTGCAAGACGTGCCGCTGTTCATCAAAAAATCACGCGCCGAGCCTCGCGCGGTGATCTGCGGCTACCCGCAATATGACGCCAGCGTACCCAAGGGCCGCCTGTATGCCCGCTACCTGACGCACGTCATGGTCTGGATCAACACGCTGTCCTTGCAGATTCGCGATTCCATGTGCGGCTTTCGCGTCTATCCCTTGCCACCCACCCTGGCACTGATCGATTCGGCGAAGATCGGCAAGCGCATGGACTTCGACTCGGACATCCTCGTGCGCCTGGCCTGGCGCAACCAGCCGATGCAGTGGTTGCCGACCAAGGTTCACTACCCGCTGGACGGCGTCTCGCATTTCCGCCTGTTTCACGACAATGTGCTGATTTCCAGCATGCACACCCGGCTGTTCTTCGGCATGTTGCTGCGGGCCCCGGTGATCCTCTGGCGACGGTGGCGAGCATGAGCAGCAACGTAGACAAGAAACACTGGGCCGACCGCCAGGAGCGCGGCAGCTTCTGGCTGATGAAGCTCACCGCGTTCGGCGCCAAGGTACTGGGTCGGCGCCTGCTGAGTCCGTTGCTGTACGGCATCGTCCTGTACTTTTTCCTGTTCGGCCGCAGTGCCCGCCACAGCGCCTGGCAATACCAGCAACGGCTCGCCGACTGGAGCGCGCGCAACGAATTGCGCCCCACGCATTGGCGCGTGTTCGGTCAGTTCATGGCGTTCGCCGACTCCATGCTCGACAAGCTCGACGTATGGAATGGCAAGCTGAGCATCGACCAGATCGAAATCATCGACCCGGCACTGCTGCGCAATCAACTGCGTGGCAGCCGCGGGCAAATGCTGGTGGGGGCGCATCTGGGCAATCTCGAGGTCTGCCGCGCATTGGCGGAAATCGGCGAAAAAGTCACGATGAACGTCCTCGTACACACCAAGCACGCCGAGCAGTTCAACCGCTTGCTGGGCGAGGCCGGCGCGACCAATCTGCGGCTGATCCAGGTCAGTGAGCTGGACCCGGTCATCATGCTGCAATTGCATGAGCGCCTTGAGCGCGGCGAATGGCTGGCGATTGCCGGCGACCGCGTGCCACTGCACGGCGCACGCACAGTGACCGTGGACTTTCTCGGCCATCAGGCAGCATTCCCTCAAGGCCCATGGCTGCTGGCCGGTTTGCTGAAGTGCCCGATCAATCTGTTGATGTGCCTGAAGAAACCGACAGGCCAATATCGAGTGACCCTCGAACCCTTCGCCGAGGCCGTGACGTGGAAACGCAGCGACCGCGAGCAGGTCATTCATCAGTGGGCATCCCGCTACGCCGCGTGCCTGGGTCACTATTGCCTTGAAGCGCCCCAACAATGGTTCAACTTTTACCCTTTCTGGAAGACCGATGACGACGCCAATGCATGAGCCGGTAACCTTCGGCGAACTCCCTTTGCGCATCGAAGACGTGCTGGCCCTGGCCAACCGTCAGGTGCCGACGCAGTTGCAGGGCGATCCCGCGTACCGCGAGCGTATTGCCAAGGGCGCGCGATTCCTCGACTCCCTGCTGGACAAGGAAGGGGTGATCTATGGCGTGACCACCGGTTATGGCGACTCCTGCGTAGTCGCGGTGCCGCTGCATCACGTCGAGGCGTTGCCCCGTCATCTGTATACCTTCCACGGCTGCGGCCTGGGCAAATTGCTCGACGAACAGGCTACCCGCGCAGTGCTCGCCGCGCGTTTGCAGTCACTGTGCCACGGCGTATCCGGGGTTCGCGTAGAGCTGCTGGAACGCCTGCAAGCGTTCCTCGAACACGACATTCTGCCGCTGATCCCGGAGGAAGGCTCGGTGGGTGCCAGCGGTGATCTGACGCCGTTGTCCTATGTGGCTGCGACCCTGTCGGGCGAGCGCGAAGTGATGTTCCGTGGCGAACGCCGACAGGCGGCCGACGTCCACCGCGAACTCGGCTGGCAGCCGCTGGTCTTGCGCCCCAAGGAAGCCCTGGCGCTGATGAACGGCACCGCCGTGATGACCGGCCTTGCCTGCCTGGCCTTCGCCCGCGCCGACTACCTGCTGCAACTGGCGACGCGCATCACCGCGCTGAACGTCGTCGCCTTGCAGGGCAACCCGGAACACTTTGACGAGCGCCTGTTCGCCACCAAACCGCACCCGGGGCAGATGCAAGTTGCCGCGTGGCTGCGCAAGGATCTGGCGATCGACGCGCCGACCGCACCGCTGCATCGCCTGCAGGATCGCTACTCACTGCGTTGCGCCCCCCACGTCCTCGGCGTATTGGCCGACAGCCTGAACTGGCTGCGTTCGTTCATCGAAATCGAACTCAACAGCGCCAACGACAACCCGATCATCGACGCCGAAGCCGAGCGCGTGCTGCACGGCGGTCACTTCTACGGCGGCCACATCGCGTTCGCCATGGACAGCCTGAAGAACCTGGTGGCCAACGTCGCCGACCTGCTGGATCGCCAGCTCGCGCTGCTGGTGGATGAGCGATACAACCATGGCTTGCCGAGCAATCTGTCCGGCGCCAGCGCAGATCGGGCGATGCTCAATCACGGTTTCAAAGCCGTGCAGATTGGCACCAGCGCCTGGACGGCCGAAGCGCTGAAAAATACGATGCCGGCCAGCGTGTTCTCCCGTTCCACCGAATGCCACAACCAGGACAAAGTGAGCATGGGCACCATCGCCGCCCGCGATGCGATTCGCGTGCTGGAGCTGACCGAACAGGTCGCCGCTGCGACCCTGCTTGCCGCCAATCAGGGCGTCTGGCTGCGCAGCAAGGCTGAAGACGCGCGCCCGTTGCCGCCGGCCCTTGCCGCCATGCACTTCGAGCTGGCCAAAGACTTCCCGCCGGTCATCGAAGATCGCGCTCTGGAAGGCGAATTGCGCCTGTGCCTGAAACGAATTGCCGAGCAACACTGGAGGCTGCATGCGTAGCAAGGGAGTGCTTCACACCGATACGGAAATCCTCGTGCCGTTCTTTGACGTCGACACCATGCAGGTGGTCTGGCACGGCCATTACGTCAAATACCTGGAAGTGGCCCGCTGCGCACTGCTGGACAAGATCGGCCACAACTACACGGCGATGTCCGAGTCGGGTTACGCCTGGCCGGTCATCGACTTGCAACTGCGCTACGTGCGCGGCGCGGTGTTCGGGCAGAAGCTGAACGTGCGGGCGAATCTGGTGGAGTGGGAGAACCGGTTGAAGATCAACTACCTGATCAGTGACCTGGACACCGGCGAACGCCTGACCCGCGCCAGCTCCGTGCAAGTCGCCGTCGACATGGCCAGCCGCGAAATGCAATTGGCCTCGCCGAAGGTTTTCATCGACGCTGTCGAAAGGAGGCTCGCATGAACCTGCTGAAGACCCTCTGTAGCAGCCTGCGTTCGACCTGTAGCAGCTGGCGAAGCCTGCGTCCGGCTGCGCAGCAGACGCCTGGCGTTTCGCTTGATGCACCGAATGCTCAGGTTTTGCGACGGCTTCGCCGCCGGACGCAGCCTCGCGGGCTCGGCAGCTGCTACATGTTTGTGGTGGTGCTTGGCTTTTCTTCGTGGGCGCAGGCTTTCGACCTGCAACAGCTCAGCGATCAACTGGCCAGGCCCGATGTGATCCACGGCCATTTCATCCAGGAAAAACACCTGCGCGCCCTGCCCCAGCCGCTGACCAGCAAGGGCACCTTCGTACTCGCGAAAAACAATGGCCTGTTGTGGTTGTTGAAAACGCCGTTGCAGCAGGATTACCGCATCACCACCAAGGGCATAGCCCGGCGAGACGCCAACGGTTGGCAAATGCTGCCGGGCAAAAGCGCCGGTGCCGAGCAAAACCGCTTGTTCCTCGCCGTCCTGCAAGGCGACAGCAGCGGTCTGCAACGGGATTTCGAGCTGTCCCTGACTGGCGAGGCACAGAACTGGACACTGACATTGACCCCGCGCTCATTGCTGCTCAAGCAGGTGTTCAACCAGATCAACATCACTGGCGGAGAATTGGTGCACAGCATCGAACTGCTGGAAACCCAGGGCGACAGCACGCTATTGCGCATGCAGGACACCACCAGCGCCGAACCGTTGAGTACCGCGGAGCAACATGACTTTGCCGAGTGAACGCAGACTGCCATGGCTGTTCCTGATCCTGCTGCTGGCAGTGCTCGCGCTCGCCGGCTGGCAATGGCGTGGCGGCGCGCCCCTGTCGGCCAACCTGATGGACCTGGTGCCGGGCACGGCGCCGGACGCACTGGAACTGCGCGCCGAACAACGCATGCAAGAACCGCTGAACCGCGAAATGCTGATGCTGGTCGGCCACAAGGATCGCGGACACGCTATCGCCATGGCGCAGAAACTGGGTGAGCAATGGCAGGCCAGCGGATTGTTCGAGAAGGTCCAGTGGACGTTGCAGGCCGACTTGCCCGCCCTGCGTACACAACTGCTCAAAGGCCGATTGGCGATGCTGTCCGAGGCGGATCGCAAGCAACTGGTTGAGCACCCCGACACCTTCATCCAGCAGCGGGTACAAGCATTGTTCGACCCGTTCACCAGTTTCAGCCTGGTGCCGAGCCAGGATGACTGGCTGGGCCTGACCGGGCGCATCCAGAACAGCCAGCCGCAACGCGGCACCGTGCAACTGGACATCGGCAGTGGCGCCTTGATCGCCGATGCCGACGGCATGAGCTGGGTGTTGCTGCGGGCAAAAGCCACAGGCAATGCGTTTGACATGAACCTGCCGTTGCAAGTGGCAGACCTTCTCAAACACAGCCGCGAACAAGCGGCTCAGTCTGACGTGCAATTGCTGGCCGCCAGCGGATTGCTCTACGCCGCCAACGGTCAGCAACAAGCCTCCCGCGAGATGACCTGGGTCGGTGGCGGCGCCACCCTCGGCATTCTGTTGCTGCTGTTACTGGCCTTCCGGCGTTGGCGGGTGTTGCTGGCGTTCGTGCCGGTCGTGGTGGGCATGCTGTTTGGCGCGGTGGCTTGCGTGGCGCTGTTTGGCCATATGCATGTGATGACGTTGGTACTCGGCTCCAGCCTGATCGGCGTAGCCGTCGACTACCCGCTGCATTACCTGTCGAAAAGCTGGAGCCTGAAACCCTGGCACAGTTGGCCTGCATTGCGCCTGACGCTGCCGGGCCTGACATTGAGCCTGATCACCAGTTGCATCGGCTACCTCGCGTTGGCCTGGACGCCATTTCCGGCCCTGACCCAGATCGCCGTGTTTTCCGCCGCCGGCCTGCTCGGTGCTTATCTGTCCGCCGTCTGCCTGCTTCCGGCGCTGCTCAAGGGCGCGGATATCCGTCCGGCGCAATGGCCGCTACGGGTCTGTGAATTTTTGCTGAACCTGCGTGAAGCGCTACTCAAACATGCCAGCACACCCGTGTTGCTGGCCCTGCTGATTGCCTTCTGCGTGGGTGGCCTGGTGCAACTCGAAAGCCGCAATGACATCCGCCAGTGGATCGGTGCACCGCAGCAACTGACTGACGAAGCCCGGACCATTGCGCGGATCACCGGTTTTCAACCGACCAGCCAGTTTTTCCTGGTGCGCGGTGCCAATCAGCAGGAGCTGCTGGAACGCCAAACGGCGTTGAGCGAGCGCCTGGATCAGTTGGTCAGCCTGGAAAAACTCAAGGGCTACCTGTCACTGAATCAACTGGTCAGCCAGCCAAGTGACCAGCTGCAAGTGCGTGAGGCGTTGACCCGGTTGCCGCAATACTGGCAACCACTGCTCGACATCGGCGTACCGGTGCAAGCACTGCAAGAAGAGCTGACAACACTGCAGGCATTGCCCACCGAAGACATCGACGCTGCGCTGACCGGGCCGCTGGCCGAGCCCTACCGCCCACTGTGGCTGGGCGTGACCGATGACGGTGATGTGGCGGCGATGGTCAGCTTGCAAGGCCTGAACAACCCGGCGCTGCTGCGCGTGCAGGCGCTGGACTTGCCGGGGGTCGAACTGGTCGATCGTCTCGGTGAATTGAACGACGTGTTTGCGGCGACCCAGATCAGCGCCGCGGAACTCAAGCTCGCTTCCTGCGTGTTGATCGTGCTGGTATTGATCCTGCCCTTTGGTCTCGGCGGCGCCCTGCGAATCGTCGCGCTGCCGTTGCTGGCCGCGCTGTGCAGCCTGGCCAGCCTCGGCTGGTTGGGGCAACCGTTGACGCTGTTCAGCCTGTTCGGCCTGTTGCTGGTGACGGCGATCAGCGTCGATTACGCAATCCTCATGCGTGAACAGGTCGGTGGCGCAGCGGTGAGCCTGCTGGGCACCTTGCTGGCGGCGCTGACCACATGGCTGTCGTTCGGTCTGCTCGCGGTGTCCAGCACACCGGCGGTGAGCAACTTCGGGCTGGCGGTGAGCCTTGGCCTGGCGTTCAGCTTCATCCTGGCGCCGTGGGCCGGTCGCCAGGCCCACGACGTTGCGGTTGCGGAGCCGGCAGCATGATGATCGTCCTGTTTTGGCTGATGGCCCTCGTGATGTTTGCGGTGGCGACGCGTGTGGGTCGCCGTTTCGGGCTGATTCCAATCGTCAGCCAGTTGCTGCTGGCCACCTTCGGCCTGCCATTGCTGATGTATTTGTGGATCGAACCCGGTTGGCAGCTCAGCGGCGCCGAACTGATCTCGCCGGCATGGCTGAAGAATCTCTACAGCCTGAGCTTTGCCTTGCTGCTGGGGAACATTCTCAGCGACGTGATCGATCTGCGGCTGGACCGCCAGAGCCTGAAAATTGCCCTGCCGAGTTTTGCCATTCCGTTCGCTGGCGGGCTGGCGACGGCGGCATGGCTGCTGCCGGCGCAACCGTGGATCAGTTCATTGGCAGTGGGGCTGGTGTTCGCCATCACCGCGATCCCGGTGTTGTACCTTTACCTGCGGCACATCAACTACCCGCCCACGGCCACCCGGCGTCTGGTGCAGACCGCGATCCTCATCGACCTGACCTGCTGGACGTTGTTCGGTTTTGCCCAAGGCAGTCTGCACGTCAGCAGCCTGCTGCTGCCGCTGGCCGGCGCTTGCCTGCCGTTGCTGCTGCGTCTGATTGGTTTGCGCCAGCCATTGCTGCACAGCGGCGGCTTCTTTGCGCTGCTGGTGGTCGCCGAGCACTTCAAACTCAATGCGCTGATTTTCGGCATTGGCTATCTGCTGTGCATGGCCATGCTGAAAGTACCGTTGGTGTTGCCCGTCCCCGCGATCTGGATGAGCCGCCTGCAAACATGGATCGCTATTCCGCTGATCCTGACGTTCGGCATCGTGCAGATTAACGTTCACGCGGCCATGGCCAGCCTCGGCTGGGTCCAATTGGCGGCACTGTTGCTGTTGCCGATTGGCAGCAAGCTGCTGGGCAACTGGCTGGGACTCCGTTGGGCCGGCGCCTCCTTTGAGGGTGCCAGCCGCTGGCGGGAAAGCCTGCTGCTGAATATTCGCGGTTTGAGCGAGATCGTCTTTCTCAATCTGCTGCTGCAACAACAGCTCATCAGCCCGGCGCTGTACTTTGCGTTGATGGTGATGGGTCTGATCGCGACCCTGCTGCCGGCACTCGCCGGCCTGCATAGCCCCCCTTTGAATATCGCCGCCCCGGCAAGGAGCCCCCGTGCCAACAGTTGAAATGGAACGTCGACAAGTCGTCGTCATCGGCGCGGGGCCCTCAGGGGCGATCGCGGCCGCGCTGCTCAAGCGCAACGGTCACGATGTGCTGATGATCGAGCGCCAACACTTTCCCCGGTTTTCCATCGGCGAAAGTCTGTTGTCGCATTGCCTGGATTTCGTTGAAGAAGCCGGCATGCTCGATGCCGTGAACGCTGCGGGATTCCAGCTCAAGAACGGAGCCGCGTTCGCCTGGGGCGAGCAGTACAGCGCCTTTGATTTCGGCGATACGTTCAGCCACGGCAAACCGACCACGTTCCAGGTCCAGCGCGCCGATTTCGACAAGCTGCTGGCCGACCAGGCCGCACTGCAAGGCGTGGACGTTCGTTACGGCGAAGCCATCGTCAGCGTGGATTTCAGTTTGCCAAAACCGCAGCTCGACGTGCGCCGCGAGGACGGCAGCGAGTACCGCATCGAAGCCGATTTCGTGCTCGATGCCAGCGGTTACGGCCGTGTGCTTCCACGCCTGCTGGACCTTGAAGCGCCGTCGAACTTCCCGGTGCGCCAGGCCGTGTTTACCCACATCGAAGACAACATCGACAGCCCGGCCTTCGAGCGGGAAAAAATCCTCATTACCACCCACCCGATCCATCGCGACATCTGGTTCTGGACCATCCCGTTCAGCAATGGTCGTTGCTCGGTGGGGGTAGTGGCCGCCGCCGAACATTTCGAAGGGCGCATGGAGGATCTGGATGAATGCCTGCGCGGGTTCATCGCTGAAACGCCGAGCCTGGCCGGCGTGCTTGAACATGCGCGATGGGATACGCCTGCGCGCACCATCGGCGGTTACTCGGCCAACGTCAAAACCCTGCACGGCCCCGGCTTTGCGCTGCTCGGCAACGCAGCGGAGTTCCTCGACCCGGTGTTCTCTTCCGGGGTAACCATCGCCATGCGCTCGGCGAGCATGGCCGCCGGGGTTCTGCATCGCCAACTGCAAGGTGAACGCGTCGACTGGCAAACCGAGTTCGCCGAACCACTCAAGCGCGGCGTCGACACTTTCCGCTGCTACGTCGAAGGCTGGTACGCCGGGACGTTCCAGGATGTGATCTACCATCCAGGCAGCTCACCGGACATCCGCCGCATGATCAGCGCGATTCTCGCCGGTTATGCCTGGGACGAACGCAACCCGTTCGTCAGTGAACCCAAGCGCCGGCTGCGGGTGTTGTCAGAACTCTGCGCAAGAGATGTCACATGAATGACAGGACCGCTAGTGTGCGGCGCACATCCTTTGAAGGTAATGCCTGATGATCCGTTTTCTGCTCCTGGGCTGCCTGCTGTTGCTGAGTGCTTGCGCCAGCCAGGCACCGCTGCCCGAGCACATCCCGAAGCTGTCGTTGCCGCTGCAATTGCACATCCAGCGCCTGGAAGCCGCGCAACGTCAGGACTGGGTTTTGGTGATCCAGCATGAAGAAGCGGGGCTTCGCTGGTCGATGATGGATTTGCTGGGCATTCCGCAGGCGCGGCAGATATTGACCGATGGAAAGTGGCAGGCCGACGGTCTGTTGCCGCCCAACCCGGAAGCCCGGGAGTTGTTCGCCGCGTTACTGTTTGCCCTGACCCCCAAAGATGAGCTGTCGGGCAACTACCCCACCGCTTGGCAACACGGCAGGCAACGGTCCCTGCCAACACACTGGGATGTCCTTTATTCACAACCCATGACCTTTGAGTTGAACCTGCCCAAGGGGCCCCGGTATGAAGTCACGCCGCTGAGCGGGGAGGCACCATGACCGCCTATTTGAATGCCCTCGGGGTGATCTGCGCATTGGGTCGTGGCAAACGCGAAGTCGCCGCCAATCTGTTTGCCGGCGATTGCTCAGGCCTGCGCGTCGAAACCGGCTGGGTGCCAGAGCGCTCGTTGCCGGTGGCGGCGGTCAGCGGCGACTTGGCACCGATCCCCGTTGAGCTGAAAAAGCAAAACACCCGCAACAACCAATTGTTGCTGGAAGCCGCCCTGCAAATTCGCGAAGAGATCGATCAGGCGATCCAGACCTACGGCCGCGATCGTATCGGCGTGATCCTGGGCACCAGCACCTCGGGTATCGATGAGGCCAGCCGTGGGTTGGCCCATTACATCCGCGAAGACGAATTTCCCGCTGAATACGACTATCAGCAGCAAGAACTCGGCGCACCGGCCAGTTTTCTCGCCGACTGGCTGCAATTGAGTGGCCCGGCCTATGTGATTTCCACCGCCTGTACCTCCAGCGCACGGGCGCTGATGAGTGCCCAGCGTCTATTGGATCTGGGCCTGTGCGACGCGGTGTTATGCGGCGGCGTCGACAGCTTGTGCAAACTGACCCTTAACGGCTTTTCGGCCCTGGAAGCGGTGTCCGCGCAGCGCTGCAATCCGTTTTCGGTCAACCGCAACGGCATCAACATTGGCGAGGCGGCCGCGTTGTTTTTGATGAGCAAAACCGCTGGCGATGACCACGCCATCGCCCTGCTCGGCAGCGGCGCCAGTTCCGATGCCCACCACATCTCGGCGCCAGAGCCGAGCGGCCGTGGTGCGCTGCAAGCCATGAGCAAAGCCCTGAACCGCGCAAACCTGCAACCGCAGCAAATCCATTACCTGAACTTGCACGGCACCGCGACCCAGCACAACGACGCCATGGAAAGCCTTGCCGTGGCCGCGCTGTTCCCGCAAGGCGTGCCCTGCTCGTCGACCAAGCCGATGACCGGTCACACCCTCGGCGCCGCCGGTGCCCTGGAAGCCGCGTTCTGCTGGCTGAGCCTGGGCCCGGACAACCTCGACCACAGCCTGGCGCCCCACGTCTGGGACGGCCAGCCCGACCCGCTGTTGCCCGCCTTGCATTGGGTGACCCCGGTGGATCGCCTGACGTCCATTGCACCTCGCTATTTGATGAGCAATTCCTTTGCCTTCGGTGGCAACAACGTCAGCCTGATTATCGGAGACGCACCATGATTGACTGGCCGCTCGCCGAGTTGCTGCCACACGCTGGCGACATGATCCTCATCGAGCAGATCCTTGCATTCGACGAGGAGCAGATTCACACCCGCATGACCGTCAGGCCCGGCGGTCTGTTCAACCGTCCCGACGGCAGCCTGCCGGCCTGGGTCGGCATTGAAATAATGGCCCAGAGTGTCGCCGCCTATGCCGGTTGCCATGCGCGCCAGCGCGGCGATGAGGTGGAGCTGGGTTTTCTGCTCGGCAGCCGCAAATTCGAATGCAACGTCGAGCACTTCCCGGTCGGCACCGAACTGACCATCCATGGCATTCGGTCACTGGAAGACGACAACGGCATGGGCGTGTTCGAATGCCATATCAACGCCCCCGGCATCCACGCCACCGCACGCCTGAACGTGTTTCGTCCGCCTCAGGCCGCTCAATATCTTCATGAATCCCAAGGAGTCCAGTCATGACTGAATCCGTACTGGTCACCGGTTCCAGCCGCGGCATCGGCCGCGCCATCGCTTTGCGTCTGGCCCAGGCCGGGCATGACATCGTGCTGCATTGCCGAAGCGGTCTGACGGACGCTATTGCCGTCAAAGCCGAAATCGAAGCCTTGGGCCGCAACGCGCGTGTCCTGCAATTTGACGTCTCCGACCGCGCCAGCTGCAAAGCCATTCTCGAAGCCGACGTAGACACCCACGGCGCCTATTACGGCGTGGTGCTCAATGCCGGCCTGACCCGTGACGGTGCTTTTCCGGCGCTGAGCGAGGATGATTGGGACGTGGTGATGCGCACCAACCTCGATGGTTTCTACAACGTGCTGCACCCGGTAATGATGCCGATGATTCGTCGTCGCGCTGCCGGGCGGATTGTCTGCATCACTTCGGTGTCGGGGTTGATCGGCAATCGTGGCCAGGTCAACTACAGTGCCTCCAAGGCCGGTCTGATCGGTGCGGCCAAGGCGCTGGCGATTGAATTGGGCAAACGCAAAATCACCGTCAATTGCGTCGCACCCGGCCTGATCGACACCGCCATGCTCGATGAAAACGTGCCCGTGGAAGAACTGATGAAAATGATCCCCGCACAGCGCATGGGCACCCCTGAAGAGGTGGCCGGCGCGGTGAATTTCCTGATGTCGGCGGAAGCGTCGTACATCACCCGGCAGGTTCTGGCCGTCAATGGAGGCCTGTGCTGATGAAGCGCGTTGTCGTCACCGGCATGGCCGGCATCACCTCACTGGGCAGCGACTGGGCAACCATCGCCGGCAACTTCGCGGCCAACCGCAGCGGCATCCGGCGCATGGACGAATGGGATCGCTTTACCGAACTCAATACACGCCTGGCCGGCCCCATCGATGACTTCAAAGTCCCGAGCCACTGGACCCGCAAGCAACTGCGCAGCATGGGCCGTGTGTCGCGGCTTGCTGTGGGCGCTGCCGAGCAAGCACTGGCCGACGCCGGATTACTGGGCGACGAGTCGATCAAGGACGGGCGCATGGGCGTCGCTTGCGGCTCATCTACCGGCAGCACCGACGAGATCAAGGCGTTCGGCAACATGCTGCTCAACTCGGTGGCCGAAGGCCTGAACGCCAACTCCTATGTGCGGATGATGCCGCACACCACGGCTGCCAACATCAGCATCTTCTTCGGCCTCACCGGTCGGTTGATCCCGACGTCGAGCGCCTGCACCAGCGGCAGCCAGGGCATTGGTTATGCCTACGAGGCGATCAAGTTCGGCCGATTGCCACTGATGCTCGCCGGCGGCGCCGAAGAGCTGTGCCCGACCGAAGCGATGGTCTTCGACGCGCTCTACGCCACCAGCCTGAAAAACGACGCCCCGCAAACCACCCCGCGTCCTTATGACAAGGGTCGCGACGGCCTGGTGATCGGTGAAGGCGGCGGCATGCTGGTGCTGGAAGAGCTGGAACATGCCTTGGCACGCGGTGCACGCATTCATGCTGAACTCGTCGGTTTCGGCAGCAACGCCGATGGCCAACACACCACACGTCCGGAGCAACTCACCATGCGCCGGGCCATGGAACTCGCCCTCGAAGACGCCGGGCTTCAGCCTTCGGACATCGGCTACGTGAACGGTCACGGCACCGCGACAGAACAGGGCGACATCGCCGAAACACTGGCTACCAGCGCATTGTTCGGCGAGCACATGCCGATCAGTTCGCAAAAAAGCTTCCTCGGCCACACCCTGGGCGCCTGCGGTGCGCTGGAGTCCTGGTTCAGCATTGAAATGATGAACAGCGACCTGTACGCACACACTTTCAACCTCGACGAGGTCGACCCGCACTGCGGCAAACTGGATTACCTGCGAGGCGAGTTCCGGCAGATGAGCAACGAATACGTGATGAACAACAATTTCGCTTTTGGTGGCGTCAACACCTCGTTGATCTTCCGTCGCTGGCACTGACCTGAAACACGTTTGGAGTAAAAGGAATGACTCTGTCCCAGCGCATCGTCGCGTTGTTCGCCGTGGCCGTTGCGCTGGGCGGTTGCACCGGCAATCCGGTGTACACCGCCAAGGAACACTTCCCCAGTGACCGAGGCTTGACCAACGACCGCATGAGCCGCGCCATCGTCACCGCGTTGATCGAACGCCAATGGGTAGTGCAGTCGGCGCGTCCCGGCATGATCAAAGCGGCCGTCACCGTGCGTGACAAACACCACGCCGAAATCGACATCCCTTACACATCGAATTCGTTCGAAATCGACTACCGCGACAGCCGCGGCCTGGACTACCAGGACGGCCGGATCCACGGCACCTACAACCGCTGGATCACCTATCTGCGCGATGACGTGATCCAGCAACTGGCCGCCGACCCGGACCGCGACCAGCTCGTCGCCCTGCAAAATGCCTACGAACCCACCTTCCAGAACTTCCGTGAAGGCGTGAAACGCGCCACCGAGATCGGCTTGCTGGACGGCAGCGTCAAGTTCTACCTGGCAGGAGAAGCGCTACCGGCCAACGTCAGCAAGCTGAACACCGTGAGCAGCAGTCGAATCACCCATAACGAAGAAGTGTCGGATGAAGACGCCTGCTTCTGGGCACTGCAATCGACGCTGGCGACGTTGCAGAGCAAGGCGAAAAAGGCCGGGGCCAATGCGGTGATCAATATTGCGGGGGCTGGCAAACGCGATTTGAGCAGCGACAGCGGGAGCTATCAGTGTTTGCCGAAGGTGCAAGTGTCTGGCGTGGTGTTGCGTGGGGAGTTGGTGCGGATTGAGTGAGGTGGAGAATGGGCTCAACACACGTCCATTCCGAGGATAGGAATGAAATAAAGGGAAGCTGGAATACATCATTTCGGAAACGTCCCACAACCAGAATTGAGGCTTTGCGCTAGGTTCAATGCCCCGTGATATGTCGGGGCATCACAAGGACGAACGAACCATGACTAAAAAGGCCGTTATCGTTTTCAGCGGTGGGCAGGACTCCACCACCTGCTTGATCCACGCGTTGCCGCTCTACGATGAAATCCACTGCATTACGTTCGACTATGGCCAGCGCCACCGCGCGGAAATCGAGGTCGCGCAGCAGCTGTCGAAAGAGCTTGGCGTGACCGTGCACAAGGTGCTGGACACTACGTTGTTGAATGAACTGGCAAGCAGTAGTTTGACGCGCGATGACATTCCAGTACCCGGCGTGGATAGCTCAGGAGAAAGTCTGCCAAGCACCTTCGTGCCTGGCCGGAATATTCTGTTTTTAACCTTAGCTGCTATTTATGCCTATCAAGTACAGGCCGAGGCAGTCATCACAGGTGTTGGCGAAATAGATTTCTCTGGCTACCCGGATTGCCGTGATGAATTTGTCACGAGTCTGCACAAAGCCATTGAACTGGGCATGGACTACAAGCTGCGCATTGAAACGCCGCTCATGTGGTTGAACAAGGCGAAAACATGGGCGCTTGCCGAACAGCATGGAAAGCTTGAATTGGTTCAACACCAGACACTGACTTGCTACAACGGAATAATTGGAACTGGATGCGCGAATTGCGACGCGTGCAATCTCCGCGCGAAAGGGCTGAATGAGTTTCTGGAGAACAAGTCTACGGTTATGAAAAGTCTGGTAAGCAAACAAAAAAATTAAACAGCAAGAATCCAGGGGAAGCCATGCCGCTTCCCCTTTTCCACGTCTCAGACACTAACCACATACCTTTTAAATAGAGACCTGGCTCCATAGGCGGGCAAAATATTAAAAATAGCAAAACACATTTTTATGGCAATCTGGACATAAACAATATCAAGTATTTCAGCATTAGCCATCGAACCGTAAAATGCAATAAAGCAAAAAATGAAACTGTCTATTATCGACGCAAAAAACGTACTAAAAAACACCCGTAAAAATAAAAATCTGGAATTTGTAAGCTGCTTTATTTCACTCAACAAATAAGAGTTCACGTATTCTGAAAAAATAAAAGATATCGAGGATGCCACCAGCACGGACAATATATGACTCATGACCTCTCCATATGCCACATTAAGATCCCAACCTGACAAACCGGGAAGATAGATTGTAGCGCCAAGCGAAACGACAATAAAAACATTAGTTACAAAAGTAAATAAAATGGCTTTTCTCGCAAGGCCAAGCCCATAAAACTCGTTCAACATATCAACTATCAAAAATGTCAGCGGATACAGAAAAACTCCTGGAGTGACAACAATATCAAGCCAATCTATGTATACAAGTTTGGTCGCAGCAATATTTGTGAACATATACAACGCAAAAAGCAATAAATTCAAAGCAACATAAATCACCCATGATTTCTCATGCCTGTCAGTTATATCATATGCAGTCAACACCGCTCCCCGCGAGTAGAACTTTTTGTATATGCTTTTTATTTCATCCCTACTTAAGTCGTCGATGATTTCACTTCTCAATAATTCGCTTACCTTAATTTTTATAACCTTCCCCGTCCCTGTAGACGTGACCATAATAACGGCGAGATCTTTGCCTCTCTCAAACCCTAATAGTTTGTATTTTCTGTTTTCTAGATCACTATTGTCGGATTTCAAAATCTTTCCTCCACTATTTTTCCGACAACGCAGATACCTTCAGAATCAAAAGACTCCGCATCAGCTATAAATAATTTTTTTGTAGCCTTATCGTATGCCAGTATCTCTCCACCTCTATTCGACGGACCTTTCTTAACGATTAACAAATCGCCCGCCTCATTTGAACCAACAATATCAACCTCCAAAAGCACACCTATTAAATTACAGGCCTCCCCAAAATAATAAGTTAGAGGATGAGTAGTGGCCAACTCGCCGATTCTTTTATCAAGACTCCTAATTAATGAGCTTTCTTTAATTATCGGAACTGCCGCTGGATTCATATTTCCTTGCAGAGAGATACTGCTCTCTATCAGTTCCCTCTCTTCGAAATCGACACTTTCTATTTCTTTATAAGAGACCCCAAAAAAGTCCGATATTTTTCGAATGGTAGATTGCTGTACATTCACCACTCTCCCTTCCAAAATGTTATATATCGTCGTCCTGGTCAACCCACTGGAATTACATAATGAAAGCTGCGTCTCTCCTCGGCTTTTTATTAAATACTTAATGTTATTTTTCAAATTTTCTGTTTTTTCTTTCTTGTACATTCAACAGCCACCATTTTTTTACAACCCCAAAGAGCCGTATCAGAGCTGAGTATCTGCAGTCATGCCTTACTCGAAATCAGTCCTATACATCCTAGCCGCTGTAAAAATGGCAACACCGCAAAAAAGACAAACATTCGTTAGATAATGTTTCGCAGTTAAAAACCCAGCTGGACTGCTGGCATGCTAAAGAATTTTCTTACAGAAACAAGGAAGACAGTATGTGCATAGCCGGTATATCCATCGCAACCAAAATTGCAAGATTTCAACATTGTATTTTGCGAAAAGTCACGCCACCCCTAAAAGAATCATTTAATTAAGCAAATGTTTAATAGTTTGGTTAACTAATTGAAATTTATAACGAACAGCTTTACCAGTTAGTAAACTTGAGTACAGTGACCAACCAGTTCCATTTCAAACAATTGAGCCGGCACTTTCTTAAATCTTGCAGGGAGCATCATCATGAAAAAAAACAAACCTACCTCCCCGGAATCAGCAGACATTTCATCCGCCGATCTAGCCAAACTCTCCGAAACCACCGAGCGCACCGTCAGCGCCCGCCTGCGCAATCCAAACCGCCCCGACCCCGTCAGCCATGTGTTCAGCATCAACCCGAACGTCGATACAGAGTCCTTGCTCTGTCACGCCACTGAAACCCTTGCCTCGCTGAATGTGATGACCACTGACCTCGCCTGCGAGCTCGAAGGCTCGCTCCGCAACGAGGCATTGGCCATTCAGCAACTGGTCGTGCTGGCCGAGCTGATGGTCAACCGGGCCCTGGATATTCTTGACCCTCCCAGCGGGTTGTCTATGGCGTCATCCAACAGTCACCAATAAGTAATCGCGCTCTCTTACGCAATGGAGGTTTTTTGTCATGGATAGATACATGCCTATCACAGGTATCGATTGCACCATCGCTTCGCTGGTGATCGACACCGAAGCACCGCTGGACGTGTTGCACGAAACAGCGGCTTACCGCATCCGCACTGCGACTCAGCTGCTTGAGAGTTTTGCGTTTGGTGAGGGCGTTTACAGTGAGCTGGCGCGGGTGTTGGTGACGTCATTGCGTGATGGTTGTGATTTGCTGGATGTCGTCGGGCGACGATTGCAGGAGCAAGTTTCGGCGCAGCAAAGCAAATCAAGACCAGCGCCGGCCGAGTCGTAACGGCGTTAGCGGTGTGGACGGACGGGTTTCCAACACGTGTGAAAACGGCCCCTGCGCTTGGCGCAGAGGCCGTTCCAACACTTACTGAGCCTGGATCAACTTGCTTTCAGCAACGCCAGCACGACCGGTGTGGTCATCAACCACTTGCAGGCTGTTGCGTGCCTTGATGAAGCCCACTTTCACTTCCTGCCAGACAAAGTAGTTCTTGCCGGCTTCTGCGGTGAGTTTCAGTTCGGAATCGTTTTCCGCCGAGGACACCAGAGTCTGCTGACCGGCCGGAACGGCCAACATCAGGTACGACTTGGCGACGGTCTGGCCGACCGGTTTACCGTTGAGCGTCACCGGCATTTTCACCCCGGCGCCCATGCTCTCGTTGCGATAAACATAAATATTGGCTTTGTCCGGGGCGACCTGGAAGGTCTTCGCCTGAGCGTCCTGCGTGTCATCCGCCATTTTTACCGAAGCGCAACCACCGGTGAGTGCGGCTACGGCCAGCAAAGCGGTGAGGGTTAGCTGCTTGAACATCCTGTATCTCCATTGTTTGTGATGAGTCCGAAACTGTTATCGGCTGATCAGAAAAAAGGCGAAGGGATGTACCAAAAAAACATGGCAAGCCCCCAGGGCGCGAGTTTGCGCGCTATCAGAAGTGCTGAAGGCGACAGCGTCAGGGGTGGTGTTGCGTGGGGATCAGGTACAGATTGACTGAGGAGGGTCATGCTAAAACGACAAAGGGTGCCTTTCGGCGCCCCTTCACAAACAGGTCGGCTTGTCATCGCCCTGTACCAGGGTGAATCCCTAAAGCGGATCCGTTACGCGAAATGTCTTTGCTCTCAAGCCCCTTCAACCTTACGCGTCAACAACTCAACAAACGCCTTGGCCATCGGCGACTTCTGATCCTTGCGCTGCACCAGCCACACCGCCGACACCGCCGCCGGATCCAGTAACGGTCTATACACCACACCGTCGATGCGCATCCGCTGATACGACGCCGGCAGCACCGACACCCCGAGCCCTGCCGCCACCAAGCCAATAATCGTCATCGCCTCGCCCGCCTCCTGCGCAAAGTGCGGACTGAAACCGGCATCGCGGGCCAGGCTGAGCAATTGTGCGTAGAGACCGCTGCCGTAGCTGCGTGGGAAAAATACGAACGGCTCCAAGGCGAGTGCCGACAGGAACAGTCCGTCTTCGCTGTCGTTGACCAGCGGATGCTTGGAACTCAGCACTGCCACCAGTGGCTCGCGCATCAGTTCCACCACACTGAGCGAATCCGGCAACCCCAATGGCCGCATGATGCCGACCTCGATCGACTCGTCGACCAATGCTTCGGCGACCTGGGTGCTGCTCATCTCCCGCAGGTTCAGGTGCACCGCCGGGAAGCGCTGGCGGAATGAAAAAATCGCCTGGGGAATGGTCGAGTTGAACGGCGCCGATGAGGTGAAGCCGATCTTCAGTTCTCCGAGCTCACCCAGTTGCGCACGCCGCGCCACATCGGCGGCTTTGTCGACCTGCGCCAGCGCCAGCCGCGCTTCTTGCAGGAACAACCGCCCCGCTTCGCTGAGCTCGACCCGACGATTGGTTCGTTCGAACAACCGTGCGCCAACCTCTTGCTCAAGCGCCTGAATCTGCTGGCTCAGCGGTGGCTGCGAGATGCCCAACACCTGAGCGGCGCGGCCGAAGTGCAGTTCTTCGGCGACGGCAATGAAGTAGCGCAAGTGACGCAATTCCATGAAAACCCCATTAGGTCGTAAAACCTCTTAAACAGGTCGAACAATATATTGGATTGAATCATTAGCCAGCTATATGATTTTTTCACTGCCTGCCTGACTGCGCCCCTCCGAGGTCCAACGTGAAGACTGCTGTCGCTCCACTCGCCCATGAAGTTCCGCCCGCCGCAGCGGACGACGTCGTCGCCGAGCTCAAAGAGATTTACATCGAGAAAGGCACGCCGGCGTTCATGCGCACGGTGCTGGCGCTGTTTTGCGGTGGCTTCGCCACCTTCGCCCTGCTCTACTGCGTGCAGCCGATGATGCCGCTGCTGTCTCACGAGTATTCGATCAACGCGGCGCAGAGCAGCCTGATCCTGTCGGTCGCCACCGGCATGCTCGCCATTGGCCTGTTGATCACCGGGCCCATCTCCGACCGTGTCGGCCGCAAGTCGGTGATGGTCACCGCACTGTTCGCCGCGGCGCTGTGCACCGTCGCCAGTTCGATGATGCCGAGCTGGCACGGCGTGTTGCTGATGCGCGCGCTGATCGGGTTGTCGTTGAGTGGCCTGGCGGCAGTCGCGATGACGTACTTGAGCGAAGAGATCCACCCGCAGCATCTAGGCCTGGCGATGGGTTTGTACATCGGCGGCAATGCGATTGGCGGGATGTGCGGGCGCTTGATCACCGGCGTGTTGATCGACTTCGTCAGCTGGCACACGGCGATGCTGGTGATCGGCGGCCTGGCCCTGATCGCTGCAGCGGTGTTCTGGAAAATCCTTCCCGAGTCGCGCAACTTCCGCGCCCGCTCGCTGCACCCGCGCAGCTTGCTCGACGGTTTCACCATGCACTTTCGCGATGCTGGTTTGCCGTTATTGTTCCTTGAAGCCTTTGTGTTGATGGGCGCGTTCGTCACACTGTTCAACTACATCGGTTACCGCTTGCTGGCCGAGCCGTACCACATGGAACAAGCCTTCGTCGGACTGCTCTCGGTGGTGTACCTGTCGGGGATTTACAGCTCGGCGAAAATCGGTTCGCTGGCTGACAAGCTGGGTCGGCGCAAAGTGCTCTGGGCGACGATTGTGCTGATGCTCGCCGGCCTTGCCCTGACGATGTTCACACCATTGCCCCTGGTGATCATTGGCATGCTGATCTTTACCTTTGGTTTCTTTGGCGCGCATTCGGTGGCGAGCAGCTGGATCGGGCGCCGGGCGATCAAGGCCAGGGGGCAAGCGTCATCGCTTTATCTGTTCAGCTACTACGCCGGGTCGAGTATTGCCGGGACGGCGGGCGGGGTGTTCTGGCACTTGGGCGGATGGAACGGGATCGGCTTGTTTGTCGGCGGGTTGCTGGTGATTGCGCTGCTGGTGGCGTTGAAGCTGGCGAAGTTGCCGCCACTACAGGGTGTCAAGGCCTGACACAAAACCAGTGTAGGAGTGAGCCTGCTCGCGATAGCGGAGTATCAGCCAATACATTCGGCGACTGATTCACCGCTATCGCGAGCAGGCTCACTCCTACATTAAAAACAAAAACGCCCGGCATAAGCCGGGCGTTTTCTATTGGGCGACGATCACTCGTGATATTGCGCCGACAACTCATGCACCGCGCGCAGGAAGGCGCCAGCATGCTCCGGATCAACTTCCGGGGTGATGCCATGGCCGAGGTTGAACACGTGGCCACTGCCTTTGCCGTAGCTGGCGAGGATGCGGCCGACTTCGGTGCGGATGGCTTCTGGTTTGGCGTAGAGCACGGTCGGGTCCATGTTGCCTTGCAACGCGACTTTGCTGCCGACGCGATCACGGGCGCTGCCGATGTCGCAGGTCCAGTCCAGGCCCAATGCATCCGCGCCAGCGTCGGCGATGCTTTCCAGCCACAGGCCACCGTTCTTGGTGAACAGGATGACCGGAACCTTGCGGCCTTCGTGCTCGCGGATCAGGCCGCTGACGATTTTTTTCATGTAGGCCAGGGAGAATTCCTGGTACGCCGCCGCCGAGAGGCTGCCGCCCCAGCTGTCGAAGATCTGCACCGCTTGCGCGCCGGCCATGATCTGGCCGTTGAGGTAGCTGGTGACCGTCTGCGCGAGCTTGTCCAGCAGCAGGTGCAAGGCTTGCGGGTTGTCGTAGAGCATGGTTTTGGTCTTGCGGTAGTCTTTCGACGAGCCGCCTTCGACCATATAGGTGGCCAGGGTCCATGGGCTGCCGGCAAAGCCGATCAGCGGCACGCGGCCATTGAGTTCGCGGCGGATGGTGCTGACCGCGTCCATCACGTAGCCGAGGTCTTTGTGCGGATCAGGAATCGGCAAGGCTTCGATGTCGGCCATGGTGCTGACGACTTTCTTGAAGCGTGGACCTTCACCGGTTTCGAAGTACAGGCCTTGGCCCATAGCATCGGGGATGGTCAGGATGTCGGAGAACAGGATCGCCGCGTCCAGTTGTGGATAGCGGTCAAGCGGCTGCAGCGTGACTTCGCAAGCGAACTCCGGGTTCATGCACAGGCTCATGAAGTCGCCGGCCTTGGCACGGCTGGCGCGGTATTCAGGCAGGTAGCGACCGGCCTGACGCATCATCCACACAGGGGTGACGTCTACGGGTTGCTTGAGCAGGGCGCGAAGGAAACGGTCGTTCTTCAGGGCAGTCATGTCGGCATCCGGAAAAAAAGTGCGGGCATTTTCTCAGAGCCGGACGCAAAAGGCACGGCAAGTGCCGCACCTTTTGTCTATCGGGTCAATTTGTCGCGGGGGGAACCACGTCGCGAAACAACCTCAATCCCTGTAGGAGCTGAGCTTGCTCGCGATGCAGGCGCCTCGGTTAACCTGATTTCTGCGGTGATGCTATCGCGAGCAAGCTCAGCTCCTACAGGAGTGAGGTTGCCCGCGATCGGTGTTAGACGCCCAGGTAATCCAGGATCCCTTCAGCCGCATTGCGGCCTTCGAAGATCGCCGTCACCACCAGGTCAGAACCACGAACCATGTCGCCACCGGCGAAGATTTTCGGGTTGCTGGTCTGGTGCTTGTACTTACCTTGCTCCGGCGCCACAACGCGGCCCTGGCTATCGGTCTGGATGTCGAACTGTTCGAACCACGGCGCCGGGCTTGGACGGAAACCGAACGCGATGACCACGGCGTCGGCCGGGATGATCTCTTCGGAGCCCGGGATCGGCTCAGGGCTGCGACGGCCACGGGCGTCCGGTTCGCCGAGACGGGTCTCGACCACTTTCACACCTTCTACGCGGTCTTCACCAACGATGGCAATCGGCTGGCGGTTGTAGAGGAATTTCACGCCTTCTTCCTTGGCGTTCTTCACCTCTTTGCGCGAGCCCGGCATGTTCGCTTCGTCCCGACGGTACGCACAGGTCACCGACTTGGCGCCCTGACGGATAGAGGTACGGTTGCAGTCCATCGCCGTGTCGCCGCCGCCCAGTACCACGACCTTCTTGCCTTTCATGTCGACGAAATCTTCCGGCGACTTTTCAAAGCCCAGGTTGCGGTTGACGTTGGCGATCAGGAAGTCCAGCGCGTCATACACGCCCGGCAGGTCCTCACCGGCAAAACCGCCCTTCATGTAGGTGTAGGTGCCCATGCCCATGAACACGGCATCGTATTCTTCGAGCAGTTGCTCGATGGTCACGTCCTTGCCCACTTCGGTGTTCAGGCGGAACTCGATGCCCATGCCGGTGAAGACTTCGCGGCGATTGCTCAGCACGGTCTTTTCCAGCTTGAACTCGGGGATGCCGAAGGTCAGCAAGCCGCCGATTTCCGGGTTCTTGTCGAACACCACCGGGGTCACGCCACCGCGCACCAGCACGTCGGCACAACCCAGGCCCGCCGGGCCTGCGCCGATGACGGCAACACGTTTGCCGGTCGGTTTGACCTTGGACATGTCCGGGCGCCAGCCCATGGCGAATGCGGTGTCGGTGATGTACTTCTCGACCGAACCGATGGTCACCGCGCCGAAGCCGTCGTTGAGGGTGCAGGCACCCTCGCACAGACGATCTTGCGGGCACACCCGGCCGCAGACTTCCGGCAGGGTGTTGGTCTGGTGCGACAGCTCGGCGGCCTGGAGGATGTTGCCCTCGGCCACCAGTTTCAGCCAGTTGGGAATGAAGTTGTGCACCGGGCACTTCCATTCGCAATACGGGTTACCGCAACCCAGGCAGCGGTGGGCCTGGTCGGCCGACTGCTGGGGTTTGAACGGTTCGTAGATCTCCACGAACTCTTTCTTGCGTTGACGCAACAGTTTCTTCTTCGGATCTTTGCGCCCGACATCGATGAACTGGAAGTCGTTATTCAGACGTTCAGCCATTGTTAAAACCTCATCAAACTCTTCAGGCGCATATCACTGCGGGTTGGCACGAGTGCTGGAAAGCAACGATTTCAGGTTGGCAGCCTTAGGCTTGACCAACCAGAAACGACGCAGGTAGTCATCGAGGTTTTCAGCGAGGTTACGACCCCACTCGCTGTCGGTTTCCTCGACGTACTCGTTCAGCACGCGTTGCAGGTGGCTGCGATAGGCTTCCATCGCTTCGCCGCTGATCCGCTGGATTTCCACCAGTTCGTGGTTGACCCGGTCAACAAAGGTGTTGTCTTGGTCGAGCACGTAGGCGAAACCGCCGGTCATGCCAGAGCCGAAGTTGTAACCGGTCTTGCCCAATACGCAGACGAAACCACCGGTCATGTACTCGCAGCAGTGATCGCCAGTGCCTTCCACAACCGTGTGGGCACCGGAGTTACGCACGGCAAAACGCTCGCCCGCGGTGCCGGCGGCGAACAGCTTGCCGCCTGTGGCGCCGTACAGGCAGGTGTTACCGATGATCGCACTGTCCTGAGTCTTGTAGACGCTGCCCTTGGGCGGAACGATGACCAGTTTGCCGCCGGTCATGCCTTTGCCGACGTAGTCGTTGGCGTCGCCTTCCAGGTACATGTTCAGGCCGCCAGCGTTCCACACACCGAAGCTCTGACCGGCCGTCCCTTTGAAGCGGAAGGTGATCGGCGCATTCGCCATGCCCTGGTTGCCGTGTTTGCGAGCGATTTCACCGGAGATCCGCGCGCCGATCGAACGGTCGCAGTTGCAGATATCCAGGGCGAAATCGGCGCCGCTCATGTCGTTGATGGCCGAGGTGGCCAGGTCGACCATTTTCTCGGCCAGCAAGCCCTTGTCGAACGGCGGGTTGCGGTCAACCTGGCAGAATTGTGGCTTGTCTGCCGGGATGTGATCGCTGCCAAGCAACGGGGTCAGGTCCAGATGGTTTTGCTTGGCGGTCTGGCCTTCGAGGATTTCCAGCAGATCGGTACGACCGATCAGCTCTTCGAGGGAGCGCACGCCCAGCTTGGCCAGCCACTCACGGGTTTCTTCGGCGACGTAGGTGAAGAAATTCACCACCATGTCGACGGTGCCGATGTAGTGATCTTTACGCAGCTTCTCGTTTTGAGTCGCGACGCCGGTGGCGCAGTTGTTCAGGTGGCAAATACGCAGGTATTTGCAACCCAGCGCGATCATTGGCGCGGTGCCGAAACCGAAGCTTTCAGCGCCGAGGATCGCTGCCTTGATCACGTCGAGGCCGGTTTTCAGGCCGCCGTCGGTCTGCACCCGGACTTTGCCACGCAGGTCGTTGCCACGCAGGGTCTGGTGGGTTTCGGCCAGGCCGAGTTCCCACGGAGCGCCCGCGTATTTGATCGACGTCAGCGGCGATGCACCGGTGCCGCCGTCGTAGCCCGAGATGGTGATCAAGTCCGCGTAGGCCTTGGCCACACCGGCGGCGATGGTGCCGACGCCCGCTTCTGCCACCAGCTTCACCGAGACCAGCGCCTTCGGGTTGACTTGTTTCAGGTCGAAAATCAGCTGCGACAAGTCTTCGATCGAATAGATGTCGTGGTGCGGTGGCGGCGAGATCAGGGTCACACCCGGCACCGCGTAACGCAGCTTGGCGATCAGACCGTTGACCTTGCCACCTGGCAACTGACCACCTTCGCCGGGCTTGGCGCCCTGGGCGACTTTGATCTGCAGCACTTCAGCGTTGACCAGGTATTCCGGGGTCACACCGAAACGGCCAGTCGCCACTTGCTTGATTTTCGAGCTCTTGATGGTGCCGTAGCGCGCCGGGTCTTCGCCGCCTTCGCCGGAGTTGGAACGCGCACCGAGGCGGTTCATGGCTTCGGCCAGGGCTTCGTGAGCTTCCGGCGACAAGGCGCCGAGGGAAATGCCCGCGGAGTCAAAGCGCTTGAGCACCGATTCCAGCGGTTCGATCTCGCTCATGTCCAGCGGTGTGTCCAGGGTTTTGACCTTGAACATGTCACGGATCATCGACACCGGGCGGTTGTCCACCAGCGACGTGTATTCCTTGAACTTGCTGTAGTCGCCTTGCTGCACAGCGGCTTGCAGGGTGTTGACCACGTCTGGGTTGTACGCGTGATATTCGCCACCGTGGACGAACTTCAGCAGGCCGCCTTGCTGGATTGGCTTGCGCGGGCTCCAGGCTTCAGTGGCCAGGGCTTTCTGCTCGGCTTCGATGTCGACGAAACGCGCACCTTTGATGCGGCTCGGAACGCCACGGAAGCTCAGCTCGCAGACTTCTTCAGACAGGCCGATGGCCTCGAACAACTGCGCACCGCGGTACGAGGTGATGGTCGAGATGCCCATCTTCGACAGGATCTTCAGCAGACCTTTAGTGATGCCTTTACGGTAGTTCTTGAACACCTCATAGAGGTCGCCCAGTACTTCACCGGTACGGATCAGGTCGCCCAGCACTTCGTAGGCCAGGAACGGATAGACGGCGGAGGCGCCGAAACCGATCAACACGGCGAAGTGATGCGGGTCGCGAGCGGTCGCGGTTTCCACGAGGATGTTGGAGTCGCAACGCAGGCCTTTTTCGGTCAAGCGGTGGTGCACCGCGCCGGTGGCGAGCGAAGCGTGGATCGGCAACTTGCCCGGGGCAATGTGACGATCACTCAGCACGACCTGGGTACGACCGGAGCGCACGGCTTCTTCAGCCTGATCGGCGACGTTGCGGATGGCCGCTTCGAGGCCGACGCTTTCGTCGTAGTTCAGGTCAATGATCGCGCGCTCGAAGCCCGGACGATCGAGGTTCATCAGCGAGCGCCACTTGGCCGGAGAAATGACCGGCGAGCTGAGGATTACGCGCGAAGCGTGTTCCGGCGACTCCTGGAAGATGTTGCGCTCGGCACCAAGGCAGATCTCCAGCGACATGACGATGGCTTCACGCAGCGGGTCGATCGGCGGGTTGGTGACCTGCGCGAACTGCTGGCGGAAATAGTCGTACGGCGTGCGCACGCGCTGGGACAGCACGGCCATCGGCGTATCGTCGCCCATCGAGCCCACGGCTTCGTAGCCTTGCTCGCCGAGCGGACGCAGCACCTGATCACGCTCTTCGAACGTGACCTGATACATCTTCATGTACTGCTTGAGCTGGTCGACATCATAGAACGCCGATCCGTGGTCGTTGTCTTCCATGGTCGCCTGGATGCGCAGGGCATTCTTGCGCAGCCATTGCTTGTATGGATGACGGGACTTCAAGCGGTTGTCGATCGCGTCGGTGTCGAGGATCTGACCGGTTTCGGTGTCCACGGCAAAGATCTGACCCGGGCCAACGCGGCCCTTGGCAATCACGTCTTCAGGCTGGTAGTTCCAGACACCGATTTCCGAGGCCAGGGTGATGAAACCGTTCTTGGTGGTGACCCAACGCGCCGGACGCAGACCGTTACGGTCGAGCAGGCACACCGCGTAGCGACCGTCGGTCATTACCACGCCGGCCGGGCCGTCCCACGGCTCCATGTGCATCGAGTTGTACTCGTAGAACGCACGCAGGTCCGGGTCCATGGTTTCGACGTTCTGCCACGCTGGCGGAATGATCATCCGCACGCCACGGAACAGGTCGATGCCACCGGTGACCATCAGCTCCAGCATGTTGTCCATGCTCGAGGAGTCGGAACCGACGCGGTTGACCAGTGGGCCGAGTTCTTCCAGGTCCATCAAGTCGTTGGTGAACTTGGTGCGACGGGCCACGGCCCAGTTGCGGTTGCCGGTGATGGTGTTGATCTCGCCGTTGTGCGCCAGGAAGCGGAACGGTTGAGCCAGCGGCCATTTCGGCAGGGTGTTGGTGGAGAAGCGCTGGTGGAACACGCAAATCGAGGTTTGCAGGCGCTCGTCACTGAGGTCTGGATAGAAGGCGGTCAAATCCGCCGGCATCATCAGGCCTTTGTAAATGATGGTCTTGTGCGAAAAGCTGCAAACGTAGTGATCAACGTCGGCGGCGTTGGCCACGGACGAGCGACGACGGGACGTGAACAGCTTTACGGCCATGTCCTGATCGCTCAGGCCTTCACCGCCGATGAACACCTGCTCGATCTGCGGCAGGCGCTCGAGGGCCAGGCGGCCGAGGACGCTGGTGTCGATCGGCACTTTGCGCCAGCCGACGAGCTGCAGGCCAGCGGCCAGGATCTCGCGGTTCATGTTCTCGCGAGCGGCTTGGGCTTTGACCGGGTCCCGGTTGAAGAAGACCATGCCCACCGCATATTGCTTGGGCAGTTCGACGCCGAAGGTTTCCTGGGCGATCGCTCGCAGGAACACGTCCGGCTTTTGAATCAGCAGACCGCAACCGTCACCGGTCTTGCCGTCGGCGTTGATCCCACCGCGGTGGGTCATGCAGGTCAGGGCCTCGATGGCCGTTTGCAAAAGGGTATGACTGGGCTCGCCCTGCATATGGGCTATCAGGCCGAAACCGCAGTTATCCTTGAATTCATCTGGTTGGTACAGACCTGCTTTCATAGACACTTTCTCACCAGGCTGCCTCTTACCGAGGCAAATTTCTTTTCAATTCAATCAGTTACCGTCCGCGCCGAACGTATGCCAGCTTTGCGGGGGCAAAAGGGAGGTCATTGTACACACCGACACTAACGCTCACAAATTTGACGACGAAATGTCGCAAATCTATGTCGCATTTGTGAAAGGTTTAAAGCGATCTGCTGTGCTAGTCAAAACTTTTTTAATTTTGACTGCAACGACTCAAAGACTACTGTGACGCAGACACCACAAGGCACGCAGTCTGTAGAGACGGCGCGCACTTGTAGAAATTTTGAGGTGCTTGGAGAGGCGGCCTGGGTAAGGCCGCCGAATCTTCAGCGAGTTGTTGCCAGTTCCTGTTGGACGCTGGCGACAGTGCGAGGCCAAGGTTTACCAGCCTGAACCTTCGCTGGCAAGGCCTTGATAGCGGTAACGGCTGCATCGCGGTTGGCGAAGTTACCGTAGGTGATGACATACAACGGCTTGCCGTTGAGGACTTTCTTGAAATAACGGTACTCGCCACCCTGTTCTTTCACGAAGTTTTGCGCAGTCGTTTCGGAGCTGGTGCCGAGGATCTGTACCACGTAGTTGCTCGTCGGTTGCCCGGCATACCACGTGCCGCCAGCAGCCTTGGCAGCGGGGGCTGGTTTCTCGGCAGGCTTGGCGGCTACAGCGGGCTTGGCTGGCGCCGATGCCGCGGCAGGCTTGGCAACAGGCACTGGCGCAGGCTTGGCCGTTGCTACCTGGGTCGGCGCAGGCACCGGTTTGGCGGCTGGCGTCGGTGCGGGCCCTGGCTGAATGCCCGCTGGCGGGGCGACGGTGGTCACGGTTGGCGGTGTAGCGCTGGAACCCTCGACCGGCACGCCGTCGTCGCCCTCAGTGATGCCCCCGGCCGCTTCGGCCAACGGACCGCGCATGACCGGTTGCGAGTTGCCGACCAGCGGCAATGGCATCGGCTGCGAGTTACCGGCGAATTCGACGGATGGCGCACCGCCGCCAGGTTGTGGCGACCCCTGACCCAGTGGCAGTTGTGCCTGTTCGTTGGCAGGTGCGCCGGTGGTCGGTGCTTTGCTGCGGCCCGGCATCAACCAGGCGGCGGCTACCGCGACCACGACAACGGCGGAAATCGCCAACACGTGTTTCTTCGGCATGTTGAACCCCATACTTGGACGCTTCACCGCTGAGCGGCTGGCAATCATGGCTTCGATCATTGCATCGCGGGCGACCTGGTTGATGTTGCCAGGCCAACCGTCGGAGCTTTCGTGAATATCAGAGATCTGATCCGCGGTGAAAAGTTCGATACCCCGGCCGGCGCCTTCGAGGCGTTGCTCCAGGTATTCGCGGGTTTCTTCTTCGGTGTAAGGCTGCAATTCGATGACGTGAAAACGCTCTTCCTCAAGGCTCAGCGCCTCAAGTTGAGCGATCAGCGACGACTCGCCAAACAGGAAAACGTGCGGACGACCTTCCGGTGCGCCAGCGGCCAGGGCCATCAGGGCCTCCAGCGCGGACTCGTCGAGATGCTCGGCGTCATCCACCAGCAAATAGACTTCCTGGCCGGTCAACGCCAGTTGGACCACCTGCGCCAGGATTGCACCGATCTCGGCTTGCTCGACGTTCAGCGCTTGAGCCACCTGGCGCAAGATGCCCGCCGAATCGCCAGCACCGCGAGCGGAAACCACAACACTCTGCACCGACTGCTTATTGGTGCTGGCTACCAGGGCCTGGCGCAACAGGGTCTTGCCACTGCCTTGCGGACCGGTGACCACCAGCAGCAACTGGCTGTAACGCGCCAGGTGATGCAGTTGCCCCAGCACCGGTTTGCGCTGGGCCGGGAAAAATTTGAAGCCAGGCACCCGTGGAGCAAAAGGGTCATGACTTAACTGGTAATGGCCGAGGAAAGCCTCGTCGGCATGCAAACTAGTCATCGGGATCTTATTAACCTTTAAGCTGAGCCAGGGCGCGGTAATCCGCTCCCAGCGTGGCCTGTAAAATCTCTTTCGGATAATCGTCGGTCACCACCGCTTCGCCCATGTGGCGCAGCAGCACCAGGCGCAAACGACCGTCGATCACTTTCTTGTCAATTGCCATGTGTTCAAGGAAATCGGCTTCGGTCATTTCCTCAGGCGGAATGACCGGCAGTCCGGCACGCTGGAACAGGCGGATGCCACGATCACGCTCTTGCTCGCTGATCCAGCCCAGACGCGCCGACATTTCCAACGCCATTACGGTGCCAGCAGCGACCGCTTCACCGTGAAGCCAGACACCATAGCCCATATGGGTTTCGATGGCGTGACCGAACGTATGACCGAGGTTCAATGTGGCACGCACGCCGGTCTCTTTCTCGTCGGCACCGACCACCGCCGCCTTGGCCGCGCAAGAGCGCTCGATGGCGTAGGTCAGGGCGACTTGATCCAGGGCGCGCAGGCGATCAACGTTTTCTTCGAGCCAGGTCAGGAACGGCTCGTCGCAGATCAGCCCGTACTTGATGACTTCGGCAAGCCCGGCGGACAGTTCGCGGGCCGGCAGGGTATTGAGGGTCGCGGTATCGATCAGCACCACGTTCGGCTGATAGAACGCGCCGACCATGTTCTTGCCCAGCGGATGGTTGATACCGGTCTTGCCACCGACCGAAGAGTCGACTTGCGACAGCAGCGTGGTCGGCACCTGGATGAAATCGACGCCGCGCTGGTAGCAGGCGGCAGCAAAGCCGGCCATGTCACCAATCACACCGCCACCGAGCGCGATCACCGTGGTGCGGCGGTCGTGCCGTGCGGTCAGCAGACCGTCGAAAATCAGTTGCAGGGTTTCCCAGGTCTTGAAGGCTTCGCCATCGGGCAGCACCACGGAAATCACCGAGAACTGCGCCAGACTGCGGGTCAGACGCTCGAGGTAGAGCGGTGCTACGGTCTCGTTGGAGATGATCGCTACTTGCCGACCACGAATATGCGGGACCAGCAGCTCGGGTTGATCCAACAAACCTTCGCCAATGTGAATCGGGTAGCTGCGCTCGCCTAGATCGACCTTGAGTGTCTGCATGTGTCCCCACAGTGAAGATGGAATCAGGCGTCCTGCCTTGAGTTATCGAATGTCCACGGCGTCTGCTGGTGCGACGCCGTTCGGTAGCCTCCGCCACAACCTTGGGCGATCATGACAGGACGCCGAGGATAGCGCATTTCGCGCTCTGCTTTAACGGGGCGGCAGCTGCTGCAAGCGCTCGAGAATGTCGAGCACCACCATTCGCGGCGGCCGCTCATCGGTTTCAATCACCAGGTCGGCGATTTCCCGATAAAGCGGATCGCGGATCGCCAAGAGATCCCGCAGGGTCTTGGCTGGATCGGCGGTACGCAACAAGGGTCGATTGCGATCACGGGCCGTACGACCCACTTGCTGCTCGACAGAAGCATGCAAGTAGACCACCCGACCACCGGCATGCAACGCCCGACGATTGGCTTCGCGCATCACCGCGCCGCCACCGGTCGCCAACACCACGCCGTCGCAGCCGCACAGCTCGGCAATCATCGCCTGCTCGCGGTCACGAAAGCCCGGCTCGCCTTCTTTATCGAAAATCCACGGGATATTGGCGCCCGTGCGCAATTCAATTTCCTTATCGGAATCTTTGAACGGCAGGCGCAGCTCTTTGGCCAGCAACCGGCCGATGGTGCTTTTACCAGCGCCCATCGGTCCAACAAGAATCAAATTTCGCACAGAATCAATGACTCACAGCAATCGCCTGATTGTTCATGATACGCGGAGTGAGAAATACCAGCAGCTCGGATTTTTTCTCCGAAACCACGTCACGCCGGAAAAGGCGGCCAAGATACGGCACATCACCAAGAAATGGCACCTTATCTACTACCTTGCTTTGAGTATTTGAGAAAACGCCGCCAATAACGATGGTCTCGCCGTCGTTGACCAGGACCTTGGCATTGACCTCGTTTTTCTTGATCGGCGGTACATCCTGCACTTTGTTCAGGTAGTCCGGTTCGTCCTTGGTGACCTTGACCTCCATGATGATCCGGTTGTCCGGCGTGATCTGCGGTGTCACTTCCAGAGACAGCGAGGCCTCCTTGAATGACACCGAGGTCGCGCCACTGGAACTGGCCTCCTGATAGGGAATCTCCGTGCCCTTGAGGATTTTGGCGGTTTCCTTGTCGGAGGTAACAACCTTGGGCTGCGAGACAATTTCGCCGTTGCCGGTTTTCTCCATCGCCGTCAGCTCCAGATCCAGCAACACATTGTCGGTGATGAATGCGATGCCGATGCCCGACGTATTGCCAGCCGCGCCCAGGTCGACAAACGGTGAGTTGGTGCTGGGGGTAGTCGACGAACCATTGGAGACCCCGGACGTGTTCCAGTTACCCTGATTGCGCACCGAACCACCCCAGCGCGCGCCGAGGCTTTTGTCGTAATCGACGTTGGCTTCGACGATTCGCGCTTCGATCATGACCTGGCGCACCGGGATATCCAGCTGCGTAACAATGCGCCGAAGTTCATCGAGGCGATCCTGAGGCTGGTAGGCAATGATGTTGTTGGTCCGCTCATCCACCGTGATCGAGCCCCGCTCGTCGGCTTTCGCGTCGGCGCTGGTCACCGATTGAAACAGCTTGGCGATATCAGCAGCCTTGGCGTAATTGACCTGCAATAGCTCCCGACGCAACGGCGCCAGTTCGGCGATCTGCTTCTGCGATTCCAGTTCCTGACGCTCTCGGGCGGCGATTTCATCGGCAGGCGCCACCAACAGGACATTGCCGATCTTGCGTTTGTCCAGCCCCTTGGTTTTCAGCACCAGATCCAGCGCCTGGTCCCACGGCACATTCTGCAACCGCAAGGTGATACCGCCCTGCACGGTATCGCTGGCCACGAGATTGAGGTTGGTGAAGTCGGCGATCAGTTGCAGCACCGAGCGCACATCGATGTCCTGGAAGTTCAGCGAAAGTTTTTCACCGATATAGGCCATGCGCTCGGCGTTGCGTTTTTGCAGATCCTCGACGCTCATCGCCCGGATGCTGACAGTCAGCTTGTTGTCCGTCTGATAAGTTGAGTAGTCGAAGGTACCGCCGGGCTCGATGCTGATTGTGGCCCGGTCGCCGGTGGCGCTGGCGTTGACGAACTGCACCGGGGTGCCGAAATCCTTGACGTCCAACCGCACGCGCAATTGCTCGGGCAATTGGGTCCTGGCAAAACCCAGGATAATTTTGCCGTCGAGTTCCCGGATGTCTGGTGCGATGGACGGATCGGACAGATCGATAACCACATTTCCTTCGCCCTGAGTGCCGCGCTGGAAGTCGACGCCGCGAATAGCCTTGCTCGCCGGGGCGTAGGTTTTTGCCGGTGCTGGCGTTGTCATCGCAACGCGAGGGGCGCTCGCCGCCGGTTTCAATGCCTTGCTATTGGCCCCCTGCCCGACCACCACCAACAGATTGTTGCCTTCGACCTTCGCGCTATACGGCATCAACTGCGTCAGGTTAATGATGAGCCGCGTCCGGTCCTGGGCCTCCACCACCGTTGCACTGCGGGCATTGCCGCCGCCCAGGTCACGACTCTTGCTCGCCAGCTGACTGACCACGCCGGGCAGGTCCAGGGCAATCCGCGCCGGTTGTTCGGTCGTATACCCGTGGGGCGCTGGTGGCGGCCCGTCGAAAGACAACTTCAACTCGACGCGATCACCCGGTAGCGCGGCGACATCCAGCGCTTTGAGGTTGGTCGCAAGCACCATCGGCGGCAACAACGCTATCCATAGCGAAATACCGAGGGTTGAGAAAATCCTGTTCATTATTCGAGTTCCACTATGAGTGCTCTTTCAAAGGGAGGGTCCGAGGTCGTTCCAGCCAGGCACCCTCGCCATCGGGAACGATTTCGATCACATCGACTTGGGAGCCGCTGATGGCGACGATCCGTCCATCGTTACGCCCCAGGTAATCGCCGACTTTCAGCCGATGCACCCCGCCCGCCCCGCGCAACAGCGCAAAGGAGCCGGTGGCATTGGAAATCGTGCCGACCATTTCAAACTGCTCGATGTTGAAGCCTTCGAGGTACTGCTTGACCCGATTGAGGTCGGGCGTGACGTTCCGCGAGCCGCGCTTCTGGCCAGCCAGGTCCACTCTGACCTGCCGGGAAAACGGACTGCGCAGGTTGGCAGCGCTGTAGGTGAACGTTGGATAAGACCGAAACGTCGGCGTTGGTTCAATCTTGCCCGGAGCCCGCAGACGCACTTCGTTCAGGTAGGCATCCAGGTCGCCGACATCGTTGCTGTTGTCACATGCGGTCAGGCTGGCAAACAAAACAACCATCGACAAACAACGAACCGGGCTCATTTCTGTGCCCCGTTGTCGTTATAGCGATAGGTCTTGGCCAGGATGCTCATGCGCAACTTCGCACCGCCTTCGGGATTGGCCGGAGCAAGGTCGAAATCATGCAGCGTAACGATCCGGGGCAGCCCGGCCACGCCACTGACGAAGGTCGCCAGGTCGTGATAGGCACCGGTCACCGTGATCTGGATCGGCAGCTCGATGTAGAACGGCTGGGTGACTTCCGGCAACAGTTTGATCTCTTCAAACTCCAGACCACTGCCGAGCCCGGTGCGGGTGATGTCCTCCAGCAGACCCGGGACCTCGGTATCGCTGGGCAATTGCCGCAGCAGCACCCCGAAGGAGGTCTCCATTTCCTTCATTTGCTGGGTGTACAGTTCCAGATTCGCGGCCATGCGGGCTTTGGTGGCGAACTGCTCCTTGAGGGTCAGTTCTTCCTCGCGCTTGAGATGGAGCTGGTCTTGCAGGTCACTGAGGTAAAAGGTGTACCCGAGTGCCAACACCAGCAGCATCAACAGAACACCCACCAACACCTTGATCGCCGGAGGCCAGGACCCCATGTTGCTGGTGTCCAGATCGTTGAGATCAACATTGCGCAGGCCTGCAAACCATTGGGACGGACTCATTGATCGCCCTCCACGGCTGCGGGCTGCGTCTGACGAACGGTCAGTTGAAAAACGTTGGCCTGATCCAGCTGACCGGCGGTTGTCGCTTTGACCTCGGTGAGGCTTGGGGCATCGAACCAGTCGGACGCATCCAGATTGCGCATCAGATCCGACACGCGATTGTTTGACTCGGCAGCGCCGGTGATGGACAAGGTTTTGCCGACCATTTTCACTTCGGTGAAATACACGCCGTCCGGCAGCGCGCGAGCCAATTGATCGAAGATCCGGCCACTGATCGGTCGGTTGCCCTGCAGGTCCTGAATGATTCGCATGCGTTCGACCAGTTGCTGACGGCGGGCTTTGAGGTCACTGATCTGGGCGATCCGCTCGTCGACTACTGCAATCTGTTTGGCGATATACCCATTACGGGCAGCTTGCCGATCGATGGCGCCGCTAATGACCTGGTCCGCGACCAGTACCCCCCCTACGGAGCAAACCAGCACACCGACCAACGCCAGCAAAAAGCGTTTGCGACGCTCTTCTCGCTGTTCTTCGCGCCAGGGTAAAAGATTGATCCGCGCCATCAGTCGAAACTCCTGAGGGCGAGCCCGCACGCAATCATCAGGGCTGGCGCATCACTGAGCAGGGCACCGGCGTTAACTTTGCTGCTCAAGGTCATGTTCAAAAACGGGTTGGCCACCTGAGTGGAAGTGCCCAGGCGCTGCTCGATCAACCGGTCAAGCCCCGGCACCGACGCCGTGCCACCGGCCAGTAGAATGTGGTCGACCGCGTTGTACTGACCGGAGGCAAAAAAGAACTGCAACGAGCGTGAAACCTGTTGCACCAGCGCCTCGCGAAACGGTTGCAAGACTTCGCTGACGTAGTCGTCCGGCAAACCGCCCTGCTTCTTCGCCAGCCCTGCCTGCTCGACCGTCAGACCATAACGTCGCTGAATTTCCTCAGTCAGTTGCCGACCGCCGAACAATTGCTCGCGGGTATAGATGATCTTCCCGTCGTACAACACGCTGAGGGTGGTCATGGTCGCGCCGATGTCCACCACCGCGACCGTCAGGTGCTCCCGAGGGGCGGGCAGTTGCGTCGACAGCAAACTGAAAGAACGCTCCAGTGCGTAGGCCTCGACATCGACTACGCGCGCAGTCAGGCCGGCCAGGGCCAGCGCCGCTTCACGGACCTCGACGTTTTCCTTGCGGCAGGCCGCCAGCAATACACTGACGCGCTCGGGGTTACGCGCAGAGACGCCCTGGACTTCGAAGTCGATGGCGACTTCATCCAGCGGATAGGGGATGTACTGATCGGCCTCGATCTTCAGCTGGTTTTCCAACTCGTCGTCGGAAAGTCCGCCGTCCATCTCGATGGTCTTAGTGATCACCGCCGAACCGGCCACGGCCACCGCCACGCTCTTGAGGCTGGTCCGGGCCTTGAGCAGCACTCGCGAGAGCGCCAACCCGACGCCTTCGAGTTCGGCGATATTTTTCTCGACCACGGCATTGGCAGGCAACGGCTCTACCGCGTAGGCCTCGACCCGATAGCGATCGCCCTGGCGGCTGAGTTCCAGAAGCTTTACCGATGTCGAGCTGATGTCGATCCCCAACAACGAGTTGGATTTTTTATTGAAGAGTCCTAGCACTACCAATTCCCTATGACTATCCGTGTCTTACGGACTCTGTAATATCCATTGCGTTCATTCACCCCGTCTTGACAGAAGCGCCAATGACGCTCCTCGCCGAAAAATGCTTATAATGCCCAGCGTTTTTTTCCGGTTTTTACTTCAAGCGCGGGTCGTTCCCTGTTTCTGAACCCTGATGCCTAATTCATTCTTTGCCCTGGATGTCCAAAAGCCTTGATTCGTCTGCTGAAATTTTTCGGTTGGTCCATCGTCGCCGTTTTCTGCGGACTGCTTCTGGGTCTGAGTGGCGCGTATCTTTACCTTAGTCCCGGATTACCGTCCGTGGAGGCTCTCAGAAGCATCCAGTTGCAGATTCCATTGCGGGTCTACAGCAGCGACAACAAGTTGATCGCAGAATTTGGCGAAATGCGCCGCACACCGATCCGTTTCGCCGACATTCCCCCCAATTTCATTAATGCGTTACTAAGTGCTGAAGACGACAACTTCGCCAACCACTACGGCGTCGACCCCAGCAGCCTGATGCGTGCCGCCACCCAATTGGTCAAAAGCGGGCACATTCAGTCCGGCGGCAGCACCATCACCATGCAGGTGGCGAAGAACTTCTTCCTGACCAGCGAACGCAGCTTCTCGCGCAAAACCACCGAAATTCTCCTGGCCTTGCAAATCGAACGGCAGCTGACCAAGGACGAAATCCTTGAGCTGTACGTCAACAAGATCTACCTGGGCAACCGCGCCTACGGTATCGAGGCGGCGGCGCAGGTTTATTACGGAAAATCGATTCGCGATGTCAGCCTTGCCCAGATGGCAATGATCGCCGGCCTGCCGAAAGCACCGTCGCGCTTCAATCCGCTGGCCAATCCGGCCCGCAGCAAAGAGCGCCGCGACTGGATCCTGGGGCGTATGTACAAACTCGGGAAAATCACCGAAGCGGACTACACCACGGCGATCAACGAGCCGCTGAATGCCAGCTATCACGTGCCAACGCCGGAAGTGAACGCGCCGTACATCGCCGAAATGGCCCGGGCCGAAATGGTCGGTCGCTATGGCGCCGATGCTTACACCGAAGGTTTCCGCGTTACCACGACCGTGCCGAGCAACCTGCAGGAAATGGCTAACACAGCGGTCCACGAAGGCTTGATGACGTATGACCAGCGCCACGGTTATCGCGGCCCTGAGTCACGCCTGCCGGGCAAGACGCGCGAAGCCTGGGCCGCCGAGCTGACCAAACAACGCACCATCAGCGGCCTTGAGCCCGCCATCGTCACTCAGGTCGATAAAAACGGCCTGCAGGTGATGACCCGCACCGGTGACGGGCACATCAGTTGGGACAGCATGAAATGGGCGCGCCCATTCCTGAACACCAACAGCATGGGCGCCAACCCGAAACAGCCTTCGGACGTGGCTCAGGTAGGTGACTTGATTCGCGTGCAGCGTCAACCGGACAACTCGCTGAAATTCAGCCAAATCCCGCAAGCACAAGGCGCGCTGGTTTCACTGGACCCGCAGAATGGCGCCATTCGCTCGCTGGTCGGCGGTTTCGCCTTCGAACAGAGCAACTACAACCGCGCCTTGCAGGCCAAGCGTCAGCCGGGGTCGAGCTTCAAGCCCTTCGTCTACAGTGCCGCGCTGGATAGCGGCTACACCGCGTCCAGCCTGGTGAACGACGCACCGATCGTGTTTGTCGACGAATACCTGGACAAGGTCTGGCGTCCGAAGAACGACACCAACACCTTCCTCGGCCCGATCCGACTGCGCGAGGCGCTCTACAAGTCGCGCAACCTGGTGTCGATCCGCCTGTTGCAAGCGATGGGCGTTGGCAAGACCATCGACTACATCACCCGCTTTGGCTTCAACAAGCAGGACCTGCCGCCCAACTTGTCGCTGGCACTGGGCACCGCGACCCTGACGCCAATGGAGATCGCCACCGGCTGGAGCACGTTCGCCAACGGCGGCTACAAGATCACCCCGTACATCATCGACAAGATCGAAAGCCGCAACGGTGACACGCTGTTCGTCGCCAACCCGGCGAGCGTTCCAAAAGGCGATACGGCCACCGACGGTATTGCCGCACCTGCCGCGCAAACCTTCACGGTCAACGCCACCCCGGGTGAGGTTCCAGCCGCGCCAGGCACTGCGCCGCAAGCGCCAGCCGTAGCCGAACGCATCGTCGATGGCCGCACGACTTTCATCCTCAACAGCATGCTGGAGGACGTGATCAAACTCGGGACCGGCCGTCGCGCGCTGGCCCTGGGCCGTAGCGATATTGCGGGCAAGACCGGCACGACCAACGAATCCAAGGACGCGTGGTTCTCCGGCTATAACGCGGACTACGTGACCACGGTCTGGACCGGTTTCGACCAGCCTGAAAGCCTGGGCCGCAAGGAATTCGGGGGCACTGTCGCGCTGCCGATCTGGATGAACTACATGGCCGCCGCCCTCAAAGACAAGCCGCCGCATACGCAGCCAGAGCCCGAAGGCATCCTGAGCCTGCGGGTTGACCCGATCAGCGGTCGTGCGGCGACGCCAGGCACGCCAGGCGCTTACTTCGAACTGTTCAAGGCCGAGGACACACCTCCGTCGATGAATGAACTGGGTAACGGCAATGCGCCGGGCAGCCCACTGCCAGCGGACGAAGCGGCGCCGATCGATTTGTTCTGATCGCAGCGCCAACAGAAAGCCCCGCCTTCGTGAGAAGCGCGGGGCTTTTTGTTGCACTGATCGTTCCCATGCTCTGCGTGGGAATGCCGCCCAGGACGCTCCGCGTCCCATCCAGAGCCGAACGCAGAACGTCCGTAGAGGCATTCCCACGCGGAGCGTGGGAACGATCACCACGATCACCTACAGGCAAAAAAAAGCCCCGACTCTCACGAGCCAGGGCTTTCGGTTGAAGCGCTACAACGGCTTAGCCGTTGAACACGTCATCCACGCTTTTGAGCGGGTAGTTCTTCGGATACGGCAGGGTCGCTACGCCGGTCTCGATCGCAGCCTTGGCCACGGCATCGGAGATCAGGGTGATCAGACGGGCATCCATTGGTTTCGGAATGATGTACTCACGACCGAATTCCAGCTTGATGCCGCCGTAGGCGTCGCACACTTCCTGAGGCACTGGCAGTTTGGCCAGTTCGCGCAGGGCGTTGGCGGCAGCCACTTTCATTTCTTCGTTGATGCGCTTGGCGCGAACGTCCAGGGCACCACGGAAGATGAACGGGAAGCCCAGTACGTTGTTGACCTGGTTCGGGTAGTCCGAACGGCCGGTCGCCATGATCACGTCGTCACGGGTGGCATGGGCCAGTTCCGGGGAGATTTCCGGATCCGGGTTGGAGCACGCGAACACGATCGGGTTGGCCGCCATGGACTTCAGGCCTTCAGCGCTCAACAGGTTCGGGCCGGACAGGCCTACGAACACGTCAGCACCGGTCAGCGCGTCAGCCAGGGTGCGCTTGTCAGTCGCGTGAGCGAAGACAGCCTTGTACTGGTTCAGGTCGTCACGGCCGGAGTGGATCACGCCGGTACGGTCAACCATGAAGATGTTTTCGATGTTGGCACCCATGCTCACCAGCAATTTCATGCAGGAGATGGCGGCAGCACCGGCGCCCAGGCAGACGATCTTGGCGTCAGCGAGGGTTTTGCCAGCGATTTCCAGGGCGTTGATCATGCCGGCTGCGGTAACGATCGCAGTGCCGTGCTGGTCATCGTGGAACACCGGAATGTCGCACTGCTCGATCAGAGCGCGCTCGATCTCAAAGCACTCTGGTGCCTTGATGTCTTCCAGGTTGATGCCACCGAAGGTGATGGAGATACGCTTGACGGTGTCGATGAAGGCTTGCGGGCTTTCGGAATCGACTTCGATGTCGAAAACGTCGATGCCGGCGAAGCGCTTGAACAGCACGCCTTTACCTTCCATTACTGGCTTGGAAGCCAATGGGCCGAGGTTACCCAGGCCAAGAATGGCGGTGCCATCGGAAATGACTGCAACCAGGTTGCCCTTACCGGTGTATTTGTAGGCCAGTTCAGGATCGCGGGCGATTTCGCGTACTGGTTCGGCTACGCCGGGGCTGTAGGCCAGCGACAGGTCGCGGGCGGTAGCGGTGGCCTTGGTGAGCTCGACACTCAGCTTACCTGGACGAGGATGGGCATGATATTCGAGAGCGGCAGTTTTCAGATCAGACATTTTGGCATTCCGCTTTTACTGTTGGACAGACTGGTCAGCGAGGATACGCGCCTCGCAAAATCCCCACAAGACTGACCGGTCACCCCTGTCAAGCGCCCTGCCCTAAGACTTTGGGCCAAGAGCCACGGAACACAAGGGGTAGACTGTTCACAATCGCTAGAAAAAATGTCTACAATTTTTATTGTGGCGTCACTTGCAGCATCGAAGGATCCGTCAGCGGCAGAAGCCAGCGTGCTTGCCGGGGTTTCAATCCACCGCGACGCGAGCGGTCCTGGACCCAGCCACGCGCCTCAATTTGCGCGCCTTGAAGCGTTTCCAGCGCCGCGACATCGAACCTGTTGAGCATATTGGGTGCAACGCGCAATACAACCGAATCCTGCAACTCGATCCAAACCCCGCCGCGATTGCGCTGAACCTTGCTCACACGACCGCTGAGCACGGCGAACCCGGAAGCCTCGATCTGCTCCGCTTTCAGTACAGGGGATTGCCGCCATATACCAAGCCCGGCCTGACGTGCACTGCGTTCAGCAGCTTGCTGACAGCTGACCAAATCAACATTGGGTGCCACCGCCACTTGAAAACCGAGGCCTTCGGCGAGCATCTGTGCTTCGAGATTGGCACCGTCGGCGCCATAGACATGGGCCAGCGTGCGACCGTAATGGTCCTTGCTTTCTTTACCCGGCAGCAAACCGACGCGTCCATCGCTGGCAGCCACCAGCGCTTCAAGGCGTTTGCGCGCAACCACGGCAAACGGCTCGTCGGAGCGGCCCTGTTTGCCCAGCTCAGGCGTATTCAAACCAATCATGCGCACACTGCGGCCATCGCTCAGGCGCAAGGTGTCGCCATCCACGACCCGCTGTACGGTGACCGACTCCAGCTCGATCGGCGCCGGGCAGAACGCCTGGGCGCCTGACAGCCAAATCGCGGACACAAAAAAGGCGCCCGCGAGGGACGCCTTTTTCAACAGCAAGGAAAAGCCCATCGGGCCCTTCAACCTTACTCTGCAGCAGCTGGAGCTTTCTTGCCGAAAGCGCCGAAACGGTCTGCGAAGCGCTGTACACGACCGCCAGTATCCAGAGTCTTCTGCTTACCGGTGTAGAACGGGTGGCACTCGTTGCATACGTCGATCGCCAGAGGCTTGGCCAGGTTCGAACGAGTTTCGAACTTGTTGCCACAGCTGCAGGTAACTGCGGTGATTTCGTATGTTGGATGGATATCGGCTTTCATGATGATTCCTCAGGCTAGCGTGCCGCCACTCAACACTATTGTTGAATACCGCACGTAATTAGGCCGCGGATTCTACCAGACCTTTGCAATCGCGCAAGCTGTCGCTTCTACCGACCGTCTGCTAGGCTCCCGACCCATTACGCGACCCCTACAGATGTATGTACCAAGCCCTTTTTTGTTAGTTGATCGAGATCCCCCCGCGTGCCCGATGCCATTTTGCGCCTCGCCCTGCCTTCGCCCCTGCGCCGTCTGTTCGATTACCGCGCCCCGGCCGGGGTCCTGCGCGCCCAGCTGCAACCGGGCATGCGCTTGCGGGTGCCGTTCGGTCGTCGGGAAATGATCGGGATACTGGTGGAAGTTACCGACACCAGCGAAGTGCCGGTGGAAAAACTCAAACCGGCCCTGGCCTTGCTGGACGCCACGCCACCGCTACCGGCGGCGCTGTTCAAACTGTGTTTATGGACGTCCCAGTATTACCAGCACAGCCTCGGCGACACCTTGAGCTGGGCGTTGCCGGTATTGTTGCGTCAGGGTGAATTGGCCGAGGCGCGCCAGGAACGCTTCTGGTCCGCGGCGACCGGCGCCAGCCTCGATGACCCTCGCATCGCCCGCGCCCCGCGCCAACGCGAAGCCTTGGCGACACTGGCCCAGCATCCCCACGGCGTCGCCCATCAGTTGTTGAGCAAACTGATGTTGAGCAAAGACAGTCTGGACTTGCTGCTGGCCAAGGATCTGGTGCAAGTGGAGATTCGCAAGCACGCCCCCGGCGCACGCCACGAACACTGGCTGGCGCAACCGGAATTGCCGCTCAACCCGGAACAGCGCGCAGCCTATGAAGCCATTCGCGCCGGCTTCGACAGTTATCACGCCTTTCTGCTCGCCGGTGTCACGGGCAGCGGCAAGACCGAAGTCTATTTGCAGCTGATCCGCGAAACCCTCGAAGCCGGTAAACAAGCGCTGGTGCTGATCCCGGAGATCAACCTCGGCCCGCAGACCCTGGCGCGCTTCGAGCAGCGCTTCAATGCACGCATCGCGTTGATTCACTCGGCGGTCAATGATCGCGAGCGGCTCGAAGCCTGGCTCGCCGCTCGGGACGGTGACGCCGACATTATTATCGGCACGCGCTCGGCGCTGTTCACGCCGATGAAAAACCCCGGCCTGATCATCATCGACGAAGAGCACGACGGCTCCTATAAACAGCAGGAAGGCTTGCGTTATCACGCCCGTGACCTGGCGTTGGTCCGCGCCCGGCAGGAAAACATCCCTATTGTCCTTGGATCCGCCACACCTTCACTGGAAAGCCTGCACAACGCCTACACCGGCCGTTACGGCCTCCTACGCCTGAACGAGCGGGCGGGTGGTGCCAAGCAGCCGCGTTTCCTGCGCCTGGATGTAAAAAGTCGCCCGCTGGATAGCGGCATTTCCGGGCCGATGCAGCAAGCCATCGGTCAGACACTGGCAGCCGGCCAGCAAGTATTGGTGTTCCTCAACCGTCGTGGCTTTGCGCCGACTTTGTTGTGTCACGACTGCGGCTGGATGTCTGAATGCCAGCGCTGCGATGCGCGGATGACCGTGCACCAGCGCTCCGGTGAGTTGCGCTGCCACCATTGCGGCTACGTCGAACGCGTGCCCCGGCGCTGCCCGAAATGCAGCAAAGTCGATTTGCGCCCCGTGGGTGCTGGCACCGAGCGCGCCGAGGAACGCCTGGCGATTCTGTTCCCGGACTACCCGGTGCTGAGGGTCGACCGCGACAGCACGTCGCGCAAAGACGCGATGAATCAGCTATTTGCCACCATCCAAAAGGGCCAGCCGTGCATTTTGGTCGGCACGCAAATGCTTGCCAAAGGGCATCACTTTCCACGGGTGACGCTGGTGTCGATTCTCGACGCCGACGGCGGGTTGTACTCCGGTGACTTCCGCGCCAGCGAACGCATGGCGCAGTTGATTGTTCAAGTGGCCGGGCGGGCCGGGCGGGCGGAAGAGCCGGGCAAAGTCATCATCCAGACGCACCTGGCAGACCACCCGCTGCTGGTGCAGTTGACGGAGCAGGGCTATTTCGCATTCGCCGAACAGGCCTTGAGCGAACGTCGCTCGGCGGGCCTGCCGCCCTTCGCACACCTGGCGCTGCTGCGGGCCGAAGCGCACAAGCCGGGGCAGGCCGAAAGTTTCCTGGATGAAGCATGCAGCGAGGCCGAACGTTTGGTGGACGAACAGAATCTTGGCGGAATCGAACTGCTGGGGCCGGTGCCTGCGCCGATGGAACGCCGCGCCGGACGTTATCGTGCACAGCTATTATTGCAGGCCACGGCGCGGGCGCCGCTGCATCGGTTGCTGGCCAGTTGGTTGCTGGTGCTGGAGCAGATGCCGAGCGGACGGGCGGTGCGCTGGTCGCTGGATGTCGATCCTGTCGATTTGTATTGACCTGAAGATCGTCGTTGAATGTGTAGGAGCAAGGCTTGCCCGCGATAGCGATCTCAAGGGCGCCATCGCAGGCAAGCCTTGCTCCTACAAACGAAGACATTTGTCACCACATATCCACATCCTGCCTGCTAAGGTTGGCAAGCCCGCCTTCGCAACGGATAATGCCCAGTTTTTCCACCAGCGCATCGAAGCGCCGCCGCGCTTGCGGTCGAAAGAGAAGACCATGAAAGACACCATTCGCCAGCTGATCCAACAAGCCATCACCCAACTCGTCAACGAAGGTGTGTTGCCTGAAGGCCTGTCGCCGGCGATCCAGGTGGAAAACTCCCGCGACAAGAAGAACGGCGACTTCGCCAGCAACATCGCCATGATGCTGGCCAAACTGGCCGGCATGAAGCCGCGCGACCTGGCCGAGAAAATCATCGCCGCGCTGCCGGCTGATGAAAACATCACCAAAACCGAAATCGCCGGCCCGGGCTTCCTGAACTTCTTCCAGAACACCCAGGCCCTGGCCTCGCGCCTGGATGCCGCGCTGGCCGACAGTCAGATTGGCGTGCGCAAGGCCGGCCCGGCACAGCGCACGGTCATCGACTTGTCGGCACCGAACCTCGCCAAGGAAATGCACGTCGGCCATTTGCGCTCGACCATCATCGGTGACGGTGTCGCGCGAGTCCTGGAATTCCTCGGCGACGAAGTGATCCGTCAGAACCACGTGGGCGACTGGGGCACTCAGTTCGGCATGTTGATGGCGTACCTCCAGGAAAACCCGATCACCAGCGACGAGCTGTCGGACCTGGAAAACTTCTACCGTGCCGCCAAGCAGCGCTTCGACGAATCCGAAGAGTTTGCTGATCGCGCCCGAGGCCTGGTGGTCAAGCTGCAGGCCGGCGACCCGGACTGCCTGGCGCTGTGGACCAAGTTCAAAGACATTTCCCTGTCGCACTGCCAGAAAATCTACGAACTGCTGAACGTCAAACTGACCATGGCCGACGTCATGGGCGAAAGTGCCTACAACGACGACCTGATCAACGTGGTCAACGACCTCAAGGCCGCCGGCATGCTGGTCGAAAGCAACGGCGCCCAGTGCGTGTTCCTCGACGAGTTCAAGAACGCCGACGGCGATCCGCTGCCAGTCATCATCGTGAAAGCGGACGGCGGCTACCTCTACGCCACCACCGACCTGGCGGCCGTGCGTTACCGCAGCGGTAAGCTCAAGGCTGATCGCGCACTGTACTTCGTCGACCAGCGCCAGGCCCTGCACTTCCAGCAAGTGTTCGCCGTGGCGCGCAAGGCCGGCTTCGTGACGCACCCGATGGAAATGGAACACATGGGCTTCGGCACCATGAACGGCCCGGACGGCCGGCCGTTCAAGACCCGCGACGGCGGCACCGTGAAGCTGATCGATCTGCTGGTCGAAGCGCAAGAGCGCGCCTATACGCTGGTGAAGGAAAAGAATCCTGACCTGGCTGAAGAGGAACTGCGCAATATCGCCAAAGTGGTGGGCATTGCAGCGGTCAAATACGCCGACCTGTCCAAGCACCGCACCAGCGACTACAGCTTCAACTTCGAGCTGATGCTGAACTTCGAAGGCAACACCGCGCCTTACTTGCTGTACGCCTACACCCGCGTTGCCGGCGTGTTCCGCAAGCTGGGCAAGGACTTCACCGAAGTCGAAGGCCAGATCGTGCTGGAAGCCGCGCACGAACACGAACTGGCCGCCAAACTGGCGCAGTTCGGCGAAGTACTGAACAACGTTTCCGACAAAGGGACGCCGCACATCCTGTGCACCTACCTGTACGATGTGGCCGGCCTGTTCTCCAGTTTCTACGAGAACTGCCCGATCCTGAGCGCCGACACCCCGGCGCAAATGCAAAGCCGTCTGCGCCTCGCCGCACTGACCGGTCGCACACTCAAGCAAGGCCTGGAACTCTTGGGTCTGGAAACTCTGGAGCGTATGTAAGTTGGCTGCCAAGAAAAAACCTGCACCCAAGCGTGGCGCCAGCCGATACCAAGCTCCAGCAAAGCAACCGATCCCGGGTTGGTTGTGGATGGCCATCGGCCTGACGGTCGGCGCGTTCATCGTTTTCCTGATGAAACTGGAACCGGGCAAGGGCAGCGACACGGTCAAGCGCGAGAAGGTGGAGCAGCAACAGAAAGCCACCAAGATCGCCGAGGCCAACAAGACCCCGCCGAGCCCGACGCAACCGGTGAAGCCGAAATACGACTTCTACACCTTGCTGCCGGAATCGGAAGTGATCGTACCGCCGGATGCCGTGCCGGAAAAAACCCTGCCGACGCCACAGGTGCCAGCCATTCCGACCACACCGGTGACACCGGCGGAAGCGGCGAAGATCGACACGGCACGCGCGCAGGCTGCCCTGGCCGGGATAACACCACCGCCACCGCCGCCCGTCACCAAAGCCGCGCCGGTGACCAAGTTCTTCCTGCAGGCGGGCTCGTTCCGCAAAGAGGCTGATGCGGACAAGGTTCGTGCGCAGATCATTCTGCTGGGCCAGGCCGTGGCGGTTGAGTCCGGCACGGTGAAGGATGAGACCTGGTATCGCGTTCTGGTCGGGCCGTTCAGCAACCGCGAACAACTGACCACCGCGCAGAAACAACTGGCCGGCGCAGGCTTTAGCAACCTGTTGTTACAACAACGCCAAAGCCGCTGATTTCCCGGCAGGATCTGTGCGTCATCGTTCATCGCGGGCAAGTCGAATCGTCGCACCGCCGCTCCCACAGGATATGCGCTATCCCTGTGGGAGCGGGCTTGCCCGCGAAAGCGTTCTGATAAACACCACACATCCCATCTGACTCAAACCACTCGTCCCCTCTCCCGCCCCGCAGTTGAAAAATGCGCCACCACCCCCATATGAGTTGGCATAAGGCATTTTCGCCCCGCTGCGTGGAGACTCTTCCCTTGACCACCATCGTTTCAGTTCGCCGCCACGGCAAAGTCGTCATGGGCGGCGACGGCCAGGTTTCTCTCGGCAATACCGTGATGAAAGGCAACGCGAAGAAAGTTCGCCGCCTGTACCACGGCCAGGTCATCGCCGGTTTCGCCGGTGCCACCGCTGACGCCTTCACCCTCTTCGAACGTTTCGAAGGCCAGCTTGAGAAACATCAAGGTCACCTGGTTCGCGCAGCCGTCGAGCTCGCCAAAGAATGGCGCACCGACCGCTCCCTGAGCCGTCTCGAAGCCATGCTCGCCGTTGCCAACAAAGACGCCTCCCTGATCATTACCGGCAATGGCGATGTCGTAGAACCCGAAGAAGGCTTGATCGCCATGGGTTCCGGCGGCGGCTACGCCCAGGCCGCGGCCAGCGCACTGCTCAAGAAGACCGATCTGTCGGCCCGGGAAATCGTCGAAACCGCCCTCGGCATCGCTGCCGATATCTGCGTATTCACCAATCACACCCAGACCATTGAGGAGCAGGACTGCGCCGAGTAAGCCCGTGTTGGCCATCGTGCCACGGCTCATTCTTGCTTGAGGTCCGCTAAATACTATGTCCATGACTCCCCGTGAAATCGTCCACGAACTCAATCGCCATATCATCGGCCAGGACGATGCCAAGCGCGCCGTCGCCATTGCGCTGCGCAACCGCTGGCGCCGGATGCAGCTGCCTGAAGAGCTGCGCGTTGAAGTCACCCCCAAGAACATCCTGATGATCGGCCCGACCGGTGTCGGCAAAACCGAGATCGCTCGTCGCCTGGCCAAACTCGCCAACGCGCCCTTCATCAAAGTTGAAGCGACCAAGTTCACCGAAGTCGGCTATGTCGGCCGCGATGTGGAATCGATCATTCGTGACCTGGCTGACGCAGCCATCAAACTGCTGCGCGAACAGGAAATGACCAAGGTGCGCCACCGCGCCGAAGACGCTGCCGAAGAGCGCATTCTCGACGCCCTGCTGCCACCGGCACGCATGGGTTTCAACAACGACGAAGCACCCTCGGCCGATTCCAACACCCGCCAGCTGTTCCGCAAGCGTCTGCGTGAAGGTCAGTTGGACGACAAGGAAATTGAAATCGAAGTCGCCGAAGTGTCCGGCGTCGACATCTCCGCGCCACCTGGCATGGAAGAAATGACCAACCAGCTGCAAAGCCTGTTCGCCAACATGGGCAAGGGCAAACGCAAGAGCCGCAAGCTCAAGGTCAAGGAAGCGCTGAAACTGGTGCGCGACGAAGAAGCCAGCCGCCTGGTCAACGATGAAGAGCTGAAAGCCAAGGCACTGGAAGCGGTCGAGCAGCACGGCATCGTGTTCATCGACGAAATCGACAAGGTGGCCAAGCGCGGCAATTCCGGCGGTGTCGATGTGTCCCGCGAAGGCGTACAGCGCGATTTGCTGCCGCTGATCGAAGGCTGCACCGTCAATACCAAGCTGGGCATGGTCAAGACCGACCACATCCTGTTCATTGCCTCCGGTGCGTTCCACCTGAGCAAGCCGAGCGACCTGGTGCCAGAGCTGCAAGGCCGCCTGCCGATTCGTGTCGAGCTCAAGGCGCTGACGCCTGAAGACTTCGAGCGCATTCTCAGCGAGCCGCATGCCTCGCTCACCGAGCAATATTGTGCGCTGCTGAAGACTGAAGGCCTGGGCATCGAGTTCCAGCCGAGCGGCATCAAGCGCATTGCCGAGATCGCCTGGCAGGTTAACGAGAAGACCGAGAACATCGGTGCCCGTCGCCTGCACACCTTGCTTGAGCGACTGCTTGAAGAGGTGTCGTTCAGCGCCGGTGATCTGGCCAGTGCCCATGACGACAAGGTGATCCTGATCGACGCCGACTACGTCAACAGCCACCTGGGTGAATTGGCGCAGAACGAAGACCTGTCCCGTTATATCCTGTAAGCCATGTGACCTCCTGTAGGAGCACAGCTTGCTGGCGATGGCGCACTTGAAATCGCCATCGCCGGCAAGCCGTGCTCCTACAGGGGGCTGACCACACGCCTACAGACGGATACCCGGTCATGATCCCCACCGACATCAAACTGCACAAAGCCTCGAAAACCCTGTCGCTGAAATACGCGTCGGGCGAGGAATACACCCTGCCCGCCGAATTTCTTCGCGTGCACTCTCCCTCCGCCGAGGTCCAGGGCCACGGCAAACCTGTCCTGCAATTTGGCAAGATCAACGTAGGCCTGAGCAAGGTAGAACCGGCCGGTCAGTACGCACTGAAATTGACCTTCGATGACGGCCACGACAGCGGCCTGTTCACCTGGGAATACCTCTATGAATTGGCGCGACGTTATGACGCACTTTGGGCGGATTATCTTGCCGAGCTCAAAGCGGCCGGAAAAACCCGCGACCCGAATGAATCCGTCGTCAAGCTGATGCTCTAAGTCAGGCCTCTTGCTCTTTAGAGGGCATTTTCTAATTTCATCTGTTTGAATGCTCCGCTTCTGGGTCAATGATTGGCCTGCTTGCGAAAAAAATTAAACTCGGGTAACCAATGGAGCTGGCAAGTTCCCTGCAGTGCTCTCTGAACTAAAAAGCAGCGATGCAGTATTAACGGTCACCCGAGCAGTAGTACCTGGCATTGGCTGTGTGACTACACCGCTGGTATCAGGTACTCGTCTCAGGACAATGGAGCGTCGTAGATGAGTAACAAAAATAACGATGACTTGAAGACTCAAGCCTCGGAAAACACCTTGGGGCTGAATCCTGTCATTGGGCTGCGTGGAAAAGATCTATTGGCTTCTGCTCGCATGGTGCTCAGGCAGGCCATCAAACAACCGATTCACAGTGCCAGGCATGTCGCCCATTTCGGCCTTGAACTGAAGAACGTGTTGTTCGGCAAATCCGAACTTCAACCGTCCACCGATGACCGTCGTTTTGCCGATCCGGCCTGGAGCCAAAACCCGCTCTACAAACGTTATTTGCAAACTTACCTGGCGTGGCGCAAGGAGCTCCACGACTGGATCGATGACAGTAATCTGCCACCCAAAGATGTCGCTCGCGGGCATTTCGTGATCAACCTCATGACCGAAGCCATGGCCCCGACCAATACGGCGGCCAACCCGGCGGCGGTCAAACGCTTCTTCGAAACCGGTGGCAAGAGCCTGCTCGACGGCCTCTCGCACCTGGCCAAGGACATGGTGAACAACGGCGGCATGCCGAGCCAGGTCAACATGGGCGCATTCGAAGTCGGCAAGACCCTAGGCGTGACCGAAGGCGCGGTGGTGTTCCGCAATGACGTGCTGGAACTGATCCAGTACAAGCCCACCACCGAGCAGGTGCACGAACGCCCATTGCTGGTGGTGCCACCCCAGATCAACAAGTTCTACGTGTTCGACTTGAGCCCGGAGAAGAGCCTGGCGCGCTACTGCCTGCGCAGCAATGTGCAGACCTTTATCGTCAGTTGGCGCAACCCGACCAAGGAACAGCGCGAGTGGGGTCTGTCGACCTACATCGAGGCGCTCAAGGAAGCGGTCGACGTAGTCAGCGCTATCACCGGCAGTAAAGACATCAACATGCTCGGCGCCTGCTCCGGAGGCATCACCTGCACCGCGTTGCTGGGCCATTACGCGGCAATCGGCGAGAAAAAGGTCAACGCCCTGACGCTGCTGGTCAGCGTGCTGGACACCACCCTGGACAGCGACGTCGCCCTGTTCGTCGACGAGCAAACCCTGGAATCCGCCAAGCGCCAGTCCTATCAGGCCGGGGTTCTGGAAGGCCGCGACATGGCGAAAGTCTTCGCCTGGATGCGCCCCAACGATTTGATCTGGAACTACTGGGTCAACAACTACCTGCTGGGCAACGAGCCGCCGGTGTTCGACATCCTGTTCTGGAACAACGACACCACACGATTGCCGGCCGCGTTCCACGGCGACCTGATCGAGATGTTCAAAAGTAATCCACTGATCCGCTCCAATGCACTGGAAGTGTGCGGTACGCCGATTGACCTCAAGCAAGTCACCGCCGACATCTATTGCCTGGCTGGCACCAGCGACCACATCACCCCGTGGAAGTCCTGCTACAAGTCAGCGCAACTGTTCGGTGGCAAGGTCGAGTTCGTGCTGTCGAGCAGCGGGCATATCCAGAGCATTCTGAACCCGCCGGGCAACCCGAAATCGCGCTACATGACCAGCACCGAAATGCCGGTCAAGGCCGAAGACTGGCAAGAAAACTCCACCAAACACACCGATTCCTGGTGGCTGCACTGGCAGGCATGGCAAGCCGAACGTTCGGGCAAGCTGAAAAAATCCCCGACGATTCTGGGCAACAAAACCTATGTCGCGGCGGAAGCGGCACCGGGCACTTATGTGCATGAGCGGTAACTGACACACCTCGCGCCCCTGTAGGAGCCGAGCTTGCTCGCGAAGGCGGCAGCACAGTCAATATTGCTGAGCCTGCCCCACCGCTATCGTGAGCAAGCTCAACGCCTACAGAGGATCGGGGATGAATTAACCCACAGGGCTTGAAGCATGCCGCAACCGTTCATCTTTCGTACCGTCGACCTGGATGGCCAGACCCTCCGCACGGCAGTACGCCCCGGCAAGCCTCACTTGACGCCCTTGCTGATTTTCAACGGCATCGGCGCCAACCTGGAGCTGGTGTTTCCGTTCGTCGCGGCACTGGACCCGGACCTGGAAGTCATTGCTTTCGACGTACCCGGTGTCGGCGGTTCATCCACGCCGAACCGGCCTTATCGTTTCCCGGGCCTGGCGAAACTCACGGCACGGATGCTCGACTATCTTGACTACGGACAAGTCAACGTCATCGGTGTGTCCTGGGGTGGCGCCCTCGCCCAGCAGTTCGCGTATGACTACCCCGAGCGCTGCAAGAAACTCGTGTTGGCGGCCACGGCGGCCGGCGCGGTGATGGTGCCGGGCAAACCGAAAGTACTGTGGATGATGGCCAGCCCACGGCGCTACATCCAGCCGTCTCATGTCATCCGCATTGCTCCGATGATCTATGGCGGCTCGTTCCGTCGCGATCCCACCCTGGCGGCCAGCCACGCGGCGAAAGTCCGTTCGGCAGGCAAGCTCGGGTATTACTGGCAGCTGTTTGCCGGTCTTGGCTGGACCAGCATTCACTGGCTGCACAAGATCAACCAGCCGACCCTGGTATTGGCCGGCGACGACGACCCACTGATCCCGTTGATCAACATGCGCATGCTCGCCTGGCGTATTCCCAACGCCCAGTTGCACATCATCGATGACGGGCATTTGTTCCTGATTACCCGCGCCGAGGCGGTGGCACCGATCATCATGAAATTCCTCGAAGAGGAACGTCAGCGCGCCGTCATGCACCCACATCCGTCGCCATTGAGCGGTTAATTCGGGAATTTGTTTACCCAAACAGGCAGGCAGGACGCCACGCCGCGCAACAACCCACAACAGCGACTATGGTGATCTGGTTCTGTTTGTTTGTTTTTGGCTTGAAGACGAAGGAGTGTTGAGACATGCGCGAAAAACCAGCGAGAGACGCTTTGCCCACTCCCGCCGCGTTCATCAACGCACAGAGTGCGATTACCGGCCTGCGCGGCCGGGATCTGATTTCGACCCTGCGCAGTGTCGCGGCCCATGGCTTGCGCAACCCGGTGCACAGCGCCCGCCACGCCTTGAAGCTGGGCGGCCAGCTAGGTCGCGTATTGCTGGGTGAAACCTTGCACCCGACCAACCCGCAGGACAGTCGTTTCAACGACCCTGCGTGGAGCCTCAACCCTTTTTACCGACGCAGCCTGCAGGCCTACCTGAGCTGGCAGAAACAGGTGAAAAGCTGGATCGACGACAGCGCGATGTCGCCTGACGATCGTGCCCGCGCGCACTTTGCGTTTGCCTTGCTCAATGACGCGGTGTCGCCAACCAACACGTTGCTCAATCCATTGGCGATCAAGGAGATCTTCAATTCCGGCGGCAACAGCCTGGTGCGTGGTATCAGCCATCTGGTCGACGACCTCTTGCACAATGACGGCCTGCCTCGGCAAGTCACCAAGCAAGCGTTCGAAGTGGGCAAAACCGTGGCCACCACGACTGGCGCCGTGGTGTTTCGCAACGAGCTGCTGGAACTGATCCAGTACAAGCCGATGAGTGAAAAACAGTATTCCAAACCACTGCTGGTGGTGCCGCCGCAGATCAACAAGTACTACATTTTCGACCTCAGCCCGCATAACAGTTTCGTCCAGTACGCCCTGAAGAATGGCTTGCAAACCTTCATGATCAGTTGGCGCAATCCGGATGTGCGTCATCGCGAATGGGGGCTGTCGACGTACGTTGAAGCCGTGGAAGAAGCGATGAATGTCTGCCGGGCGATCACCGGCGCCCGCGAGGTGAACCTGATGGGTGCCTGCGCCGGCGGGCTGACCATCGCCGCGCTGCAAGGTCACTTGCAGGCCAAGCGACAGCTGCGGCGAGTGTCCAGCGCGACCTATCTGGTGAGCTTGCTCGACAGTCAAATGGACTCCCCGGCAACGCTGTTTGCCGACGAACAGACCCTTGAGGCGGCCAAGCGAAAGTCGTATCAAAAAGGCGTGCTGGAAGGTCGCGACATGGCGAAGGTGTTCGCCTGGATGCGTCCCAATGACTTGATCTGGAGCTACTTCGTCAATAACTACCTGCTCGGCAAAGAACCGCCAGCGTTCGACATCCTCTACTGGAACAACGACAACACTCGGCTGCCGGCAGCCTTTCATGGTGATCTGCTGGACTTCTTCAAGCACAACCCGCTGAGTCATCCGGGCGGCCTTGAAGTGTGCGGCACCCCCATCGATTTGCAGAAAGTCACCGTCGACAGCTTCAGCGTCGCGGGCATCAACGACCACATCACGCCGTGGGATGCGGTGTATCGCTCGACCCTGCTGCTGGGTGGCGAACGACGCTTCGTCTTGTCCAACAGCGGTCACGTACAGAGCATTCTCAACCCGCCAAGCAATCCGAAAGCCAACTACGTCGAGAGCGCAAAACTGAGCAGCGATCCGCGGGCCTGGTACTACGACGCCAAGCAAGTCGACGGCAGTTGGTGGTCGCAGTGGCTGGAGTGGATTCAGCAACGTTCCGGGGCACAAAAAGAAACTCACATGCCCCTCGGCAATCAGAACTACCCCCCGCAGGAGGCAGCACCCGGTACCTACGTGCGTGTGCGCTGACGTTCAACCCACCACGGCCGACGCCGGCCGTGGCCTGACTCGACCATTAAGAAGACTGGATGAAAACCCGCGACCGGATTCTCGAATGTGCCTTGCAGTTGTTCAATCACAAAGGCGAACCGAACGTCTCCACCATGGAAGTTGCCAACGAGATGGGCATCAGCCCCGGCAATCTCTACTACCACTTTCACGGCAAGGAACCGCTGATTCTCGGGTTGTTCGAGCGTTTCCAGACCGAGCTGGCGCCGCTGCTCGACCCACCCGCCGATGTGGAACTGGGACCAGACGATTACTGGCTGTTCCTGCACTTGATCGTCGAACGGCTGGCGCACTACCGGTTTCTGTTCCAGGACCTGTCGAATCTCGCCGGGCGCCTGCCGAAACTGGCCAAGGGCATACGCAATTTGCTCAATGCGCTGAAGCGCACACTGGCTTCATTGCTGGCGCGGTTGAAGGCTCAAGGGCAGTTGGTCAGTGACACCCAGGCGTTAGGGCAGTTGGTGGAACAGATCACCATGACGCTGCTGTTCTCGCTGGATTACCAACGGATTCTGGAGGGTGAAGGTGAAGTGCGGCTGGTGGTGTACCAGATCATGATGCTGGTGGCGCCGCACTTGCTGCCGCCGATCAAGGTCGCGACGGAGCAGATGGCCCTGCAATATCTCGAAGTCCACGACTAACCTTGTAGGAGCCGAGCTTGCTCGCGATGGCGTCGTGTCAGTCGATATTAAATTGGGCTGACACACCGCCATCGCGAGCAAGCTCGGCTCCTACCAAGGGCTGCGTCGCTCATTGAACCGTGCACAAACAAAAACGCCCGACCTTGGCAGGCCGGGCGTTTTTTTGAGCCCCGGGTTATCAGGACTGACTGGTTGGCGTCGATGGAGCTGGCGCGACAGTCGGGGTAACAGCTGGGGTTGGCGCAGTCGCGGAGTTCGATGCGCTGACCGGTGCTGTCGGGGTTGCCGGTTTGGCAGCCGCAACGGCTGGTTTTGCAACGGCTTTCGGTGCGGCCGGTTTTTTCACTGCCGGCTTCTTCGCTGCAGCAGGTTTTGCTGCCGGTTTGGCGGCTGCGGTTTTGACAGCCGGTTTAGCCGCTGGCTTAGCGGCCGCTTTGGCGGCGACCGGCTTGGCCGCTGGCTTGGCTGCTGCAGGTTTGGCGGCGGCAGTCTTGGCAGCTGGCTTGGCCGCTGCTTTCGTGGCTGGTTTGGCAGCCGGTTTAGCGGCAGCTTTGGCCAGTGGCTTGGCAGCCGATTTAGCAGCCGGTTTGGCCGCCGCGGTTTTCGCCGCAACAGGCGCAACCTTGGCACCGGTGAGTTTTTCGATTTGCTTGGTCAGGGTGTCGACCTTGCTGTGCAGTGCTTTGACTTCGTTGCGGCTCGGGACACCGAGGCGCGAAATGGCGCTGTTCAGACGCTTGTCGAAAGCCCCTTCCAGTTCATCCCACTTGCCCAGCGCACGATCTTTCACGCCGCTGATGCGCGACTTGGCCGACGAAGCAGAATCCTTGGCGGCGTCGACTTTCTTGCCAACAGCGCTCTTGGTGAGCTTCTCGGCTTTCTCGCCGTCTTTGACCAATGTATCGAAGAGCTTGCTGCCGTCAGTGTCAATCTTCGAGTACACGCCTAAACCAGCCAGCCAGATTTTGCGGGAGTAGTCTTCGACTTTCCCGATCCACGAGCTGCCTTCTTTTTCGGTGTTCTTTTTAACAGCCATCCCGTTCTCCTTAAGATTTACGCGCGACGTTTTCGAGCAATGCCGTCAGCTCATCGAGCTTAGCAGAGAGTGTCTCAACGTCATGTTTAGACGGAATGCCGATACGATTCAAGGCACTTGCGACACGCGAGTCAAAAGCCTTCTCGACCTTGTCGAGTTGAACTTCGACCTTGCCTTTGAAAGTGCTCACTTCACTCTTGGCTTCATCGATCTCGGCATTAGCGGCTTCAAGTTTCTCAGCCACTACTTTTTTGCCTTTCTTTTCAACAGTTTGACCAGCCTTGATCAACTCTTGAAAGTAATCGCTGCCCTCTTGGCCGACCTTGGCGTAGGCACCCAGGCCTGCCAGCCAGATCTTGCGGGCATAGGATTTGACGTCGCCCAGAGCAGTGGTCGATGCGTCGATTTTTTTCTTCAGAATAACTTTGGCCATGGTGCACCTCACGCGCAGAAGGTTTGAGGAACTGCCCGGATAAGTGTCGGGCTCAGGCACAAAGTAGGGAGAAAAATTAGAAACGGCACCCTAACAACTGACATAAACCAGTGGTGCCACACACCTCGACCTGTAGGAGCCGAGCTTGCTCGCGATAGCCCCTCATCATTCAAAATGGATGTGGACTGACACACCGCCATCGCGAGCAAGCTCGGCTCCTACAGGGACTGCCTTCAAAAATCGATGCAGGTCACACCAACGCTTTATCCAGCGCCTTCTCGATTTCCGATTTAATCATGCCGCTCATGGCCGACATCATCAGGCCCAGCTCGACATCGACGCGGATCGAATCTTCGCTGACATGCACCGCGCCTTTCACGCCGGAGCGCTTGAGGTTCAAGGTGTCACCCGACCACTGCGGCTCCAGGCCATATTGATCGGACAATTTCTGCGCCAGCTTGTCGGCCTTCTCGCGAGCCGCTTCCTTACCCAGGCCGTGGGCGCGTTCAACACTAATACGGGCCATCAAATGACTCCTGCTTTATGAATGCTTGGTCGGTAAATCCTGACCGCGGGTGCGGCAAAACGTCCCGAGGGTGATCCATCTTACCTTCAGCCTTGCCAAGACAAAGCATCCCTTGGGGATTAGAATGTCCCGCATTCTCTTCTGGTGACAGCGATATGACTGATCAGCGCAAAGGCAGCGATGCCGAACCCACCACGCACTTCGGTTTCAAAAACGTTCCGGAAAGCCAAAAAGCGGAAAAAGTCGCTGAGGTTTTCCATTCGGTAGCCGCCAAGTACGACTTGATGAACGACCTCCTGTCGGGCGGCATGCACCGCTTGTGGAAGCGTTTCGCAATCGAGCTTTCGGGCGTGCGCACCGGTAATCGCGTGTTGGACATCGCCGGCGGCACAGGCGACCTGACCAAAAAATTCTCGCACCTCGTTGGCCCGACGGGCCAGGTCGTGCTGGCCGACATCAACGAATCGATGCTCAAGGTCGGACGTGATCGCCTGCTGGACCTCGGTGTCGCCGGCAACGTCGAATTCGTTCAGGCCGACGCTGAAAAACTGCCGTTCCCGGACAATCACTTCGACTGCGTGACCATCGCCTTCGGCCTGCGCAACGTGACGCACAAAGAAGACGCCCTGCGTTCGATGCTGCGCGTACTCAAGCCTGGCGGTCGCCTGTTGGTGCTGGAGTTCTCCAAACCGACCAACGCGCTGATGTCCAAAGCCTACGATGCTTACTCGTTCGCCTTCATGCCGTTGATGGGCAAGCTGATCACCAACGACTCGGAAAGCTATCGCTACCTGGCCGAATCGATCCGCATGCACCCGAATCAGGAAACCCTGAAATCGATGATGGTCGAGGCCGGTTTCGACCGCGTGACCTACCACAACATGACCGCAGGCATCGTCGCCCTGCACCGCGGCATCAAACCCTGATGTTGCTGGCCGGCCTGCTCGCCAGCGTTGAACTCGGCCTGAACCGGGTGCTGCGTCTCGACAGCACGGCGCTGCCACGGCTGGCGCATTTGAGCGGCCGGGTGATAGCCATCGATTGCCGCAGCCCGGCATTGCAGCTGTTCATCCTGCCCAGCGACGAAGGCCTGATGCTCGCTTCCCACTGGGAAACCGGCGTTGATTGCACCTTGCGTGCACCGGCCTCAAGCCTGCTGAAACTGGCGATGAGCAAGGACAAGACCTCGGTCCTGCATGGCCCTGAAGTCGAACTCGACGGAGACAGCGGCGTGCTGCTGGAACTGGCGGCGATCCTTCAGGACCTCGAGCTGGATTGGGAGTATGAACTCTCGCGCTGGCTCGGCCCGGTGGCGACGCAACTGATCGGTGGTCACCTGCGCAGTCGCGCTCGCTGGTATCAGCAAGGGTTCATCAGCCTGGGGCAAAACCTGGGCGAATACCTGGCTGAAGAATCGCGAACCCTCGTCGGTCAGCGCGAAGCCGAAGCCCGTTTCAGTGAACTGGACCAGATCAAACTCGATCTGGAACGTCTCGAGGCGCGCTTCGAGCGCCTTTCCCGATCCCTCGACCCAAGCGATAACGCATGAAGCTGCTTGCCGTCCGCCGTTTGTTGCGCATCCAGCGCGTTGTGATTCGTTACCGTCTCGATGACCTGCTGTTCGCCCTGCCGCTGCCCTGGTTCCTGCTGGCGCTGCGTTACGCGTTGCCATGGCGCTGGTTCCCGCGCAAGACGCTGGACTTGAGCCGCGGCGCGCGATTGCGCCTGGCGCTGCAGGACCTCGGGCCGATTTTCATCAAGTTCGGGCAGATTCTGTCCACCCGCCGTGACCTGCTGCCGGAAGACATCGCCGATGAGCTGATGAAGCTGCAGGACCGCGTGCCGCCGTTCGACTCGCAAGTGTCGGTCAAACTGATCGAAGAACAGCTCGGCAAAAAGATCAGTGAAGTGTTCAGCCGCTTCGATGTCGAGCCACTGGCTTCCGCCTCGGTGGCGCAGGTGCATGCCGCGCAGTTGAAAACCGGCGAAGAAGTGGTGGTCAAGGTAATTCGCCCGGGCCTCAAACCGGTCATCGCCCAGGATCTGGCGTGGCTGTTCATTCTCGCCCGCGCCGCTGAAAAGCTCTCGGCCGACGCGCGTTTGCTGCACCCGGTGGACGTGGTCCAGGACTACGAAAAAACCATCTACGACGAACTCGATCTGCTGCGCGAGGCGGCGAACGCCAGCCAGTTGAAGCGCAACTTCGAAGGCTCGCCGCTGCTGTACGTGCCGCAAGTCTATTGGGACTGGTGCCGGCCGAAAGTGTTGGTGATGGAGCGCATCTACGGCATCCAGGTCACCGACCTGACGACCCTGGCCGACCAGCGTACCGACATGAAAATGCTCGCCGAACGCGGTGTGGAGATCTTCTTCACGCAAGTGTTCCGCGACAGTTTCTTCCATGCCGACATGCACCCCGGCAACATCTTCGTCAGCACCGTGAACCCGTGGAGCCCGCAATACATCGCGATCGACTGCGGCATCGTCGGCAGCCTGACCCCGGAAGACCAGGATTACCTGGCGCGCAACCTGTTCGCCTTCTTCAAGCGTGATTACCGGCGCGTGGCGCAGTTGCACATCGATTCGGGCTGGGTGCCGGCGGAAACCAAACTCAACGAATTCGAAGCGGCGATCCGTACGGTGTGCGAGCCGATTTTCGAAAAACCGTTAAAGGATATTTCCTTCGGTCAGGTGTTGATGCGCCTGTTCCAGACCGCCCGACGCTTCAACATGGAAGTGCAGCCGCAACTCGTTCTGCTGCAAAAGACCCTGTTGAACATCGAAGGCCTGGGCCGCCAGTTGTACCCGGACCTCGATCTGTGGAACACCGCGCAGCCGTTCCTCGAGCGCTGGATGCGCGAGCGCGTCAGCCCCAAAGCCTTGCTCGGCAACGTGCAGAGCCAGTTTGAACAGCTGCCGCACCTGGCCAATATGGCCCGCGACCTGCTGGAGCGCATGTCTCAACCCCACGCGTACGACCCGCCGCCACCGTGGCATCGACGCCGCGACGACTGGTTCCTGCGGTTGCTCGGTACGGCCCATCTGGCCGGTGGCGCGATACTCGCCGCTGGCGGGCCACTGAACCAGTTGGCCTACTGGCCGGCGGGAATCATGATGGCCGTCGGTTTGTATCTGGTCGTTCGCCGATAGCCAGTTGTGTTACGCACTGGCACACTGTTTCAACGCCTGGGCTTGACTATTGAAGTGTGGAGCCCGCTGTCGGAGTCGAAGATGAAAAACTGGCTGGACGAGATCAAGTGGGACGCCGACGGCCTGGTGCCCGCGATTGCCCAGGATCACAAGACCGGGCGCGTCCTGATGATGGCCTGGATGAACCGCGAAGCGCTGGAACTGACCGCTGCCGAGAACCGCGCCATCTACTGGTCGCGCTCGCGTGGCAAGCTGTGGCGCAAGGGCGAAGAGTCCGGCCACGTACAAACCCTGCACGAGATGCGTCTGGACTGTGACGCCGACGTGATCATCCTGATGGTCGAGCAGATCGGCGACATCGCGTGCCACACCGGTCGCCAGAGCTGCTTCTACCGCGTATACGAAAACGGCGACTGGACAACCGTCGACCCGGTTCTGAAAGATCCGCACGCCATCTATTCCGCAGGACACGCACATGAGTGACACTCTGACCCGTCTGGCCCAAGTGCTGGAAGAGCGCAAAGGCGCCGCCGCCGACAGCTCGTATGTCGCCAGCCTGTACCACAAGGGCTTGAACAAGATTCTGGAAAAAGTCGGCGAAGAGTCGGTCGAGACCATCATTGCCGCCAAGGATGCCGCCATCAGCGGTGACTGCAGCGATGTGATCTACGAGACCGCCGATTTGTGGTTCCACAGCATGGTCATGCTCGCCCAACTGGGGCAGCATCCACAGGCTGTACTCGATGAACTGGACCGTCGTTTCGGTCTCTCCGGACACGTCGAGAAAGCCTCGCGTCCGTCCGCCTGAATAACTATTAGAGAGGAGCTGCAACATGGGCATTTTTGACTGGAAACACTGGATCGTCATCCTGGTTGTTGTCGTGTTGGTATTCGGCACCAAGAAACTGAAGAACCTCGGCACGGACGTTGGCGAGTCGATCAAGGGCTTCAAGAAAGCCATGAACGACGACGAAAAACCGGCCGATCCGACCGCCACGCCGTCTCAACCAGTACCGCCGGTGCAGCCACAGGCCTCGGTAAACCAGCCGCACACCATCGATGTGCAGGCGCAAAAAGTCGAAGAGCCGATCCGCAAAGACGTGTGAGCACAGACTAATGTTTGGTATCAGCTTCTCTGAACTGCTGCTCGTCGGCCTCGTTGCCCTGCTCGTGCTGGGTCCTGAGCGCCTGCCGGGTGCTGCGCGCACCGCCGGCCTGTGGGTTGGGCGCTTGAAGCGCAGTTTCAATGCAATCAAACAGGAAGTTGAGCGTGAAATCGGTGCCGACGAAATTCGTCGGCAACTGCACAACGAGCACATTCTGTCGCTGGAACAGGAGGCGCGGAAGATCTTCACGCCGACCCAGCAGGAGCCGACGCCGGTGGAGCACGTGGGAGAGCAGACGATTCATGCCCCTGCCGCCGCCCTCGAACCCACACCCGCGCCTGCACCGGCTGTAGCGACCGCACAACCCGCGCCCGCTGCACCAGCGACGCCGGTTGAACCGGTTGCTCATGCCGTCGCGCCGACAGCGCCGGCCCCTCATGACCCCACACTGCCGCCGCGAGCCCCATGAGCGATCTCCCCGAAAACGACCAGCACATGCCGCTGGTTTCGCACCTCACCGAGTTGCGTACCCGCCTGCTGCGTTGCGTAGCGGCGATTTTCATCATCTTCGCCGGGTTGTTTGCCTTCACCCAGCAGATCTACACCTTCGTCTCCACGCCGCTGCGCGCGTACCTGCCTGCTGGCGCGACGATGATTGCCACCGACGTGTCGTCGCCGTTCCTGACGCCGCTGAAGCTGACCATGATGGTCTCGCTGTTCCTGGCGATCCCGGTGATCCTGCATCAGATCTGGGGCTTCATCGCACCGGGCCTGTACAAGCATGAAAAGCGCATTGCCGTGCCATTGCTGGTGTCCAGCATCCTGCTGTTCTACACCGGCATGGCGTTCGCCTATTACCTGGTCTTCCCGCTGATCTTCAAGTTCTTCGCTGCCGCCACCCCGGCCGGCGTGGAAATGATGACCGACATCACCAGTTACCTCGATTTCGTCATGACGCTGTTCTTCGCCTTTGGCGTGGCATTCGAAATCCCGGTGGCCGTGGTGCTGTTGGTGTGGATCGGCGTGGTCGACGTCAAATACCTGAAGAAAATCCGCCCATACGTGGTCATTGGCTGCTTCGTGGTCGGCATGATCCTGACGCCGCCGGACATCTTCTCGCAGACGCTGTTGGCAGTTCCGATGTGGCTGCTGTTCGAGATCGGCATCCTGTTTGGCAGCCTGGTCAGCAAGCGCGGCGAGCACCCGGACGATCAACCGGCTGACGACAACAACGACCAGCCGCCAGCAACCCAACCGTGAACCTGCTGCTGCTCGAAGAAGCCGATTTCATTGCGGCCGACCGGGTGATCCTGCGTGATCGCCGGTTGACGCACATGCAGGAAGTCCACCGCTGTGAAGTCGGTGACAACATGCGCGTCGGACGGATCGGCGGTTTGATGGGGGCAGCCGAAGTGCTGCGCCTGGACGCCAATGAAGCCGAGTTGCGTGTCACGCTGGACCAATCGCCCCCGACCAAGCTGCCGTTGACCCTGGTATTGGCCCTGCCACGCCCGAAAATGCTGCGTAGGGTGTTTCAGACCGTGGCCGCCATGGGTGTGCCGCGCATCGTCCTGGTGAACAGCTATCGCGTCGAGAAGAGCTTCTGGCAAACCCCGTTTCTGGAGCCCGAAGCGATTCGTGAGCAACTGATCCTCGGCCTCGAACAGGCCCGGGACAGTGTGCTGCCGGAAATCGTCATCGAAAAGCGCTTCAAGCCGTTCGTTGAGGACCGTTTGCCGGCAATCACCGAGGGCACCCTTGGCCTCGTTGGCCACCCCGGCAATTACCCGCCCTGCCCCCGTGGGCTAGACGAACCGGTGACGCTGGCCATCGGCCCCGAAGGTGGCTGGATCCCCTACGAGATCGACCTGCTGGGCAAGGCCGGCCTGCAACCGGTGCAACTCGGCGAGCGCATCCTGCGTGTCGAAACCGCCGTCACCGCGCTGCTCGCCCGCCTCTTCTAACCCCGACTACCTTGTAGCAGCTGGCGAAGCCTGCGTTCGGCTGCGAAGCAGTCGTCAATCCGGACAACTCGGACTACCTGAAACACCGCGGTGTCTGATTTCACGACTGCTTCGCAGCCGAACGCAGGCTTCGCCAGCTGCTACAGGGACTGTGATCGTCGCAAGTCCTTTTCCGCCCTACAGATTCTCTTTCGCCTGCCGATACAGTTCCCACAAAACCAAAATCAGTGGTCCAGGGAGTTGCAGCATGTACCAATGGCTAGCCGAGAATCTGGGAAACGTCAGCGTCAATCGCAAACTGGGAATCGGTTTCGGCCTGGTGCTGCTGCTTACCCTATCGATCACCGTCACCGGCTGGACCGGCCTGAGTGATGTGACGAGCCGCGGCGACAAGCTTGGGTTCATTGCCAGCCTCAATGACCTGACCAAAGACCTGCGCATCGCCCGCCTGGACTATGAGATGCGCCGCGGAGAACAAGGCCCGGGGGCGGTTAACGACAAGCTTGCGCAACTCGATACCGGCCTGCAAAGCGCCCGCAAAATGATCGAACAACCGGCTGATGCAGCGATGGTCGACCAGCAACTGGCCGCCGTCAGCCAGTACAAACAAGCGTTCGCCGCCATGACTCAGGCAGGCGCCAACCGCGAAGACGCCCGCAGCAAACTCGGCGCCACGGCCGATAATGCCGTGGCCCGCGTCGCTGAAGTCGAGAAGTCCCTGTTACAGGGCGATAGTGTTGCCGACTTCAATAGCGTGATTGATCTGAGCAAACTGATCCAGCAAGCGCGCTTCCAGGTCCGCGGCTACACCTATAGCGGCAAGGCCGAAGCTGAACAGCCAGCACTGGATGCCATCGACAACGCCCTGAAAAACCTCGAAAGCCTGCCGTCCAAATTGCCGGAGCAGCACATCGCCAACCTGCAACAGGCCACCGACTCGCTCAAGGCCTACCGCGCCGCCGTCAGCCAGTACCGCGACTCACAGGTCGCCAGCGCTGCCGCGCTCAAAACCATGGCTGCGCAAGGTGACATCCTGCTCGACGTCAGCAAAAAACTCACCGTGTCGCAAACCATTGTTCGCGATACCGATGCCGCACACGCCAAGAACATGCTGCTGCTGGCCACGGCTCTGGCCCTGGTCTTTGGCATGATTGCCGCTTGGGCGATCACCCGTCAGATCGTTATCCCGCTGAGCCAGACCCTGAAAGTCGCTGAGCGCGTCGCAGCAGGCGACCTGACTCACAACCTGACCTCCAAACGTCGCGACGAACTCGGCCAGCTCCAGCGCGCCATGCAGAGCATGATTCTGGGCCTGCGCGAACTGATCGGCGGCATCAGCGACGGCGTCACGCAAATCGCCAGCGCCGCCGAAGAGTTGTCGGCCGTCACCGAGCAGACCAGTGCCGGGGTCAACAGCCAGAAGGTCGAAACCGACCAGGTGGCCACCGCCATGAACGAAATGACCGCGACCGTGCAAGAAGTGGCGCGCAACGCCGAGGAAGCCAGCGAAGCCGCTGTCGCCGCCGATCAGCAAGCCCGCGAAGGTGACAAAGTGGTCGGCGAAGCCATCGCCCAGATCGAACGCCTGGCCCTCGAAGTCGGCAACTCCACTGCCGCGATGGGCGACCTCAAGCGCGAAAGTGACAAGATCGGCAGCGTGCTCGACGTGATCAAATCCGTGGCCCAGCAAACCAACCTGCTGGCCCTCAACGCCGCCATCGAAGCTGCCCGTGCCGGTGAGGCCGGACGGGGTTTTGCGGTGGTGGCCGATGAAGTTCGCAGCCTGGCGCAACGCACCCAGAAGTCCACCGAAGAAATCGAAGAGCTGATCGTCGGCCTGCAAGCCGGCACCCAGCAAGTCGCGACCATCATGGACAACAGCCGCACCCTGACCGACAGCAGCGTCGAACTGACCCGCCGCGCCGGCGGCTCACTGGAAAGCATCACCCGCACCGTGTCGGCCATTCAGACGATGAACCAGCAGATTGCCGCCGCTGCCGAGCAGCAAACCGCCGTGGCCGAGGAGATCAACCGCAGCGTGCTTAACGTGCGCGACGTGTCCGAACAAACCTCGGCCGCCAGCGAAGAGACCGCGGCCTCCAGCATTGAGCTGGCACGGCTGGGGACGCATCTGCAGATGCTGGTGGGCAAGTTCAAGGTTTGAGGGGGTGTTTTGACCTCGGTTCACTCAGGACCGAGGTGATGCAATCGCGGGCAAGCCCGCTCCCTCAGGGATAAGCGGTGTTACGCAAATAGCATGAACAGCGCAATCCATTGTGGGAGCGGGCTTGCCCGCGATGGCGATCGCAAGGTCGCCGCCGTCAGAGGACCTGACGCAAAAACGCCTGCGCCCGTGGATCCTTCGGCGCATCGAAGAATTCGGCCGGCGAAGCATCTTCCAGCAATTTGCCGTGATCGAAGAACAACACCCGATCCGCCACTTCCCGCGCAAAACCCATTTCGTGGGTGACACAGACCATGGTCATGCCCTCCAAGGCCAGGGTCTTCATCACATCCAGCACTTCGCCGACCATTTCCGGGTCCAGGGCCGACGTCGGTTCATCGAACAGCATGACCTTGGGTTCCATGGCCAATGCGCGGGCAATCGCCACACGCTGCTGCTGGCCACCGGACAAGCGCGATGGAAACTCGTGGGCCTTCTGCGCGATCCCGACTTTTTCCAGCAGCGCCAAGGCCTTGGCCTCGCGCTCCTTCTTGCCGCGCTTGCGCACGACTTTTTGCGCCAGGCAGAGGTTTTCCAGCACGGTCATGTGCGGGAACAGGTTGAAATGCTGGAACACCATGCCGACTTCGCGGCGGTAGGCATTCACGTCGGTTTTCGGGTCGGCCAGTTGCAGGCCATCGATGCTCACCGAACCCGAATCGAATTCTTCCAGGCCGTTGAGGCAGCGCAAGAAGGTCGACTTGCCGGAACCGGACGGACCGATCACCACCAGCACTTCGCCCTTGGCCACTTGCGTGGTGACGTTATCCACCGCGCGAACCACTTGGCCACGGGTGTCGAAGACTTTTACCAGATCGCGGACTTCAATCACTTTGCGCGAGCCTCCGTTCAAGCCGACTGGCGATTTTCGACAGTGGCAGGTTGATCAACAGGTACAACCCGGCCACGCAGAACAGGATTTCGAACGGCGAAAACGAGGTGGTAATAACTTCACGACCACTTTTGAGCAGTTCGGTAATCGCAATCACCGAGACCAGCGACGTGTCCTTGACCAGGCTGATGAACTGCCCGGCCAAGGGCGGCAGTACGCGCTTCAAGGCTTGCGGCATCACCACGTGGCGCATCGACTGGCCAGCACTCAGCCCCAACGAGCGCGCCGCTTCGTTTTGCCCCCGGGCGATGGACTGCACGCCGGAACGGATGATTTCCGCGACGTAGGCCCCGGTAAACAACGACAGTGCAGCGATCCCGGCGAATTCACGGGACAGGTTCATCACGGTGCCGATGAAGAAGTAGAAAATGAAGATCTGCACCAGCAGCGGCGTACCACGGACCAGCTCGACATAGATCGTCGAGAGATCGCGCAGCGTCGGGTTGTTCGAGAGCCGGCACAGGCCCGTGGCGAGACCAATCAACAGCCCGAGCACACCGGACACTACCGACAACCACAAAGTTGTCCACAGCCCCCAAAGCAGCGGCCCGGCGGCCCAATGACGGGTCACGCCAATCACATCGCCTTCGGCCACATCATCGCCTTGGGCGACTTGCAGGCTGTTGTCGTCGACGGTCACGCGTTGCTCATCGCCTGCGTCGTTGCGCAGCGTGACTTCAGCTTTATCGCCTTTGCGCACCAGTTCGCTGACAGTGGAGATATCAGTGGCGCGCTGGGATTCTTCGGCGTGGTAGGCGAAGTATTGCGGCACGCGATTCCAGCGCCATTCGTAGGACATCAGCGAGGTGGCGTAGTACAACGCACCAGCCAGGCCGATCAGCACCAGCACGGTTAATACGTGCCAGGGCCATTGGGATTTTTTTTGTTTCATTACGGGTTCCGGAATTTGATCGTTCCCACGCTCTGCGTGGGAATGCCGCCCGGGACGCTCCGCGTCCCTTCTCAAGCGTGACGCAGAGCGTCACAGGATGCGTTCCCACGCAGAGCGAGGGAACGATCAGCGGTAAGCCTTATTCCATGTCTTTCTGCCAAGCGGTGTCTTTGAACCACTTGTCATGGATGCGATCGTAGGTGCCGTCTTCGTGGATCTGGTGCAGGAAGTTGTTGATGAAGTTGATACTGTCGTAGTCACCCTTCTTCAGACCGAAGGCAAGCGGTTCGTAGGTGAACGGCTTATCGAGGAACACCAGCTTGCCGGCGCCGACCTTGTTCACCGCCACCACGTTGTAAGGCGCGTCGTAGATGAAGGCATCCGCCTTGCCGTTGACCACGTCGAGCACCGCTTCCTGCTCGTTGTCGTAGCCGTGGTATTTGGCTTTGGAGATCAGTTTTTTCGCGACCATTTCGCCGGTGGTGCCGAGCTTGGAGGTGATGCGGTACTCGTCGGTGTTCAAGTCTTTATAGGACTTGATAGTGCCTTCCAGCTCTTTGCGGATCAGCAGCGTCTGACCGACCACAATGAACGGTTCGCTGAAGTTCAGGCGCAGGTTGCGCTCTTGGGTCAGCGTCATGCCGCTGCCGATCAGGTCGAACTTGTCGGTCATCAGGGCCGGGATGATGCCGTCGTAGCCGGTGGACACCAGCTCCAGTTTCACGCCCATGGCCTTGGTCATGGCTTTGAGGATGTCGACTTCGAAACCGATGATCTCGCCGCGCTTGTTGGTCATCTCGAACGGCATGTAGGTCGGGTCCATGCCGACTTTCAGCGTGCCGCGCTTGACCGCGTCATCAATGGCGCCGGCCTGCGCCGTGCTGACTGCAACCAATGCCGTGACGCCGACCAGCAGCATCGAGAGATACTTCTTCATCATCATGTCCCCAAAACCATTGCGGTGTGAGGCGCGCAAACGGCCGTCTCCCTCAGGAAACGTAGCCATGTGGACAAAAATTATCCGGGCGCACCAATTCGGGGACGGATCCTAACGTACTCGTCCGTTTGCACAAGGGCTTGCAAACGATCAGGCAAAAAAAACCCCGCTTGATGAGCGGGGTTTTTTGTTATGCCAACTGAGGCTGTGCGCTCAGCGGCTTGAGCGGCAGCAGCGGCGCATGGGGATCGGATTTCACCGATGTACGCCAGGCTTGCAACCACTCTGCGTGACCTTCACTCCAGATCTGCTCATGCAGACGAGCCAATGCCACCGGGTCGCTCAGCAGTTGCACGCGCTCATTGTTGTTCAGGCCGTCAGGCCCGACTTTCAATGCATGACGCACCCGCTCGATCCGCAGCCACTCGATCGGCTCGGCCTGGCCGTGACGCGACGTCGCCAGCGAGCACGCCAGGGCGTTCTGCTGCGGGTCGACCACTGACCGGATGAAGCCGTCTTTGAGTGCGTGATAACGGTTTTCGTGGGTGTACTGGTCTGTGGCCAGCAGCGCCTGTGGCGGATTGTATTCCTCAGGGATCAGGAACAGGCTCTCGTCACGGGACTTCAGGCCCAGGCCAACACGGCTGGAGATCACGGACACCGGGATCGACAGCATCAACGAACCCACGATTGGCACCAGCCACCACAGGAAGCTCGGGTTCAGCCAGATCACCAGCAAGGCCCAGAAGAAGCCCAGCAAGGTTTGCGGACCATGGCGCTTGACCGCTTCGCTCCACGGCGTGGAGTCGTCGTCACGTTGTGGCGAGTTCCAGGTCGCCGCCCAGCCGAGGAACGCCGCAAGAACGAAACGGGTGTGGAAAATCATCCGCACCGGCGCCAGCAACATGGAGAACAACATCTCCAGCAGCATCGACAGGGTCACCTTGAACTTGCCGCCGAACTCTTTCGCGCCTTTGGCCCAGATCAGGATGATGCTCAGCAGCTTCGGCAGGAACAGCAACACGACGGTCGTGGAGAACAGCGCCACGGCCTTGTCCGGATGCCATTGCGGCCACAGCGGATACAGCTGTCGCGGCTCCATGAAGTACTGCGGCTCCATCAACGTGTTGACCGCCAGCAGCGCTGTCGACAGCACGAGGAAGAAGAACCACAACGGCGCCGACAGATAAGACATCACACCGGTCAGGAATACCGCCCGGTGAACCGGGTGCATGCCTTTGACCAGGAACAGACGGAAGTTCATCAGGTTACCGTGGCACCAGCGACGGTCACGCTTGAGTTCGTCCAGCAGGTTCGGTGGCAACTCTTCGTAACTGCCCGGCAAATCGTAGGCAATCCACACGCCCCAGCCAGCACGGCGCATCAGCGCGGCTTCAACGAAGTCGTGGGACAGAATTGCACCGGCGAAAGCCCCTTTACCAGGCAACGGCGCCAAGGCGCAGTGCTCGATGAACGGCTTCATGCGGATGATCGCGTTGTGACCCCAGTAGTGGGATTCGCCCAACTGCCAGAAGTGCAGGCCAGCCGTGAACAACGGGCCATACACGCGAGTCGCAAACTGCTGCATGCGCGCATACAGGGTGTCCATGCCCGACGCACGCGGCGCGGTCTGGATGATCCCGGCGTCCGGCGTGGCTTCCATCAAGCGCACCAGACTGGTCAGGCACTCGCCGCTCATGACGGAGTCAGCGTCGAGCACGACCATGTACTTGTAGTCACCGCCCCAGCGACGGCAGAAGTCGTCAAGGTTGCCGCTCTTGCGTTTGACGCGACGGCGACGGCGACGATAGAAGATCTTGCCGAAGCCTTTGGCTTCGCGACAAACGTCCAGCCAGGCTTGCTGCTCGGCGACGCAAATGTCGGCGTCGTTACTGTCGCTGAGGACGAAGAAGTCGAAGCGATCCAGGTCACCCGTGGCCGCGACCGACTCGAACGTCGCGCGCAAACCGGCAAACACCCGTGGCACGTCTTCGTTGCAGATCGGCATCACCAGTGCGGTGCGCGCATCCTTCGGAATCGGTTCATTGCCGGCGCTGGCGCCGGAAATGCGGTATTTGTCGTGACCGGTGAGCAGCTCGAGGAAACCCATCAGCGCGGTCCAGAAACCGGCCGATACCCAGCAGAACAGAATCCCGAACAGAATCAGGATGCTGGTTTGCAGTGCATACGGCAGCACTTGCGTGGCCGTTTGCAGCAGCGGTTGATGCAACACTTCGTTGAGGTCGACGAACGACCAGCCCTGGTACGGCATGATGCCTTTCATGTACCAACCGGCAACGATGGTCTGGCCGAGCATCAGCACCAGCAGAATGTAGCGACGGATCGAACCAACGGTCCGCCAGCGGGCAGCCGGCAACACGCGCTCATCTTTCGGCGGAGCCGGCGGATTGGTGCGACCGGTCAGACGCCGCCAGCCACGCACCAGAATGTTGGTGCGCCAAGGCTCCGGCACAACTTTGGTCCGGCGGATCGGCGGGGTGGCCTTGAGGCATACCCGGCCACTGGCGTCGACCGCCAGCATTTCCGCTTCTTCCAGCTCTTCAGCGGTGTTCAGAGTCAAGCGGCGGCCTACCGAAGCTTGAGCTGCTTCGGTCGGTGCGTCGAACGTGGAGGACGACAGACGCTGGTGCAACTCGCTGAAGGACTGGCAGCCCGCAAGTTCCGCGCGCTGCTCGTCGGTCATCGGTAAATGCGCCAGATACTCGGAAAGCGACTCTGGCTGTACTTGAGAATTACTCATCGGCAGGCAACTGGTAGCTCCAGGTCTCGGTCAGGACTTCTTCAGTCGGCGCCGATTCCGGTGTGGCTGGGGCCGCGTCGGCAGCAACAGGCTGCTTGGCGTCTTTGTTGGCCTTGTCCTTGGCATCTGCAACTGGCTTGGCATCAGCCTGCTTGGCTTCTGCTTGCTTGGCTTCCTTGTCCGCTTTCTCTTGTTGCTTGGCGGCAACCTTGTCGGCCTTGGCGACAGACGAATTCGACGCTGGAAGCGACGTTTTGGCCAGGTCAGCCGGCACGATGTTCTGGACCAGGGCCGCACGCATTTCGGTGGCCTTGCCCGGGTCCTTGATCTTCATGCGCAGCGTCAGGCGCCAGCCCTTGGTTTCAGGGTTGTAACGCACGCTGTTTTCGACCAGTTCGGCATTGTCGCCAACGCTGACCTGGCTGCGAACGTCCGCTTCCGGAGGCAATGCCGCCAGGGACGGGCCTTCGAAGTCCACCAGATAAGCCACGCTACCGTCCGGCTGACGAATCAGGTTGGACTGTTTAACGTCACCGGTGGAGCGCAGGGTCTGGCTGACCCAGGCGCTGTCGGGGGCGTGGATTGCGGATTCATCCATGGTCCAGTGCAGGCGATAGGCAACATCGAGCGGCTGGCCAGGTTCTGGCAGTTTTTCCGGGTTCCAGAAAGCAACGATATTGTCGTTGGTTTCGTCGGCGGTCGGAATCTCAACCAGATCCACGGTACCTTTACCCCAGTCACCCTTCGGCTCGATCCAGGCGCTTGGGCGCTTGTCGTAGCGGTCGTCGAGGTCTTCGTAGTGACTGAAGTCGCGGCCACGCTGCAGCAGACCGAAGCCACGCGGGTTCTCGACCGAGAAGTTGCTCACCGACAGGTGCTTGGGGTTGTTCAATGGACGCCAGATCCATTCGCCGTTGCCGGCATGAATCGCCAGGCCGCTGGAATCGTGCAATTCGCGACGATAGTTCAGCACTTTCGATGGCTGGTTGGCGCCGAACAGATACATGCTGGTCAATGGAGCGATACCCAGCTTGCCGACCTTGTCACGCAGGAACATCTGCGCCTTGACGTCGACAATGGTGTCGCTGCCCGGACGCAGGGTCAGGCGATAGGCGCCGGTGGCACGCGGCGAATCCAGCAGGGCGAAAATCACCAGGTGCTTGTCGCCCGGCTTCGGCTGTTGAATCCAGAATTCGGTGAAACGCGGGAACTCTTCGCCCGATGGCAATGCGGTATCAATCGCCATGCCGCGCGCGGACAAGCCATAGACGTGACCCTTGCCGACGACGCGGAAGTAGCTCGCGCCGAGCATGGTCATGATTTCGTCTTGCTTGTCAGCCTTGTTGATCGGGTACAGCACCCGGAAACCGGCATAACCCAGTTGTTCGGTGGCTTTAGGATCGAATTTCACATCGCCAAAATCGAAACGAGTCGGGTCGTACTTGATCTCTTCGACGGAGTTAGCTGTGATTTCGTTGATTTTCACCGGCGTATCGAAATGCATACCCTGGTGATAGAACGACAACTTGAACGGGGTTTTCTGATCCGCCCATTCGGCTTTTTCGGTCAGGAAACGAATTTTCTGATAGTCCGCGAATTTCATATCGCGGAACTCGTTCGGCAGGTTACTGCGCGGAGCTTCGTATTTTTGCGCGGCCAACTCTTTTGCCTTGACCGACACGTCATCCAGATTGAATGCCCAAAGCTGGCCGGCGCTGAACAGGCAGAGCAGTGCAGAGCCCGCTACCAGAGCGCTTCGGAACCGTTTGGCAGTCAATTTTGGTGCATTACAGGGACTAACAATCACGAGCAACCCTCGCCGAAAACAGATCAAAAAACCAACGGCCAGTTAAAGGATTTGCACGATCAACGGCCTGAAAAAACCGATCTTGCAAACCACTCTTGCCAAGTTGGCGAGCATTGTTCCGACTCCGATGGGGCTAAATGATTCCCCAAACGGTCCAGGACAAGTCTCTACCTAAGTCAAAATGGACCAACGAACGCCGATCCCCGTAGCGCGCGATTATCTAGTAGGCCGCGTTACAACGCATCAGGCGCAACAAAGTATTTCTCGCGTAAAACGCCTGTTTTCAGTCGAAAAGCCCTTAAAAAGTTGTTTCAAGCGCTTTCAGGTCTGTAACAGGAAGGTGACCGGGCCATCGTTGACCAGGTGCACCTGCATATCCGCGCCGAATCTACCTGATGCCACTGTGCCATGCACCTGTTTCGCTTTGCCTAATAGATAGTCGAAAAGCTCCTCGCCCAAGGCCGGAGGCGCCGCGGTCGAAAAACTCGGGCGCAACCCGCTTTTGGTGTCGGCAGCCAAGGTGAACTGTGAGACCAGCAGCAACCCGCCGCCGACATCCGCCAGGGACAGATTCATCTTGCCCTCGGCGTCGCTGAACACCCGATAGTTAAGCAGCTTATTAAGAAGTTTGTCGGCGCTGGCCCGAGTGTCCTCGGGCTCAACCGCGACCAGCACCAGCAACCCCTGGTCGACCGCTCCCACCACCTCGCCCGCGACCTCGACTCGCGCACCCCGTACGCGCTGGAGCAAACCCTTCATGCTTCTTCAGGCGGCAGGTCGAGCAAGCGGCGCGCCATCTGGTTGGCGGCTCGCACCAGCGCATCAGTGATACCCGGTTCGGAGGCAGCATGGCCGGCGTCCCGGATGACCTGCAATTCACTGTTCGGCCAATTCTGGTGCAATTCCCAAGCGTTATCCAACGGACAGATCACATCGTAGCGACCGTGAACGATCACGCCGGGCAAATGGGCAATCTTGCCCATGTCACGAATCAACTGGTTAGGCTCAAGGAACGCATTGTTGGTGAAGTAATGACATTCGATGCGAGCAATCGACAATGCACGCTGCGGCTCCGAGAAGCGATCGACCACCAGCGGGTTCGGACGCAGGGTGGCGGTCCGGCCTTCCCAGAGGGACCAGGCCTTGGCCGCGTGCATCTGGGCAATCTGGTCATTGCCGGTCAGGCGCTTGTGGAAAGCGCTGAGCAAATCGTCGCGCTCGTCCATCGGGATCGGCGCAACGTAGTCCTGCCAGTAGTCCGGGAACAGACGGCTGGCGCCCGCCTGGTAGAACCACTCGATTTCCTGTGGGCGGCAGAGAAAAATCCCGCGCAGGATCAGACCGTGTACACGCTCTGGGTGGGTTTGCGCGTAGGCCAACGCCAGGGTCGACCCCCAGGAGCCGCCAAACAGCACCCACTTGTCGATGCCCAGATGCTGGCGAATTCGCTCAAGGTCGGCGACCAGATCCCAGGTGGTGTTGTTTTCGAGGCTGGCGTGGGGGGTGGAGCGACCGCAGCCGCGCTGGTCAAAGGTAACGATGCGATACAGGTTTGGATCGAAATACCGACGGCTTTGGGCATCACACCCGGCACCGGGGCCGCCGTGGATAAACACCACCGGTAAACCTTCCGGTGAACCGCTTTCGTCGACGTAGAGGGTGTGGGTGTCATCGACGGCCAGATCGTGCCGGGCGTGGGGTTTGATCTGCGGGTACAAAGTCTGCATTGCGCGCTCCGTAAGGGGTCGAGGTCATCCCTGGGGGGACTTCTATTATTCTGCCGTCCGGCATCATAAACCCGAATTACGTCAATGAGCATGCCCCGTGCAGCGTCACAACTTGTCAGCCAAAAACCCGAGCAGTGTTTCATAGAGCGCATCGACCTCGGCGACTTGAGCGCGCGCGCGCAAACAACCATGAACCAGCCCCTCGCCGTAGTACAGCGTGGTGTCCACACCGGCGGCTTCCAGTTGCTCGGCGTAGAGCACGCCGTCATCGCGCAGCGGATCGAACTGCGCAACGGCGATCAATGCCGGTGGTAGACCACTGAAGTGTCCGGCGAGCAGTGGCATGGCATAGGCCCCCGGATGTCGGGTGCCATGCAGGTACAGCGCGTGATAACAATCCACATCGCTGCTGCTGAGCAACGGCGCGTCGATGCATTCGCCGCGCGATGGCAACTGATCACCGCCACCCAGTCCCGGATAGACCAGAATCTGCGCAGCAGGCAATGGCTCGCGAGCATCCCGCAGCGCCAGACATAATGCAGCGGCCAGGTTGCCGCCCGCGCTGTCCCCCATCACCAGCGTCCGCGCAGGATCAAGCCGGAATGGCCCCGTACGCAACGCCCGCCAGACCTTGATGCAATCATCGAACGCCGCCGGAAACGGATGCTCCGGCGCCAGGCGGTAATCAACCGCGATGACCAATACACCGAGGGTTGATGCGAGCTCGGCGCAGATGAAGTCGTGGGAATCCAGATCCCCCACCACCCACCCACCACCGTGCAGATACACAATGCACGGGCAAGCCTCGGACGACGATGAGGCGTGCGGCTGGTAGGACCTGATCGCCACGCCCGCCAGCTCGACATCAAGCACATAAAGCCCTTCAGGACGTGGCGGAGTAAACGCCCGGCACATCTCGCTGTAGGCCCGACGCAAACCCTCGAGGCTGCTGTCGGTGCTGTTGAAGCTGACGGTTGTCTCGACGAATGCCGTCATCTGTTCGGAAAGCGGGTAAGGAGCCATGAGCCTGGTGCCAGTCCGTTCAGCGGTTTAAGGAGAGCAACATTTGAATTCAGTTTTTCAAACTGGCCTGAACGGTGGCAACGCCATCCTTACCATCAAAACTGCTGACACCCGCCAACCAACGCTGCATATCTTCCGGGTGATCGCGCAACCACTGCCTGGCGACATCCTGCGGCGTCTTGCGCTCCATGATCGGCACCATCAACTGACTTTCCTGCGAGGCGCTGAAAGTCAGGTTCTCCAGCAGGCGATTTACATTCGGGCAACGTTCAGCGTAATCCGGCGAAGTGACCGTAGAGACCGTCGCCGCACCTTCGTTCGGTCCGTAGACGTCTTCACTGCCGGTCAGGTAGTCGATCTTCATGTTGATGTTCATCGGGTGCGGGGTCCAGCCGACGAACACCACGAACTCCTTGCGATTCACTGCACGCTGTACGGCGGCGAGCATGCCGGCCTCGCCGGATTCAATCAGTTTGAAATCCTTCAAGCCAAAGTGATTGGTCTCGATCATGGTTTTGATCGTGGTGTTGGCGCCGCTGCCGGGCTCGATGCCGTAGATCTTGCCGCCGAGCTGGTCTTTGAATCGGGCGATGTCGGCAAAGGTTTTCAAACCGGCGGCGGCCACGTAGTCCGGAACCGCGAGGGTGGCCTGAGCATCGGCCAGGCTCGGTTTCTCCATGACTTTCACTTGGTTGGCCGCCACGAACGGCGCGATGTTTTTGTCCATCGCCGGTTTCCAGTAACCCAGGAAAATGTCCAGGCGCTTGTCGCGGATGCCGGCGAAGATGATTTGCTGCACAGCGCTGGTTTGCTTGCTTTCGTAGCCCAGGCCATTGAGTAACACATCGGCCATGCCACTGGTGGCGATCACATCGGTCCAGTTGACCACGCCCATGCGCACGGCTTTGCAGGAAGCATCGTCGCTGGCCAGGACGCTGGTGCTCAGAAGAGCCGTGCCGCAGAGGATTGAGAGACAGCGGGTGAACAGTCTTTTCATCGGGAGAGTCTCGTGCGGCAGATTATTGTGAGGGCCGGTGTCTTCGTGCACCGTGCCCTGCACATTACGCAGCGTCGAGCGGGTAAAAGCGACCTGTGGCGACTGTGTTTTGCACAGAGGCGACAGTTCCAATCAGCTATGAAGGCCAATGAAAAACCTGTGGGAGCGAGCTTGCTCGCGATGAGGCCATAACATTCAACATAGATGTTGCCTGTTAGTCCGCCATCGCGAGCAAGCGCGCTCCCACAGGGTTATGCGCCAGGCTCTAGCGTTTGTAGTGGTTTTGGCCCCAATCGAGCAAACCTTGCAGCAGCTCCTTGAGCACCACTTGCGTCGGCGCAGCCAGATCCGGGCGATAGCGGAACGGTTCGAACTCTTCCATATATGTGCACTGACCCAACTCCAGTTGCACGGCATGGATATTCTCGGCCGGATTGCCGTAATGCCGGGTGATGTGGCCGCCCTTGAAGCGGCCGTTCAGCACATGGCTGTAATCGCCGTGGCGCGCGCAAATGGCTTCCAGTTGAGTGGCCAACTCAGGATCGCAACTGGCGCCATTGAAGGTGCCGAGGTTGAAGTCCGGCAGCTTGCCGTCGAACAGGTGCGGGATGATCGAGCGGATCGAGTGCGCGTCGAACAGCAACGCAAAACCGAACTCGGCTTTCAGCCGTGCCAGCTCGTTTTGCAATGTCGTGTGATACGGCGTCCAGATCTGTTCCAGCCAGGTCGTGCGCTCTTCTTTCGACGGTTCCAGGCCTTCGCGGAACAAGGGAATGCCATCGAACAGCGTCGCCGGGTACAGGCCCGTGGTCGCGCCGACATACAAAGGCTTGTCGTCGGAGGGACGGTTCAGGTCGATGACAAACCGCGAGTACTCGGCGGCCAGGGTGCTGGCGCCCAGTTCCGTGGCAAATTCATAAAGCTTCGGGATGTGCCAGTCGGTATCCGGCAGACTGCGGGCGTCGGGAATCAACCCGGCTTCGACCGCCGGGGTCAGGCGCACGCCCGCGTGAGGCATGCTGATCAGCAGCGGCACACGGCCTTGTTTGAAGTTCAGAACCTTATCCACAGCTGTTCTCCTAAACACTTGTCTCGACGCCGTGACGCACGACGCGTTTTTCCAGGTCACCGCCCAGCCAGTACGACAGATCGGCCGGACGATCGATTTGCCAGGCGACAAAATCCGCGACTTTTCCGGCTTCCAGCGAGCCGTGGGTATCGGCCATGCCCAGCGCGGTGGCGGCATGAATCGTCGCGCCCGCCAGCGCCTCTTCCGGGGTCATGCGGAAACAGGTGCAGGCCATGTTCAGCATCAAGCGCAACGACAGCGCAGGCGAGGTGCCCGGGTTGAGGTCGCTGGCGATGGCTATTTTCACACCGTGCTTGCGCAGCGCGTCCATCGGCGGCAACTGAGTTTCCCGCAGGAAGTAGAACGCGCCCGGCAGCAGCACCGCGACGGTTCCGGACTTGGCCATGGCGATGGCATCGTCCTCGGTCATGAATTCCAGATGATCGGCCGACAGTGCGTGATAACGCGCCGCCAGGCTCGAACCGTGCAGCGACGACAGTTGTTCTGCGTGCAGCTTCACCGGCAAACCGAGTTCCTGTGCGGTGATGAACACCCGTTCAACCTGCGCCGGCGAGAACGCCAGGTATTCGCAGAATGCATCCACCGCATCCACCAACCCTTCGGCGGCCAGGGCCGGGAGCATTTCGGCGCAGATGTGATCGATGTAGTCGTCGGCGCGGTCGGCGTATTCCGGCGGCAACGCGTGAGCGGCCAGGCACGTGCTGCGCACGCTGATCGGCAATTCGGCGCCGAGGCGGCGAATGACTCGAAGGATCTTGCGCTCGCTGGCCAGGTCGAGGCCGTAGCCGGATTTCATTTCGACCGTGGTCACGCCATCACGCATCAGGCTTTTAAGACGCTTGGCGGCGCTGGCGAACAGCTCGTCTTCAGAGGCTGCGCGGGTCGCGCGTACGGTGCTGGCGATGCCACCACCGGCCGCTGCGATTTCTGCGTAGCTGACGCCTTGCAGGCGCTGTTCGAATTCGCCGCTACGATTACCGCCAAACACCGTGTGGGTGTGGCAGTCGATCAGACCCGGCGTTACCCAGGCCCCTTGCAAATCGTTGACGGCCGGGTACTCGCCCGCGGGCAGGTCAGCGCGCGGGCCGATCCACTCAATGAGCGCACCTGACGTCACGATGGCCGCGTCCTCGATGATCGAGTAGACGCCTTGTGCCATGGTTGCGACGTGGCAGTGTTGCCAGAGAGTTTTCATCCGTGGCCTCCGTTAGGTTATTGATGTGAAAAAGAAGGTTCCTGCTCTACCAGTGCCGCCTGGCCCGCCGCCGGTTTCACCCACGTCAGGTAGGCCAGCACCAGCAGCACGATCCAGACCACACCGACGATCAGCGCCGCCTGGGTGTCCGGGAAATAACCCAGCACGCCGAAAATGAACAGCATGAAGGCAATCGCCGCCATCGGCGCATAGGGCCAGAACGGTACAGGGAACTTCAGTTGTGCGACCTGCTCGGCACTCATGGAGCGACGCATGGCCACCTGGGTACACAGAATCATCAGCCAGACCCATACCGTGGCAAAGGTCGCGATGGAGGCGATCAACAGAAACACGTTTTCCGGAATCAGGTAGTTCAACAGCACACCCAGCAGCAGCGCGGCACTCATCACCACCACGGTCATCCATGGCACGCCATTACGCGACAAACGGGCGAAGCCCTTAGGTGCGTGCCCTTGCTGGGCCAGACCGTACATCATGCGGCCAGCGCCGAAGATGTCGCTGTTGATGGCCGAGATCGCCGCCGAGATCACCACAATATTGAGGATGGTCGCCGCCGAGCTGATGCCCAGATTGTCGAAAATCTGCACGAACGGACTGCCTTGGCTGCCGATCTGCTGCCATGGAAAGATCGACATCAGTACGAACATGGTCAGCACATAGAACAGCAAAATACGCAACGGTACGGCATTGATCGCTCTAGGCAGCACATGCTGCGGATCTTTGGCCTCACCGGCGGTCACGCCGATGATTTCAATCCCGCCGAATGCGAACATCACCACCGCGAACGAAGCGATCAGGCCACCCACGCCATTGGGCATGAAACCGCCATGGCTCCAGAGGTTGCTGATATCGGTCGCTTGGGCGCCGGGCGCCGTGCTGATGCCGAACAGCATGATGCCGAAGCCACCCAGAATCATCGCGACGATGGCTGCGACCTTGAGCAGTGACAGCCAGAACTCCATTTCACCGAAGACCTTGACGTTACACAGGTTCAAGCCGCCGACCACCGAAACGATGCCCAGCACCCAGATCCAGCGGGAGACTTCCGGGAACCAGAAGCCCATGTAAATACCGAACGCGGTGACGTCGGCCATGCCGACGATGACCATTTCGAACGCGTAGGTCCAACCGAGGATGAAGCCCGCCATCGGCCCCAGATAGGTGCTGGCGTACTGACCGAAAGAGCCGGCCACCGGGTTGTGCACTGCCATCTCACCGAGGGCGCGCATGACCATGAACACCGCTGCGCCACCGATCAGGTAGGCGAGCAATACCGCGGGGCCGGCCATTTGAATGGCCGAGGCAGAACCGTAAAACAGCCCGGTGCCGATCGCCGACCCCAGCGCCATGAAGCGAATATGTCGGGCAGAAAGCCCGCGTTTCAAACCTTTTGCTGGCTGTTGCATTTCTCGTCCTTAATTATTCTTATTCGACGCAAAATCGAATCGCGAGCAGGCTCGCTCCCACAGGGTTTACACAATCCACTGTGGGAGCGAGCCTGCTCGCGAATAGGCCATTACAGGCTCGGCAGCAACTTCGCCATTACCAGCTCGTTCAGGCAACGCGAGGCCAACAACTCAGTCGCCGCATTGATGTCCGGCGCAAAGAAACGGTCCTTCTCATAGAACGGCACTTCCTTACGCAGGATGGCACGGGCCTTTTCCAGTTTTGCCGAGCTCTTCAGGCCTTCGCGCAAGTCCAGGCCTTGAGCCGCCGCCAACCATTCCACGGCCAGAACACCGCGGGTGTTTTCCGCCATTTCCCACAGGCGCTTGCCTGCAGCCGGGGCCATGGACACGTGGTCTTCCTGGTTCGCCGACGTCGGCAGGCTGTCTACCGAATGCGGATGTGACAGGGCCTTGTTCTCGCTGGCCAATGCGGCAGCGGTCACTTGGGCGATCATGAAGCCAGAGTTCACGCCGCCGTTTGCCACCAGGAATGGCGGCAGTTGCGACATGTGCTTGTCCATCATCAGCGAGATGCGGCGTTCGCTCAGAGAACCGATTTCAGCGATGGCCAGCGCCATGTTGTCAGCGGCCATGGCCACTGGTTCGGCGTGGAAGTTACCGCCGGAAATCACATCGCCTTCAGCGGCGAATACCAGCGGGTTATCGGAGACGGCGTTGGCCTCGATAGCGAGCACTTCAGCGGCCTGACGGAACTGAGTCAGGCAGGCGCCCATGACTTGTGGCTGGCAGCGCAGGGAGTACGGGTCCTGGACCTTTTCGCAGTTTTCGTGCGAGTCGGACACTTCACTGCGCTCGCCCAGCAGGTCGCGGTAAGCGGCAGCGGCGTCGATCTGGCCTTTCTGGCCACGGGCGGCATGGATGCGAGCATCGAACGGCGAGCGCGAGCCCAATACCGCTTCAACGGTCAGCGCGCCCAGCGCGACAGCGCCAGCGAACAGGTCTTCGCCTTCGAACAAACCGCGCAGTGCGTAAGCGGTCGACACTTGAGTGCCGTTGAGCAGCGCCAGGCCTTCTTTCGCGGCCAGGGTCAGCGGCGTCAGGCCGGCGACTTTCAGCGCTTCGGTCGCCTCCATCCACTCGCCCTTGTAGCGCGCCTTGCCTTCACCCAGCAGCACCAGCGACATATGGGCCAACGGCGCCAAATCGCCGGAAGCACCGACCGAGCCTTTCAATGGAATGTGCGGGTAAACCTCAGCGTTGATCAGGGCGATCAGCGCGTCGATGACCACGCGACGGATACCGGAGAAACCACGGCTCAGGCTGTTGACCTTGAGCACCATGACCAGGCGCACCAAGGCGTCGCTGATCGGCTCGCCGACACCGGCGGCGTGAGACAGCACCAGCGAGCGCTGAAGGTTTTCCAGGTCTTCGCTGGCGATGCGGGTCGAGGCCAGCAGGCCGAAACCGGTGTTGATGCCATAGGCGGTGCGGTTCTCGGCGAGGATCTGTTCCACGCAGGCAACGCTGGCTTCAATTTGTGCCGAGGCGCTGTTGTCGAGGGTCAATTTCACCGGCTGCTGATAGACATCACGCAGTTGGGCGAGGCTCAGTTGGCCGGGAATCAGGTTTAGCGCAGTCATTTTGTGCTCCTTTTGAGAGTTGTAAATGCTCTCTATTTAGAGAGGCAGACCAGACGCTCCGGAAATGTCCGTTGTCCGTCGCGTCTGCCTCTTGGGGAGACGCGCCTTGGCACGCTGGTTTTATTGGGAAATCAGTTCAGATTCGGTAAAGCCTTTTGCAGCAAGTTCGGGTCTTTCAATACACCGGCAGCGGCGGCAATGTCCGGTGCCAGCCAGCGGTCCTGATCGTAGGCAGGAACGCGCTCACGCAGCAGACGCCAGGCCGCATCGGTACCGGCGCCGAAGCGTTGCTCTTTCAAGAATTCAAACGCCTGAGACGCCAGCAGGTACTCGATGGCGAGGATCTGCGTGCAGTTTTCCAGTGCGCGGTGCAGCTTCAGCGCGGCGTTGGTGCCCAGGCTCAGGTGGTCTTCCTGAAGGCCCGACGTGACGTAGTTGTCGAGCACCGCCGGTTGCGCCAATTGGCGGTTTTCCGCGCACAGGGACGCGGCGACGTACTGGACGATCATCATCCCGGAGTTCACCCCCGGGTTGGCCACCAGAAATGCCGGCAGACCACTGACGTGAGGGTTGATCAAGCGGTCCAGGCGACGCTCGGCGATGGAGCCGATTTCGGCCATGGCGATGGCCAGCAGGTCTGCTGCCAATGCCACGGACTGACCGTGCGGGTTGGCCTGGGACACCACGCGGTAGTTGTCCGGCGTGCCCAGCACCAGCGGGTTGTCGGTGGCGCTGTTGAGTTCGGTTTCGATCTGTCGGGTCGCGTGAACCAGTTGATCGCGCGCCGCGCCGTGAACCTGCGGGATCGAACGAATGCTCAAGGCATCCTGGGTGCGAATGCCCTTGCTGCTGGCGATCACTTCGCTACCGTCGAGCACCGCACGCAGATTGATCCCCACTTGCTGCATGCCCGGGTGCGGCTTGAGTGCAATGATCTCGGCATCGAACGCATCGATCTGACCGCGCTGGGCCTCGAAACTCATGGCACCGATCACGTCGGCCCATTGCAGCAGGCGCGTGGCATCGGCAATGGCCAGGCAGCTCAGGCCGGTCATGCACGGCGTGCCGTTGACCAGGCACAAACCGTCCTTGGCGCCGAGCTTGACCGGTTGCAGGCCTTCTTCGGCCAGGGCTTGCTGAGCGGAAACGACCTGCCCGCGATAGCTGACATTGCCGACACCCAGCAGCGCAATGCCGATGTGCGCCATGTGGGTCAGGTAACCCACGGAACCCTGGGAAGGCACTTGCGGGGTAATGCCACGGTTGAGCAACGCCAGCAAGGCTTCGACCACCTGGCGGTGCAGGCCGGATTTGCCATGGCTGTAGTTGACGACAGCAGCGCACATGATCGAGCGAGTCTGCTCGTCGGTCAGGGGCGCGCCAACGCCACAGGCATGGCTGAGCAAGGTATTGCGCGACAACTGGCTGAGTTGTTCATCCGCCAGCGAGACGTTGCACAACGCCCCCAGCCCGGTGTTGATGCCGTAAGCGCGCTCACCGCTGGTGACGATACGCTGGACGATGCCTTGCGCGTTTTCAATCCGTGCCCAGACCTGCGCCGACAGCTCAAGCTGCGCGCCATCACGGGCGACGGCCACCACATCCTGCCAACGCACGGGGGCATCGGCGATAACGATTTTTTCAGCCTGGGACATCTTCAACCTCGTGCGTACAACCTGAATTGATCGTTCCCACGCTCTGCGTGGGAATGCTGCCTGGGACGCTCCGCGTCCCGTTGCCAGTGCAAGGCTCAAGCCCTGCGCATGTGTGACGCGGAGCGTCACGGGATGCATTCCCACGCAGAGCGTGGGAACGATCGACCTTTAAACCACCGCCGCCCGACGTTGCACAAACCGGTCGACATACTCATCCGCCGGCGAATGCAGGATCTCTCTCGGGGTGCCGACCTGGATCAGGCGGCCGTCCTTGAGGATCGCGATGCGGTTGCCGATGCGCACGGCCTCGTCGAGGTCGTGGGTGATGAAGACGATGGTCTTGTGCAGGGTCTTTTGCAGCTCCAGCAACTGGTCCTGCATCTCGGCGCGGATCAGCGGGTCGAGGGCGCTGAACGCTTCGTCCATCAGGATGATGTCGGTGTCCGCCGCCAGGGCACGGGCCAGGCCCACACGCTGGCGCATACCGCCGGAAAGCTGATGCGGGTATTTGTTTTCGTAGCCCTTGAGGCCCACGGTGTTGATCCAGTGCAGCGCACGCTCGGCGCACATGGCTTTGCTCTCGCCACGAATTTTCAAGCCGTAGGCGACGTTGTCCAGCACGCTCTTGTGCGGCAACAGGCCGAAGCTCTGGAACACCATGCTGATCTTGCGTCGACGAAATTCGCGCAGGGCTTCCATGTCGTATTGCAGGATGTCCACGCCATCCACCAGGATCGCGCCGCTGGTCGGGTCGATCAGGCGATTGAAGTGGCGTACCAAAGTCGACTTGCCGGAGCCCGACAGGCCCATGATCACGAAGATCTCGCCGCTGCCGATGCTCAGCGACAGATCGTTCACGCCGACCACGCAGCCGGTTTCGGCCAGCACCTGGTCCTTGGTTTTGCCCTGGCCAATCATCGCCAGTGCATCTTTGGAACGGTTGCCAAAAATCTTGAAGACGTTTTTGACTTCGATCTTGCTTACGGTCGCGTTGTTCATTTGCTCACCTCATGCCGGGCCCGACCGTACGCCTGAGTAATACGGTCGATCACCACAGCCAGAATCACGATCGCCAGACCGGCTTCCAGGCCACGTCCGACGTTGAGGGTCTGAATCCCCACCAGCACGTCTTCACCCAAGCCACGGGCACCGATCATCGAAGCAATGACCACCATCGACAGCGCCATCATGGTGGTCTGGTTGATCCCGGCCATGATGCTCGGCAGGGCCAGCGGCAGTTGCACGCCAAACAGTTGCTGCCAGCGGTTGGCACCGAAGGCGTTGATCGCTTCCATCACTTCACCGTCGACCTGGCGAATGCCCAGATCGGTCAAGCGGATCAGCGGTGGCGCGGCGTAAATCACGGTGGCGAAAATCGCCGGGACCTTGCCCAGGCCGAACAGCATCAGCACCGGGATCAGGTACACGAAACTCGGCATGGTCTGCATGATGTCCAGCAGCGGCATCAGTATCGAACGCAGGCGGTTGCTGCGCGCCGAGAGAATGCCCAGCGGAATGCCGATCAGCACCGAAATGATCGTCGCCACCATCATCAACGCCAGGGTTTGCATCAGCTTGTCCCAGAGGCCGACGGCACCCACCAGGAACAACAAGCCGACGATCACGGCCGTGGTCACGACTTTGCGGGTCGCGTGCCAGGCAACGCCTGCGACGATGGCCAACATCAGCCACCAGGGCGCCGCGCGCAGCAGCCCTTCAAGATTGACGATGGCCCACAGCAGGGTGTCAGAGATCTGCCGAAACACGTCGCCGTAGTTGGTGACCAACGAGTCGACCCAACCGTTGACCCAGTCGGCGATGGAAAAGGTAAAGCTTTCGGGAAACATAAGAGACTCTCAATCAAGGGGTTGCGATCAAGCGTCCGACTGCCGCTACCGGCAGTCGGAGAGGCCCAACCTACAAGGCCGCGTCGATTTTCTTGGCTGCGTCTTCGCTCACCCAGGCGTGCCAGACTTCAGGATGTTCCTTCAAGAAGATCTTGGCCAGTTTTGGCGACTCGATCCGCTCTTTGGTCATGCGCCCCAGGTTCTGGTTGAGGATGTCGATCGGCACATTGACTTTTTCCAGTACAGCCACCAGTTCCGGGGCTTGTTCGTGGAACGTCTTGGACAGGCCGACCTTGATATCCACGGTCTTGTTCACGCCTGGCTTCTCTTCGAGTTTCACCACATCGACCTGGCCCATCAGCGGGGTGGGCGACCAGTAGTAGAACAGGATCGGCTCGCCACGCTTGTAGCTCGACAGCACGGCGGCATCCAGCGCCGGGCCGGTGCCTGGGCGGAAGTTGGTGTAGGTGCTTTCCAGACCGTAGCTTTTCAGCATTTCGCTGTTGTCCAGCTCACAGGTCCAGCCGGCCGGGCAATTGTAGAAACGGCCTTTGGACGGCTCTTCAGCGTCTTTGAAGATCGCCGAGTATTTGCCCAGGTCAGCAATGTTTTTCAGGTCCGGGGCTTTAGGTTCCAGTTTGCGCTTGGCGTCGCCTTCGATCACGTAGCGCGGCACGTACCAGCCTTCAACCGCGCCAACAACCGGAGCGCCGACACCGACGACTTTGCCGGCCTTCTCGGCCTTGTTCCAGACTTCGCTGCGGCCGACCCACTCTTCGGCAAACACTTGAATGTCGTTGCTGCTCAGGGCGTTTTCCATGGTGATGGAGTTGCCCGGCAGGCTGTCGGTCTTGCAGTCGTAGCCTTTCTCCAACACGACTTGCAGCACGTCGGTCAGCAGCATGGCGCTTTCCCAGTTCAGGCCGGCAAATTTCACCGGTTTGCCCGACTCGCACCAACCGGCTGCCTGAGTGGCGCCGGCACTGGCCAGCAGGCCCATGGAAAGCAATGTGGTCAGCAGGGTCTTGTTCGATTTCATTGTTGTGACGCTCCTAATCATGAATTGGCTTACGGCAGTCAAGAGGCATCCAGCCCTGTCCACGTCCAATCAGGCCTGCGCCGAAGCGCGACCAACATTCAGCTTTTGTTCAGTGATCGCGTCCTGCTCGACCGGCAGGATCAAACGATCAGGCACTGTGCCGTGCCATTTTTTTGCGCACACGTAATACAGGGCGGCGGGAATCACCAGACCGATGATCCAGGAAATATCCACATCACCCAGGGCCGCCACCAGCGGACCGGTATAGAACTTGGTGGAAATGAACGGCAGTTGAACCAGCACACCGAAGACATAAATGCTGATACCGAGGACGTTCCAACGACCATAGCGACCGTTCGGATCGGCCAGCGCCGGCACGTCATAGCGCTCGCGGGTGATGCAGTAGTAGTCCACCAGGTTGATCGCGCTCCATGGCGTAAAGAACGCCAGCAGGAACAGGATGAAGGACTTGAACGCACCGAGGAACGAGTGCTGGCCGAGCAACGCCATCAGGGTCGCAGCCCCGACGATGACCAGCACGAACACCAGACGCTGCAAGCGCGATACCTTCAGGTCACCACGGAACCCGCTGATGATGGTCGCAATGCACATGAAGCTGCCGTAGGAGTTCAGCGTGGAGATGGTGACTTTGCCGAACGCAATGCTGAAGTACAGCAGCGCAGCGGTGGCACCGGTACCACCCAGACCCACGATGTAGGCCACTTCGTGGCCGGCGAATTGTCCGTTGGCCGAAGCGGCGGCGAACACGCCGAGGACCATCGCCACCTGTGCACCAATCACCGAACCGGCGCCTGCGGCGAAAAAGGTTTTCACCGAGGAAGTCTTGCTCGGCAGGTAGCGCGAATAGTCAGCCACGTACGGACCGAAGGCGATCTGCCACGACGCCGCGAGCGACACCGCGAGCAAGAAGCTGCTCCAGCTGAAGTGGCGGATTTGCAACAGCGCGCCGACGTCAGTCTGGCTCATCAGACGGCTGAACAGATAAACAAAGGCAATCACACCAATGACACTGGCGACACGGCCGATCCAATGGATCACCCGATAACCAAGCACCGTGACCAGCACGATGACGCTGGCGAAAATGAGGATACCGACGGTATCGCTGACACCAAACAACTGGCCCAGCGCCTGGCCGGACAGTACGGTTCCCGTTGCGGTGAAACCGAGATACATCAAGCAGACCAATACGATCGGGATGGCCGCGCCGTAAACACCGAACTGCACACGACTGGAGATCATCTGCGGCAGGCCAAGCTTGGGGCCTTGCGCGGCATGCAGCGCCATCACACCACCGCCGAGCAGTTGACCGATCAACAGACCGATCAACGACCAGAACACGTCACCGCCAAGGACCACGGCCAATGCGCCGGTGACAATCGCGGTGATTTGCAGGTTGGCACCCATCCACAGGGTGAACTGACTCAACAGACGACCGTGTCTTTCCGCTTCCGGGATGTAGTCGATCGAGCGTTTCTCGATCAACGGTTTGTTACCTGCACGCTCGCTGTTAACAGCCATGGTTCAACCTCTGTGGATTGTTATTCTGGTTTCACTCAATCTCTGTAGCAGCTGCCGAAGGCGGCGTCGGGTTGCGAAGCGACCCCGGCATTCCAACGCGGAACGAAGGTCCTTCGGCCCTTAACGCAGCCTGCGGCAGCTGCTACATGGCTTGTTTATTTGCCGGTGATCATCGGCAGGTTCAGCCCTTGTTCCTTGGCGCAGTCGATGGCGATCTGGTAGCCCGCATCGGCGTGCCGCATGACGCCGGTAGCCGGGTCGTTGTGCAGGACGCGAGCAATACGCTCGGCCGCTTCGTCAGTACCGTCGCAGACAATCACCATGCCCGAGTGCTGGGAGAAGCCCATGCCGACGCCGCCGCCGTGGTGCAGGGAAACCCAGGTCGCGCCGCTCGCGGTGTTGAGCAGAGCGTTGAGCAGTGGCCAGTCGGACACGGCGTCGGAACCGTCCTGCATGGATTCGGTTTCGCGGTTCGGGCTGGCTACCGAGCCGGAGTCCAGGTGGTCGCGACCGATGACGATAGGCGCGGACAATTCACCGCTGCGTACCATTTCGTTGAACGCCAGACCCAGCTTGGCGCGCAGGCCCAGGCCAACCCAGCAGATACGGGCCGGCAGACCCTGGAAGCTGATGCGCTCGCGGGCCATGTCCAGCCAGTTGTGCAGGTGGGCGTCGTCCGGGATCAGCTCTTTGACCTTGGCGTCGGTCTTGTAGATGTCTTCAGCGTTGCCCGACAGTGCAGCCCAACGGAATGGGCCGATGCCGCGGCAGAACAGTGGACGGATGTAAGCCGGTACGAAGCCTGGGAAGTCGAATGCGTTTTCCACGCCTTCTTCCTGCGCCATCTGACGGATGTTGTTGCCGTAGTCGAAGGTCGGGATGCCCATTTTCTGGAAATCCAGCATCGCTTTAACGTGCACGGCCATCGATTGCTTGGCGGCTTTGACCACGGCGGCAGGCTCGGTCTGGGCGCGAGCGCGGTACTCTTCCCAGGTCCAGCCGGCTGGCAGGTAACCGTTGAGCGGGTCGTGGGCGCTGGTCTGGTCGGTAACCATGTCCGGGCGTACGCCACGACGAACCAGTTCCGGCAGGATTTCAGCCGCGTTACCCAGCAGCGCGATGGAAATCGCCTTGCCTTCTTTGGTGTATTTGGCGATGCGGGCCAGCGCGTCGTCGAGGTCTTTGGCTTGCTCGTCGACGTAGCGGCTGTTCAGGCGAAAATCGATGCTGACCTGCTGGCATTCGATGTTCAGCGAGCAGGCACCGGCCAGGGTCGCGGCCAGCGGTTGGGCACCGCCCATGCCACCGAGGCCTGCGGTCAGGACCCAACGACCTTTCAGGTCATCGTTGTAGTGCTGACGACCGGCCTCGACGAAGGTTTCGTAGGTGCCTTGAACGATGCCCTGGCTACCGATGTAGATCCAGCTGCCGGCGGTCATCTGGCCGTACATGGCCAGGCCTTTGGCGTCCAGTTCGTTGAAGTGCTCCCAGCTTGCCCAGTGTGGAACCAGGTTGGAGTTGGCGATCAGAACACGCGGTGCGTTGCTGTGGGTCTTGAACACGCCGACCGGCTTGCCGGATTGCACCAGCAGGGTCTCGTCGTCGTTCAGATTGGTCAGGCTTTCAACGATCTTGTCGTAGCATTCCCAGTTACGTGCCGCACGACCGATACCACCGTAAACCACCAGTTCTTTAGGGTTCTCGGCGACTTCCGGGTCGAGGTTGTTCATCAGCATGCGCAGTGGCGCTTCGGTCAGCCAGCTCTTGGCGGTCAGCTTGTTACCGCGGGCAGCGCGGATTTCAACGTCACGAAATTTAGTCACGAAAAAAACTCCTCAGCAATCAATCCAAAACCAACCCAGGCAGTGGGCGAGCAAGCCGATGGGCATCAGTGCACACCGGCGAATCAGTGGACGACGGTTGAGTCTTCGTGACTCATACGCATACGTCTTTACTTGTACATACAAGCATATGCAATCAAGCGGCCAACTTGTTGGATGGATGTTCAAGAAAACCTTTTGGCATGGCTGGAGAGCGCCTGAATCAAGGGTTCTGGCGTAGATGAAATTTTTCGGGGGGGGATATTTTGCAGCGCTGCGATGGTGTTACTAGAGCGTGGTTTTGCGCCACGCTGGGGCGTTCGGTAACAAGTTGGTGCGCTTTGGGGAACAGATATGAAGTATCGGGCAACTTGCGATCTGTAGCAGCTGGCGAAGCCTGCGTTCGGCTGCGTTCGGCTGCGTAGCAGTCGCCTATCAGATGAGATGGCCCTGGAGACCGCAGTGGCTGATTTCACGACTGCTGCGCAGCCGAACGCAGGCTGCGCCAGCTGCTACAAAGTGAGCGTTGACTCAGTGAGCCGTCAGTTCGATCACACAGCAGGGGCCGTTGGTCGAGACTTCCAGCAGGCCGGTGTTACCGTCGAGTTGCAGGCAATCATGGCGACCAAGGTGCGAAGCGCTGTTACCTGTCTGCACGTCCAATGTGTCGCTGATGCTGAACACCAACACCGTACTCGCCGAGCTGAAAAACCGCTGCTCGCCGGAAAGCCACTGCAAGCGCGCATCAAAACGCTGCGGCGCATAAATCAGGTTGAAATCGCGAATCGGCCCGCCGAGCAATGTGCAGGACACGTCGCTCTCACCGCTAAAGGCAAACGGGGTCAGCGGTAACAACGGATGCGTATCTTGACCGTCCACCCGCAAGGTCATGCCATCACCTTGCAGCACGGTGATGACGCGCTCGTACCCGGTGAACGTCGAGAAGCCGCCCGACTCGCCGATGTCGGCAATCGACAGGCGCCAGCCAAAACCGTCAAGGCCCGTGCCTGCATCGCGGGTGATTTCTTCTGTGCTGCCACCGCCGTTTTTCCACGGCATGCGTGGGTAATCCTGGGCGCGCAAAACCTTCAAAGCATTCATTTATGAAAGCGTCCTTCCAGACGATGACGGGAACCGGGGTGGATCAAACGGGCGGCGGTCACTGGCTGACGGCCCGACCAGGTGCGGCGGCGAATCAGCAGGCACGGCTCGCCCTTTTCAATCTGCAGCAATTTGCATTCGCTGGCTTCGGCCAGAATCGCCTCGACCACATGCTCGCCCTCCGTCAGCGGCGCGACCTGGTTCAGGTAGGCGTAAGGCGTTTGCAGGGTGAAGTCCTGCTTGAGGTAGTCGGGGGCCACCAGCGCGTTGACGAAACGGTCTTCGATTTGCACCGGAATATCGTTTTCGAAATGCACGATCAGCGAGTGGAAAACCCGCTGCCCTTCGCGCATGTCCAACGCCAAAGCGCGTTCGGAGCCGGCGGCTTCTTCTTCGAGGGTAATCACTTTGCAGGTGTGACGATGACCACGGGAGGCGATTTCGTCGGCAATGTTGTGCACTTCAAACAGCGCGGACTGGCTTTTCGGCTCGGCGACGAACGTGCCGACGCCTTGCATGCGCACCAACAGACCGTCGGCAGTCATCTCCCGCAGCGCACGGTTGATGGTCATGCGGCTGAAACCGAGTTGGCTGACCAGCTCGCTTTCCGACGGAACGCGGTAGTGCGGCGGCCAGTTTCCACTGTCGATTTGCTGGGTAATCATCTGTTTGACGCGGGCGTACAAGGGCGCCGGACTGTCGCCCATGTTCGCGGCCAACGGTGACACTGGGGGCGGAGTCGGCACGGTTAATCCTTGGTCGTTTAGTGAATATCGCTAGCTTGCCGGAGTTTACCGGGCAGGCAAACGTCTGTATATGTATATACAAATAACACACGATGGGGTGCTGAACCATGTCCGCCTTCTTTGCCGAACGCGCGCTGCTGCCTAGTGGATGGGCCAACAATGTACGTCTTGAGGTCAATGCCGAGGGCGTTTTGACCCATATCCAGGCCGATTCCCATGCAGATGGCGCCGAACGGCTGAGCGGTCCACTGCTGCCGGGAATGCCGAATCTGCACTCCCATGCCTTCCAGCGAGCAATGGCCGGGCTGGCAGAAGTGGCGGGCAATCCGAACGACAGTTTCTGGACCTGGCGCGATTTGATGTATCGCCTCGTCGGAAAAATCAGCCCGGACCAACTCGGCGTCATCGCCCGTCAGTTGTACATCGAAATGCTCAAGGCCGGTTACACATCGGTGGCGGAATTTCATTACGTGCATCACGACACCAACGGCCAGCCTTACGCGGACCCGGCCGAGTTGGCGCTGCGCGTCAGCCAGGCCGCCAGTTCCGCCGGTATTGGCCTGACCCTGCTGCCGGTGCTCTACAGCCACTCCGGTTTTGGTGGCCAGACCCCGAACGAAGGTCAGCGCCGCTTCATCAACAGCACCGAAAACTACCTCAAGCTTCAGTCGCGCTTGCAACCACTCCTGGCGCAGCAACCAGCGCAGTCGCTGGGTCTGTGTTTCCACTCATTGCGCGCAGTTACGCCGCAGCAAATCAGCGAAGTGCTGGCGGCCAGCGACAAGCAATGCCCGGTGCACATCCATATCGCCGAGCAGCAGAAAGAAGTCGATGACTGCCTGACCTGGAGTGGTCGCCGTCCGCTGCAATGGCTGTATGAAAACACCGAGGTCGATCAGCGCTGGTGCCTGGTTCACGCCACCCACGCCAACGCCGAAGAGGTCACGCTGATGGCCAAGAGTCGCGCCATCGCCGGCTTGTGCCTGACCACTGAAGCCAACCTGGGCGACGGGATCTTCCCGGCGGTGGATTTCCTCGCTCAGGGCGGACGCATGGGCATCGGCTCTGACAGCCATGTCTCGTTGAGCGTGGTGGAGGAATTGCGCTGGCTGGAATATGGCCAGCGTCTGCGCGATCAGCGGCGTAACCGCTTGTATGGCGCGGATCAGCCAATGGTGGGCCGCACGCTGTACGACGCCGCACTGGACGGCGGCGCACAGGCACTGGGGCAGCCGATTGGCGCGCTGGAAGTGGGCAAGCGGGCAGATTGGCTGGTGCTCGATGGCAATGATCCGTACCTGGCGACGGCCAGTGGCGACGGGATTTTGAATCGCTGGCTGTTTGCCGGTGGTGATCGCCAGGTGCGCGATGTGCTGGTCAATGGCCAGTGGGTTGTGCGTGACGGGCGTCATGCCGATGAGGAAGAAAGCAACCGCGCTTTCACCCAGGTCCTGCGCGATCTTTTAGGCTGATAAAAAAACCTGTGGGAGCGAGCTTGCTCGCGATGGCGGCCTGTCAGTCAACATTTCTGTTGAAGCTGATGGCCTCATCGCGAGCGAGCTCGCTCCCACAGGTATATGTGCAGTTAGTCCGAGGTCTTGGCCATCTGCTGCTCGGACGCACGCCAGATCAGCCGCGAGGTGTCGTAACCCTGCTGACGCGCCTTGCTCAGCAGCTCCTCGCGCACGACGCCATTGACGGTCGGCGTGCGGGCCAGCAGCCACAAATACTTGCGGCTCGGGTCGCCAACAATGGCTGTCTTGTAGTCGTCGCTGACGTACAGCACCCAGTATTCGCCCTTCGCCGTGCCGGGGATCAACCGAGAGAACCAGGTATCGAACTTGACCCACAATTTGTCGGTTTTGCCCGGCACCTGTGGATAAGCCGTGCCCTTGACCTCTTCCCACTGCCACTGCGGCGTCAGGCAGCGGTTCAAGACCGCCAGGTTGCCGTCCGGCTTGAGCGTGTAATGGGCTTCGGATTGTGCGCAGTCACGCTGGAAATACATGGGCATGCGAGCCAACTCGTACCAGGTCCCTTGGTAGCGCTTGAGGTTGACGCTGTTGACGGTTTTTGGCGCCAACGGATCTTGGCCAGAAGTGGCGCAGCCAGCCAAAACCAGGCCGGCAAAAAGTACGAGTAATAACCGCTTCATTGTTTTTCTCCCGCGGGCGCAGCGCCCCGGTTTACTTCAGGCCTTGGCCGGAAAACATCAATACTTTGTCACCGGCGTACTGCACGCTGATAAAGCTGTTTTTGTCGCCCCAGGTGCAACTGGACATGCCGAGCGCGCCCGAGCAATCAGCAGGTGTACCCAGCAACGTCTCGACCTCTGCCTTGGGCATGCCGGTCGATAGTTTCGAGTAGTTTTCCTGATTAACCTTGCTGCATGCGGCCAACAACACGCAGAACGAGAGCAAGGCGATAGAACGCAGCGACATGGTGAGACTCCTGGAACGAAGGGGAATGGCATGGCTGCCAAGCTGAAGCTTAGAAGAGCAAACCCCCATCTGGTTCCCCGACTGTTGTGCTATTTATCGGGCCACTCGTCTGCCTTCTTTCGAAAAATCAGTAACTTTCTCGCGCCATTGAGTATTTCGTCGGTTTTTGCAAAAACGCGCCTAATCTTTGGCGCTGACCAGTCGACATAGAGGCAGCGCCAAGCCCTCGACTGTGACGATTTGACGCCCCTCGCCGACCAGCCCCTCCGCGGTAATGCATTTAATGACCAGAAACATGAAGTTCAGCCACAAGATCCTGTTGGCAGCCGCCCTCGTGGTCGCCGTTGCGTTCGCCTGCTTTATCCTGTTCAACGACTACCGCCAGCGCCAGACCCTGCGCAGCAGTACCGAATCGTCGATGCAGGAACTCGGCAGCCTGACCACCAGCAACATCCAGACATGGCTGGAAAGTCGCATCCAGTTGCTGCAATCGCTGTCCCAGCAGATCGCCGTGGATGGCAGCGCCCAGGCCAGCCTGAAACGCGCCATCGACCTGCCGGCCTACACCAGCAACTTCCAGCTGAGCTATTTCGGTGGCACTGACGGCGTGATGTTCTCGGTCCCAGCCGGCAATCGCGCCGCCGACTACGATCCTCGTTCCCGCGGCTGGTACAAGGCGGCCAACAGCGCACAACAGACCATCGTCACCGAACCATACATTGCCGCATCCTCCGGCAAACTGGTGATCACCGTCGCCACGCCAGTGAAGTATCAGGGCCAGATGATCGGCGTTGCCGGCGCGGACATTGACCTGTCCAGCGTCAGCGCGATCATCAACTCGCTGAACTTCGGCGGCCACGGCCACGCGTTCATCGTCAGTGCCGACGGCAAGATCCTGATTCACCCGGACAACAAACTGGTGCTCAAAGGCCTCGCCGACGCCTACCCGAACGGCGCGCCGAACGTCAGCCCGGGCATGAAAGAAGTCGAGATCGACGGCAAGAAACAGTTCATGTCCTTCACCCACGTCAACGGTGTGCCGTCGGCAGACTGGTACGTGGCACTGGTGCTGGATCAGGACACCGCGTTCTCGATGCTCAGCGAATTCCGCACCTCGGCGATCATCGCCATGGTGATTGCCGTGGTGATCATCATCGCGTTGCTGGGCGTGTTGATCAGCGTCCTGATGCAGCCGCTGCTGACCATGGGCCGCGCGATGCATGACATCGCCGAAGGTGAAGGTGACCTGACCAAGCGCCTGACCATTCATGGCCAGGACGAATTTGGTGCACTGGGCACGTCCTTCAACCGCTTTGTAGAGCGTATTCACACCTCGATTCGTGAAGTGTCGTCGGCCACCGGCCAAGTCAACGAAGTCGCCCTGCGTGTGGTGGCCGCTTCCAACTCGTCGATGTTCAACTCCGATCAACAGGCCTCGCGTACCAGCAGCGTGGCCGCGGCGATCAACGAGTTGGGTGCCGCCGCCCAGGAAATCGCCCAGAACGCCGCCCTCGCTTCCCAGCATTCGAGCGATGCCCGCGCCATGGCAGAAGATGGCCAGCAAGTCGTCGACAAGACCATCGCGGCGATGCAGCAGCTGTCGGCGAAGATCAGTGATTCGTGCGGCAACATTGAAACGCTCAACAGCAACACCGTGAACATCGGGCAGATTCTGGAAGTGATCACCAGCATCTCCCAGCAGACCAACTTGCTGGCCCTGAACGCGGCCATCGAAGCGGCTCGCGCCGGTGAAGCCGGTCGTGGTTTTGCCGTGGTGGCGGACGAGGTGCGCAACCTGGCGCACCGCACGCAGGATTCGGCGCAGCAAGTGCAGAAGATGATCGAGGAATTGCAAGTCGGCGCCCGCGAAGCGGTGAGCACCATGACCGACAGCCAGCGCCAGAGCGAAAGCAGCGTCGGCATCGCCAACCAGGCTGGCGAACGCCTGGGCAGCGTGACGCAGCGCATTGGCGAAATCGACGGGATGAATCAGTCGGTGGCGACAGCGACTGAGGAACAGACTGCCGTGGTGGAATCGATCAACGTCGACATCACCGAGATCAACACGTTGAACCAGGAAGGCGTGGAAAACCTGCAGTCAACCTTGCGCGCCTGCGCTGACCTGGAACAGCAGGCGGCGCGGTTGAAGCAGTTGGTCGGCAGCTTCCGGATCTAAAGCGCTTGATCGTTACTGATCGTTCCCACGCTCCGCGTGGGAATGCCTCAACGGACGCTCCGCGTTCCGCTGTGGAAGGGACGCGGAGCGTCCCGGGCTGCATTCCCACGCAGAGCGTGGGATCGATCGGCTAAAAACGAGAGCCAGGCTTCGACAGAAACGCCAACTCCTCAGCCGTCGACTCCCGCCCCAACACCGCATTGCGATGCGGAAACCGCCCAAACTGCGCAATCACCCTCTGATGTTTCTCGGCATAGTCCAGATAGTCGGTAAACAGTGTTCGATCCGCCTCCGGCTGTTGCGCCAGCAAATCGATGTAACGCGAGATGCACTCGTTCTGCACCACCAGGTGTTCGCAGTGCTCCAGCACCAGATAGATGAACACCCGCTGAATCGGCCGCAACTGCCGGTCGAAATCCGCAGCAATGCCTTGCGCCACCAGTGCCTGAGCCCTGAGATCGCCGGAATAGGATTTGGGAGTGTCGCGGTAGATCATTCGCGGGAGTTGATCGAGCAACAGCACCAGAGCCAGCCAACCTTCGGGGCGTTGCGCCCAGTCAGTCAAACCGCCGGTCAGTGCCTGCTCGACCCAGTCCCCGAAACGCGTGCGCGCTTCGAGGTCCTGGCTGTCGCGCTTGCCGAACCACAACTTGCCCTTGTCAGCCGCTATTTCGCTGGCGGATTGGAAAGAACCAAACCACCAATCGAGCAACGGCTGCCAGGGCGCGGTCATGAATCAGGCCTTGTGGTAAGCCGTAACGCGTTCGACTTCTTCTTTCGAGCCGAGGAACACTGCCACGCGCTGGTGCAGGCCATCAGGCTTGATGTCGAGAATGCGCTGGTGACCGTCGGTGGAAGCACCGCCGGCTTGCTCGACCAGGAACGACATCGGGTTGGCTTCGTACATCAGGCGCAGTTTGCCCGGCTTGGACGGCTCGCGGCTGTCGCGTGGGTACATGAACAGACCGCCACGGGTCAGGATACGGTGCACGTCGGCCACCATCGCGGCGACCCAGCGCATGTTGTAGTTCTTTTTCAGCGGACCTTCATCGCCTGCCAGCAATTCGCCGACGTAACGCTGTACCGGTGCTTCCCAGTGACGCTGGTTGGACGCGTTGATGGCGAATTCCTGGGTGGACTCAGGAATGGTGATGTTTTCGTGGGTCAGTACGAAACTACCCATTTCACGGTCCAGGGTGAAACCTTTCACGCCGTCGCCCAGGGTCAGGATCAGCATGGTCTGTGGACCGTAGATCGCGTAACCGGCGGCTACTTGCTGGGTGCCTGGCTGCAGGAAGGCCTTTTCATTCAAGGGCTCGTTCTGGCTCAGGTATTCGTTCGGGCAGCGCAGTACCGAGAAGATGGTGCCGACCGGGGCGTTGATGTCGATGTTCGACGAACCGTCCAGCGGGTCGAATACCAGCAGGTACGCGCCTTTCGGGTATTTGCCCGGGATCTGGTAGGCATTGTCCATTTCTTCGGACGCCATGCCGGCCAGGTGACCGCCCCATTCGTTGGCTTCGAGCAGGATCTCGTTGGAGATCACGTCGAGCTTCTTCTGCACTTCGCCCTGGACGTTTTCAGTGCCCATGCTGCCCAGAACACCACCCAGGGCGCCTTTGGACACGGCGTGGTTGATTTCTTTGCAAGCACGCGCCACCACTTCGATCAGGAAACGCAGATCGGCAGGAGTGTTGTTGCTACGGGTCTGCTCAATCAAATAGCGACTCAGGGTAACGCGGGACATGGAAGGCTCCGGTGGAATGGGGGGCTAAAAACCCGCGCAGTTTAACGCGAGTCGAGGCGCATTTCCTCCTATCAGACGTGATACGCCCAAGAGAGTTCATGCGCGGGGATGAGCGTAGTTCGAAACGGGCCGGATGTGGACCGGTGGCAGGGGGCAGATTCGAGATTTTCTTTGCCAGGCAGTCCGCCTTCGCGGGCAAGCCCGCTCCCACATTCGACCGCGTATCTCTAATGAAACCCGGTCACCTGTGGGAGCGGGCTTGCCCGCGATTTGGCGCGCAGCGCCAGCCGTTCTCAGGGTTTGACCGGTGGTTTGCGCAGCAAACTGAACGCCATCGCCGCCAGGAACACCACACTGAGCAACAACACGGCCCACAGGCCGAGCTTCTTCCAGCTCGTGTCACCCGTCGCCGGGGCCGCCGATGTAGACACCGGCGTTACCACCGCTCCGCCGTCCACCGTCGCCTTACCCAACGTCGCCACCTTCTGCGCGCTGTAATCGGGAATCAGCGTCGACAATGGCAAGCTCACCGCTTTCGCCGTCGCACTGCCCAGCGCCAGCGTGTAGGGGCCGGGGCCGCGCGCCAGGAATACCAGTTGCGTCGAGCGCACGGCAAATTTCAGCGTCGGCGCGGCGCTGCCCAGGCCACCGCCGCGCTCATCCACCACCAGCTTCAGCTGCTGCACGGTTTGCCCCGGCAACTGCAATTCGTTCTGCACCACGTCCTGGCCATTCTGGGTCAGGCGATACAGCAAACCGCTGCCCAGTGGCTGCCACGGCAAGCTGCTCTCCCGGCGACCCGACAAGGTGACCGGCGCCAGGCTATTGGGTTGGCTCAGGTCGATCTGCACCCGTTCGACATTCAGCCCCATCGGCAACTGCCAGGTGTATTCACCCGCCTTCGAGCTGCTGCCGGCCAAGGCCTGTGACCAGACCAACGGCAGTGGCAGGCTGCGGCTGCTCGCGCTTTCCAGTTGCGCGGACGTCAGCACTGGCGCCGATTGTGGTGAAGTCCACAGCAAGCGCAGATAACGCGCCGATTGCCCCGGCAAGCCGACCTCATGCTGCTCGACCCGTTCGTCGGCAAACGCCAACCGCGCCACCTGCCCGTCGCCCCATGACTGCCAATGCTGCAAGTCGTCACTGGCTTCAATGCTGAATCGCTGGAAGCCGTCGTGCTCGGTGGTCCAGTCGAGGACCAATTGCTGTAACGGCGCCTTGATGCCACTGGCATCGAGCAACCAGCCGCGCAGTTCTTCTTCGCCCGCCTCCAACTGGCTGGACGGCTGCACCTCGACCAACGTGCCGTTGGCGCTTGATTGCACCCGCACGCTGGGCGCGCGCTCGGTGGAATCCGCCGAGCTGTACAACGGGAACCACTTCACATCGGTCAGCGCGCGACTTTCGCGGGTCTGGGCCGATTCTCGGGCCAAGGCATACGCCTGAACCTGGCCAGCAGCGTTGAACACGCGTACATCGCTCAGGTCGGTTTGGCGCGCATTCAACTGCACGCTCAACGGCAAATCGAGGCGATACCACGGGCCTTCGCCGCTCACGGACAACGGCACTTGAGTGGTGAAATCCGCGGGTTGTTCCTGTGCGCCAACCGACAGCGTCACACCCAGCGCAACCACGCTCAACCAGCCCAGATTCAGCTTCTGACTCAAGACGACACTCCTTCGGTTTCCGGGGCCGGTTTTTCTGATTCCGGCACTGCCTCGGCGCGCTTGGGCGGCAGCGGTGCGAAATAACCGACGACCAACAGCAACACGCCAACGCCGATAAACGAGACGATCCGCGCCAGTCCGCCGCGGTTACTCAATTCAACAAAGAACAACTTGGCCACCACCACACCGATCAACGCCGCACCGATCAGCCAGACTTCGCGGCGATGACGCAAATGACCGCCGATCATCAGGCTCAGCGCCATCAGGGTCCAGACGATGGACAGCCCGGCCTGCACCAGCATCGATTCAAGCAACGCGTCGAACTCGAACGGCACGCCACCCCAATGATGAGCCGTGCGCATGACCAGCGCGGTGAAGAACACGAACAGCGAAACCCCGGCGATCAGTTGCGTGGCGTGTGCGGCGTAGTCCTTGCGGATCGCCAGTTGCGTCACGGCGCTGCGCGACCAGAGGTAGACGCCGAACAGTGCAAACAGCAGGCCCATCTCCAGTGGATTGATCAACGGCACATACGGCAGTGGTTCGGCGGTGCCGTCACTGACGACGTTTGCCAGCCAGAACCAGCCGAGCATCAGCAACGCCAGCGGCGCCGCCGCATACAGGCGATATTCGCGAGGATAAGCCGACACCGGCCACGGCCCGTTGCGCGGTGCCGCCATCAGCACCAGATACAGGCTCGGCAGAATCGCCCAACCCAACCAGCGCCAGGCGTTGTATTGCTCGGACAACAGCAGCAAGCCGTAACGCAGTTCCAGCGCCAACACTCCGATCAACAGCCAGCAGCCGAGCACATGCGCGGTGCTCAGGGCGCGGGCGGGCAACATCGGCGCCAGACGCTTCAGTGAAACGAAATGCACCCCAAACACCGCAGCCCAGGCCAGCCAGCCGAAACTGGCCGCCGGGTGATAACGCGACTGCCAGGCCGCGAGCAGCACGACGCCGGCAGCAGGCATCAGCAATGTGCAGAGCAAACCCAGCGCCGACCAGTTCAGACGTAGCGCCAACACGCTCCACAGCACCACGCTGACCGCCGCGACCGCCAACAGCAACGTTGCTTGCAGACTCTGCGGCGCAAAACGCAGCACTTCGCTGATCCACGCCAGCGCCCACCACCCCGCGCCCCACACCAGCAACACTTCAGACAAACGCCGCAAACTCAGGACATCGAACGCGGAGCCATGGTTACCCAGTTGCAAGCGCCAGGCACCGACCAGCGCGGCCAGGCCCAGCACCAGCGGCGTCCAGAAACCGCTGTGCGCCAGCGGCTTCAGCCCTTCGCTGGCCAACGGCCCGAGCAATTGCGGCCCGGCGAACAGAAACGCCGCGCCACCGATCACTTGCAACAACAGACCGAAGACAAAACTCACGCGCTGCTTCAGGTAAAGGCTCAGCCAGATGATCAACAGACCGCTGGCCGCCCACACCGCACTCGCGGTTTGCCATGGCAAGACGAACAACACCGCCAGATTGATCAGCACCAGACCGGCCAGCAACACCACCGACAATCCGCGCAGCAATCTCACGTCGCTGCGCACCATGTCATCGCGCGCCGCCAGCAACATGCCGGCGATCAACGCCAGGCCGATCAACGATGCGCTGAGCAATCCGCTCCAGCCGGCGCTGAACACCGCAGCCGACTCGCCGCTCGCCCCTTGCAGCCGCAGCAGAAACAACGCGCCACCGAGCAACTGCACGGCAAACGCGGTGAACAGGAACGTGCGCGATTGCAGGCGCAGACCGACAAACAACGTCGCCAACCCCGCCAACGCCCAACTGATCGCCGTGCCCTGGGTGAGGAAGAACAACGGCGCCAGCAGATAGAGGAAGGTCAGGCCGAGACATGCCAGTACGGGCAGCCCTTGGCGTTCCCACTGCGAGGTAAGCTCGGGCAAGGCCTTGCGTAATTGATAGAAGCTGAACAGCAATGCGATGCCGAGCATCATCGCGCCCAGCGGCGAGCCGTCGAGCAGGCTGCCTTCACCGATACGCAGTTCACTGAGGAACGCCAGCGCCGAACCCAGTTGCAACAGCAAGGCAAAGGCTCGGGCCAATGGGCGTTGCTGGCGCAGGCCGAGCCAGAAGATTCCGGCGCCTTCGACGGCCCAGGCAGCGGCGGTCCAACGGGCATCGAGCCCCAAAGGAATCGCGAGGCTGGCGAAGATCACGCCCAGTGCCAGGCAGGTTTCCGCCAACAGCAGCGCCCGTCCGCCCATCAGCAAACGGGCAAGGCCCATGTAGATCATGCCCAGCGCCAGCGCACTGAACGCAGCGGCGAATTCCAGATGCTGGACCAGCGCGAACTGTAAGCCGAAGCCCACCAGCGGTGGCCCAAACAGCATCGTGCCGTCGACGTAATCACCCTTGCGCGCCGACCAGCGCAGTAGCGCCTCGCGGCTGTCGTCGTCAGGGGCGTCGCTCATTTCCAGCAACTTGCGCCGGGCAAACAGCAGGCCGATGGCCAGGTACATCAGGAAGAACAGGATCAGAAACGGCTCGGTACTCCACAGCAATTCTGGCGCGTAGGAACGCAGCCCCCAGGCGAAACCGATGCCGAAGGTGCCGGCAAAGCCAATTAGGTTGAGCAGCCGCCAGGCCTTGAACCAGGCGATGGCGAGGATGCCGGCATTGAGCAAGGCGAAGTAGCTGAACAGCGCGACGTGGTTGCCGGCGCCGGTAGACGTGAGGATCGGCGCGGCAAAACCGCCCAGCGCGGCGGCGCACGCCAGCGCCAGTGAGTCCTGGGTGATGGCCAGAATGGCCGAGAACACCGTCACCGCCACCAACAGGCCAAGGGCTGCCGTCGGATCCAGCAATGGATGCAAACGCATCGCCGCGAACACCGTCAGGTACAGCACGGCGATCCCGGTGCCTTGCAGCATCAGCGCATAATTGGCATTGCGATGGCGCAGCCACCAGCCCAAACCGAGCAGCCCCAATGCCGCCGCTGCGACGCCGGCGTAACGCAATTCGATCGGCACCACCATGCCTTCGGTGGCGTAGCGCAGCAGAAAGGCCAGACCAAGGAAGAGCAGCACCACACCGACCCGCAGCACGGTGTTGCCGCCGAACAGCCACGCTCGGGCGCCACTGATGGCGCGGTCGATGAAGTTGGGGCCGCGCGGGGTGACGGGTTCTTGCGGTTCGTGGGTGACCGGTTCGGGTTTCCAGGCATCGGCAGGCAGTGGCCGACTAGTTTCAGTGGCCGCCGCCGTAATGGGTTCGAGCTCGGGAGGCAGGTCCCAGATCAGCTCCGGGGTATGGAGCGCAATTTCGTCGAGTGAGAACCCGGCAGTCGGGGCCGGCTCACTAGCAATCGATTCATTGGCAACCGACTCGCTGGTATCAGGCACCTGGACGCCAGACACCTCCAGCAACGCCAGACGTTGCTGCACCGCCTCAAGCGCCACCTGCGCCTGGGCCAGTAATTGGCGTTGCGCGGTGGCTTGCGAATCCAGACGGCCGATGCGAATGGCCTGGCCAATCCCCAACCCGAGCAAGCCGCCCAAGAGTGCATCACTGAACGACTCGTCGAGTATCCAGCCGAGCACCAGCCCTATCAGCATGAAAATCCATTGCATGGTCGATATCCCTAAGCGCAGTCACCCATCCGGCGAACTGGCGCTTAGTATATCGGTCAGGCCCAACAATCGCCGGGCCTTGCACGCAATTATTGCTAAAAGTTACTCCAGCGCCTTCCAGATATCCGTGGCGTACTCGCGAATGGTCCGGTCCGAGGAGAACCAGCCCATCCGCGCCGTGTTCAGCACCGCCGAGCGCCACCATTCCTTGGAGTCGTGCCAATGGGCTTCGACGCGCATCTGCGCATTCCAGTAAGAATCGAAATCGGCGCACACCAGGAAGCGGTCGTAATCCACCAGCGAATCGATCAGCCCGGTGTAACGGGACGGATCATCCGGCGAAAACACCCCGCCACGAATTGCTTGCAACACGTCATTGAGTCGATGAGACGCGGCGATATCCGGCGTCGCATTGAATTCATGGTTCTGCTTGCGCGCTTCAACCTGCTGCGCACTGAGGCCGAAGATGAACATGTGCTCAGAGCCGATGCGCTCGCACATTTCCACGTTGGCCCCATCAAGGGTGCCGATGGTCAATGCACCGTTGAGGCCGAACTTCATGTTGCTGGTGCCGGAGGCTTCGAAGCCGGCGGTGGAAATCTGCTCCGACAAATCCGCCGCCGGAATAATGCTCTCCGCCAGGCTGACGTTGTAGTTGGGCAGGAACACCACTTTGAGCAAGCCGCGCACCGTCGGGTCGTTGTTCACCACCCGGGCGATGTCATTGGTCAGTTTGATGATCAGCTTGGCCTGGTGATAACTGGCCGCCGCCTTGCCGGCGAAGATCTTCACCCGCGGTACCCAGTCGATTTCAGGTTCCGCCCGAATCGCCTGATACAACGCCACGGTGTGCATGAGGTTGAGCAACTGGCGTTTGTATTCGTGGATCCGCTTGACCTGCACATCGAACATCGCCGCCGGGTTGACCGCCACCCCCAGCCGCTCGTGAATCAGGTGCGCCAGGGCTTTCTTGCTGTGCAGCCGCTGCTCCGCGAACGCCTTGCGGAACGCGGATTTCTCGGCGAACGGTTCCAGATCAAGCAAGCGCCCTTCGGGGTTGTCCAGCAAATCAGGGCCGAGGGCATCGACCATCATCGACGTCAGCTCGGGGTTGGCCTGGTACAGCCAGCGGCGGAAGGTGATGCCGTTGGTCTTGTTATTGATCCTATTCGGGTAGAGCTTGTGCAGTTCGGAGAACACCGTTTTACGCATCAATTGCGTATGCAGGCCGGACACGCCGTTGACGCTGTGGGAGCCGAGAAACGCCAGGTTACCCATGCGCACACGCCGACCGTTGTCTTCCTCGATCAGCGACACAGCACGCAGCACGTCGAAATCGTGCACGCCTTTGGCGCGTAGCGAATCGATGTGATGGGCGTTGATCAGGTAAATGATCTGCATGTGTCGCGGCAACATCCGCTCCATCAAACCGACCGGCCAGGTTTCCAGCGCTTCCGGCAGCAGCGTGTGGTTGGTGTAGGAAAGCGTGTCGACGGTAACCTGCCACGCCGCATCCCAGGCGACGTCGTAGACATCCACCAGTTGGCGCATCAATTCGGCCACGGCAATCGAGGGATGGGTGTCGTTGAGTTGGATCGCCGCGTGATCGCCCAGGGTCAGGACCGAGGTGTGCATGTTGCGATGGCGGCGCAGCAAGTCTTGCAGGGAGGCGGCGACAAAGAAGTATTCCTGACGCAAACGCAGTTCCTGGCCGGCTTCGGTGCTGTCCGCCGGGTAGAGCACGCGGGAGATACTTTCGGCCCGGGCCACTTCGGCCACCGCACCCAAGTGGTCGCCAGCGTTGAAACGTTCCAGGTGCAAATCTTCCATGGCCCGGGCGCGCCACAAACGCAGGGTGTTGACGCTCGCCCCGCGCCAACCGACCACCGGCGTGTCATACGCAATGGCGCGGACGGTTTCCACCGGGGTCCAGACCTGCTTGGTCTTGCCGTTTTCATCGGTGAAGGTTTCGACGCTGCCACCAAAGCCAATCGGGTACACAACCTCTGGCCGTTCAAACTCCCACGGGTTGCCGAAGTCCAGCCAGTGTTCGGTCTGCTCCTGCTGCCAGCCGTCGACGATGGCCTGGCGAAACAAACCGTGCTCGTAACGAATGCCATAACCATGACCGGCGATGCCGAGGGTCGACATGCTTTCCATAAAGCACGCGGCCAGACGACCGAGGCCGCCGTTGCCCAGCGCCGCATCGGGTTCCAGCAGGCGGATGCGTTCAAGGTCGACACCGAGTTCGGTCAGGGCTTCGCGAGCGACGTCGAGCAGGCCAAGGTTGCTCAGGCTGTCGTAGAGCAGCCGGCCAATAAGAAATTCCAGGGAAAGGTAATAAACCCGTTTCTGCCCTTTGCGGTAGATCTGCCGGGTGTGGTCCATCCAGTGCTCGACCATGTGATCTCGTGCCGCCAGGGCGATGGCTTCGAACCAGTCGTGGTCGAAGGCGTGATCCGGGTCTTTACCCACCGCGTAAGTGAGTTTGGTCAAGACGGCGTCGCGGAATGCGGCCACCTCTGCATCGCGAACAAGTGGTTCTTGAGTCATCGATAGGACCTCGAGCGAGCGTGGAGTTGTTGAGCCTAGACGGTCTGACAGACGCTGGGGGCTCTGGTTCGGCAGTTTTTCCTGAGAGTGCGAGATCGGTCGGCATTACATTGTCGTGTGCCTGAATCAATGCAGGGGCCGTGCCGGATTAACGGTGCCGATTGGGCAATACAAAAAAAATCTGGCGAAAGGTTGTTCAAAAATCCACCAGTCCCGGTATGATCGCGCGCCCTGATGCACGTGCTGGTAACAACCGATGATGAAGCCCAACCTGATCGCCGCCGCTGAGATCGATCGCCTCGATACCTGGGCCAAGTACTCTGCGCCGATGTGCGGTTCCTGCGTGTCCAGCTGCTGCACGCTGCCGGTCGAGGTCAAGATCAAGGATCTGATCCGCATCGGTATCGTCGACGAATTCGAGCGCGGCGAGCCGGCGAAAAACATCGCCAAGCGCCTGCAGAAGGAAGGGATCGTCGAGCGCTACAGCCAGAAAACCGAGATCTTTACCCTCCAGCGCATGAGCAACAACGATTGCCTGTACCTGGATCGTAAGAGCCGTCTGTGCACTATTTATGAAAAGCGCCCTGACACGTGCCGCAACCACCCGAAAATCGGGCCGCGCCCGGGGTATTGCGCTTACAAGCCCAAGGAAGTGGCGCGCGAGACCAGCAGCAGTCGCCGGCCCCTCGAGAAGTTTTAACCCCTTCGCATGATCATTCCCACGCTCGGCGTGGGAATGTAGCCCGAGATGCTCCCCGCACTAAAGCGGACGCGGAGCGTCCATAGAGGCATTCCCACGCAGAGCGTGGGAACGATCAATCCCCCGTAGCAGCTGTCGAGCCTCAGCGAGGCTGCGTTCGGCTGCGCAGCAGTCGCAGTCCGGGGACAAGGTCGAAATGATGCACCGCAGCGTTTGATTTCACGACTGCTGCGCAGCCGAACGCAGCCTCGCAAGCTCGGCAGCTGCTACAGCCAGACAAACAAAAACGCCCCCGACCTTGCGGTCGGGGGCGTTTTTTTGCCAGCTAACTAAATGACTTAGTTACCGGACTTCTTCGCAGCGCGGGTACGCTCGCTTTCGCCCAGGATCTTCTTGCGAAGACGGATGGACTTAGGAGTGACTTCACACAGTTCGTCTTCTTGTACGAACTCCAGAGCTTGCTCCAGAGTGAACTTGACAGGCGGAACCAGTGCGATGGTTTCGTCTTTACCCGAAGCACGCATGTTGTCGAGCTTCTTGCCTTTAGTCGGGTTAACACCCAGGTCGTTGTCGCGGCTGTTCAAGCCAACGATTTGACCTTCATAGATGTCCTGGCCGTGTTCTACGAACAACTTGCCACGCGCCTGCAGGGTTTCCAGCGAGTAAGTCAGAGCCTTACCGGTCGCTACCGACACCAGTACACCGTTCTGACGGCCGGACATGTCGCCGGACTTCATCACGTCGTAACGGTCGAAGATCGAGGTCAGGATGCCGCCACCGGAGGTCAGGGTCAGGAACTCGTTACGGAAACCGATCAAGCCACGAGCCGGGATGTTGTACTCAAGGCGCACACGGCCCTTGCCATCCGGAACCATGTTGGTCAGGTCGCCTTTACGCAGGCCCATTTGCTCCATGATCGCGCCCTGGGATTCTTCCGGCAGGTCGATGGTCACGTTTTCGTACGGTTCGTGCTTAACGCCGTCAACCATACGGATGATCACTTCCGGACGACCAACACCCATTTCGAAGCCTTCGCGACGCATGGTTTCGATCAGTACCGAGAGGTGCAGCTCACCACGGCCGGACACTTTGAACTTGTCAGCCGAGTCGCCTTCTTCAACGCGCAGAGCAACGTTGTACAGCAGCTCTTTGTCCAGACGTTCCTTGATGTTACGGCTGGTCACGAACTTGCCTTCACGGCCGCAGAACGGCGAGTCGTTAACCTGGAAGGTCATCGAAACGGTTGGCTCGTCAACGGTCAGCGGCTTCATCGCTTCGACGTTCAGTGGGTCGCACAGAGTGTCGGAGATGAACAGTTGGTCGAAGCCGCTAACGCAGACGATGTCGCCGGCAGCTGCTTCTTCAACGTCGATGCGGTGCAGACCGTGGTGACCCATCAGCTTCAGGATACGACCGTTACGGCGCTTGCCGTCGGCATCGATTGCCACAACCGGGGTGTTCGGCTTGACGCGACCACGAGCGATACGGCCAACGCCGATAACACCCAGGAAGCTGTTGTAGTCCAGAGCGGAGATCTGCATCTGGAACGGACCGTCACGGTCGACTTTCGGTGCTGGTACATCGTCGACGATCGACTGGTACAGCGGGGTCATGTCTTCAGCCATGGCGGTGTGGTCAAGACCAGCAATACCGTTCAGGGCCGAGGCGTAGACGACTTTGAAGTCCAGCTGTTCTTCGGTAGCACCCAGGTTGTCGAACAGGTCGAAGATCTGGTCCAGAACCCAGTCCGGACGCGCGCCTGGACGGTCAACCTTGTTGATGACCACGATTGGACGCAGGCCGGCTTCGAAAGCCTTCTTGGTCACGAAACGGGTTTGCGGCATAGGGCCGTCTTGAGCGTCAACCAGCAGCAGAACGGAGTCAACCATCGACATTACGCGTTCAACTTCACCGCCGAAGTCGGCGTGGCCCGGGGTGTCCACGATGTTGATGTGGTAGCCGTTCCAGTTGATGGCGGTGTTTTTCGCCAGAATGGTAATACCGCGCTCTTTCTCCTGGTCGTTGGAGTCCATCACGCGCTCGTCGTTGAGCTCGTTGCGCTCCAGGGTGCCGGATTGACGCAAGAGTTTGTCTACCAGGGTGGTTTTACCATGGTCAACGTGAGCAATGATGGCGATGTTGCGTAGATTTTCGATCACTTGTGTATCTCGATCAGAGGATTCGGTGTGCTGACAAGTCTTGGCAGCGATTTACAGTAGAGTCAGGCCTTGCCGTTACAGCTTGACGGCAGAGTCGGGGGGCCGGTGACGCAGGCCACAGGCATACAGCCCCGGGCTCTTAGCTCGGTCGATAAACGCGCACATTGGCATGCCCCTCACTGAGCAAATGGTGGGCATGCAGGCGACTCATCACGCCTTTGTCGCAATACAGCAGGTACTGGCGAGTAGGGTCCAGTTCCTTGAAACGAGCGTTCAATGCATAAAACGGCATCGTTTGTACCTCGATGCCAGCGAGGTCCAGCGGGTCATCCTCAGCGGCATCCGGGTGACGGATGTCGATGACGATTTGCCCCGCCAGCGCTTCGCTGACTTCTTCAATCTGCAAGTCCTGGCCCAATTCGTCGATTACGCGATCGATCGGCACCAGTTTGGCGTTTTCGAGCGCACGCTCGAGCACCGCCATGTCGAATTCTTTCTCTTCGTGCTCCACCCGGTGGCGCTTGGCAGCCGTCTTCGGATTAACCGAGATGACCCCGCAGTATTCCGGCATGTGCTTGGCGAAGTCGGCCGTCCCGATTTCGTTGGCCAGGTCGATGATGTCCTGCTTGTGACTGGCGATCAGCGGACGCAGCACCAGCTTCTCGGTCACGCAGTCGATCACGTTCAGGTTCGGCAAAGTCTGGCTCGACACCTGGGAGATCGCCTCGCCGGTCACCAGCGCTTCGATTTGCAGTCGATCAGCAATACGGGAAGCAGCGCGCAACATCATACGCTTCAAAACTACACCCATATGACTGTTATCGACTTTCCCGAGAATTTCTCCCAGTACTTCCTCGAACGGCACACTGACAAATAACACGCGCTGGGAGCTGCCGTACTTCTTCCAGATGAAGTGCGCGACTTCCATCACGCCCAGCTCGTGGGCCCTTCCGCCCAGATTGAAGAAGCAGAAGTGGGCCATCAGGCCGCGACGCATGATCTGGTAGGCCGCCACGGTGGAGTCGAAGCCGCCGGACATCAACACAAGTGTCTGTTCCAGTGCACCCAGCGGATAACCGCCGATGCCGTTGTGCTGACTGTGGATCACGAACAACCGTTGGTCGCGAACTTCGATTCGGACTTCGATTTCAGGCTTTTTCAGGTCAATCCCGGCGGCACCGCACTGACGGCGCAACTGGCTGCCGACGTACTTCTCAATATCTATCGAGCTAAATGGGTGCTTGCCGGCGCGTTTGCAACGCACCGAGAAAATCTTGCCGGCCAGCGCATCACCGTAGTGCTGCTTGCATTTTTCAACGATGTCGTCGAAATCCCCCAGCGGGTACTCATCGATCTGCAGGAAGTGCGCGACGCCCGGCATGCAGCTCAGGCGCTCGCCCATCTCCTTCAGGGCCTTGGGGTCGCTGACGCGGGTTTCCAGCTCGAGGTTGTCCCACACGCCGTTCACCACCACGGCCGGGTCCAGATCGCGGAGCACGGCACGGATGTTCTTGGCCAATTGGCGGATGAAACGCATCCGTACCGGGCGGCTCTTGATGGTGATCTCAGGGAAGACTTTTACGATTAATTTCATGGAAACAGCGCGCGCATGGCCTGCCGAAAAAGGGGGGCGCGGATTATAGCGGAAATTGCTCAAGGTTTAACCAATTAATGTGCAGAAGGTTTTGCGCGCACCAAAACGGGTCATTTGTGAATTTCAGCGCTACATTGTAGGGCGGGATTTCCCACCTAAAGGGCCTTTGCGCCTTTATAAGCGTGTATTTGGGGCAAAAAACCCATGGTGGGGCACTGGCATGCAATTTGCTCCCTTGTGAGGCAGGTTGCCTTGGCAGAGTATTCGCGCCGGCATCACCAACATTCTAAGGGCATCCACTACTAAGCCCGAAGCCACCCGGAGGACACTATGTCGAAGTCGGTTCAACTCATCAAAGATCATGACGTCAAGTGGATTGATCTGCGCTTCACAGACACCAAAGGCACTCAGCACCACGTGACCATGCCGGCTCGCGACGCGCTGGATGACGACTTCTTCGAAGTCGGCAAAATGTTCGATGGCTCCTCCATCGCTGGCTGGAAAGGCATCGAAGCCTCCGACATGATCCTGATGCCGGACGACTCCACCGCTGTTCTCGACCCGTTCACCGAAGAGCCGACCCTGATCCTGGTCTGCGACATCATCGAACCTTCGAGCATGCAAGGCTACGACCGCGACCCACGTGCGATTGCCCGCCGCGCCGAAGAACACCTGAAAGCCACCGGTATCGGTGACACCGTGTTCGCTGGTCCAGAGCCAGAGTTCTTCATCTTCGACCAGGTCAAATTCAAGTCCGACATTTCCGGCTCCATGTTCAAGATCTACTCTGAACAAGGTTCGTGGATGTCCGACCAGGACATCGAAGGCGGCAACAAAGGCCACCGTCCAGGCGTCAAAGGCGGCTATTTCCCGGTTCCGCCGTTCGACCACGACCACGAAATCCGTACCTCCATGTGCAACGCACTGGAAGAAATGGGCCTGACCGTCGAAGTTCACCACCACGAAGTGGCGACTGCCGGCCAGAACGAAATCGGCGTCAAGTTCAACACCCTGGTGAAGAAAGCCGACGAAACCCAAACCCTGAAGTACGTCGTGCACAACGTTGCCGATGCCTACGGCCGCACCGCGACCTTCATGCCTAAGCCTCTGTACGGCGACAACGGCTCGGGTATGCACGTACACATGTCCATCTGGAAAGATGGCAAGAACACCTTCGCTGGCGAAGGTTATGCCGGCCTGTCCGACACCGCCCTGTACTTCATCGGCGGTATCATCAAGCACGGTAAGGCCCTGAACGGCTTCACCAACCCGGCTACCAACTCCTACAAGCGTCTGGTTCCAGGCTTCGAAGCTCCAGTGATGCTGGCCTACTCGGCTCGCAACCGTTCCGCTTCGATCCGTATTCCTTACGTGTCGAGCCCGAAAGCCCGCCGTATCGAAGCACGTTTCCCGGATCCGGCTGCCAACCCGTACCTGTGCTTCGCCGCACTGCTGATGGCTGGCCTGGACGGCATCCAGAACAAGATCCACCCTGGCGACGCAGCTGACAAAAACCTGTACGACCTGCCGCCTGAAGAGGCGAAAGAGATCCCACAAGTTTGCGGTAGCCTGAAAGAAGCCCTGGAAGAACTGGACAAAGGTCGTGCGTTCCTGACCAAAGGCGGCGTTTTCAGCGACGACTTCATCGACGCTTACATCGCCCTGAAAAGCGAAGAAGAAATCAAGGTACGTACCTTCGTACACCCACTGGAATACGAGCTGTACTACAGCTGCTGATCCGGTAGCGCTGCGGCACGCAGCGTGACAAAAAGAGGCCTCCTTCGGGAGGCCTTTTTTGTGGGCGGCTTCCGACAACGAATATCGATTTCTCCTCCCACACACACAGCATCGTCCGGCATCAACCCAGTTGAATGACTCGTAGCCTGTTCACTACCTGCAATCAATGGATGGAATGATGAAAACTTTCCCACTCAAGACGCTACTGGCCGCCTTCACCGCCCTCACCCTTCTAGGCTGCACCACAAAACCTCAATCGACAGAAATCGAACGAGAAATCCTGCTCAAAAGCAGCCAGTCGTGGGACAACTCGCCTTACATGCGTTACCCGGATGCCGCACCCGAACTGACCGTGCTCAAACTCAAGATACCGGCCAACACCCGACTGCCCTGGCACATCCACGCGATTCCCAATGCGGGTTATATCCTCTCCGGCGAGCTGATTATCGAGAGCAAGGACAGCGGCCAGACCAGACGCGTCAAACAAGGCGAAGCCGTCGCAGAAATGGTCAATATCACCCATCGAGGGGTCACCGGTGATGAACCGGTAGAACTTATTGTGTTCTATGCTGGCAGCGAAGGTATTCCATTGTCGGAGTAAGTCCTTGCTTTAACAGGGAGTCTGAATGCGGCCATTTTTTATGCTTCTGCTGCTGTCTTTCGTTTCTCCCGTGATGGCCCAGATCTACAAATACACCGACGTCGACGGCAACACCGCTTACAGCAATCAGCCGCCCGATGGCGTCAAGGCGCAGCCGGTTGAGTTGCCACCGCTCAATAGTGTGGAACGCCAAACGCCTCCCGCAACGTCGAACGTCACCCGCGACGAACAGCCTCGCAGCGCCTACGAGGTGCTGCAGTTGACCGGCCTGCCCACCGACGAGGCCTTGCGCGCCAACAACGGCACGTTCACCGTCACCGTGTTGATCAAGCCTCGCTTGCAGGCGCCGCATGTGTTGAGGCTGCTGCTGGACGGTCAACCCTACGGCCAACCCAGCAACGTGCCGATCCTGCAGCTGGTGAACATCGACCGTGGCGAACACCGCCTGGCGGTGCAGGTACTCAATGGAGAGACCGTGCTTCAGCAAAGTCCGACCGTGACGCTCACCGTACAAAGGGTGCATAAGTCATGAGTCGGTGGCTGCTGGCGGCCTGGCTGATCGCCCTTCCTGTGTCGGCCGAGGTGTTCACTTACATCGACGCCCAAGGCAACCGCACCTTCACCGACCAACCAACGCACGGCAACGCCAAACGTGTGCCGCTGGCAACCAGCAACCGCATGGCCGCCCACCCTACCGCTGCACAGCCGTTGTTGGCGGCGAACCCGCCCGAAGAACAGCCGCTGTTTCACTACGACATGCTGCGCATACTGGTGCCCGAACCGGACGCGACGATCCGTAGCAGTGCCGGCGAAATCATCGTCAGTGTCACCAACGAACCCGGCCTGCAACCGGGTCATCGCTACCGGCTGCTGCTTGATGGCCAACCCACTGCCGAACCCGGCTTCAGCCCTGTATTCCCGCTGAGCAATATCGATCGCGGCACGCCAACCTGTCCGTGGAAATCCTCGATGAGCAAGGCCGCACTGTCGAACGCACGGCCAACCAGCCATTTCACATGCAGCGAACCTCCCTCGCGCAAAAACGCCAGGTCAAACCCTGCACCCTCACCGACTACGGCCAACGACCGGAATGCCCGCTCAAAGACAAACCGGCAGAAGAAAAAAATCCGTTCTTGCGTTTGTTCTAACGCCGTTCAGGTTTGCGCACTATATTGGTGCAATAGGTTGCACCGTTCCCACATCGCAACCCATTTTGGTTCGAAAGTACCCGCGAAAGCTGGCAGAACGCCACGCAAACGAGCTTAAAACGTCCGTTTCAGGGGTTAAACGCTTCTTTTCGGAGCCTTGGTTTGGTTTTTGCATTTTCCCCGCATCAGCGCTTGTTTCGTGCGCACGCTCCGCCCCAGAAGAGGTCCCGATGACCATTAGCGACGCACTACACCGTTTGCTACTCGACAACCTCACCACTGCCACCATCCTGCTCGACGCCGAACTGCGCCTTGAGTACATGAACCCGGCGGCGGAGATGCTGCTGGCCATCAGCGGCCAGCGTAGCCATGGGCAGTTCATCAGCGAGTTGTTCACCGAATCCACCGAAGCGTTGAATTCCCTGCGCCAGGCCGTCGAGCAGGCGCACCCCTTTACCAAGCGCGAAGCGATGCTCACCGCCCTCACCGGCCAGACATTGACCGTCGACTACGCCGTAACGCCGATCCTGGCCAACGGCGCCACCCTGCTGCTGCTGGAAGTCCACCCGCGTGATCGCTTGTTGCGCATCACCAAGGAAGAGGCGCAGTTGTCGAAGCAGGAAACCAGCAAGATGCTAGTGCGCGGCCTCGCTCACGAGATCAAGAACCCGCTGGGCGGGATTCGCGGCGCGGCGCAATTGCTCGCCCGCGAACTGCCGGAAGAAAGCCTGCGCGACTACACCAACGTCATCATTGAAGAAGCCGATCGCCTGCGAAACCTCGTCGACCGCATGCTCGGCTCGAACAAGCTGCCCTCGCTGGCCATGTGCAACGTCCACGAAGTGCTGGAGCGCGTGTGTCATCTGGTGGAAGCGGAAAGCCAGGGTTGCATCACCTTGGTGCGCGACTACGACCCGAGCATTCCCGACGTGTTGATCGACCGCGAACAAATGATTCAGGCCGTCCTGAACATCGTGCGCAACGCGATGCAAGCCATCAGCAGCCAGAACGAACTGCGCCTGGGTCGCATCAGCCTGCGCACCCGCGCCATGCGCCAGTTCACCATCGGCCATGTGCGCCATCGCCTGGTGACCAAGATCGAGATCATCGACAACGGTCCGGGCATTCCTGTGGAACTTCAGGAAACCATTTTCTTTCCCATGGTCAGCGGTCGTCCGGACGGTACCGGGCTGGGGCTGGCCATTACCCAGAACATCATCAGCCAGCACCAGGGCTTGATCGAATGTGACAGCCACCCAGGCCACACCACTTTCTCGATCTTTCTGCCACTGGAACAAGGAGCCACATCGACATGAGCCGTAGTGAAACCGTGTGGATCGTCGATGACGACCGTTCTATCCGTTGGGTCCTGGAAAAAGCCTTGCAACAGGAAGGCATGACTACGCAAAGCTTTGACAGTGCCGATGGCGTGATGAGTCGCCTGGCGCGCCAGCAGCCGGATGTGATCATCTCTGACATCCGCATGCCGGGTGCCAGTGGCCTGGACCTGCTGGCACGGATCCGCGAGCAACATCCACGGCTGCCGGTGATCATCATGACGGCTCACTCTGATCTGGACAGCGCTGTCGCGTCCTATCAGGGTGGCGCTTTTGAGTACCTGCCCAAGCCATTCGATGTCGATGAAGCCGTCTCCCTGGTCAAGCGCGCCAATCAGCACGCCCAGGAACAGCAAGGCCTGGAAGTCGCGCCAACCCTGACGCGTACCCCGGAAATCATCGGTGAAGCGCCGGCCATGCAGGAAGTGTTTCGCGCCATCGGGCGCTTGAGCCACTCCAACATCACCGTGTTGATCAATGGCGAATCCGGTACCGGTAAAGAACTGGTAGCCCACGCGCTGCACCGCCACAGCCCACGGGCCGCCTCGCCGTTTATCGCGCTGAACATGGCGGCCATTCCAAAAGACTTGATGGAATCAGAGCTGTTCGGCCACGAGAAAGGCGCGTTCACCGGCGCGGCCAACTTGCGTCGCGGCCGTTTCGAGCAGGCTGACGGCGGCACGCTGTTCCTTGATGAAATCGGCGACATGCCGGCCGACACCCAGACGCGCTTGCTGCGTGTATTGGCCGACGGCGAGTTCTATCGCGTGGGCGGTCATGTGCCGGTGAAGGTCGATGTGCGAATCATCGCCGCGACTCACCAGAATCTGGAAACCCTGGTGCATGCCGGGAAATTCCGTGAGGACTTGTTCCATCGCCTCAACGTGATCCGCATCCACATTCCGCGCCTGTCGGACCGTCGTGAAGACATCCCGACGCTGGCCAAGCACTTCCTCAGCCGCGCCGCGCAAGAACTGGCGGTCGAGCCGAAGCTGCTGAAAAGCGAAACCGAGGAATACCTGAAGAACCTGCCGTGGGGCGGCAACGTGCGCCAGCTGGAGAACACCTGCCGCTGGATTACGGTGATGGCCTCCGGTCGCGAAGTGCACATCAGCGACCTGCCGCCGGAATTGCTGAGCCTGCCGCAAGATTCGGCGCCGGTGACCAACTGGGAGCAAGCGCTTCGCCAGTGGGCCGATCAGGCGCTGGCGCGTGGTCAGTCAAGCCTGCTCGACAGCGCCGTGCCGGCCTTCGAACGGATCATGATCGAAACCGCGCTCAAACACACCGCCGGCCGCCGCCGCGATGCTGCCGTTTTGCTGGGCTGGGGTCGCAATACCCTGACGCGCAAGATCAAGGAATTGGGAATGAAGGTTGATGGCGGGGATGATGACGAGGGGGATGAGGGCTAAGCAGCTTTAGTTTTTCACTGACTGTTACATCCAATCGCGGGCAAGCCTTGCTCCTACCGGTCATACGCCAATTTTGACATTGCGCATGACCGGTAGGAGCAAGGCTTGCCCGCGATGCTTTTAGGGGCCTGGTGCACCGTGGCAATGCACCGTGAACCGCAATCGCGCACAAAGACTGATTCACAACCTCGCATTTTTTCGCAATTGAACCCCACTCGAAAAAACACGAAAGCCCCGAAATACGGGGCTTTGCGCGTTCAAGGACGGCTTTCTGTACCAAATTGTTAAAACCTGGCACGCCCCCTGCAACAGTCCATTCAGTGATTCGGTTCACTACCCGGTTTCGGGGACCTTGGTACAGGCAGGCCGGGGATTCCCCTCTTTAACATCGGGCTCACACCGCACAAGCGACGAGCCCAAACAGTTTTGGGGCCCTTGATACAGGCAGGTCAGGGGTTCCTTCTTTACACCGGGCTCACGACGCAATGCGCGAGCCCTGCCGTTTTGGGAACCTTGGTACAGGCAGGCCGGGGATTCCCTCTTTTATTGCTCCCGGAGATGGATCTCCAACCGCCAGCGGTCATCGACCTCGCTGCCGGCCCATTCGCCTTGCAGCGGCCGGGCCGCCACCACCGACAGCAACAACCCCCCATCACTCAAACGCACCCGCCAGTTGACGCTTTTGTCGCCGAGCCTGAGCTGACCTTTCTGCGCCTTGCCCTCAGCCTCGAACAGCAGCGCGAGACTACCGTCCACGAACTCGCCGTGGCTCTTGGGTTCGTTGTTGAACCACGCCACCAGCCCGTCGCTTGTGACCTCGACCTGCTGCAAAACAGTCGGGTCGGGCGCGGTCAGGCGACCGATCATCAGCCCCACCATCATTCCGACAATCGCCAGCGAACCAAGCACTCGCGGGAATAGTTTCGAACGCGGGTCCTTTGGCGGCGTAGAATGCCCGTCATCTTTACCTTCGGAGCCGTGCATGTTTCACGTCATCCTTTTTCAACCAGAAATTCCGCCGAATACCGGCAACGTTATCAGGCTGTGCGCCAACAGTGGCTGCCACCTGCATTTGATCGAACCGCTAGGCTTCGAGATGGACGACAAGCGCCTGCGCCGGGCCGGTCTCGATTACCACGAGTATGCCACCCTGCAACGTCACGCAGACCTCGCCAGTTGCCTGGAGAGCCTCGGTCATCCTCGGCTGTTCGCCTTCACCACCAAGGGCTCGCGGCCCTTCCACGATGCCAGCTTCGCCGAGGGCGACGCCTTTCTGTTCGGCCCGGAAAGCCGCGGCTTGCCGGCCGACGTGCTCGACGCCTTGCCTGCGGAACAGCGCCTGCGCTTACCGATGCGTGAAGGCTGTCGCAGCCTGAACCTGTCGAACACCGTGGCGGTCGCCGTGTACGAAGCGTGGCGCCAGAACGGCTTCAAGTAACCCCAAGATCATTTTCGCCGGACAGAAACAATCGCGGGCAAGCCCGCTCCCACAGGTTTCGCACAACCCTGTGGGAGCGGGCTTGCCCGCGATTTTCAGCAGCGCCGTTTATTGAACGGTCGGCGTCTCGCCCGCAGCCTGCATGCGCTGCAGCTCTTGCGCATACAGCGCGTCGAAGTTCACTGGCGCCAGCATCAGGGCCGGGAACGAGCCACGGGTGACCAGGCTGTCCAGGGTTTCACGAGCGTACGGGAACAGGATGTTCGGGCAGAACGCGCCGAGGGTGTGGCTCATCGAAGCGTCGTCCAGGTTCTTGATCAGGAAGATCCCGGCCTGTTGCACTTCAGCAATGAACGCCACTTCGCCGTTTTCACCGTTCTTCACGGTAACCGACAGGGTCAGCACGACCTCGTGGAAGTCACCTTCCAGGGTCTTTTGACGAGTGTTCAGATCCAGACCGACGCTCGGTTCCCACTGCTGGCGGAAAATTGCCGGGCTTTTCGGGGCTTCGAAGGACAAGTCGCGTACGTAGATGCGCTGCAAGGAGAATTGCGGTGCGGTTTCTTCTTCGCTAGCTGCAGTGTTCTGTTGGTCAGTCATCTCAGATCCTTTCTGATCTTGGGGTCTTATAGGGAAGGCATTCAGGCCTTGAGCATTGCGTCGAGCTTACCGGCGCGCTCAAGGGCAAACAAATCATCACAACCGCCCACGTGGGTGCTGCCGATCCAGATCTGCGGCACGGACGTACGTCCGGCTTTCTGGGCCATGGCGGCGCGCACCTGCGGCTTGCCATCGACCTTGATCTCTTCGAAGGCCACACCTTTGTTCTCGAGCAGGTACTTGGCTCGCGAACAGTAAGGGCAGTAATCGCTGGAGTAGACGACGACGTTGCTCATATCACTTCACCAGCGGCAGGTTGTCGCCCTTCCAGCTGGAAATACCACCGGAGAGCTTGGCGGCGGTGAAGCCGGATTTCATCAGCTCGCGAGCGTGCGTACCGGCGGTCTGGCCCATGGCGTCGACCAGGATAATGGTCTTGGCCTTGTGCTTTTCCAGTTCGCCGATGCGAGCGGTCAGTTTGTCGTGAGGAATGTTCACCGCGCCAACGATGTGACCAGCGGCAAAGTCCTTGGTCGACCGAATGTCGATCACAACGCCCGCGTCCTTGTTGACCAGCCCGGTCAGTTCACCGGTGCTCAGGCTACGGCCGCCGCCTTGCATTTGATAGGCAATCAGCGACGCCAGCAGTACGACGAAGATACCGACAAGAATGTAGTGGTTAGTGGCAAATTCAATCAGGTGAGCAACCATCGAAGGAGGTTCCAGGGCGTTAAAATGTCGGCCAGTATACACAGCCACTATGGTGGGCCAAACCCCGTCCGGCGGTGACGTGGCCGGAACTTCGCTTTAAACTGCCACTCCCTTTTCCATCGCCCTCTTTTAACTTGAGCCAGAGTGAATCCATGACTACCACGCCTAAACCTTTGGTCCTGATTATTCTCGATGGCTTCGGTCACAGTGAGAGCCCTGAATCCAATGCCATCTTTGCGGCCAAGAAGCCCGTGCTGGACCGTCTGTGGGCCACCGTGCCGAACGGCCTGATCTCCGGCAGTGGCATGGACGTCGGCCTGCCGGACGGCCAGATGGGCAACTCCGAAGTCGGCCACATGAATCTCGGCGCCGGCCGCGTGGTGTATCAGGACTTCACGCGCGTGACCAAATCGATCCGTGACGGCGAGTTCTTCGAGAACCCGACCATCTGCGCCGCCGTGGACAAAGCCGTCGCTGCCGGCAAAGCCGTGCATTTCATGGGCCTGCTGTCCGATGGCGGCGTTCACAGCCACCAGGACCACCTCATCGCCATGGCGGAACTGGCATTCAAGCGCGGCGCCGAGAAAATCTACCTGCACGCCTTCCTCGACGGTCGCGACACCCCGCCTAAAAGCGCACAGTCGTCCATCGAATTGCTCGACGCCAGCTTCCAGGCGCTGGGCAAAGGCCGGATCGCCAGCATCATTGGCCGTTACTTCGCCATGGACCGCGATAATCGTTGGGACCGCGTGGCCCAGGCCTACAACCTGATTGTCGACGGCAACGGCGAATTCAACGCCGCCACCGCCCAGGAAGGCCTGCAAGCCGCTTACGAGCGTGGCGAGAGCGACGAATTCGTCAAAGCCACCTCCATCGGTGAGCCGGTAAAAGTAGAAGACGGCGACGCCGTGGTGTTCATGAACTTCCGCGCTGACCGCGCCCGTGAACTGACTCGCGTGTTCGTCGAAGACGGTTTCAACGAGTTCGAACGCAGCCGTCAGCCGAAACTGGCCGGCTTCGTCATGCTGACCCAATACGCCGCCAGCATCCCTGCGCCGTCGGCGTTTGCCGCGGGCAGCCTGGAAAACGTGCTGGGCGACTACCTGGCAAAAAACGGCAAAACTCAATTGCGCATCGCTGAAACCGAGAAGTACGCCCACGTGACCTTCTTCTTCTCCGGCGGTCGCGAAGAACCGTTCCCGGGCGAAGAACGCATCCTGATCCCGTCGCCAAAAGTCGCTACCTATGACTTGCAGCCGGAAATGAGCGCACCTGAAGTCACCGACCGCATCGTCGATGCCATCGAAAACCAGCGTTACGACGTGATCGTGGTCAACTACGCCAACGGCGACATGGTCGGCCACAGCGGCGTGTTCGAAGCAGCGGTCAAGGCAGTGGAATGCCTGGACCAGTGCGTCGGCCGCGTCGTCGATGCGCTGGAAAAAGTCGGCGGCGAAGCGCTGATCACCGCTGACCACGGCAACGTCGAGCAAATGTCCGATGAAACCACTGGCCAGGCACACACCGCCCACACCACCGAGCCGGTGCCTTTCATCTATTTCGGCAAGCGAGACCTGAAGGTTCGCGAAGGCGGCGTCCTGGCGGATGTAGCGCCGACCATGCTGAAGTTGCTGGGCCTGGAACAACCGGCGGAAATGACCGGGACTTCGATTCTGGTGTAATCAAACCTCCAAACACCAAAAAACCTGTAGGAGCGGGCTTGCCCGCGATAGCAATCTGACCGCCAACATACATATTGAATGGTCGAAAGCTATCGCGGGCAAGCCCGCTCCCACAGTGGTTTGTGGTGGTTTTAAAGATTATTTGCAGATGTATCCCAGCCCAGTTATCACACAGTCCCAATTGGGCATTTTTTTTGCCACGCTTGGCGGGCATACTAGGCCGTCCCTTTCCCTGGTGCCGCCCGCCTCTATGCTTCGCGTCCTGATAGCCCTCGCACTGACTTGCCTGCTCCAACCGGCTTTTGCTGACGAGCGCGAGCAAACCCAACAACAGTTGGACGCCACGCGTCAGGACATTGCCGAGCTGAAAAAACTGCTGGGCAAGTTGCAGGAAGAGAAATCCGGTGTTCAAAAAGAACTCAAAGGCACCGAAACCGAAATGGGCAAGCTCGAGAAGCAGGTCGATGCCCTGCAAAAAGAGCTGAAGAAAAGCGAATCCGAGCTGCAGCGACTCGATGCGGAGAAAAAAAAACTCCAGAGCGCGCGCATTGAACAGCAACGACTGATCGCTATCCAGGCCCGTGCGGCCTATCAAAATGGCCGTCAGGAGTATTTGAAGCTACTGCTGAACCAGCAAAACCCGGAAAAATTCGCCCGCACCCTCACCTATTACGATTACCTGAGCCAGGCGCGCCTGGAGCAGCTGAAGAATTTCAACGAAACCCTGCGCCAACTGGCCAATGTCGAAAAAGACATTGCCGCGCAGCAGGCGCAATTGCTGGTGCAGAAGAGCAGCCTCGACAGCCAGCGTGACGAACTCGATAAAGTCCGTCAGGAGCGCCAGAAAGTCCTGGCCAAGCTCAGCGACGACGTAAAGGCTCGCGACCAGAAACTGGCATCCCGCGAGCAGGATCAGGCAGACCTGTCTAAAGTCCTTAAAACCATTGAAGAAACCTTGGCTCGCCAGGCCCGTGAGGCAGAAGAAGCGCGGCAAAAAGCGCTGATCGCCCAGCAGGAAGCCGAAAAAAAGCGTTTACGTGAGGCGCAGGCTGCAGCAGATGCAGAGACTACCGACGCCCCACACAAACCGGTTAAATCGACACCCGGCGCTCTGGTTTCAAGTTCAGGCGAGACCTTTGGCGGCCCTTTCGCGTCAACCCGGGGAAAACTTCCCTGGCCAGTTGATGGTCGACTGCTGGCACGTTTCGGTGAAACCCGTGGCGACGACGCCCGCACCAAGTGGGACGGCGTGATGATCAGCGCCTCCGCCGGCAGCCAGGTGCATGCCGTGCACGGCGGTCGCGTGGTGTTTGCCGACTGGTTGCGGGGCGCCGGGCTGCTGGTGATTCTCGACCACGGCAACGGTTTTTTGAGTCTTTATGGTCACAACCAGACGCTGCTCAAGTCTGCGGGTGACGTCGTAAAAGCCGGTGAGTCCATCTCCACTGTCGGCAACAGTGGCGGGCAGGACACACCAGCGCTGTATTTCGCTATTCGTCAGCAGGGTCACCCGAGTGATCCGGCGCAATGGTGCCGCGCGCAAGGATAAGCGTGCCGCCTAATTCAGGAGTTCGTTAGACATGCTGCATTTGTCCCGCCTTACCTCGCTGGCCCTGACGATCGCCCTGGTGATCGGCGCGCCTCTGGCGTTCGCCGCTCAGCCGGCCCCGGCAGTCGCGCCTGCGGGCACTGCCGCGACGACCAAGGCGCCGTTGCCGCTGGAAGAACTGCGCACCTTTGCCGAGGTCATGGACCGGATCAAGGCTGCCTATGTCGAACCGGTGGACGACAAGACCCTGCTTGAAAACGCGATCAAAGGCATGCTCAGCAACCTCGACCCACACTCCGCCTACCTGGGCCCGGAAGACTTCGCCGAGTTGCAGGAAAGCACCAGCGGTGAATTCGGCGGTCTGGGCATCGAAGTCGGCGCCGAAGACGGTTTCATCAAGGTGGTTTCGCCGATCGATGACACCCCGGCCTCCAAGGCGGGTATTCAGGCCGGCGACTTCATCGTCAAAATCAACGGCCAGCCGACTCGCGGCCAGAGCATGACCGAAGCCGTGGACAAGATGCGCGGCAAGATCGGCCAGAAAATCACCCTGACCCTGGTGCGCGATGGCGGCCCGCCGTTCGACGTGACCCTGGCCCGCGCCATCATTCAAGTGAAGAGCGTGAAGTCGCAGTTGCTGGAATCCGGCTACGGCTACATCCGCATCACTCAGTTCCAGGTCAAGACCGGCGAAGAGGTTTCCCAGGCCCTGTCCAAGCTGCGCAAGGAAAACGGCAAGAAGCTCAAAGGCATCATCCTCGACCTGCGCAACAACCCGGGCGGTGTGCTGCAGTCCGCGGTGGAAGTGGTCGATCACTTCATCACCAAGGGCTTGATCGTCTACACGAAGGGCCGTATCGCCAACTCCGAACTGCGCTTCAATGCGACGGGCAAGGACGAAAGCGAAGCCGTGCCAATGGTCGTGCTGATCAACGGCGGCAGTGCCTCGGCCTCGGAGATTGTTGCTGGCGCCTTGCAGGACCAGAAGCGTGCCGTGGTGATGGGTACCACCAGTTTCGGCAAAGGCTCGGTGCAAACCGTGCTGCCACTGAACAACGATCGCGCACTGAAGATCACCACCGCGCTGTACTTCACGCCCAATGGCCGCTCGATCCAGGCCCAGGGCATCGTTCCAGACATCGAAGTGCGCAAGGCCAAGATCACCAACGAGCAGGACGGCGAATACTTCAAGGAAGCCGACCTGCAAGGTCACCTGGGTAATGGCAACGGCGGCGCCGACAAACCGACCAGCTCCAGCGGCAAACCCAAGGCCATGCCGCAGGATGATGATTACCAGTTGGCCCAGGCCTTGAGCCTGCTCAAAGGGTTGAGCATCACCTCCGGCCGCTGAGATGTTCCAGCGGTTTATCCTGGGGCTGTGTCTCTGCCTGGCGGGTGCTGTTCACGCAGCGCCCGTCGAAACGCCTTCTCAAAAAGCCTACCTGAGCCTGATCATCGACGACCTGGGGCAGAACCTGCCCCGGGATCGCCGCGTGCTCGCCCTGCCCGGCCCGGTGACCACGGCGATCATGCCCGACACCCCCCATGCCACCGAGTTCGCCCGCGAAGCCCATCGCGCCGGCAAAATCGTGATCCTGCACATGCCCATGGACCCGGCGACCGGTCCGTTCGCCTGGCATCCTGACCTGCCCATCGAGGAGCTGGAAAAACGCCTGAGCGCGGCGTTCAAGGTTGTGCCTTACACCGCCGGGATCAACAACCACATGGGCAGCCGGATGACTGCCCAACCGGCCGCCATGGCCTGGTTGATGGCGGACTTGCAGCAGCGCCACAAGTTCTTCGTCGACAGCCGTACCAGTGCGCAAACCGTTGCCGCCGCCCAGGCACAGAAAATTGGCTTGGCGAGCGTATCGCGGGATGTGTTTCTGGATGATGAGCGAACCGAGGCGGCGATTTTCACGCAGCTGCAAACGGCGATCAATCTGGCGCGAAAGCAGGGGGCGGCGGTGATGATCGGGCATCCGTACCCGCAGACGCTGGCGGTGCTGGAGCGGGAGTTGCCGAAGCTGAAAGCTCAGGGAATCGAGTGGATTGATATCAAGCAGATGATCAGCGTGCGCGGCAATCGGGCGACAGCGGCTCATGGCAAGGACGGCGTGTACCGTTGAAGCGGGATCGTTCCCACGCTCTGCGTGGGAACGATCAGTGCCCCCTAGAGATACCGCGCCATGATCTCGTCCACCTTGCCTTCTTTACGCAACTGATCCAGCGCAGCCTGCAGTTTGGCCACCGTTTCGTCCGGCACTTCTTTGTTCAGTGCCAGATACAGCTCGGCGCTGTTGAAGCGCAGAACGGTCTTGAGCCCGCTCACACCTTCCTGACGCGCCAGATAACGCCCGGCCGGATCACCGGTGGCCCACAGATCGATCTGGCCGCTGACCAGCTTCTTCGCGTTGTCCTGATCGCGCAGGACCACCACCGGTTTCAAGCCTTGCTTGGCCAGTGTCATGGCAATGGCATCGCCCTTGTAAGCGCCGATTTTGTACTTTCGCGCGTCATCCAGGGTTTCGAGGGTGATAGTGCTGTCAGCCTTGGCCAGCATGATCCAGTCGTCCGGACCGATCGGCCCGACCCACTTGAAGAGTCTCTCGCGGTCCGGCAACCGCGCCATCACGAATGCACCGTAACCGGGGTTTTCCAGCGCGAGTTTGTAGACCCGCTCCCAAGGGAAGCGCAGCGTCAGGCTGTAGGTAACATCGGCACGCTTGAACATCTCGCGGACGATGTCCACGGCGATGCCATCGATATTCTCGCCCTGAGCAAAGTTTTTGCCGTTCTTGGCCATGTTGTAGGGCGGGAAATTTTCTGTCAGCAACACCAGGTCGGTGCCGGGACTTTCTGCGGCACGCACTCCATTGATAAACAACAGGGAGGCGCTGGCGAGGACTAGAAGAAGGCGTTTGAGCATGTCTGGCTACCGAAATCCATGGCGTACCCAAGAGTGCCTTGAGCCCGCCATGATGTCCACTGGCCTGTATCGTTTGTTTAGGCGCTGTACGAAAACTCGTCGAGCGGCGATCAAGCAAACTCGCTTTCAATACAGCATGATCGTCGCGAAGGCAGTTTTCGTAGGAGCCTAACGCATCACGATGCCGCGATGAGCCATGTAGGCCTTGGCTTCCTGCACGGTGTATTCGCCGAAGTGGAAAATACTCGCCGCCAATACCGCGCTGGCGTGGCCTTCGAGGATGCCGTCTGCCAAGTGCTGCAAGTTGCCGACACCGCCGGATGCGATCACCGGAATGCCCAGCGCGTCGCTGATGGCGCGAGTGACGCCGAGGTCAAAACCGTTTTTCATGCCGTCCTGATCCATGCTGGTCAGCAGGATTTCGCCAGCGCCCAGGCCTTCCATCTTCTTCGCCCATTCAACGGCGTCGAGCCCGGTTGGCTTGCGGCCGCCGTGGGTGAAGATTTCCCAGCGAGGGGTTTCGCCAGGTCCCGAGACCTTCTTCGCGTCGATGGCGACGACAATGCACTGCGAACCGAAATGCTGCGCGGCTTCACCGACAAACTCCGGGTTGAACACCGCCGCGGTGTTGATCGAAACCTTGTCGGCACCGGCATTGAGCAGGTTGCGAATGTCCTGCACAGTACGCACGCCACCGCCCACGGTCAGCGGAATGAACACCTGGCTGGCCATGCGCTCGACGGTGTGCAGTGTGGTGTCGCGACCGTCGACGCTGGCGGTGATGTCGAGAAAGGTAATCTCGTCGGCACCTTGCTCGTCATAACGACGGGCGATTTCCACCGGGTCGCCGGCGTCGCGAATGTTCTCGAACTTCACACCTTTAACGACCCGGCCGTTGTCCACGTCCAGGCAAGGGATGATGCGTTTGGCCAGCGCCATGGTCAGTCCTCAGCCTTTGTACGAATCGCAGAAAGCTTGCGCTTCGGCGACATCGAGGGTGCCTTCGTAGATCGCCCGGCCGGTGATCGCGCCGATGATGCCTGGCGCCTTCGCGTCGAGCAGCGATTTGATGTCACCCAGATTGTGAATACCGCCGGACGCGATCACCGGAATGCGCGTAGCAGCAGCCAGCGCGGCGGTGAACGGTACGTTGCAGCCCTGCATCATGCCGTCTTTGGCGATGTCGGTATAAACGATCGCGGACACGCCGTCGGCTTCGAACTGTTTGGCCAGGTCGATGACCTGAACGGTGCTGATTTCTGCCCAGCCGTCGGTGGCAACAAAACCGTCTTTGGCATCGAGGCCAACGATGACCTTGCCCGGGAATGCACGGCAGGCTTCAGCGACGAAAGCCGGATCTTTCACAGCCTTGGTGCCGATGATCACGTAGCTGACGCCGGCTTTGACGTAGTGCTCGATGGTTTCCAGCGAGCGGATACCGCCGCCGATCTGGATCGGCAGGTTCGGGTAGCGCTTGGCGATAGCGGTGACCACTTCGCCGTTGACTGGCTGGCCTTCGAAGGCGCCGTTCAGGTCGACCAGATGCAGACGACGGCAACCGCCCTCCACCCACTTGGCAGCCATGCTCACCGGGTCATCGGAGAACACCGTGGAATCTTCCATGCGGCCCTGGCGCAGACGAACACAGGCACCGTCTTTGAGATCGATAGCGGGAATAATCAGCATCTGGCAAACCTTCAAATTCGAGTATTCAGCTTCGCTCGGAAATCAGTTTTTCTCGAGCGCCCACAAGTCGCTTTCGATGCTTTCGAACCTCTCTTTGAGGTGCGTCTGCACATCGAAAATCGCCCTGTTGTAATAGTGCGGAGCAATTTCACGGGTAAACAGCTCAAGGATTTCGGCCGCTTCGAACGAACCCAGGTCCAGTTCGAAGCGATCCTCCATGAAGCGCTTGATCTTGTGATTGGCCTCGCGCTCCTGTTCGGGCGTGAGGGTCAGGATCGGTGGCTTCTTCTTGACCGCCATTTACCAGCGACCATCCCACGCGGCGAAGTTCTGCAGCAATTGCAGGCCATGGGTATGGCTCTTTTCCGGGTGAAACTGCACGGCGAAACGCGAGCCTTCGGCCAGCGCCGCAGCGAAATCGACACCGTAATGACCGCCGCCCACCACCTGCCGCGCGTTGCCGGCGGCGATGTAGTAGCTGTGCACGAAGTAGAAACGCGCCATGTCCGGAATGTCGTGCCACAGCGGGTGACTGACCTTCTGCTTCACTTCGTTCCAGCCCATGTGCGGGACTTTCAGGTGTTCGCCGTCTTCATGCAGGTCTTTGCCGAAGAACTTCACCGCCCCCGGGAACAGGCCGATGCAGTCAACGCCATCGTTCTCTTCGCTGGAGTCGAGCAAGGCTTGCATGCCGACGCAAATCCCGAGGAACGGGCGGTCCTGGCTGACTTCACGCACCAGCGAATCAAAGCCAAGACGACGGATCTCCGCCATGCAATCGCGAATCGCGCCAACGCCGGGGAACACCACCCGGTCAGCTTCGCGAATCACGTCGGCATCACTGGTGATCAAGACCTTGCCGGCACCGACGTGCTCGAGGGCCTTGGCCACCGAGTGCAGGTTGCCCATGCCGTAATCGATAACCGCGACCGTCTGCATTACAGAACGCCTTTGGTCGATGGCATCTGACCGGCCATGCGGTCATCGAGCTCTACGGCCATGCGCAGTGCGCGGCCGAATGCCTTGAACACGGTTTCGATCTGGTGGTGGGTGTTGGTGCCACGCAGGTTGTCGATGTGCAGGCTGACCAGCGCGTGGTTGACGAAGCCCTGGAAGAATTCCTGGAACAGGTCAACGTCGAAGCCGCCAACGGTGGCACGGGTGTAGGGAACGTGCATCTGCAGGCCAGGGCGGCCGGAGAAGTCGATCACCACGCGCGACAGCGCTTCATCGAGCGGCACGTAGGCGTGACCGTAGCGACGGATGCCTTTCTTGTCGCCGATGGCTTTGGCGAAAGCCTGACCCAGGGTGATACCGACGTCTTCCACGGTGTGGTGGTCGTCGATATGCAGGTCGCCCTTGCTGACAATATCCAGGTCGATCAGCCCGTGACGGGCGATCTGGTCCAGCATGTGCTCAAGAAAAGGAACACCGATATCAAATCGGGCCTTTCCGGTGCCATCCAGGTTGATCGAGGCTTTGATCTGGGTTTCCAGAGTGTCGCGCTCGACTGACGCCTTACGTTCGGCCATCACCAGCTCCGCAAAATCATTGGGCGAAAAAGGCAGCCATTATAGGGGCGCGGGCACGAAACAGAAACACGAGAGGTGATATCACTGACGGATAGAAACCCGTGTGGTCGGGGATAGACATGTCCGTACAAGCGGCCTGGTGCGCAGAATTTCGGGCTTTGATCGCTCCCACGCTCTGCGTGGGAGTGCAGCCCTGGACGCTCCGCGTCCGCTCTGTATGTGACGCGGAGCGTCACGGGAGGCATTCCCACGCGGAGCGTGGGAACGATCAACCACAGGGGTACTGCGTTTACTTAGTGGAAGAGGATCGCCGTTTTCTGCAGGGTCACCCACACACCCCACGCCAACGGAACCCCCACCACCAGCCATGCAGCGACGGCCAGCGGCTTGGTGCCAGCATCGGCTTTCCATTCCAGCACAGTGCTGCTGTCAGCACCTTTGTCATGACCCAGCGCCTGTTCGGCAGCCAGTTCAGCGTCGGTCATGAAGTACTTGTCAGCCACCGGACGCACCAGCAGGTTGCACAGGAAACCCAGCACCAGCAGGCCTGCGAGGATGTACAAGGTGATGTCGTAAGCGGCAGCGCGTTCAACGCCGATGCTCAACTGATACTCACGCAGGTAGTTCACCAACACCGGCCCCAACACGCCCGCCGCCGCCCAAGCGGTCAACAGACGACCGTGGATCGCGCCGACCATTTGCGTACCAAACAGGTCCGCCAGGTAAGCCGGGACGGTCGCAAAACCGCCGCCGTACATGGACAGAATGATGCAGAACGCGGCGACGAACAGCGCGACGTTGCCCAGATGACCCAGGTTCGGGATCAACGCGTACAACGCGAAACCCAATGCGAAAAACACGAAGTAGGTGTTTTTACGGCCCAGGTAATCGGAAAACGAGGCCCAGAAGAAACGGCCGCCGATGTTGAACAAACTCAGCAAACCGGTGAAACCGGCCGCAATCGCCGCAATCGAAGCCAGTTGCCCGGCGTCCAGCTGACCAAACGGCAGGTCTACACCGATCAGTTTTCCACCGAACACTTCCTGCAGCAGTGGCGAAGCCATGCCCAGGATGCCGATACCGGCGGATACGTTCAGGCACAGCACCAGCCACACCAGACGGAACTGCGGAGTTTTCCACGCCACGTTCACGTGGACGTGACGGTGGGTGATCATCGCGTTCGCCGCTTTTTTCGCCGGGGCCGTCCAGCCTTCAGGCTTCCAGCCGGTTGGCGGAACGCGGTACGACAATGCGCCACCGATCATGAACACGAAGTAAATCGCAGCCATCACCAGGAAGCTCTGCCATACGCCGACGCTGTCTGGCGAAGCGAAATGGCCCATCAAGGCTGCGGCCAGCGGAGCACCGACCATCGCGCCACCACCAAACCCCATGATCGCCATGCCGGTCGCCATGCCGCGCTTGTCCGGGAACCATTTGATCAGCGTCGAAACCGGCGAGATATAGCCCAACCCCAGGCCGATACCGCCAATGACCCCGGAACCGACCCACATCAGCCAGATCTGGTGGGTATAAATCCCCAGCGCCGAAATCAGCAGACCGCCACACCAGCACAGTGCCGATACCACGCCAGCCTTGCGCGGCCCGGCGTGTTCCAGCCAGCCACCCCAGATCGCTGCCGAGCAGCCAAGGAAGATGAAGAACAGGGTGTAGATCCAGCCGAGCATCGAAATCGGCCAGTCGCACTGCGACGAAAACACTTGCGAGATGAAGCTCATGTCCGGCGCGCAGGCCATGGGCTTGGTGACGCCCAAGGCTTTGGACAGTGGCAACCAGAACACCGAAAAACCGTAGGCCATGCCGATGCAAAGGTGGATGGCCAAGGCGGCCGGTGGTACCAGCCAACGGTTGAAACCGGGCTTGGCGATGATGCGTTCCTTGGACAGGAACGCAGGCTGGCCGGTGTTAAGGCCGTCCGCCGTGATGCTCGTGGTCATTGTGTATCCCCCAATTATTAGTAGGGTTCGCCAGCCACTCCTCGCCCCCGGCCTTCATGCGCACGCATGACCGTTTTGTTGGGTGAAGTGCCTTTTTGTGCGACATCTGGTCGCAGCGGGACGGACGAACGGGCAAAGGTTACCATTTGCACGTGACATAAAAACCAAACTGATATCACCTTTTGTAAGTCATCTGTTCTCGTACCTCTTAAGGAGACACCATGCCGATCATTGTCGAACCGCTGAACGAGGCCACGTACCAGGATCAGCAAGACCTGCAGAAAATTTACCGCGACGCTCCGCTTTGGCTGTTCGCCCCGTTTTCAGGGGAAGCGCAGTTGATCGAAGGCTGCCTGCGGGACGGCTCGCTGATCGCAGGACGCTTCAATGATCGACTGCTCGGCGCCGCGCGTTTACAGCGGAATCAGGACGTTTGGCACTTGTCTCAATTGTGTGTACGAAAAATTACCCGTCGGCGTGGCGTCGCCGAGCGCCTGGTGAACCAAGCGCAAAAAATGGCCTCTGAGTCGGGCGCAACCCTGCGTCTGCTGGCCCCCGCCGGGCATCTTGAAGCCCAGGCGCTGGCGGCCAAGCTGAAACTGCCGCTGGATGTGTTGCCCGATTGATCGCCTGACCGGTCGTCCGCTTCGGAGCGCTATACTCCCCGGCTAAATTTCGAATTCGACTAACTACAAGGACTCGCCCATGAAAGCGTTCGGCAAAATCCTGGGTCTGGTGCTTCTCGGGCTGTTGCTGATCATTGTGGCGCTGGGCTTTGCCCTGACCCACCTCTTCGATCCCAACGACTACAAAGACGAGATTCGCCAGATTGCCCGCGACAAGGCCCACATCGAGCTGACGCTCAATGGCGACATCGGCTGGAGCCTGTTCCCGTGGCTTGGCCTGGAGTTGCATGACGCCAGTGTCGCGACCCTGGTCAAGCCAACCGAGCCGTTCGCCGACTTGCAGATGCTGGGTCTGTCGGTACGCGTGCTGCCGCTGCTGCGCCGAGAAGTGCAGATGAGCGATGTCCGTGTCGAAGGGCTGAACCTGCGCCTGACCCGCGACAAGGATGGCCACGGGAACTGGCAGGACGTGGGCAAGGTCCCCGCGCCAGCCACTGCAAGCACGACGCCGACCACCACCGGCGAGCCTTCGCCAGCGGCCACGGCCCCAGTGGAAAAACCGGCCCAGCCCATGCGCCTGGACATCGACAGCCTGACCGTCAATAACGCCCGCGTTGAGTACAGCGACGAGCAGACGGGCAAGCAGTTCAGCGCCGAGAGCATTCAGCTCAGCACCGGCCCGGTCCACGACTCGACCAATATTCCGGTCAAGCTCACGGCATTCCTGGGCACCAACCAACCGGTTCTGCGCGTACGCACCGAGCTCAATGGCGAACTGCGTTTCGAGCGCGCCTTGCAACGCTACAAATTTGAAGACATGAAAATGTCCGGCGAACTCGCGGGTGATCCGCTGCAGGGCAAGACCATGACGTTCTCTGCACAGGGGCAATTGCTGCTCGATAAAGCGGCGAACGTCGCTGAATGGACCGGTATCAAGATCTCTGCCAATCAACTGCGCGCACTGGGTGAACTCAAGGTCAACGACCTCGACAAGACCCCGCAAATCAGCGGCGGCATTTCGATTGCCCAGTTCGACCTGGCGAAATTCGTCGACAGCATTGGCCAGCAACTTCCGGCCATGGCTGAAGGCAGCCTGAGCAAAGTCGAACTGGTCAGCCGCGTGGCCGGCACGCCGAGCAGCGTGGCGTTCGACAATATCAATCTGAAAGTCGATGACAGCAGTTTCAGCGGCCGTATCGCTGTTGAGGATTTCGCCAAGCAATCGCTACGCGCAATCCTGAAGGCTGACACGTTCAACATCGACCGCTATCTGCCAGCAAAATCCGCCGAAGCCAACAGCGCGACCCAGGTGCGTCAGGCTGAAGTCGCCAGCACCGAGGCCGACGCCATGGCGGGTGCGGGCAGCACGCCGCTGCCGGAGAAACCGACCAAAGACGCGTGGAGTTCCGAACGCCTTTTGCCGGTCGAGCGCTTGAGCAAACTCGACGTGGACGCCGACCTGACCTTCGGCCAATTGACCCTCGACAAGCTTCCGATCCAGAACGCGGCACTCAAGGCCACGGGCCAGGGCGGCCTGCTGACCCTGCAGAACCTGCGCGGCGATCTGTATGGCGGCAACTTCGAAGCCAAAGGCACTCTCGACGTGCGCCAGCAGGTCCCGGCGCTGAGCCTGCAGACGAACATCAACAAAGTACCGGCGGAAAAGATCCTCGAAAGCCAAGGGAAAAATCCGCCGGTCAAAGGCCTGGTGACGCTCAACAGTGCGCTGACCGGTAGCGGCAACAGCCAGAAGGCGCTGATCGACAGCCTCAACGGCAACGCCAGCTTCGTCATCAACAACGGCGTGCTGCTCAATGCCAATCTCGAACAACAGCTGTGCAAGGGCATCGCCACCCTGAACCGCAAAACCCTCAGCGGCGAGCCACGGGGCAAGGACACGCCCTTCCAGGAGCTCAAGGGCAACCTGACGTTCCGTAACGGCGTCGCCAGCAATCCGGACCTGAAAGTGCGTATCCCGGGCATGACCGTGAATGGCGACGGCGACGTTGATCTGCGCGTGCTGGGCATGGATTACCGCGTGGGCATCATCGTCGAAGGCGATACAAGCGCCATGCCGGACCCGGCTTGCCAGGTCGGCGACAAATTTGTCGGTGTCGAGTGGCCGCTGCGCTGCCGTGGGCCGCTGGAACTCGGTGCCAAGGCTTGCCGTCTCGATAACGAACGCATGGGCCAGGTCGCGAGCAAAATGGCCGGCGACAAGATCAGCGAAAAAATCGACGAGAAGCTGGGCGACAAGGTCAGCCCTGAATTGAAAAACGCATTGAAGGGGCTGTTCAAGCGATGAGATCCGAGCAGTTTTCATCGGCGGTGCTGGATTGGTACGACCGCCACGGCCGCCACGATTTGCCTTGGCAGCAGGGCATTACGCCGTATCGCGTGTGGGTCTCGGAAATCATGTTGCAGCAAACCCAGGTCAGCACCGTGTTGAATTACTTCGACCGCTTCATGGCTTCGTTGCCGACGGTCGAAGCCCTGGCCGCCGCGCCGGAAGACGAAGTGCTGCACCTGTGGACTGGCCTGGGTTACTACACCCGCGCCCGCAATCTGCAGAAGACCGCAAAAATTGTCGTGGCTGAATATGGCGGCGAGTTTCCTCGTGATGTCGAAAAGCTGGTTGACCTGCCAGGCATTGGCCTGTCGACGGCGGGTGCCATCGCCAGCCTGAGCATGGGCCTGCGGGCGCCGATCCTCGATGGCAACGTCAAACGCGTCCTGGCGCGCTTTACCGCGCAAGAGGGTTACCCGGGGGAGCCGAAGGTCGCCAAACAGCTCTGGGCCAACGCTGAGCGCTTTACGCCGCATGATCGTGTCAACGCCTACACCCAGGCCATGATGGACCTGGGTGCCACGCTGTGTACGCGCAGCAAGCCAAGTTGCCTGCTGTGCCCGCTGGAAAAGGGCTGCGAGGCGCACATGCTTGGGCTGGAAACCCGCTACCCCATTCCAAAACCGCGTAAAAGCGTGCCACAGAAGCGCACGCTGATGCCGATGCTCGCCAACGGTGACGGCGCGATTCTGCTCTACCGTCGCCCTTCCACGGGCTTGTGGGGCGGTCTCTGGAGTTTGCCGGAGCTCGACGACCTCGACGACCTGCAACATCTGGCTTCGCAACACTCACTGGAGCTGGGCAGCCCAAAGGCGCTGCCGAGCCTGGTACACACCTTCAGTCACTTCCAATTGTCCATCGAACCCTGGCTGGTCCGGGTCCAGGAAGCCGGCCATCACGTGGCCGAGGCCGACTGGCTCTGGTATAACCTCGCCACCCCGCCGCGCCTGGGCCTTGCCGCCCCGGTCAAAACCTTGCTCGAACGCGCGGCCGCCGTATTGAACGCAGGAGAATCGTCATGACCCGCACCATCATGTGCCGCAAGTACAAAGAAGAATTGCCTGGCCTGGAGCGCGCTCCGTTCCCGGGCACCAAGGGCCAGGACATTTTTGATCACGTCTCTGCCAAGGCCTGGGCCGACTGGCAAAAGCATCAGACGCTGCTGATCAACGAAAAACGCCTGAACATGATGAACGCCGAAGATCGCAAATATCTTCAGGGCGAGATGGACAAGTACTTCTCCGGCGAGGAATACGCCAAGGCCGAAGGCTACGTGCCGCCGGCAGAATAACCCCGCCAAATCGGGGGTCGGATCGTAAGCGACGGTAATAATTAAATTTTTTTTGAAAACTTTCTTGACGACCCCCTGAAAAACCAGTTTAATGCGCCCCGTTGCCCAGATAGCTCAGTCGGTAGAGCAGGGGATTGAAAATCCCCGTGTCGGCGGTTCGATTCCGTCTCTGGGCACCACTAATTAATTTCAGGTGGTGTCTAAACCACCCGAAAGCCCCAAGAAACCCGCCTAGTGCGGGTTTTTTGTTGTCTATGCTTTCCCAAATGACCCCTAGCTGCCCCAACAGTTGGGGGCATATCTGGGGGCATCCCCGGTTCGGTCAATTTTATGCCCCTACGGAGATCCCCCAATGCCTCGCAAAGTCATACAGCTCACCGATTCAGCCATCAAGGCAGCCAAGCCCCACGAGAAGCCCTACAAGCTCTCTGACGGTGGAGGCTTGTATCTGGAGATCATGCCGACAGGTTCAAAGCTGTGGCGTCTCAAATACCGCCACTTCGGCAAGGAAAACCGACTGGCACTTGGGTCATACCCTGGAGTGACGCTGGTACAGGCACGAAAAAAGCAGTCTGACGCTCAACAGTTGATAGCCGAAGGCAAAGATCCCAGCGCCGAAAGACAGGCGGCCAAGCAAGCACAGAAGGTCAAACAGCTGACCTTTGAGGCGCTGGCGCGGGAGTGGTACGACTACAATGCCCCTCGCTGGGCCGAGACGACCCGCTACAAGGCCAATCTGTACCTGGAGAACGACATCCTCTCCGGCATTGGTTCGCGCCCCGTAAAGGAAATCACCCGTCCCGAACTAGTGGCACTGGTACGCGGCGTGGAGGGACGGGGCACCCTCAATGCAGCCGGTAAGATTCGCCAGTGGTTGCATCAGATATTTCGCTATGGGCTGGCCAAGGGAGTAGTAGACGCCAACCCGGCCACTGACCTGGATGTGTTGGCAGCATCAGCGAAGCCTCCTCGCCATCACCCACACGTCACATTTGCCGAATTACCTGACCTGCTGGCAAAGGTGGAGGCCGCAAATGTTTACGCTCCTACCCGCTGTGCCATTCGCCTGCTGATGCTGACCGCCGTGCGCCCCGGAGAACTGCGCACCGCCGCTTGGTCCGAATTCGATCTTGACGCTGCCACGTGGAAGATCCCCAAAGAGCGGATGAAAGCCCGTCGCCCGCACGTGGTGCCGCTGCCCCGTCAGGCGGTCGCGATCCTGCGCCAGCTTCACGTCATCACCGGCAGCTATGCCCTGTTGTTCCCAGGCCAGCAAAACCCCGACCGGCCGATGAGTGAAAACACGATCAACAAAGCGTTGCGCCTAATGGGTTATGAGGACCGACAGACCGGCCACGGGTTTCGCCATTTATTGTCCACTGAGCTGAACGGGCGCAACTATAACCGCGACTGGATCGAACGCCAGCTTGCCCATGGCGATTCGGACGGCATCCGCGACACCTACAACCATGCCGTTTATCTGGATCAGCGCCGAGACATGATGCAGGCGTGGGCTGATTCCATCGACGCACTTTGTGCAGGCGCCAACGTAGCATGCTTCAAGCGTAAGGCCTGAAGTCCCGCGCACCCACAAAAGTCCCCCAAACCACCCCTGCCATCACGACAGGAAACAGGTGTACTCTAAATCTTTTGTTGGGGGGTACGCCTGTGATCGAACAGATGTCTGCTGGGGAGATGGAGTCTTGGCGATCAGCCGAGGCTCTGTCACTTGCGGAAGCCGCCGCCTTAATTCACGGTATTTCGCCCAGCTTGATCAAGACCAGCGTTCAAGAATTGGGACAGGTTTATGTGGCGACCGCTGATGGCGATCCCCGCAGTAACGAGTTCAGCGCCGCACTTCGCAGCCTAATGGCAGCTATAAAGCTCGGCACGCTGAAGGCCGAAGTCCTTAAAGTGGCGAGACACCTTTACGCGCTGTCGCCTAATGAGGACCTGTATGAGTTCGGGGAGAAGATCGACCCCACCGAGACAATGGTCTGCGCTGACGATCTTCGTGCATGGCTGGACAAGCAAGGCATGCGCCCCGCGCTTTTCTTCACCCGCCCCCAAACATATCAACAGCCAGGTTATCTTGATCCAACCCACACCGAATACGCCCCGAAGATTAAGGCGCTGGTTAACGCTTGGGAGGCCGTTACCACCAATCCCGAATTACTTAGAGGCAAAACCCCAAAGCAGGCGCTTGCCAATTGGCTGACCGAACATGCCAGTGAATTTGGGTTGATCAATGGCGACGGCGCTCCCAGCAAATCAGTTATCGAGGCGCTTGCCAAGGCGGCGAACTGGAAACCGGAAGGAGGTGTAGGTAAAACGCCGGGGCATTGAGAACCTCCCCCCTTCCAAAACCCGCACAGGCGTGGGCTTTCAGCAGTTATCCCGAGCGAGCTTACCCCGAACCTACAACCCCACCTACCCTAGGTTCGCTCGGACTTGAGGCGAACCTACACCCCTACCCTCCCTAGCTTCGCTCGGATTTGAGGCAAACCTACACCCCTACCCTCCCTAGGTTTTCGTTAACCTAAACCCTATTCAAACGCCATCGCCACGCCTAGCGTAAATCGTGTAATCACTTTACAACCGTGGAGACACACGACATGGCACGTACAACTAAACAAATTCAAACCCCAACCGAAACTCCCACCGTCGCCGCCGAGCCCCGAAAGTTCATAAAGCTGGATACCGTCAAAGCGCTAACCACGCTTTCCGCTACTGAAATTTATCGACGCATTGGGCTTGGAACGTTTCCCGCCCAAATAAAATTTGGGCCCAAGTCGTCCGCCTGGCTCGAACACGAGGTCTTCGAATGGCAGGAGGCGCGCATTCGTGAGAGCCGCGCCGAAGTGGTCTGACGCCAGACGCCAGACGCCAGGGCAGTCGCTACCAAATTTCCGACAACCGCCTTACGCATTAACAACTGATTAAAACGACTCGAACAACCTGCACAAAAAAACGGGGCGCTTTCGGTTTGCCTGAAGAAAGCGCCTCCGTAGAGGGAATGAACATGAACTTGCGATTTGAATATATCAAGTCCGGCGATGACCGGAAACCTCATTACAGTTCTGAATGCAATACTGCCCTAGAGCAGATAAAGCGCGGAGACCCACAAACAGCCCACATGTATCGGGCACTTGAACTTCTTTATCAGTCACTTATTGGCGCTCGCACTATAGTGATCAGACGTCCCTTTTTTCGCATTGCCTGCCTCGACTTCGTGGAGGCTTACGGCGAGTTAACCCAAGCACCCAAAGACAAACGTAATTCTTATAACTGGATACGCGCTCACAATCTCGCAGCGCAGGTGGCGTACTTAGTTAGAGGCGGGATCTCCACCATCCTCGTTGTCGAGTCCGAGCCAAAGCCGCTACCGAGAAGCTGGAAAATTGGGGGGGGGCGGCCATGAATAGCGTGGACTTGGCCAAGCTCAAGAACAGTGTCTCGCTGGTGGATCTGATCAGGGAAGACGTGGCGCTAGTCAGTGCAGGCAAAGAATACAAGGGACTATGCCTACACGGCGAACAGACACCCAGCCTACGCATATACGTTGACAAGATCGACGGTGCCGAGCGTTGGTATTGCCACGGATGCAATAAGGGTGGCGATCACTTCGACTGGCGGCGCGAGTTTCACGGCGAGAGCCTGCAAGAAGCGGCGAAGGCATTGCATAGCCGAGCCGGTGCCCATTCAACGACACCGTCCAGTGTGCAGGCCAAAGCCAAGGAAAAAAAGCACAAGTGGACAGCGGTGATGCCGCCACCGGATGCACCGCCGCCGAAGACGATCTGGAGGGGCCGCGGCAATGGTCACCTGCCCGTGATCAGTGCATACGCCTACCGGCTGGCTAACGGCGCGCTGATCAGTTACGCGTGCCGTATCGAGGTCGACGGGCACAAGGACGTTATCCCTCATCGCTGGAGCAAGGAGGAAAACAAATGGCGGCAAAAGTCCCTAGACACTCCCCGCCCCCTGTATCAACTGCATCTGCTGGAAGGCACCGACCGGGTGTTGGTGGTCGAAGGTGAGAAGGCCTGTGATGCGGCCCGCAAGCTGGTGCCGGACCTGCTGTGTGTGACATGGGCCGGGGGCTGCGGTGCCGTCAAGCAGACCGACTGGACCCCACTTGCAGGCAAGGAGGTATGGTTATGGCCTGATTGTGACTCGCAGCGCTACAAGGTGACCGACCCGCGCGCAGGAGAGTATCTGCCGTACTTCGAGCAACCAGGCGCCAAGGCTATGGCCAAAATCGCCGAGATTCTGCGAGGGCTGGGCTGCACCGTGCATCTGGTGAAGGTGCCAGACCCCGGCAGTGACTGGTGTGACGGCTTCGACCTGGCCGACGCGCTGGCGAATGGCTGGAGCAAGCAGGACGTCATCACATACATGGATCAGAACAGCGCCGCCCCAAATGACCATATCGCTGAAGCGCGAGCAGCGCTTGCGCTGGAGGATGGTCCGCCGTCATGGATGGATGACCTGCCACCCGAGGATGACAGTCAGATCCATGCCCGACTGGTAGAGTGTACGGACGACTACATGCCGCCAGCGCTGGGCGATATCGCGCCACCCAGGCAGCGCAAGTCGCGCAAGAAAGCCCCACCACCGACCGACCATCCACCCTTTAACGCCAACGATGCGAAACCACACGAACCGGTGTTTATCTCGGCGGGCGACATGAACCAGAAGTATCTGGCCGAGTGGTTCGAATGGAAATTTTCTGAGGTTCTGCGCTACTGCAATACCAACAAGGCATGGTTCGAATACCGTGAAGGCCATTGGCACAAAGATCAAAAAGGACACGTCCTGCGTCAGTCGAAATTAGTCTGCGACACCTACGCCCTCAATCGTCCGCCGTTTATGAACCGCAAAACCTATTGCGACGTGGAACAGATCGCCCGCACCTTGGGAAATTTTTCCGTCACCGCCGAGATATGGGACAGCAACCCGCTTCTACTGGGCACGCCCGACTCCACCGTGAATATGAACACTGGTGAGATCTACTCCCCACGGCGCGATGACTACATCACAAAAGTTACCGCCATCAGTCCTGGCCCTGTAGGTTCAGCCCCAAAGCTGTTTTTGAAATTCCTGCGGGAGGTCACCAACAACGACCCCGAACTGATTCGTTACTTACAACAGTTCTGCGGCTACTGCTTGACCGGGATGACCGACAAGCACAAATTTTTTTTCATTTACGGCCCTGGCGGCAATGGCAAGTCAGTGTTCCTCAACATCCTGCAATGGATTCTCGGGGACTACGCGACCGTAGCGGCACCGGGAACGTTCATCGCCACCCAATACCAAAAGCACACTACTGATCTAGCCATGTTGATGGGTTCTCGTCTAGCGACGACGAGCGAGACGGGTGAAAGCCAGAAGTGGGACGAAGATAGGGTAAAACGGGCAACCGGCGGTGAACTGATGACCGCCCGATTCCTGTACGGTCAAAACTTCACCTACTTCCCGCAATTCAAACTGGCGTTCATCAGCAATAACAAACCGAATCTCACCAATGTCGACGCGGCGATACGCCGTCGGATCTACATCATCCCTTTTTTGTACACGCCCGCCACGCCTGATGAAGGCCTAGAAAGGAAACTGCGCGATGAGGGCCCCGAAATTTTGCGCTGGATGCTTGATGGATGGTTTGACCTAAAGGCCAACGGATTCGTGATCCCGAAAGTGGTGGCCGACGCAACAGCGGAATATTTTGACGAGCAGGATGTTATTGCAGAATGGGCGGGCGAGTATTCCGAGCTTGGGCCGATCTCTGGGGCAACCCCTTTTATGGACACCAAAAAGAAACTGTACGCCAGCTATGTGAGGCATTGCGCGGAGGTGGGAGAGCGACCCAAAAAACAAACAGCCTTCACGCAAGCACTGATTCGATTGGGTTGCGAGAACGCTTGGGTGGATGGCGTTAGAGGCCTCAAAGGGATACGTCTCAAAAGCCCCGACATGACACCCGACCGACGCGAGCAGCCGGAGAACGGATCCGATTAGGCCAATAAGGACGACCCAACATGCTCGTGCATTTGACTTAGAGCCCGGCCTTCGTGTCGGGCTCTTTTTGAGTCGCCTGTGAGAGCCACACTTTTTGCGTTTATCGCACTTTCACCACGCTTTATTTAAAAACTGTGGTGGGCTGGAAGTCACGTGCTTACTGGCCTGCAGGCTTCCCACCACACCAACCACACTTTTTCCATATAAAACAACTTAATATATGTAAACTACATATATATACTGCAGGTGGACATTATAAATGTATATATAGGGTAACAATACTCAAAAAAGTGTAGAAATGTGGTAGGCCTAATTTTTTTATTTCCTCATATAACCCTACATAAACCTATATAACCCACACTCAAAAAAAGAAGTGTGGTAAATCTAGGGCACTCCCACTCTGTCACCGACACCTAGGCAGCCACCCAAGTCTCACACTGACACCGGGCGCTCGCCTTCGACGAAATGTTAACGCGCCGGTAAAGGCAGGCCGCTTACCCTGAATGCACTCACCGCTTGCAGACAGCCCTTGGTATTAGTGGGACAAACATGTCAGCCGTCGATCGCCTGCTGGCATGCTCGCCAGCGCACCTACTGAAACGAGGCTTAAAAGATCAAGACCTGGCCGAACAATGCGAAACGCATGCACGCTACGCTGCCAGACTGATCCGCAGTCACCCGAAGTGTGGAGCGCCACCACCCGCTGCTAACCACTCGAAGATCACCCGCCCCCCACTGAAGTAGTAGCACGCCAATAGCGGGCTACATATACCCCCCCCGGTATAGGTACTGACTTTCCACCTTTTGTCGCGGGTACATTCGGGCGCGACATTCGCCGACTTTGTGGCGTAAAAAGAGTGACCAGGAAACTGAAAAAACACCTGTCTTATTTTCATTAGGGCACACCAGAAACAACCAAATCCGCCATTTTTCTGGCCCAGCCAGGAGGGCTGCAGAAAACACGGGGAGGTCTGAGACTTTTTTCGCATGGCAGAACCGCCTTCCTTTATCATTCCGGCATCGTGTTCCCGGTCACTGACTTAGGGCGTTCGGCGGGTGGAAAGCAACATCCGGAAAACCGATGCGGCTTAATTGCAGGTGCTGAAAGCAAGCCGACAGAACGGCATGTGCTGGCCGGAATATAACCATCAGAAAAAATCTTGCGGCTAAAAACGCCGCCTTCGCGCATCGGCGATCTGGACAGTGGTAAACCATGAATGCATTAGAAATTGAGTCCGCCATATCGGATCTGGCCCTTGAGCCCTTTGACGCAGCAGAGTTTCCGTTCACCTTCTTGGCCGCGTTCGACAACAAGGAAACCACGCTCAAGCGCCTGCGCGCCGGCAACAACAACGCCTCGGACGTACCCGGCGGCGTACTACTGCGCAGCAACATTCATATCGCTGCATGCGAGCCCGGCACCGTAAGCGAAGCGCTCAAGGCGTTGCGCGACAGCCCGGCCACCACAAAAGCCAAAGCCAAGTTCATCCTCGCTAGCGACGGGCAAACGTTGGAGGCCGAAGAGCTGATCACGGGTGAAACCATCACCTGCGCCTACCCAGACTTTCCCAACCACTTCGGTTTCCTGCTGCCGCTGGCCGGCATCTCCACTATCAAGGAGATCAAGGACAACCCCATCGACGTGCGCGCCACCAGCCGCCTGAACAAGTTGTACGTCGAGCTACTGAATGAAAACCCAGACTGGGCCAAATCCGAACGCCGCCATGACATGAACCACTTTATGTCGCGGCTGATTTTCTGCTTCTTTGCCGAAGACACCGATATCTTCGATGGCGATAGCCTGTTCACACGTACCGTGGAACGCTGGAGCGAGCGCGACGGATCTAACACCAGCCAGGTGCTGTCGGAAATCTTCCGTGCCATGAACATCAAGCAGGCCGAGCGCGTCACTGCTCAGACGCGTCTGCCCAGTTGGGCCAACACCTTCCCTTATGTGAATGGCGGCCTGTTCTCTGGTAGCACCGAAGCGCCACGCTTTACGCGGATGGCGCGCACTTACTTGCTACACGCAGGCAACCTGAATTGGCAGAAAATTAACCCCGACATCTTTGGCAGCATGATCCAGGCCGTAGCCGATGATGAAGAGCGCGGCGCGCTGGGCATGCACTACACCAGCGTGCCCAATATCCTAAAAGTGTTAAACCCACTATTTCTGGATGATTTGCGTACTCAACTGGAGGCAGCCGGTGACAACAAAGCCAAGCTGCTCAACCTACGCAAGCGCATGGCGCATATCCGCTTATTCGATCCGGCTTGCGGCTCTGGCAATTTCCTGGTCATCGCCTACAAACAGATGCGCGAGATTGAGGCGGAGATCAATCGCCTTCGAGGGCAGGCCAACAATAAATCGGAAATCCCACTGACCAATTTTCGCGGCATCGAGTTGCGCGACTTTCCGGCAGAAATTGCCCGGTTGGCACTGATCATTGCCGAATTTCAGTGCGACGTGTTGTACCGCGGCCAGCAGGATGCACTGGCTGAGTTTTTACCGCTGGACTCACAAAACTGGATTGTTTGTGGCAACGCACTGCGGCTCGACTGGCTAAGCATCTGCCCGCCTACGGGCACCGAGGTGAAGTTAGTAGCAGATGACTTATTTAGCTCTCCGCTCGACCAAGCCGAGATTGAGTTTGACAACGCAGGCGGTGAGACATACATCTGTGGTAATCCACCGTATTTGGGAGGTAAAGGGCAGTCGCCGTCACAGAAGGCAGAGCTTGCGAGTGTTTTTGGCTCTCACGAGAAAAACGGCGAGCTAGATTACGTATCGGCTTGGCTATTGAAAGGAGCGGAGTATTCGGCTTCAAACTCTGCCGAGGTCGCTTTTGTAGTCACAAACTCGGTGAACCAAGGCGCACAGGTTCATCAGCTTTGGCCGCGAATCTTCAAACTTGGAATCGAGATCTCCTTTGCTCACAAGGACTTCAAATGGTCAAACAATGCGACCAAGAATGCAGCTGTTATTTGCTCCATAATCGGATTAAGGCCGCGTGGGCGAAAGCAGAAAATCTTGACTGAAAACGGTCTTGCAAGGGAAGTGTCTTGCATTGGACCTTACTTGGCCTCGGGAAATGAAATAGTCGTATTTCAGTCCCTCTCACCCATTTCAGAATTAATGCCAATAATTACAGGGAACAGCCCCTACGATGGAGGCAACCTGATTCTGTCAAGCGATCAAAAAGAGGAATTGGTAAATAATCACCCAGAGGCCATTCACCTAATTAAACGGCTATATGGTTCAAAAGATTATTTGAATGGCGAGCAGCGTTATTGCCTCTGGTTAGATAATACGAGTAGCCCTTTGGCAGAATCTATTCCAGACATTAAACATAGAATCGATAACGTTCGTAAATTCCGCTTGGACGGTGGGGATGTCGCCCGAGGTATTGCATCACGACCACATCAGTTCCGCTATACACACCAAGCCAAATCACATCTTATAATTGTTCCGCGTGTCTCGTCTGAAAGGCGAACGTATATTCCCTTCGGCCTTCTTTCGAGCGACTGCATAGTTGGGGACTCCGCGCAGGCCATATATGACGCAGAAGTGTGGCACTTGTCCATTCTTCTTAGCCTGTTGCACATGTCTTGGGTTCGGGCGCTTGCTGGACGGCTAAAAACTGACCTGCGCTATTCGTCAGCGCTCTGCTACAACACGTTCCCGATGCCTCTGCTCACCGAGCAAAACAAGGCAGATCTTACAGCCAGCGCAGAGAGCATTCTTTTAGCCCGCGAAGCCCACTTCCCCGCCACCATCGCCGATTTGTATGACCCGGACACCATGCCGGATAACCTCCGGCGTGCCCACGAGCACAACGATGAAGTGTTGGAGCGGATTTACATCGGCCGCCGCTTCAAGAACGACACTGAGCGACTGGAAAAGCTGTTTGACCTCTATACCAAGATGGCGACAAACACAGCGAAGGCCACACCGAAAAAGCCACGAGGGAAAATGGCATGAGCTACACCCCTGCTAGCCTGACAACCTCACCCTCATGGAGGATGAATCACCGTGACTGACACTACCAACCCGACCAACAGCTACACGGTGCCGTCGGTATCCATTACTACAGCGCACACTGGGGCATCCAGCAAGGCCAATGAGTTGGGCATGCGCACCATGCAGGAGCGCGCCTATACCAAGCGCGGCGAACAGTACCTGCTGATCAAATCGCCCCCCGCATCGGGCAAGTCCCGCGCACTAATGTTTATCGCGCTGGATAAGCTGCATAACCAGGGCTTGCAGCAGGCTATCGTCGTGGTACCCGAACGCTCTATTGGCGGTAGCTTTGCCGATGAGCCGTTGAGCCAACATGGCTTTTACTGGGACTGGCAGGTGGAACCACAGTGGAACCTATGCAATGCCCCTGGCATCGATGAGCCGCGTGTGGCCAAGTCCAAGGTAGGCGCCGTACGCGCCTTCCTGAACAGCAACGACAAGTCGCTAGTCTGCACCCATGCCACCTTCCGCTTTGCCGTGGAAGAACTGGGCATCGAAGCCTTCGACAACCGCCTGATAGCCATCGACGAGTTCCATCACGTTTCCGCCAACCCAGATAACAAACTCGGCAGTCAGCTGAGCGCGTTCATAAGCCGCGACAAAGTGCACTTGGTTGCCATGACCGGCTCCTATTTCCGGGGTGACAGCGAGGCGGTGCTGGCCCCAGAGGAAGAAAACAAGTTTGAGACAGTGACGTACACCTACTACGAACAGCTCAACGGCTACCGCTGGCTCAAGTCGCTAGATATTGGCTACTTCTTCTACACCGGTAGGTATGTGGATGCGGTCGCCAAGGTGCTGGACCCGGCGCTGAAAACCATCGTCCATATTCCAAACGTAAATTCCCGCGAGAGCCTCAAAGACAAGGAGCGTGAGGTCAACGAGATCATGAGTTCGCTGGGCGATTGGCAGGGTGTCGACCCTGCCACCGGTTTCCACCTCATCAAGGCCAAAGATGGTCGCACACTGAAAGTGGCCGACCTAGTGGATGACAGCGATGCGTCCAGGCGCTCCAAAGTGCTCAGTGCACTGAAAGACCCTGCGCAGAAGAACAACCGCGACAACGTGGATGTGATCATCGCACTGGGCATGGCGAAGGAAGGCTTCGACTGGATCTGGTGCGAGCATGCGCTGACCATCGGCTACCGTTCGAGCCTGACCGAAATTGTACAAATCATTGGCCGCGCCACGCGTGATGCCGAAGGCAAGGAGCGCTCGCGCTTCACCAACCTGATCGCTGAGCCAATGGCCGACCAAGCGGCTGTAGCTGAAGCGGTGAACGATATGCTCAAGGCCATTTCCGCCAGCCTGCTGATGGAACAGGTGCTCGCCCCGCGCTATGAGTTCACCCCGAAAGATACCGGGCCGAAAGAAGGCTTTATTTACAACGGTGGCGAGGGCTATCAATCAGGTGGCACCAATCTGGGAGTGAATGAAACCACAGGCCAGTACCATGTCGAAATCAACGGCCTGACCACGCCGCAAAGCACAGAAGCCACGCGCATCTGCAAAGACGACTTGAACGAAGTGGTAACCAGCTTCCTGCAGGACAAAACCGTGCTGGAACGCGGCCTATTCGATAAGGAAAACACCCTACCCGAAGAGCTGACCCAACTGCGCATGGGCAAGATCGTGCGCGAGCGCTACCCCGACTTGAGCGACGTCGACCAGGAAGCAATCCGTCAGCATGCCATCGCAGCCATGAACATTACCCAGCAGGCCAAATTGATGTTGTCTCAGGCCGATGCCAATGAGAGTGACACCTTAAAAGGCAGTACAGCCCTGCTGGAAGGCGTGCGCAAATTCGTTAACGTGCGCGAGCTAGACATTGATCTGATCGACCGCATCAACCCCTTTGATGCCGCCTATGCGGTGCTGGCGAAGGCGATGGATGAAAAATCCCTGCGCCAAGTGCAGGCCAGCATTGCAGCCAAGAAGGTGAGCATTCCCGAAGACGAAGCACGAGACTTGGCAATGCGCGCGCTGCAGTTCAAAAACGAGCGTGGCCGGCTGCCAGACATTAACTCCGCCGATGCTTGGGAGAAACGAATGGCTGAAGGTGTGGTTGCGTTCGCACGTTACCGCGCCCAAGCCAAAGCGGCGCAAGGAGAATCCGCCAATGGCTGAAATGAACGATGACGACCTGCTAAATGCGCTGGGCGTAGAAGTACCCTCACTCAAGACAGCCACTAAAACTCCTCGCGGAGAACGCATCATCGCTGGCTTCGAGGACATTCAGCGGTTCTATCAGGCCCATGGCCGCGCTCCACAATATGGTGAAGACCGAGAAATCTTCGAGCGCTTGTACGCCGTGCGCCTGGATCAGCTGCGAAAGTCACCGGAAGCACAAACCCTACTGGCAGGCTTGGATAATCAAGGCCTACTGTCAGGTGCTGCGGTAGCCACGGTAAATGTGGATGACCTGGATGAGGACGCTTTGCTAGCCGAACTGGGCATCGGCAGTGAGTTCGTCGACCAAGACGATATCACCGTGCTGCGGCATGTGCGTACCAGTGCGGCAATAAAGGCGGCAGAAGAAATTGCCGCCCGGAACCCATGTAAAGACTTCGAGAGATTTAAGCCACTGTTTGATGAAGCGGAAGCAGGCCTGAAGCAAAAACTGTGGGTAACCAAACCCTTTGGCAAGAACGCCAGCATCGAGGCCGGGGACTTCTTCATTCTGAGCGGACTCATTGCTTATGTCGCCGAGGTGGGCGACACCTACAAGACGCCAAATGCGGAGACGAATGGGCGTCTGCGTGTTATCTACTCCAATGAGACGGAAAGCGATCTGCTATTACGATCCTTGCAGCGGGCGCTCTACAAGGACAGTGACGGGCGCGCCGGGGCTAGGCTCATCAAGGTAGATTCCGGCCCCCTATTCAGCGACATAGCCGAGCCGGACGACATCGAGGCTGGCACTATTTATGTACTGCGCAGCCAGTCCAGTCACCCATTCGTAGCCAAGCACCGCGAGCTGATCCACAAGATCGGCGTCACCGGTGGAAAAGTGGAAACCCGCATCGCAGCGGCGGATAAAGATGCCACTTACTTGCTGGCAGATGTGGAGGTGGTCGCTACTTACAAGCTGCACAACCTGAACCGCACTAGGCTGGAAAACATCTTCCACCGCCTGTTCGGTGCGGTGCAGCTGGACCTAACCATCGAAGACCGCTTCGGCCATCCGGTCAAACCTAGGGAGTGGTTTCTGGTGCCGCTGCATGTGATCGATGAAGCGGTTGAGCGCGTTCGGGATGGGTCGATTACCGATTTTGCGTACGATCCGCAAACAGCTCGTCTGGTCAGATAAAGCTCATACAGTCGGCTCCGGGCGCAACTTACCTGTTCCCCGGATAGGCAGTTAGGGCGTTAATGACATCTCCTTAGGTTCCAGAGTGTGTAAAAACGCAGGCATCGTTTTGAAGTCTGCGTTGCAGCGTAAAATCTGGCAGCGTTTGGTTAATCAGCAGACGTGAAATTTGCGTAGCGACGCGATTTTTGTTTCGGTTGTGTCCGCCAAAACAGCTCTAAACGTTTTTACAAGCCTACGCCGGTAGTTACCCGCTCACGAAAGACCAAATATGTTAGAGGTGATTTCACAGCAGTGGATAGTTAGGACTTCAGCCTGCGCCGGGCCTTAAGGTACTAAGACAGCTAGCTACCATCTGACCTACGCTTGCATAAAGCTAGCAGTGAGGTGAAAGGTCATGCGATGCACTATCAGCGAAATCGCTCGCCGCGTGGGCATATCGAAGGCCGCGATCATTCAGGCCCGGAAGCAAGGACGCCTTCCCGAGTCGCTGTTCACGCTGAACGAGCAAGGAATAACCTGCATCGCGGATGCTGAATTGGCAGAGCAGATGCTCCAGGGGACTATTGGGCTCAGGATCCGGAGCACGCTGCGTATTCTACGAATGTAATGCATCCCTATATTGTTGGCTTTAGCTGGGATGTGTAGGGCAGTATGGGGAACCAAGACCGGGATTACTTTTCGTTTTGGGGGCATTTTTGGGGGCATCTCAGGATACCTAACCATAAAATCCCTAATAACAACAAGTAGTTAGGCGTGCAGTTCGGTTCCGTCTCTGGCACCAAATACCGAAAACCCTGAATCGCAAGATTCAGGGTTTTTTTATGCCTGCGATTTGATAACGGCAGAAAACCACAGCACAGACGCCTGAAACATTTCCTTTTTTTGATCCAGTCCAGTGATAGCTCCGTGCTATCATTTTTCGCGTACATGGAAGATGGTCAGCATCGATCCCGACGCCCCCCGCATTCGGATCAATCGCCACAGGCTAGAGACAGCGCAAGGAGTGCGTGCTTTTCACCCCCTCCCCGCAGAACACCTTCTCCCCTGCAGGACGATTTGCCCCCCCTTTCAAGCACGCCCTCCCCTCGATCCTGAACATGGAACCGTTATGTCTGACATCAATGAACTCAAAGACAAGATCAACACCAAAACCTTGAATATGGTTTTGCTGTCGGTCGCAACCTTCGGGCTGTACCTGTTGCTGTGGCTGGTCAGAACCAATCAGAAAATCAGCGAAACCACCAAGATCAAACTGGTCGATAACACCTACATTATCTGGCTGGCCGTCTGCCTTGGCTGGAGCCACGCGTTGTCCAATTCAGGCGAGGTACTGTTCGAAGCGTTGTCGGGCATTCTGATTATTGCGACAAACGCCCTGTATATCGTCTGGGCGTTCAAAGCCAAGAATGCCTTGTCGGAATACGCCCTCAGCGAGCACAAAATCGATCTGCGTATGAACGCGTTCTACACCTTCTTCCTGAACGTTTTCTACATCAACTACTGCATCAATGACCTGCCAGAAGAGCAACGCAAGCAACAGATCCTGCGCGGTCAAACGACGCAGGCCTGATGCGACCGACAGGCGAGCAGTCTCAAGACGACTGCCGCCTGTTTGCTCAAGGTATAACGCCGGTCGTTAAAGAAACCGATCAGCTGTTCCAGTGAAAAACCAGGTTGCGCGCTGCGCCGCTACCAATGTCTGTCGTATCCCGCCGCGTTTCTCCATTGCGAGTCGCAACAACGGTGTATTTGCCAGGAGGCAGCTGGACATAAACCAGCGGGCCAGCCTGACTCAACGTCAACACTGTTTGCCCCGCTGCTTTCTGAATCACCACCTCTACATCGGGTATGTATTCATTCCCGGACCCGACAGAAAACGTCATGTGCAGGTTGTAACCCGACGTCTGCTGGATGGCCTTTGATTCATCCTCACCGATACCACCGTTCAGGTAAGTGATGCCGTTCTGCGCTTCACGCTGGACCTGTACGCCTGCGTTATCAACAGGATCAAGACTGGCCGCCGGCGCGATCCCTGGAAAAACCAGCACACCGACAGCGATGAGGGGCAACATGAATGAATGGAAGTTTTTCATGATGACGACTCCCGGGCTCTGTAGAACCCTATCGTTACCCCTTTTTAGACGCCTCGCCGAAGGCCAGGGTTTTAGATTGATTGGTACTTTGGCTCACGGCGAAATGGACTACAGGTTGTATTCCACAAACGTGCTCTGACGTCGGCTTGCTCCTGCAAAACGGATCCGGCATTTCCTTGCGAATCACCAGCGCCATCCTGCATCGCCGAATGACGCTCCCTTGTCATCCTCTTTCGCCTGTTCCTTCAGCCGCGGAAGACTCCATGAGCCTCGTCAAATCCGATCACCTGCATGATCCACAACTCGCCTCACTGGTGGGCAATCTTGGGGAGCTGATCCGTCAGGCACGTCAAAAGGTGCTGCGCGCGGTCGATACCGCTCAAGTACAAACCTGCTGGCAGATCGGGCGGCATATTGTGGAGTTTGAGCAGGAGGGGGCCAGAAGGGCAGGTTATGGCAAGCAGTTGCTGTCAATGCTGGCGAAGGTTCTGACAGCCGAGTTTGGGAAAGGCTTTGATGCCTCCAACCTTCGTTATATGCGCCTGTTCTATCAAGCATTCCCAATGTGTGACGCACTGCGTCACGAATTGAGCTGGACCCATTACCGCCGCCTGTTACGAGTCGACAATGACCACGCTCGCCACTGGTACATGAACGAATCAGCCATTCAAAACTGGTCCAGCCGTGCGCTGGAGCGCCAGATCAACACGCTTTACTACGAGCGCCTGCTGGCGAGTCGGGACCGCGATGCCGTCAAGGATGAAGCAGATACCAATATCCAGAAAATGCGCGCCAGCCCCAGGGATTTCATTCGTGACCCCGTCGTACTGGAGTTTCTTGGCCTGCCCAACGCAGGTCAGGTGCTGGAAACCGAACTCGAACAAGCACTGATCAACCAACTTCAGGGCTTTTTGCTCGAACTGGGCAAAGGATTTGCCTTTATCGCCCGACAGCAACGCATCAGTACCGACAGCAAAGACTTTTACATCGATCTGGTGTTCTACAACTATCTGCTCAAGTGCTTCGTCATCTTCGACCTAAAGCGCGGCGAATTGACCTGCCAGGACGTCGGCCAAATGGACATGTATGTGCGCATGTACGACGAGCTCAGACGAGGACCGGAGGACGGCCCCACTGTCGGTATCATTCTCTGCGCCCAAAAAGATGAATCAGTGGTGCGTTTTTCAATCCTGGAGGGTAATGAGCAACTGTTCGCCAGCAAATACAAACTGGTGCTGCCGAGCGAAGAGGAGCTTCGTGCGGAGCTGGATCGGGAGCAGGCAGCGCTAGAAGAACGACTGCTTTATCAGAAATCACGATAGTGCCGGTGGATTGCTCCCAAGCAACGTGAAGACTATCGTTAGCGACTCCGCGCAAAGGCCCGAAACCTATGAATGTGCAGGACATACCGCCATTGGCGCCGGCTGAGATTGAGCTGTCGCAGCCCACCCTGGCTTGCGGCGAACCGTTCAAGGAGCCCGCCGCAGATGGCTTCATGCTCGGCGGCTTCACGTGGCGGCACGCCCCGCAGGATGCAACCCGCCCGGTCGTTATCATCAACGCCGCCACCTCGGTACGCTGCCGCCACTACTCGCGTTTCGCCGATTACCTGTTCGCCAACGGTTTCGACGTGATCACCTTCGACTACCGAGGCATCGGTGAGTCCCGCCCCACCTCAATGAGAGATCTCGACGCTTCATGGTCCGATTGGGGCGCACTGGACTTTGAGGCGATGCTCAGGCGCGCTCAGCGAGAATTCCCCGGCCAGCCCTGCGATGTCGTCGGTCATAGCTTTGGAGGCTGTGCAGCGGGCCTGGGAGCCTCTGGGCGTGTCATTCGGCGCTTGGTGACGGTAGGCGCTCAATTTGCTTACTGGCGCGATTACGCGCCGGCCCACCGCTGGCGAATGTTTGGCAAATGGCATGTAGTGATGCCGCTGGTGACGATGCTTTATGGCTACTTTCCCGGAAAACGCCTTGGCTGGCTGGAAGACACGCCTGCCGGCGTCGTGCATGACTGGAGCACGCCCACCGCCCGCTACGAAAAACGCCCCAGCGGTCGCGTCATCCACGCCAGGGACGGTGGGCTCCCGTTCGCTAACGTCAGCGCAAAAACCCTGGCCATCAGTATCAGCGACGATCCTTACGGCACCGTTGCGGCCATTGAACGCCTGCTCGGTTACTTCACCGGCAGTACAAACACCCACCTGAGAATCGCCCCCGAAGACATCGGCGAAAAAGAAGTCGGACATTTCGCCTTTTTTCGCAGCGCATACCAAGCCACACTATGGCCCATTGCATTGTCCTGGTTGCAGACCGGCGAACTGGCCCCCGATACCCCCGGGCGGCAAGTCCCGCGCAACTGAGCCCCTCAACGAATTACGGAACGACACCCATGGCCTCCGCCAACAAGCAGCACAAACGCGCCACTCGCGCTAAAGCCAAGGCCAAGCAAAACCGCACGCAGCGGGCAGCCGCACCGGTCGAGCTGGACCCGAACGATGATCGCATCGACTTCGAATCGGTGGACCTGACCGAACTGTTCAAGAAAATGATCGACGCCGAAAAAATCAGCCAGCAAGCGATGTGCGTAGCCTTCCTGGAAGACCCGCTGCTGGAGCTGGTGTACGAGCAAGAAGGCGAAGAAGGCGCGATGGACTTCATCCTCGCCGCGCTGATCGAGTACCGCCAATGGTCGACCGAAGTCGACGAGGCTGGCGCCCTGGCGTGGATCGAATCACCGGCCTTCCAGGCCGACTATGTCGCAGCGTCCGATATCATCGCCGCCCAAACCCAACAGAAAACCAACTGAGTTCCCATGGCATCCCTGAACAAGCAACAAAAACGCGCCAAGCGCGCAAAGGCCAAAGCCAAGCAGATCAACATCCACGGCCGCAAACCCGCCGCGCTGGACGATGACCTTGGCCATCTCGATGAGCCGATCCCGGAATACACCCTGGCGATGTTCAGCAAAATGCGCGATGCGGAAGCCGTCAGCCGCAGTGAAATGCTCTCGGTGTTGCTGACGAACCTCGCCTTTATCATCATCGACCACCCAGAACTGCTGGACATGGAAAACGCCGACGACGAAGGCATGGCTGCCACCCACCTGGCCGCCGACATGCTGATCGACTACCGCATGTGGGCCGACGGCATGGACCGCGACGCCGCCCAGGCGTGGCTGAGCGAGCCACAGTTCATCGCCGATTTCGGCGCTGCATTGGATGTCTACCGTGAGTCGCTGGAAGAAAAAGCCGAGTAAGGATTACGACTCAAACAAAAACGGCCGCTCGTCATCACTGACAGCGGCCGTTTTTTTAACTGCAGAAGCTACAAGCCTCAGGCAGCCACAGGATTCAGACGCGGGATTTCCATGCCGATCTTGGCACTGGCGTAGCTAAGATCACCGCTGGCAATGGATTGAGCCTTGAAGCCGGCACCGATCAGATCCTTAACGTACAGCTTGTTGTAGATGAACATGAACACGAGGTTGCTGAGGCTAAAAGTGAAGCAGGCCACGACAAACATGATCGCTGCCCACTTGAAATCACCACGGAATAAAGCCGGGAAAAAGCCAAAGAAAAACACAGTCCACGAGAAGCCGATTGGCGCTTCTTTCATGGCACCGGTATTCGGGTTTTTGAACACAACCGATGTAAACGCCATGCCTGTCTCCTTGATGCCCCAATGGGTTGGCTGAGTGGCCGGGCTAGCTCCATGCAGCGCTGACTCTGATCTGCCGCTTGAACGGCAGGCACACGCAAATGCATCTGTGAACACACCGCAGATGAAGGAGCAGGCAAGAAAGGGTCGGGGGGCTTTTAGCCGCAAAGGCTGAGGGCGTCGAACAATCCGTGTCCTGAAACTCCATCGTATCCCGTAACAGCGAGATACACATTCGGTGCAAAGGCTACTATCTCGCCATCATCGTGTCTATCCGCTTACCACCCAATAAAGCACCTGAATGAAAGGCAAAAAAACGACCGCGATCATTTCTGATGGCGGTCGTTTCGGTGCCTCAACAACAATTGGCTTGAGTCAGATATCTCAGCGCGCCAAGGCTGCGCTCAGCTTCTCATTGTGACGACGACGAGCTACCAGCACGCCTGCCGCGACTACCAACAGCGCCAGCAGGCCGGTCGCGAGAATCTCTACGCGATGCGCTTCCTGGAACAACATGATGGTCAGGGCCGCCACGATGAAAATGATCACCGCGTAGGTCAAGCCCGGGAACAGCCACATGCTGAAGGCAATTTTTTCACCGCGTGCCATACGCTGTTTGCGCATACGCAGCTGGGAAATGGCGATCACCAGGTACACCAGCAACGCGATGGCGCCGGAGCTGGCCAGCAGGAACTCGAACACCGCAGCCGGGGCGACGTAGTTGGCGAACACGGCGAGGAACGCAGCACCGGTCGACAACATCACAGCCCAATACGGCGTGCCGCTCTTATTGGTGCGCTGGGAAACGGCCGGTGCGTCACCGCGCTTGCCCAGGGAGAACATCATGCGCGAGGCGGTGTAAAGCGCCGAGTTGAGGCAGCTGGTCACAGCAACCAGTACCACGATGTCGACGATCAGCTTGGCATTCGGGATGCCCATGCGCTCAAGCACAGTCTGGTAAGAACCGACGCTGGCCAGAATCGGGTCGTTCCATGGCACCAGGGCCACGACGATGAAGATCGACACGAGGTAGAACAAGCCGATCCGCCAGATAACCGAGTTGGTCGCCTTGGAGATTTGCTGGCCAGGGTTTTTCGATTCCGCGGCCGCGATGGTCACGATCTCGGTGCCCATGAAGGAAAACATGGTGGTCAGGATCGCGCCCAATACCGCGCCCATGCCGTTTGGCAGGAAGCCCTGGGTGTCGAACAGGTGCGAAACGCCGCTGACCTGGCTGCTTGGCAGGAAGCCGAAGATCGCCAGAACGCCAAGGACGATGAAACCGATGATCGCTACAACCTTGATCAAGGCGAACCAGAATTCGAACTCACCGTAGTTTTTGACGCTGAACAGGTTGGTCACCGTCAACAGCAGGGTGATGATCAGCGTGAACGCCCAGATCGCCACGTTCGGGAACCAGGCGTGCAGGATGGTGGCGGCGGCGTTGGCTTCCAACGGGATGACCAGCACCCAGAACCACCAGTACAGCCAGCCGATGGTGAAACCGGCCCAGTGACCGATCGCGCGATCGGCGTACGTCGAGAAGGAGCCGGTGTCTGGCGAAGCAACGGCCATTTCACCGAGCATGCGCATCACCAACACCACCAGCATACCGGCGGCAGCGTAAGCCAACAGCACGGCCGGGCCGGCGGCGGCGATGGCGTGACCCGAGCCTACGAACAAGCCGGCGCCGATAACCCCGGCAATCGACAGCATGGTCACATGACGCGGTTTAAGCCCCTGTTCGAGGCCATTGGAGTTTGGGGTACTGCTCATTGAAACTACCTTTGTAAGGAAAAGCGAATGCATGCATCCCGCCTGGTTTTCTTTCTCGTAAAAAGAAACCAACGGGGCGTTCTGGATTCTGTACGCAATAATTGCGCCAAAATGTTTCAAAACCGTCTATCACGGCGATCTCGACCTGACCGGACAGTCATCGCAAGTCATTGAAAGTAATAGCACTTTGCCAGAACGTTACCCTGCGACTCACTTTTCCAACGAGCGCGCGCACCAGAAACACATCCGGTAAACGCTCGACGCACAATAAAAGTGCGGATCAGGAACGTTTGGCCGCATAGCGCTTCCAACACCCCGCCAAAGCTGGCAACATCGCGCCCTTTTTTACGCAACCCGCGGCTGCTTTGTATTTAAAAGCAGGATCAAACGGCTGTTCGGTTGATAGCAGCGCGACAGTCTGCTGTACCGATGCGACAACCTGCCACATCACTTCCGTTTACCGCCCGTAGCGCTGTTGGCTGCCATTCAAACGCTATGCTAGCGTGGCCGCCTCGCCAGGAAGGCCGCCAACAGCAGGAGCGAAACACTATGAGGAACGCACATGGCTGAGGCCACGCCCGCGCTTGAAATCCGCAATTTGCACAAACGCTACGGACAGCTTGAGGTGCTCAAAGGCATCTCGTTGACCGCCCGCGACGGCGACGTGATCTCGATCCTGGGTTCTTCCGGTTCCGGCAAGTCCACGTTCCTGCGTTGCATCAACCTCTTGGAAAACCCGCACCAGGGCCAGATTCTCGTAGCCGGCGAAGAACTCAAACTCAAAGCGGCGAAGAACGGCGAACTGGTCGCTGCCGACGGCAAGCAGATCAACCGCCTGCGCAGCGAGATTGGTTTTGTGTTTCAAAACTTTAATCTCTGGCCGCACATGAGCGTGCTCGACAACATCATCGAAGCTCCGCGCCGCGTGCTCGGCCAGAGCAAGGCCGAAGCCATCGAAGTGGCCGAAGCCCTGCTGGCCAAGGTCGGCATCGCCGACAAGCGCCATGCCTACCCGGCGCAACTGTCCGGCGGCCAGCAGCAGCGCGCCGCCATCGCCCGAACCCTGGCGATGCAGCCCAAGGTGATCCTGTTCGACGAGCCCACCTCAGCCCTTGACCCGGAAATGGTCCAGGAAGTACTTAATGTCATCCGTGCACTGGCCGAAGAAGGCCGCACCATGCTGCTCGTGACCCACGAAATGGGCTTCGCCCGTCAGGTCTCCAGCGAAGTGGTGTTCCTCCACCAGGGCCTGGTAGAAGAGCAAGGATCGCCACAGCAGGTGTTTGAAAACCCGCTTTCGGCGCGCTGCAAACAATTCATGTCCAGCAACCGCTAACGGAGCTCCCCACATGCAGAACTACAAAAAGGTCTTCCTGGCTGCCGCCGTCACCCTGGCTTTCAGCGCCGGTGCCATGGCCGAAACCCTGAAGATGGGCATCGAAGCGGCCTACCCGCCGTTCAACAACAAAGATGCCAGCGGCAACGTGGTCGGCTTCGACAAGGAAATCGGCGACGCCCTGTGCGCCAAGATGAAAGTCGAGTGCACCGTGGTCACCTCCGACTGGGACGGCATCATCCCGGCCCTGAACGCGAAGAAGTTCGACTTCCTGATCTCCTCGATGTCGATCACCGACGAGCGCAAGCAAGCGGTCGACTTCACCGAGCCTTACTACTCGAACAAGCTGCAGTTCATCGCTCCGAAAAGTGTCGATTTCAAAACCGACAAGGCTTCCCTGCAAGGCAAAGTGATCGGCGCACAACGTGCGACCCTCGCCGGTACCTGGCTGGAAGACAACATGGAAGGCGTCGAAGTCAAACTCTACGACACTCAGGAAAACGCTTACCTGGACCTGACCTCTGGTCGTCTGGACGGCATCCTCGCCGACAAATACGTCAACTACGAGTGGCTGAAAAGCGACGCCGGCAGGTCTTACGAATTCAAAGGCGATCCGGTAGAAGAAAGCGACAAAATCGGTATCGCTGTCCGTAAAAACGACCCGATCCGCGAGAAGCTGAACGTCGCACTGAAAGAGATCGTCGCTGACGGCACCTACAAGAAAATCAACGACAAGTACTTCCCGTTCAGCATCTATTGATTCTGACCTGCCTGACCGGCGCCGCTTTATAGCGGTGCCGGTTCTCGGCATTGCCTGCCGCGATTTGAAAAGAAATCCATGACTATCGATCTCTACGGATTCGGCCCGGCGCTCGCCGCCGGCGCGCTGATGACTGTGAAACTGGCACTCTCGGCCCTGTGCCTGGGACTGGTGTTCGGTCTGCTCGGCGCCTTGGCCAAGACTTCGCCATACAAGCCTCTGCAATGGCTTGGCGGCACTTATTCGACACTGGTTCGCGGTATTCCGGAATTACTCTGGGTGCTGTTGATCTATTTCGGCACGGTCAACCTGATGCGTGCCATGGGCGAGTTTTTCGGTAACCCCGACCTCGAACTCAATGCCTTCGCAGCCGGTGTGATTGCCCTGGGGCTGTGCTTTGGCGCCTACGCCACCGAAGTGTTTCGGGGCGCGATTCTGGCGATTCCCAAAGGTCACCGTGAAGCCGGCGTGGCATTGGGTCTGTCGAAGTTTCGCATCTTCACCAAACTGATCATGCCGCAAATGTGGCGCATCGCCCTGCCGGGCCTTGGCAACCTGTTCATGATCCTGATGAAAGACACCGCGCTGGTATCGGTCATCGGCCTGGAAGAAATCATGCGCCACGCGCAAATCGGCGTGACCGTGTCCAAGCAACCGTTCACCTTCTATATGGTGGCCGCGTTCATGTACCTGGGCTTGACCGTGCTCGCCATGAGCGGCATGCACTTAATGGAACGACGTGCCGCTCGCGGCTTCGCGAGGAGCACCCAATGAACTGGGAAGTCATCATCAAGTGGCTGCCGAAACTGGCCCAAGGCGCAACGCTGACCCTGGAACTGGTGGCCATCGCCGTGATCGCCGGTTTGCTGCTGGCGATTCCGCTGGGCATCGCGCGTTCGTCACGACTCTGGTACGTACGGGCATTTCCCTACGGCTATATCTTCTTTTTCCGCGGCACGCCGTTGCTGGTTCAGCTGTTCCTGGTTTATTACGGCCTGGCGCAGTTCGATGTCATCCGTAATAGCTCCATGTGGCCGTACTTGCGCGATCCGTTCTGGTGCGCCACCGCGACCATGACCCTGCACACCGCTGCCTACATCGCCGAGATCCTGCGCGGCGCGATCCAGGCGATTCCGCCGGGTGAAATCGAAGCGGCGCGCGCGTTGGGTATGTCTCGCGCCAAAGCGCTGTTCTATATCATCCTGCCGCGAGCCGCGCGCATCGGCCTCCCGGCCTACAGCAACGAAGTGATCCTTATGCTCAAGGCCAGCGCCCTGGCCAGTACCGTGACCCTGCTGGAACTGACCGGCATGGCCCGCACCATCATTGCCCGAACCTACCTGCCGGTGGAGATCTTCTTCGCCGCGGGCATGTTCTATCTGTTGATGGCTTACGTGCTGGTTCGCGGCTTCAAGCTGCTGGAGCGCTGGTTGCGCGTCGATGCCTGCCAAGGGCGTTGATTCCTCCTGCGTGCTGACGGGCGAGGCCCTGCTCGCCCGCTTCACGGCGCTGGATGCTTTTCTGATCGAGCATCAAGCGCTGTGGAAGCCACGGCCGTTTACTCATCTGCACCTGCCTTGGGAAACGTCCTACCCGAAGTTGGCACTTTGGCTATGGGGGCGGTCGCTGGACGACGCAGAACTTGCTCATAACCAACCTTGTTTGCTGGATGCGCCGGAGCCGTTTGCTTCGTTGGCGGCGTTATCGCTTGAGCTGAGTACGGTCGGTGAATTGCCGGCGCATTCGCTGCAAGCGGCCGGGCATCGCCTGAACGTCGATGTGCCGGGGCGTAAGTGGCAACAGATCGAGGCGTTTGCCAGTCGCCTGTCGTTTGCTGCGCCACCGAGGCATTGGCTGGACTGGTGCTCGGGCAAGGGCCACCTGGGCCGGCGTTTGCTGCAAACCGGGCAACAACTGACCTGTCTGGAATACGACCCGGCACTGGTGGCCAGCGGACAGGCACTCAGCCAGCGTCATCACTTGCACGCACTGCACGTCGAACAGGATGTACTGGCCTCGGATGCTGCATCACTACTGCACAACGGACACACACCCGTCGCGCTGCATGCATGCGGTGACTTGCATGTGCGACTGATCCAGCTCGCCAGTGCGGCAGGTTGCAAGCAACTCGCCATCGCGCCGTGCTGTTATAACCGGATCAGTCTTGCGGCCTATCAGCCGCTTTCCTCTGTGGCTTTACGCTCCGACCTACAGCTGTCCCTCGACGATCTCGCCCTCCCGATGAGCGAAACCGTCACTGCCGGCGCGCGCGTGCGCCGTCAGCGTGACACCTCCATGGCCCGGCGTCTGGGTTTCGACCTGCTGCAACGGCAACTGCGCGGCGTTGATGAATACCTGCCGACTCCGTCCCTGCCCAGCGCCTGGCTGGACAAACCCTTCGCCGAGTACTGCCATCATCTGGCCGCGCTGAAAGAGTTATCCACAGTTGGCGCGCAAGATTGGTCCGCACTCGAAGCCGCTGGCTGGCAGCGCTTGGCGCATGTACGCAATCTGGAGCTGCTGCGCGGACTTTTCCGACGCCCGTTGGAGCTATGGCTGGTTCTCGACCGGGCACTTTTCCTCAGGGAGCAGGGCTATACCGTTCGTCTGGGCACCTTCTGCGAAACTCCGCTCACGCCGCGTAATTTCCTGCTTCTGGCAGAACGCCCTTAAAGCAATTCAGACCTGTGGATAACTCTGTTGATGAAATAATCGTGGATCCAATAAACACGGTTGTTTCAGAGCTGAAACTAGTCTGTTCACTTTTCGTACACCTGCGAAAAAAACCAGAAAAACAGGCATTTGCGAACAAATGAGAACGGGTCCGCAAAAACAGTAATGAAGGGGGCAAGGCGTGCGGCCCGATGTGCATAAGCATTCAATGCAAAGGACATAAGCGCCGAAGTCAGGACGCCAGACCGGGGAAATTGCACCGCTTCGTGACTCTTGTTATACACAGACGCAAGGACGCCGACAGCGCGACCACCCACAAGAAAATTCGACCGACAGGATGCGACAGTGACGTTCATTTCTTACGCACAGAATTTCGAAGACATCCGCCTGTGGCGCGCCCTCAAGACTGTCGAGAACGGCTTCTATATCGATGTCGGGGCCAACGACCCCACCCATGACTCGGTCACCAAAGCGTTCTACGACCATGGCTGGACCGGCATCAACGTCGAACCGATGCCCAACTACTACGAAGCCCTGTGCCAGCAACGTCCCAAAGACACCAACCTGCAATGCGTGGCCGGCGAAAGCGCTGAGAGCCTGACCTTCTACGGCATCGCCGGCACCGGCCTCTCGACCGTCGACCCGGCCATGGCGCAAATGCACAAAGACGCCGGCATGGACGTGCGCAGCCAGACCGTCAAATCCCGCACCCTGACCTCCATCTGCGAAGAGCACGCGCAGGGCCGGCCGATCCACTTCCTGAAAATCGACGTCGAAGGCCACGAAGAAACTGTCCTGCGCGGCATGGACTTCACCCGGTGGCGGCCGTGGGTCATCCTCATCGAAACCCCGTGGGAACGCGACCAGACCTGGGAAACCCTCGTCACCGGCGCCGGCTACCAGTCCATCCTGTTCGACGGCATCAATACCTATTACCTCGCCGAAGAACACCTGCACCTCAAACCCGCCTTCGACATCCCGCCCTGCAACCTGGACAATTTCCAGTTCTGCAAAGGCCACAACTTCAGCCACCCCGTCAGCGACGCCGAACACCAACTCACCGCCGCCCTGCAACGCGCCGAACAGGCCGAAGCACAGCTGCGCGCAATGCAAAACAGCCGGACCTGGCAAGCCATCCAGAAACTCAAGAAAACCCTGCTGCGCGCCTGACCTGACGCCTGCGCAAAAATAGTCTGAATTCAGGGGTTTACAGAACCAATCCAATCGCTATAATCGTCGCCCAACACGCCGGTATAGCTCAGTTGGTAGAGCAACTGACTTGTAATCAGTAGGTCCCGGGTTCGACTCCTGGTGCCGGCACCATACGCAATATCGAAAAAGGCTCACCGAAAGGTGGGCCTTTTTCGTTTATGGGTCTTACGCTCGCCCGTCTCGCTGAAGGATGGTCATATTCATCAAAGACGCGAGTCGACGCATCCCATTCTGGTACCGCGCATCTACATACCTCCCCGAAACGATGAGCGGTTACGGTCGAAAATCAGTGAGACGGCATAATGGCAGCAGTGCTTATGCACAATCTGCCACTTCACTCCGCCGTTGCGAGCCCCTTTGTAATGAACACCGAACGACGTTACTCGATCATCTTGGAGCACAGCGCCGAGGTGCTGCTGGAACATGCACCCATGGCGCAGATAGAGGCATTTTGGGACGCCAACGATACCCGCTACTTCGGGTTGCGCATGGAGGAAGAGCACAGCGCGCACGCACGAGTGATTGTTACGGACGAAGTCCCCGACGACGAAGATGTGGAGCTTTCTTGTCTGTAGCGAATGTTGCGGGCAACATAAAAAAGCCCTCGTAGAAATACGAGGGCTTTGTTGTTTCTGGGGTTTGGAGACAGTCCCCGGGACGCCAACACATTGGCTTCTATAGAAGCCAACAAAACCTTACCTCCAGCGCCAGACCAAACATTGCCCGCACACCTAATCGTTACAAATTCGCGTCAGTGCAACGTTGACGGGGTCTCACACCTACCTATAATGCACCCCAACACACCCGCCAAGCCTAGGTTGACCCAGTCAGCAAGCTCAAATCGTGCGGGTTTTTGTTGCCTGGAGAAAAGCTACATGAGGTCCTTCGACAAACCGGCCCTCAGCGTAGAACAGCAATTGGAACTGCTAAAGCAACGAGGCCTGCAAGTCGCAAACAACGACCGGGCCATGCGCTTTCTCGAAGTGGTCACGCTGTTTCGCCTGAGCCCCTATATGCGCCCCTTCCAAGAGCAAGGGCCAGAACATACCTTCAAACCCGGTAGCACTCTGAAAGCCGTAGTCGACATATACCGATTCGATGGGGCGTTGCGACGCATAACCATGGACGCCATCGAGAGGGTCGAGGTCGCGATACGAGCAAGCATCAGCAGCCACATGTGCCCCAAGTATGGGTCTGACTGGATCGCCGATGCCTCGGTGTTCTCCTCGTCCTATTCGCACACCGAACTCTTACGCCCCCTTCGGGACCAATTGAGCAAAGAGCGAAATAAATTCGAACGTGAAACGGACCGTATCAAGAAAGGGCGACAGGACGACGGCCTTCAGCAGCAGAGAATCGAAAACCGCATGCGTGATAACTATTTTCGATACTACGGTGCGACCTATGCCTTTCCCGAACTGCCGCCCGCATGGGCCATTCTTGAAGAACTCAGCCTCGGTACGGTATCCACCCTATTCAATGCCATAGGCAGAAGTGCCGACAAGAAAGCTATTGCCGCCAGATTCGGTCTGCCGTTCGATGTTTTGGCTTCGTGGCTCCACACCCTGACCTTCATACGAAACTGTTGCGCCCACCACTCGCGGTTATGGAACAGAGAACTCTCAATTCGGCCCTCGCTACCCAAAGAGTGGAATATCCCAAACGCAGCTGCCAGCAGACCTCAGCCCAAACAGCGGCTTTATATCGTATTGACGATCCTCGCGTATCTAACCGATTTGATCAGTCCAGACAGCCGGTGGAAACCTCGTCTCGCAGAAATCATGGAGCATCTGGAATCAACGAATTTAAGCCTGATGGGCTTTCCTGGCGATTGGAAACGTCAACCGCAATGGCACCTGGAATAAAAACCCGAAGTAAAAAAAAGCCCTCGTAGAGATACGAGGGCTTTGTGTTTCTGGGGTTTGAAAGACCAAGTCTTAGTGACCAGCGCTCTGCCCACCATCCACATGCAGAATCTCACCAGTAACAAAGTTCGCGCTATCCAGGTAAACAACCGCCTGAGCAATGTCACCGATCTCGCCCATATGCCCAACCGGATGCAGATTCCCCAGCGCTTCATGCGTTTCCTCACCATGCATCGGCGTCTTGATGATGCCTGGCGAAACCGCATTCACCCGAATCCCACGCTTGGCGTACTCAATCGCCAGGGACTTGGTCGCCGCGTTCAAACCACCTTTGGTCAGCGAAGCCAGAACCGATGGCACACCATCAACCGCGTGGTCCGTCAGACTGGTGGTGATGTTGACCACGTGGCCTTTGCCCTGTTTTTCCATCTCGTTGATCGCGAGTTGGGTGATGTAGAAGAAGCCGTTCAAGTTAACCGACAACACATTGGCGTAGTCTTCAGCGGTGTAGGCAGTGAACGGCTTGGCAATGAAGATCCCGGCGTTGTTGACCAACGTATCGATGCGGCCAAAACGGGCGATGGCTTCGCGGATCACTTGCTGCGCAACAGCCGGGTCGCCGATGTCGCCCGCTACAGTGAGGATGTCCGGGTCGGTAGATGGTTTGATCGAACGCGAAGTGGCGACAACCTTGTAATCCAGATCACGGAAGGCTTTGACCATGCCGGCGCCGAGGCCTTGGGATGCGCCGGTAATGACGATGACTTTTTTCGAATTGCTCATGATGAACCTCTGCTAATTAAAAGATGATTTAAAAAAGTAAGTAATCAGGCTTCAGCGGGGGCCTTGGCCATTTGTCTCAGCATTTGTTCGTAGTACTCGACCGACTGCGAGCCGGACACCAGGTGACGACCGTTAAGGATCATGGCCGGGACCGAATTGATCCCGTGCTGGCGGTAGAACGCCTCAAGCTCGCGCACTTCTTTCGCGAACGCTGCGGATGCCAACACTTCCTGCGCAGCTGCCACATCCAGTCCTGCTTCCCCGGCCAGACGAGCCAGCGTTTCGCGGTTGCTCGGGTTCTGGCCGTCGGTGAAGTAAGCGCGCAACAGGATCTTCTTCAGCTCGATCTGCCGACCTTCCTGCAACGCCCATAACAGCAACCGGTGCGCATCAAACGTGTTGTAGAAGCGCGTGCGTTTCTCCAGATCGAACGTGAAACCAATGGCCTCGCCACGAGCGATTTGCATCGCTTTCCCAGCGGCGACGTCCTCGGCGGTGCGTCCATACTTGCGCATCAAATGCTCGACGGCTTTTTCACCGACCGCCGGCATGTCCGGGTTCAACTCGAAGGGCTTGTAAGTGAGCTCCACCGAGACTTCACCGGCCACGTTCTCGATGGCCTGCTCCAGCGCCGTCGCACCCAACGCGCACCACGGGCACACCACGTCGGAGATGAAATCGATAGAGACCGACGCGGTCATGACTTGCCCTCCCCCTCAGCCAGTTTTTTGCGGTACTGGGTGGTGGTGATGCCGGCGTAGCCCCAGTTATCGGTGTCGACTTCTTCGATCACGATGTGGGTCAGGTGCGGATCCTTTTTGAGGACGCGTTCCAGGGTTTCAGTGATTTCGGCGATCACCTGAGCTTTCTGCTCTGAGGTAACGCCATCGCGGGTGATGCGAACGCTGACAAAAGGCATGAGGGAATCTCCAGTGACCTGCCCTTCGGAATGAATGGGTAGGCGTTGGAGCTCAATGTAGGGAGTTAGCTGGAGGGGATAAAGGTGGGGACGGGAACATCATTAGTTACTTGGTGTAATGAGTGCGCTAGGGGCAGGCGAAAAAATGTTTGCATCAAAAATGATCAATCGCTAACCTCCATTTATCGTAAATTTTAGATAACCATTTAAAAAAGGAGATTGCTCATGGCAATCCAATTCTTCGACAGTCCGTTCCATGTCACGCATGACGAGGAAGTCGCCAGCAAAATGGCTCTGAAAATGGAGTTGTCCATTTTCATCACTGAGTGCATCAAAAAACTGGGCCTCAAACAGAGTGAGACCGCAGCCAGGTTGAACGTGACCCAATCACGTGTTTCTGAACTCACCACTGGGAAAATCGAGAAGTTTACGATCGATGCAATGATGGACATGCTGGATAAACTCGGCTTTCGCACCACGTTTACTCTGCCATCCAACGATGCTGGCGCGTTGCCTCAGATAGTCATTTCACAAGCTCACGCCTGCTAGACGTTCCACTCCATATTCCGAAGCTCCCGTTTGAGCTCCTTCAACCGATCCTCCGCAACTGCCATTGCGTGACGATCAGTTCGATTCGTCGTCTTCACGAACGAATGAAGGACGAAAATGGTGTCCGCATACTTCGTGATGTAGATGCATCGGTATGCCGGGCTACCATTGATGATCATCTCAATCGTCCCCGCCCCGATTGAACTCAGCTGCTTTATTGCCAACTCTGGATCCCCGCCGTACTGCACACGCATCAGGTCTTTCCCAAACTCATCCTGAACCCAGTCCGGCAAGGCCTTGTACTCCCATGTTGCAGCTTCACTTACAAAAGCAAATCTCTTCAAATGCTGGATTCCTACCTGAAACAGTCGATGCCTTCTCAACGTCCAGTAGACGATTGAAGGGATGCTGTTTAGTAGTTATCGCAGGCTTCTTTTTCCGTAGGACTCAGCCCCTTTTGATGTAGTCCGCTTTGTAACGTGTCGCTTTTTTTCACTTTCTGCGACACGTTATTGGAACGTGTCGCTGATAACGACATGTGCGAGTTGATGCGTTCCTTCGTTAACGGCCTGCCCTCAGCGATTGGAAGCGCTCGGTGCTCATTCATTTCGCGCACAGATTCCAGCAAATCCTTTTGAAACTGATCCAATTCGATATCCAATACTGATGCCTATTTCGCCAGTCGATAAGGTCTCAACAAGCCTTCTCAAATTATCAAAATTATTGCTGGGCAATATTTATTGCCCAGCCATAAAAATCACCAAAACATTTCGGCACGCCACCACCTAGCCACGATTGCGCATCCTCCCCTCTCAAGCTACCTTCAGGTCGTCGCTGCCAATTCAGCGACCGGGCCTGAGAACCCGAGTAAGATACAGGCGCACAAGCGCCCATAATCACGATTGTTGGCGTTTTTTTGTGCCTGCATTTCCGTGTAATGGCGGCTGTGCGTGGGAGACCTTCGGGTCTGCCGGGTTCCTGTATCTCCGGTTTCTCAGCCCACGCATAGCTGCCACCCATTCGCCTGAGAACGAACGTGGTAGCTCAAACTTTGATTCAGGAGTTTTTGCTAATGCCCGCTATCGATCCGTCCAAAATTTGCGCTACCGCTCCACCAGCCATCACCCACCACCGCCCAAAAACCGGAGGTGCCCAATGACCAACCCTCAAGACCTCAAAACCATCGGCCTCACCCCTTTCTCCTACCACGCAAACGATGCACTCTTCCGTATCAACGCTGGCGTCCCGGTGATCCAGGCCCTCTCCCACGCTTCCGATCTGCTCCACATCGCCAAACTTCTCGCATCAGATGCCGTGATGGTTCGGGATACCGACCGGCATGCCTGGGCATCGCATTATTTGCAGGATATGAGTAAGGCGATCATTGATGATGTGGTGAAGGTGCTCGCCGCACCGTGTAACAACCGATCCAGTGACGTCGCACCATAAAAAATTGCACGCATAAATAAGCCCCGAGCCTATCGGGGCGTTTTGAGTCGTTCTTATTAACGTGTCGCAATTTTTCACTTTTTGCGACACGTCTTCGGAACGTGTCGCCGCGGACGACATGTTGGCGACACGTGTCGCCGAAATTGGATTTTTGCGACATGAGCTTTGTCGCGAGGGAGACAACTACCGTTTGAGTGCAAAAAAAAGCGTTGCTTGTGAGAATTTTGGGGCCGCTTCGCAGCCCAGCGGGAGCAAGCTCCCTCGCCACAGAGGTGAGCAATCAAGCGACGTCGACAGTTTCCACCGTGATCTGCTTAAGCGCATAAAACGGCGCCAGCGCAGCTTCATCCGCAGTGGAGCCGGTAATCAACCGCCACTCCCGCTCAATCGGCGTCCAATTCTGCTGCCGGGCACGGCCCAACTTGTCGGTGTCGGCGAGGACAACAATCTGCGCCGCACGCTTGATGATGCATTCCTTGAGATACGCCTGCTGCGCACTCGCTTCACACAAACCAAACTCCGCGACCACACCGTCCGCACCCAGAAAGGCCTTGTCGACGCTCAACCGGCTCAACGTCAGTTCCGCCAACGGCCCCAATGTGCTCATGCTCGAACCGCGCAGATCGCCGCCGATCAGGGTCAGGCGCACGCCCGGCGCGTTGGCCAGGGTCATCACCGCCAGCAGATTATTGGTCACCACATGCACGTCTTGCCGTGAACACAAATGGTGAGCCAGCGCGGCGCAGGTGGTGCCGCCATCGAGCAATACGGTATCGCCATCCTGAACGTGAGCCGCCGCCGCTTGGGCGATGGCGTCTTTCTGTTCCCACTGGCTGGTTTTGCGTTCTTCGAGGGAAGCTTCCGGCTCATGAACGCCAACCACCGAAGTCGCGCCGCCGTAGGTGCGCACCAGATGCCGCTGTTTGGCGAGCATGGTCAGGTCACGTCGCACGGTCGCTTCCGAGACCCCGAGCGCCGCGCTCAATTGCTCGACGTTGGCATCGCCAATGCGTACGAGATCGAGGATGGCGCGGTGGCGTTCGGAGGCTTTCATGGCGGGTCTCGTTGTGTGGACGGTGGTCGATCTTACACGACAGCGCCCGTGCGCCTCATCCCCGTCGCGTGGCAAGCTCCGCACCCTGGCGCAGCGCTTCGAGCAGGCTGCGTTCATCGGCGATGCCCTTGCCGGCGATATCGAAAGCAGTGCCGTGGTCGACCGAAGTGCGGATCACGTCCAGGCCCACGGTCACGTTCACACCGGCTTCAAGCCCCAGCACTTTGACCGGGCCGTGGCCCTGGTCGTGATACATCGCCACCACCAGGTCGAAGTCGCCGCGTCCGGCGCGGAAGAACAGCGTATCGGCGGGCAGCGGGCCGGTCACGTCGAGGCCGCGTTCCTGCAACAGCTTCACCGCAGGGATGATCTTTTCTTCCTCTTCGCCATAACCGAACAGACCGTTTTCACCGGCATGCGGGTTGATCCCGCACACGCCGATTCGTGGCTTGGCAATGCCGGCCTTGATCAGCGTCGCGTTGCCGCGCTCGATGGTGCGCTGGACCAGGCCCGGTTCGATCTTGCGGATCGCGTCGATGATCCCGATGTGGGTGGTGACGTGAATCACCCGCAGCTGCGGCGCCACCAGCATCATCGATACTTCGTCGACGTTGGTCAGGTGCGCGAGCATTTCGGTGTGGCCCGGGTATTTGTGGCCGCCGGCGTGCAGCGCTTCCTTGTTCAATGGCGCGGTGCAAATGGCATCAATCTGGCTGGCCTCGGCGAGTTGCACAGCGCGGGCGATGTATTGATAAGCGGCGTCACCGGCGATGGGCGACAGTTCACCGAACGGCAGGTCGTCGGGGATCAGGTCGAGGTCGATGCAGTCAATGGTGCCGGCCTCGTACAACGCTTGGGAGGCATCTTCGATGCGGCGCACTTTGGCGCTGCCGCCGACGATGACGTTGGCCTGCTCCAGGCGACGGGCATCGCCGATCACCAGTGGTCGGCATTGCTGGTAGACGATGTCATGAGTCAGGCTCTTGACGATGATTTCCGGGCCGACGCCCGTGGCGTCGCCCATGGTGATGCCGATGATGGGGAGGTAGTTGTTCATAGTGTTCATTGGAGTCCTTGGATTCGTGTGCGTTTGGACGGGGAGCGATCGGCGTTGTCGCTCAAGTGTTGCCATGCCGCATACAAGGCGTGATCGGTGCCGAACGCGCCTGCCTTGGTAACGATGCCGGGACGATGGCCCTGCCGGGAATCGGTCGGGCGGGCGAAGGCGACGCCGGCTTCGATTTCCGTCAGCAGTTGCAGGCTGTCGATGCCGACGGTGGTCAATATGGCCCGCGCCGTCTCGCCACCCGTGGCGATCAAGCCGCCAACCTTGGCGAAGTGGGGTTCTACCAGCACGGCCAGCAGGTTCGAGAGTTGCGCGCCCTCCTGGGGATCGAACGCTTCATCGCGGCCGATGCGCAGCAGCAGGTCACTCCAGCCGTCCAGTTGCTCGCCGATGCGCGCCTGCCACGTCGCCCAATCGACATGCGTTGTGCCCTGGCGAAGGACCTCGGGCGGTACGACCAATTCGCTGACGCCGCCACGCTCCTTGAGCCGTGCGCATTGCCGGTCGCAGACTCCGGAAAGGCTACCGACGAGTATCAGGATAGGCGCCTGACTTTTTTCGACTGCATCCGGTTCGATGGCCGTGAAACCTGTTTCGCTGAAGTCAGGAAGACCGGCTATTTCCCGAGCGAGACCACCCGAACCGATCCAGAACAGCGGCTGTTCCATCGACGCGGTCAGGCGAGCGAGGGTCAGCAGGTCATCTTCGGTTTGTGCGTCGACGATCAACGCCTGCGTGCCGCTGCGGGCGACTTCGATAATGTGCTGTGCGAGCGCATTTTCGTTGCCGCGCAAGGTGTCGAGGTCCAGCTTCGCGGTGCTCAGGCCCGCGGCGATGAGCATCACTTCGACGTCAGCCGGGCGGTCGGCGTTTTCGAGTTTCCAGGTGTCGGTGGTTTCCAGTGGCTGGCCGTTCACGAACACCCGACCGCCACGCAACGTACGCCCGGTGGCGGGAAACGCCGGGGCGACGATGGCCAGGCCTGCCAACGGTTGCAGGGCAGCGACTTCGGCCGCCCAGTTGCCGCGCAAGGTTGAATCGATTTTTTTATACAGTCGCTGCCCGGGTTGATGCAGCGCTTTAAATGCAGCGACGGTGCGCTCGGCGGCCCGCTCCGGAGAGAGGCGTCGAGTGTCCGTATCGGCCGCAATCACCTGAGCGTCAGCCTTGTCATTCAAAGGGTCGAGCGTGACCACCGTTTGTAGCCCCGCGCTCGCAAAACCGATGGCGCAATCTGCCGCGCCCGACAAATCGTCCGCGATGATCAGAATCCTCATCGCAAGGCCTCCTGCTTTTGAGGCTCTATCTCCGGTTCAGGGATAACGACGGGATTGCGCTGTTGCACGCGCTTGGCAACGGCTGCGGTGAGCAACGGCGCGAGAATCGCTGTGACCACGACACAAGCGGCGACCAATATGGTCGCACTCTTGGCCGCTTCTGCGTACACCGGATTGGCCGCCGCGATCAGTGCTGGCACGGCGGCGGCGTTCCCGGCGGTGGTGGCCGCAGCGACGCCGGCGACGCCAGTGCCACCGGTCAAACGGTCAGCGAAGAACAGCGGGATACCGGTCAACACGACAACCGCAACACCCATTCCCAGACCGAGCAAACCGGCCTGCCAGACGTTATGCAAATCCAGGCTGGCGCCGAGTGCCAGGGCGAAGAACGGGATCATCACCGGAACGGCTTTGGCCAGAAAATCGCGCATGTCACGGTCAAGATTGCCCAACAACATGCCCAGGGCCAGCGGCAGAATGCTGCCCACCAGCGTCGGCCACGGGAAGGCCGACAGGCCGGCGATACCCAAGGTGACCATCGTCAGAAAAGGCCCGGACTCCAGGGACATGACCGAGTAGGCACCGACGTCTTCGGATCGACCGTATTGCCCCATCAGCGCCATGTACAACCCGCCGTTGGTGTCGTTCATCGCAGCAACGATCGCCAGCGTGGAAATACCGGCGAACAGCCCTGACGAAACCGGCTGCTCACCCAGGAAGTGCCCAAGCACAATGCCGATCAGGACAGCGATGCCGACTTTGGTGATGAGCAGCGTGCCGCCCTTCTTCAGCAGGTAAGGCGTGGCCTTGATGTTGATGCTCGCGCCCATGCAAACGTAGAACACCGCGAGGATGGGTAATGCCCCGGTGAACAGCGCATTGGTGAAAGAGCCGAAAAACTTCGGTGTATCGGGAAGAAAGGTAGCCACCAGCGAACCGATCAGCAGCGGGACAATCATCATGCCGCCAGGGATGCGTTCTATGGTGCGCTTGATAGGAATTTGGGCCACGAGGGTCTCCTTTTATAATTGTTTGGCAAGACGTTTATCACCTCGAAACTGACTGAATCGATCACGCAGTGATTAATTCAGTCAAATTTATCTTAGGCTTTCGTCATGAACTGCGCAAATCAATCATTCAAATGATCGTTTTGATCATTTGTGGTGGAGGAGCCTGCTGTAACAGGTGAATTTATGCCCTCGTTGAAAAGAGGTAACAAGGTGTAAACCTTAATCGGGACGAGCCACCGCGCACTTAAAAGCCCCGAATTACTCGAGGCTTTTAAGCTTGAGGACATCGTTAGTAATTTCGGCCCTCTGCATAAAAATGAGTTTTCGTGCATAAAAACGATCATAAAACTGCCTGTTTGCATAAAAACGTTTCGAAATCGTCAAATGTATCCGGATGGTCGACTCAAGATCCTCAAATTGACACCGACGTCGCAAGTTGCAGAGAATCGGTCCAAGAGCGCGAAACCGACTGCCATCAGGTGGCGATAGTCGGCGTTAGGAACCCCGTTGATGACCTGGAGATTAGCGCTCGGGTGAGACCTCTTCTCCCCTGCTTGAGGGAGCACAATATCAAGCAACCTCTTCAAGAAAAGCAGCCTAATCAGGCTGCTTTTTTTGTTTGTGGGGAAGACATCGTTGATAAACCAACATCCCATGCCGATGCTTGTTTAGTACCTGGTCCAAGGCGTGATTGAGATCGACTGCACTTGGTTGTTCCCGAGCGTCGCTCGCCAGTATCGATAGCGGTATATCCCGGATATCTGGCAAACCAATGTCTTTCCAGTTTTGTTGACCGAGAACTTCCTTTATCCCTGGTACATCCATCGGTATCTACTCGCTCGCGTCGTGGATGCTGGCAAATGCCTTGATATCCAATGGGCTCAAATTCGGAGAAAAATCTCGAATTGATGAGTCGATATTTCAGCGAAACAAGTCAGGGATGGAAATCAGGCGGGTCCTCTTTTTGACTGGGAGACGTCCGATAGCCGTGCAGGTAGCGGCTTTCTTATACGTACGAAATGGCGCGCCCATATGAAAACAAACGACAAAAAAATGCCCAAACCTCCCGGTCCGAGCATTCTTTGACCCCCATCACCCACCCTCCCCCAGAAACCCTCGATCCTGCGCAACCCTCCAACCATCGGACGCCAGCATCAATTCGCTACTAAACTCGGGACAAGCGGGTTCAGGTGCAGGATTATAGCCAGCACGTATCGCCCAACCGACGGCCAGGTACACAACAATAGCCAGCCCACTTCAGAGGGCATTACCCAATGGATAGCAGAACCCTACGCAACCTGATGCGCATTGTGCAGACTGGCTCATTGTCAGCGGCGGCAGAGCATTCCTGTTTGACCGTGCAGGCATTGGCTGCACAGTTGAACAAAGTCGAAGAGCAGTTTGGTTTTCGGTTGTTTCGTCGCTCCAACAAGGGGTTGACCCTGACCACGCAGGGCTCGGAACTCACGCCTTTCATGGACAAGGTGTTGGTGGCCACGCGGCAACTGGAAGAAAAAGTGGCTGCGCTGAAAGAGCCTGGGCAGCGCACGCTCAAAGTGGCGCTGAACACAACGCTTTCGGCTGACTTCAATCGACGAATGATCGGACGCCTGATTGAGGTGTTTCCCGACTATCAGCTGGAATTCAGCTACGCCGAGTCGATGGAAAACCTCAGCAAGCTCAAAAACGAAGACTTTGACCTGGCCGTGTTGATCGGCCCGCAGCTGCCAGGGATGCCCAGCATTATCCTGCCCGAGGTTCAGGTGCAGGTGGTCGGTGCCCATTGCGGTCAGGAACATGATCCGCTGGTGATGCTTGGCAACAAATTTCAGGTGCGTCCGGCCGACGATTGTCCGTATTCCCACAGTTTCTTGCGCTTTCTCGACGCCGGCCTTGGCAATTACGAGTCGAACAAACGGATGGTTTACTCCTGCAGTGAGACGCTGACGCTCTCCTTGATCACGCAAATGGACGGCCTGGGCATGGTGTCCCGTGACGCCGCCCAACGTAACGGCTTGACCATTTTCCCTGGCTTCGAGGATGCCCTCGAAGTTCGGTTGGCGGTCAATAACCCAGAGTTGTCGGGCCAGGCTTTGCACGATGTGGTCGACCTGGCGCTACATGAACGAACTGAGCGCAATATACGCAGCCGTTCCCACCGCAACGGAGAGAAAGAGGTTTTTGCTGAAGTACGCACATAACAACGTCGGAATCGCGGCATAAAATTCCGGGCGATCGAGCTGCACGTGTTGATCCTTGATCAACAGCGGTGTGACGCTGATGGCAGCGACGATCGCCACCGGCAGGAATTCCAGCGCCCGGGCGACGAAGGGCGGCCAATGGTCGGTGTTCACTTGCAGCGGCAGCGCACGCGGCAAGAACGTCACAGCCATCATCAGGACGACGACCAGAATCAGGAACGTTTGGTCAGGCATACACCCACCCCGCAGCCCACAAAGGTGGCGATGAATACGTTGAACGGCGAGCTGCCGACCAGGCTCAGTGCGCCCATACAGGCGACGGCGGCCAGTGCAGCGATGAGTTTGTTACGCGTATTGCACAGCGAAACCAGCACGTAGAGCATCATCGCCGTCAGCGCGTAGTCGAGCTGATACTTGATCAAGTGCGCCGCGTACTGCGCGCAAATCGCCCCGAGCAATCCGCCGAGCACCCACGAGGTGTGGCAAAACAGATTGAAGCCGATCAGGTAGCGCACATTGACCGGCGCACCCTTGCCCAGTTTGACGCTGTGGAAGGCGAACGACTCATCGGTCAACCCACCCGCATAACACCAACGCTCAAGTCGACTGAGCCCCATCGCCTGCAACGCCTTGGCCATGTAAACGGACATCAGCATGTGCCGCGCGTTGATCAGAAACGTGGTGAGGACGATGGTGGTCAGTGACGCGCCGCTGGTAATCAGCGCCAGCGCAGCGAACTGCGAAGCACCGGCGTAGACAAACAGGCACATCGCGACCGGTAACCACACCGGCATCCCGGCATTGACCGCCATCAGGCCGAACACGAACGACACCGTGAAATAGCCCGCCACTACCGGGCTGGCTTCTGCAAAGGTGCGCGAGCGTTGTTGTGGCCCGACCATCAGCGGACGGCTGCTGGACGTCTCATTCATAGATCCCTCTCAAATGTTCTTTCGCCACGCGGTTCGCAAAAACCCTGGGCACTCCAAAAACGTTTGCCGGCGAGGTTGGCATCGTCGACAAACAGGAACATGCGCAGCACGCCCACGCGTTTCATGTCCGCCGATGCCGCTTCAACCAAGCGTTGACCGACACCCTGGCTGCGATACATCGGGCTCACGGCCAAATGGTTGATCGTGCCGCGACTGCCGAGCATGCCGCCCAGTACCGCGCCGACGATTTCGCCACTGGCGTCCAGCGCAATGAATGCGGTGGTGGTCTTTTGCACCAATACACCACGCAGGCATTTGGCGTCCTGCCATTCGCAGAAAGACACCTCTTCGAATTGCCGGAAGAAGCGCTCCAGGCGCTGGGCATCCTTGGCTGTCGTACGCCTCAGCATTACCGGTGCAGGGCACTCGGCGAGGCTGATCGCGGCGTTGTACTGTTCAGCGAACAATGTCGAAAGCGGTCCCGGGCCGCGAGAAGGAAATCGCCAGAATTTGCCGATAAGCCATGGCGTGGGAATGGGTGTTGCGCGCCGGCGTGACGTAGTGGCGCATGTCCCGATCCAGGAAGTAAGTGGTGTCGAGAATGTCGGTGTAAGTCGTCGACGCCAGATGTTCTTGTTCATGGGCGCTGTACAAGCGGCTTTCCGCCCCCTCCACGTTATTGCGCCCCCAGAAATGCACGCCGCTGAACGGGTAACCGTCGCAGTGAATGCCTTCCGGGGTGATCTCCAGTTGCTTGCCTGGTTTGATCTCGATGCGGATCTGGTGAATCTGGCATTGCCAGATTTCATCGTGCAGTTCCGGCGGCAGAACGTTTTTGTACACCTCGAAATCCGTGTCGATCAGGCTGCGCATCACCGGCGAATGAATGATTTCATCGGAGAAGTCCTGGAAGTGCCGAACCATTCCGCCCACGTAGGCGTTGTTAGCCTTGGACTGGACGTAGGCGCGGTGTTCCAGCTGCGTCAGTTCACGGGTCACCGGGTTGTATTCGAAATCACTGTAGCGACGGTATCGATTGCCCGCGTCAGCCTGACCGTAGTAACTGTCGGGCTCCATGTTTTCCCAACTTCGGGTCAATCTGACGAAGTCGGAGAAGTGACCGAATAGATTGAAGTCACTACTTTTGACGTTGACGTATTTGTCGCGCCGTAGCGATTCGCCCACTTCTTTATTCAAAACGAGCATTTTCAAAATCTCCGTGCATTTAGCTACCTAATCTAGAGAGCACAGGATTTGCGTCCATGAGAAAGAATTTCAGGCATATCAAGCACTGCTTGAAACGGAGTATGAAGTCGCTTCAATTCCACTTTTCAAGACTGAAAACAGCGGCTTTTAGTGCGTTTTTGCAGTCACAAGGCAAAAAAAACCCCGAATCAATCGGGGTTTTTTTCGAGTTTTAACGCTCAGTCGATCATCAGAAGATGCTGATTGGGTAATCCACGAACACACGCACTTCGTTACCGCTGACGTTGTACTCGCTGGATTTTTGCGACACACGCAGAACCGAACTGCGCAACTTCACACTCAGGTCTTTGACCGGGCCACTTTGCACGACGTACTTGAACTGGTTGAAGATTTCGCGCTCGGTACCGCCTTCGCTAGTGGACGTGGTGATGTTGTCACCGCGCACATAAGCGAAGTTGTAGGTCAGGCCCGGAACGCCGAATGTGCTGAAGTCCAAACCGTAGCCCAACTGCCAGCTGCGCTCGTCTTCAGCGTTGAAGTCGGACCAGTAGGAGTTTGCCAGGTAGATGGTGTTGCCGCCGTCGCCGATACGCCCCTGGTCTTTCTGATAACCACCGTAGGCGTAGCCCAGGTTGCTGTCACCGGTGCTGCGTTGGTGCGCGAGGGTGAACGAGTGCGGGCCGGTGACGAATGTTGCGGCCAGGCTCCAGATCTTGTTGTCGTCGCCGGTGATCCCGTTTTCGCGGACGTAAGCATCGTCCAGCTTGGTGCGGTAACCGTTGAAGTCCAAGGTCAGGGACTGATCCTTGTCGATCGGGAACAGGTAGTTGGCGTTCACGTATTGCTTCTTCAGCACGTCTTCGACATCGGAAGCGTACAGCGCGCCTTTGAATTGTTCGGTGAACTGGTAGCTGCCGCCCAATACGTTGATCGACTTCAAGCCACCGCTGTCACGGCCTTCAGCGCTTTTACGCGACTCGGCGGTGAAGCGGCCGGCGTCCAGTTGCAGGCCTTTGATCTCTTTGGAGGTGATCAGGGTGCCGGTGTAGCTTTCTGGCAGTAGACGCGAGTTGTCGTAGTTCAACACCGGCAGGGCCGGCATCTGGTCGCCGTAAGTCAGCGTGGTGCTGGACAGACGGAATTTGACGGCCGCGCCGCCCTTGGACAGATCATCAGCAGGCTGGCTGCTGGCGCCCTTCTTGAAGAAGTCGATGCCTTGCGCGCCGCTACGGTCTTCGCTGCGCTCCAGATTAAGGGCGTACAGACCGAAAGCGTCCACACCCACACCCACGGTGCCTTGGGTGAAGCCGGACGAGAACGTGCCGATGGCCGCCTGGCCCCACTCGGATTTATCCGGGTTGCCGTCTTTGTAGTCACGGTTCATGTAGGCGTTGCGCAGCAGCACGTTGAGGCTGCTGTCTTCTACGAAACCCTTGGATTGGACCTGGTCGTTAGCCATGGCCGGTGTTGCACTCAATATCCCCAGAGCGATCAGGCTGATTCGCTTGTTCAACATCTTGTTTTCCTTATTTCGGGTTGAAACGCGCTGTGTCGAACGGCTGAAACGGCGCTATCGCACTCTTTTTTCACCCCAAAACAAAAAGGCCCGCACACGAAAAAATCGTGGCGGACCTTTTATTATTTTTTGAGTCGTGGCGGTTAGCCACAGGCGTTGGGCGCGATCCTAGTAGGGCCCACAACTGCCTGTCAATTTGACGAATTGACTATGGATAGACGAAAAACGCCTAAGCGCTTTGCGCAAGCCAGGTCGCAAATGCCTCCGGCTTGCCGAGCCATTGGCTGACATCGACCAGGGAGAATTGGCCATCTTGCTCAAGCGCCAGCGTTGGAAAACCCTGACCGCCGACGCGGGCCAATAAGGCGCGAGTGTCTTTGATGTGCTGATCGGTATTGACACTTTTCAAGGTGGCCGCAAATGCCACGGGCTCCAAATCGATGCCTATTGCCAATTCAAGCAGCACCGATTCGTCCGCAATGCGCCGACCTTCCACATAGTGAGAGGTCTGCAAACGCCCCAACAACTCGACACCGCGCCCGGCTATCTGCTCAGCGGCCAGCACCGCAGCGATCGGTGGAGCGGAATCGAACACCGCCGTTTCATCACGCAGCAGGCCTTCAAAATAGGCTTCACCAAAGGGCTGGCCCGTGAACTCGGCGATGCGCCGGTCGTGTGGCATCACGTAGTTGCGCAGTTGTGGCGAAACTGCCTGGCGGTTGGCGCCGGTCATCATTCCGCCGCCGTGGGCGATCACGGGCAACACGCCTTGGGCAGCCTGTACCAACGGTTTGGCGCCGTAACACCAGCCGCACAATGGGTCGTAAATATAATGAAGGATCATCGCAAGGCTCCGGCAATACGTCAGGAAGATTCAATGGCCGGCAGACTAATCCTCAGGTGGTTTCGGAAAAACGCTGGAATGGCTTTCAGTCTGTTTCATGAATCGGTCGAATGACGCCGCGTGGCCGTTGTAGCAACTTCGACACAACTCGACACAATCAAACAGCCACCATTTTCAAGAACAATTAACGAAAGTAAATAACAAGCATTACCATTCGCACCCTGAAATTTCCCACCCCTTTCGGATGCGCTTCTTGATGCCTGCCCCGTTCCGTCTAACGCCCGCTACGCTTGGGCTGTCTGCCTTTTTGTCCACCGGTTTTGCCTGCGCTTCCACCACTGTTTTACCCGAGACCGCGATCAGCGCCGATGTGGAGGCTGATGACCCTCGCGTAAAAGAAACCAACACCGCGACCCGAACAGAGACCCCGGTGCGTTACGTGCCACAGGCCATCGACTCGATCAAAACCTCGAACGTCATGGATTACGGCACCAACGACCTGGGCACAGCGCTCAGTGGCCTCCCCAACGTCAGCAGTGGCGCCGATACCCGCTTCGACAGCCTGCGCATCCGTGGCTTCGACGCGAGCAACGACTTCTACCTCGACGGCATCCGCGATGACAGCCAATACGTGCGCGACTTGCACAACATCGAACGCATCGACGTCCTCAAAGGCCCGGCGGCAGTGTTGTATGGCCGTGGCAGCCAGGGCGGCATCGTCAACCGGGTCAGCAAGGTGCCGGAGTTCGGTCGCCGCTCGACCCTCGAAGCCCAGGGTGGCAGCGATGACCTGCGCAGCTTGTATGCCGACCTCAGCACCGACCCGAGCGAGAACATCAGCCTGCGTTTGAACATGGGCAACATGGATCAGAACAGCTTTCGCGATGGCGTCAGCGGTAATCGGCAATTGTTCGCGCCGTCGATGAGTTGGCAACTGACGCCGGACCTGAACTGGCTGGTGCAATACGAATACAGTCGCTACAACCGTACGCCGGATCGGGGTGTTCCCGGTGTGAATGGGCGTCCGGCGGATGTAGGACGCGATACGACCTACGGCAGCGAGCACGATTTCATCGACGACAAGTCGCAATCCCTACGCTCCAGGCTCAGCTATGAACTCAGCGACAACTGGCAACTGCGCCACACCCTGGGCGTGTTCAAGCTCGACAGCGATTTCGACAACACTTACCTGACCGGTTACACCCCGGCAACCAACAAGGTGACGCGCCAGCACTGGCAGCAAGATCTGACCACCCGCAACGTGTACAACAACGTTGAGCTGGAAGGCGGTTTCCACACGTTTGGACTGGAGCATCGTCTGCTGACCGGCCTCGAAACGGGCAGCCAGCGCCGCGATCCGACCTTGTACAACGCCGCCACCTCCGGACGCGGCAGTTCACCCGTGCCGGCCCTGGACCTGTACAACCCCAATCGCGATTTGCGCCATACCGGACGCATGCAGGTGTCCAGCAGCAGCCACACCGAAGTCGAGAGCCGCGCGGTGTACGTACAGGATCAACTGCGCCTGAACGATCAATGGCAACTGCTGGCCGGTCTGCGTTACGACACATTCGACATCGAGTCGACCAACAAGCTGAAGGACATTTCCGAAGACCGTGACAGCCACAGCACCAGCCCGCGTGTCGGGGTGGTCTGGACGCCGCTGCAGAATCATTCCTTCTACGCGTCCTGGACCAAAACCTTTTCGCCGGTGGGCGGCGGTTTGATCGGCATCACACCGGGTGCGCCCGGTAACGCCAATGACTTGAGCCCGGAGCTGACCAAGCAAAAAGAAATCGGGGTGAAGAGCGATTGGCTCGATGATCGCCTGAGCACCACACTGGCGATCTACGAACTGGAACTCTACAACCGTCGCACCAGCGACCCGAATGACCCCACCGTGACCTTGATGAGCGGCCTGCAACGCTCGCGCGGAATCGAGCTGACCGGCACCGGCAAAATCACTGGCAACTGGTATGTACGCGGTGGTGTGGGCGTGCAGGACGCCACCGTCGAGAAGGATAACAACGGCTTTGAAGGCAAACGCATCAGCAATGTGGCCAAGCACAATGGCAGCCTGTTCCTGACGTGGAAACCGGAAATGGGTTGGTACGCCGAAACCGGTCTGACCCTGGTCGGCCAGCGTTATGCCGACAACCTCAATACGGTTGTGCTGCCCGGTTATGGCCGTTGGGATGCACTGGCCGGGTTCCGCCAGAAGGACTGGGACTTGCGCGCGGCGCTGAACAACATCAGCGATAAAACCTACTACGCCTCCGCCACGAGTGCCGCGCAGATCCAGCCGGGCGAACCGCGCAGCGTGGTGGTGACCGGAACCTACAGCTTCTAAGGAGGCAGTAAAACCTGAAGCAGCTGCCGAAGGCTGCGTTCGAGGACGAAGTCCTCGTAAACCGGACACCGCAGTTTTTCTGAAAAAACGCGCTGTTCGGTTTGACGACTGCTGCGCAGCCGGACGCAGGCTCCGCCAGCTGCTACACGTTCGGTGTACGTCCCATAAGATTCACGCAAAAAAAAGCGCCGCCATCCCGGCAGCGCTTTATCAATCCTTTGTTTATTCTTCTTATCCTTCCATCACATCCCACAACGCTTCCAGTTCCGCTTCGCTGAATAAACCAGCGGGGTAGCGCTCGATCATCATCCGGCGCGGATCAGGTTCCCCGATCTGACGCGTTCCATTGGACTTGAACCAGTGCGCAAGGACCTGGAGCGATTCGCTATTAATTGCCAGGGGATGCGACGCCCGCTCGCTCACTACGTTCACTTCGGCGTTCATTTCAGCGCTCTCTCCTGGTTTGTGAGCGGCTAACTTATCCAAGGTTTATGACAGAACATCGCAGTTCTCCCCCTCCCTGTTTCACCCCTGACAGATACAAGAGCTGTGCCAATGTTTCGCATCTGTCGACAAGCGGATACAAAGAAGCCCGCAGTCCATACGGATTGCGGGCTCTTCGTCGAGCAGCATAGGGGGTTGCTTTTTTTGATCGATTTCGCAATCGACTCAGGCTGTTACGACCTCACTCACTCCTTGTGCGGAGCGGGTTGTTGTTGGGTAAGGCAGTGGATGTTACCGCCCCCCAGTAACAGTTCACGGCCCGGCACCATCACCACTTCATGTTGCGGGAACAGCGTCTGCAAAATTTCTTTTGCCGGGCCGTCCATCGGGTCATCGAAGCTCGGCGCAATGATGCCGCCGTTGACGATCAGGAAGTTCACGTAGGAACCGGCCAGACGAACGGAAGGATTTCGTTCCTGAGTGCCGTCCACCGGGTCGACACCCGCGCACTCTTCTTCGGTCGCGTACAGCGGCCCCGGAATCGGCATCTTGTGCACCGTGAATGGGCGACCCTTGGCGTCGGTGCTGCTTTGCAGCACGTTCATTGCTGCCTGGCAGCGCGGGTAGTTCGGGTCTTGCGGGTCATCGGTCCAGGCCAGCAAGACTTCGCCCGGGCGCACGTAGCAGCAGAAGTTATCCACATGGCCGTCGGTTTCGTCGTTGAACAAACCGTCCGGCAGCCAGATGATTTTATCCACAGCCAGGTTGGCGCTGAGCACCGCTTCGATTTCGGCACGCCCAAGGTGCGGATTGCGATTGCGGTTGAGCAGGCATTCTTCGGTGGTGATCAGGGTGCCTTCGCCATCGACGTGAATCGAACCGCCTTCGAGCACGAAACCCTCGGTGCGATAACGCGGGCTGCGCTCGATCTCGAGGATCTTGCCGCCCACTTGCGAATCACGGTTCCACGGCGAATACAGGCCACCGTCGAAACCACCCCACGAGTTGAAATCCCAGTTCACACCACGGACTTCGCCACGGTTATTGATGACAAATGTCGGACCGGTGTCGCGTACCCATGCGTCATCGCTGGACATTTCCACCACACGAATATTCGGCACGTCGAGACGGGCGTGAGCGTTTTCGTACTGGCCTGCGGAAACCGCCACGGTCACCGGTTCGAAACGCGCGATGGCTTTCGCCACCGCCACGTGCGCGGCTTGCGCCGGTTTGCCACCCAGGCGCCAGTTGTCCGGACGCTCGGGCCAAATCATCCAGGTCTGGGTTTGTGGCGCCCATTCGGCCGGCATGTAGAAACCGTCGGCGCGAGGCGTGGTGTGCAAAGTGGTCATGACAATCAGGACTCCAGGGAACCGTCGAGAGTTTTCAGTGCGCCGTAAAGGTTAGGACGGCGATCACGGAACGAACCCCACGCGCTGCGAATGTGTTCCAGCTCGTCGAGGTCGAAAGTGTGCACCAGAATACCTTCTTCGGTTTTGTTGAGCTCCTGAACTTTTTCGCCGAACTGGTTGGCGATGAACGATGAGCCATAGAAGGTAATGTCGTAGCCGTCCTGCTCTTCGTTGCCGATTCGGTTGCTGGCGATCAGCGGCATCAGGTTGGCGCCGGCATGGCCCTGCTGCACGCGCTGCCAGTGATCACGCGAGGAGATGGTCTTGTCGTGCGGCTCGCTGCCGATGGCGGTCGGGTAGAACAGGATTTCCGCGCCCTGCAACGCCATGCTGCGGGCGGCCTCAGGGAACCACTGGTCCCAGCAGATGCCCACGCCGATTTTCGCGTAACGGGTGTTCCACACTTTGAAACCGGTATCGCCCGGGTTGAAGTAGTACTTCTCGTGGTAGCCAGGGCCGTCCGGGATATGGCTTTTACGATAAATCCCGAGGTTGGAGCCGTCGGCATCGATGATCGCGATGCTGTTGAAACGCGCACGGCCGGCCAATTCGTAGAAGCTGATCGGCAGCACCACTTGCAGCTCTTTGGCGACTTTCTGGAAGTGCTTGATGGCGACGTTGTCTTCAACGGTCGTGGCCAGTTGCAGGTAATCCGGGTTCGGCTTCTGGCAGAAGTACGGGCTCTCGAACAGTTCCTGAATCAGGATGATCTGCGCGCCTTTGCCCGCAGCCTCACGGACCAGCTTCTCAGCGGTTTCGATGTTGGCTTCAAGGTCCCAGGAACAGGCCATCTGGGTAGCGGCGACGGTAACGATACGGCTCATGAATCGGCTCCTGAGCAAAGGCGTGGGGTCGAGTGTGGCCTCGACCCATGACAGAAATGGGAAGCATCGGGCGTGGTTCGTCCACACCGAGGCTGCGGTGACTTTATATCCGATAAATATCGGCTTTAAAAGCCACCAATAAGCCATACGTCATATTTTTTTGCTTAAAAGCCGATATCTATCGAATTATCACTCCTACAGAGGTATGTGTTTACAGGCCCTCTGCGAGCACCTTCGAGAGGATGTCGACGAAGAAGTCCACACTCTGGCGCGAGGTCACCATCGGCGGTTTGATCTTCAGGACGTTGAGGAAGTCGCCGGTCGGCTGCATGAAAATCCCCAGTTCGCGCAGGCGATCACACAGCGCCGTGGTTTCTTCGGTTGCCGGTTCCAGGGTCTCGCGATTGCGGATCAGCTCGACGCCCAGGTAGAAACCGGAACCATGCACCGCGCCCACCAGCGGATGGATATCGATCAGTGCCTCCAGTCGCTCTTTGAAGTACCCGCCCACCACCTGGGCGTTTTCCCAGAGCTTTTCTTCTTCCATCACATCCAGCACCGCCATGCCGATCTGGCAACTGACCGGGCTGCCACCTGCCGAGGAGAAGAAATACCCTTCGGCTTCCAGCGCCTCGGCGATTTCCCGACGCGTGATCACCGCGCCCAACGGCTGCCCATTGCCCATGCCTTTGGCCATGGTGATGATGTCCGGCACCACGCCCTGTTCCTCAAAGCCCCAGAAGAAGTGCCCCATACGCCCGTAGCCGACCTGCACTTCGTCGGCGATGCACACGCCGCCCTGGGCTCGAACCAGTCCATAAACCTGTTTCAGATAGCCGGGTGGCAAGGAGATTCCGCCTGCATTTCCGTACACCGGCTCGCAAATGAAACCGGCCAATGGGCGACCTTGCGCGGCGATTTTCGCCAGGTTGTGTTCGACGCTGCGTACGTAGTCCGGCGCACTGTCCGGGCCTCGGAACTCTCCGCGATACGTATTTGGCGCAATGACTGGATGCACCCAATCCGGGCGGCTGCTCAAGGCCTTGGGGTTATCGGCGATCGACGTCGAGACGGCATCCGCGCCCACCGTCCAGCCGTGGTAGGCCTCCAGCACGCTGAGCATGTCGCGACCTCCGCTGTAGGCCCACGCCAGACGAATCGCCAGGTCGTTGGCTTCGCTGCCGCTGTTGACCAGGAACACGCGGTCCATGGAGTCCGGCGACAATTTCAGCAAGCGCTCGGAGAACTCGGCGACCGCGGCGTAGTTGAAGCGCGAATTGGTGTTGAGCAGCGACCACTGACGAGCGGCGACCGCCGCCATGCGCGGATGGCCATGGCCGAGCACCGCGACGTTATTGAGCATGTCGAGGTAGGAACGGCCCTGCATGTCGATCAGGTGGTTGCGCCAGCCGCGTTCGATGCGCGGCGGGTCAACGTAGTAGTGCTTCTGGGTACGGGCGAAACTGGCGTCGCGGCGTGCCAGCAGTGTCTGCGAGTCCAGCTCCTCTTCAGCATCACAGGCCAGCCCCAGCAGCGCTGCGGGCGACGGGCACAAGGCTTTCCAGGCCCGGGCGCGCGACGGTGTGCAAAACAGCGGCGCATTGAACGCCGTGCCTCGGCACAACTGCACGATCAGTGGCCCGCTGACCGAACCCAACACCTGGCCTTTGACCAGTGCTGCGCCGGTGTGCAGCGATGGGGTCACGCCCCACAGCCGCACGCTGAGTTGCGGCCCGTCGAGTTGCAGCACACCCGCCGACGGCTGATGAACCACCCCGGCAAACGGCGACTCGACGGCCGTGCCGTGGGGCACTCGCAACTCGACGTGCAATGGGCAGGTGTCCGGCTCGTCCGCCGTGTCTGGCCGGGTTCGCGACAACCGGTATTGCCCATAACGACTGGCCGCCAGGCCGTGGGTCGCGGCGGCTTCCGTCAGCAGCCGCTGATCGATGCCTTCCTGTTCCCAGTTGCCCGCCTCGAAATGCGGGCTGAGGACGCCCAGATCAATCAGCGCAAACTCGCGCCCCACCAGGCTCGGCAACAATGGCGCGAATCCTTCGCTGCCAATGCTCGGCAGGCTCTGGCCAACACAAGCCAGGATCGCCGCCTCCATCAGTTCCAGCGGCACCGAAGTGGCGACGCGGAAAATTTCCCATTCATGAATGAGGTTGTCGCGGCTGTATTGATTGCCCGGATCAATGCTGACCTGCTGCTCGCCACTGAGCACCAGCACCGCCGCCCGCGCGACGATCAACGGCCAAAGCGCCAGCAGTTCTTCGCGCTGCAACGGGTTGATTGCGTGATAGGCCTGAATCGCCGGCAAAATGTAAAACGGATCGCTATTGGCGTGATGCAGCAACGCCGCGCAGGTCACCGAAAGATCGGTGATACGCCAGGTGCGGACCAGGTCGCCGAAATCGATCACGCCCTGCAATTGCCACTGGCGCTGAGCATCGCGCTGCCAGACCACGTTGTCGTCAGTGATGTCCATGTGAATGGCCTGCACCGGCAACTTATCTACCAGCGGTTGCAAATGACGCTCGGCGCGTTCGGCGGCCTCGGCGATCAACCGGCGTTGCGCGTCATCCTTGATCACCGGCAGCAAATGGCCGATCAATGCGTTGGCGTGACGAGCGTCCCACTGCAACGTGCGTTCAAGTCCCGGATGGTCGAAAGCGGCCAGGGCCAGGTCCATTTCGCCGCAGAGTTGACCGAAACCGGCGACCACGGCACCCGGCAAATGATCGAGGTGGGTGAGCGACTGGCCCTCGATGTAGTCGAGCAGGCGCACGTGCACCGATTGGCCTGCGACGTCCAGCGTGAGCAAATCCACACCGTTTTTCGCCGCAATCACACGCGGCACCTTGACGCCGGACTGTTCGCCCAAATGCTTGAGCCCTGCGTGCTGGGCTTGCAGTTCCAGCGCTGAATAGTCGCCACGGCAGATTTTCAGGACGAAACGCCCCTGGTCGCTGTCGACGCGGAAATTGAGATCTTGCTGGCTGCCCAGGGCCTGCAACCTCCCGCTAAGCCCGTAATGCCCCTCCAGCAGCTCAAGCGCTTGCTGCGCAGACACTTGCGGGCTGGGCAAACTGGCGCGGTGAATCAACGTGGCGAGCGGCATACAACGACCTCTGAAATTTTATTAGGCGCTTATATCGCCACTGCTTGCGGCGATACGCAACCCCCATTCGACTGCCTGACCAGCGCCGGGCGCTCGACACAACGAGCACACGAATCGGGAAAATTCACGCCGCACTCGCCTCGCTCGACACTTTGCGCAAGAATGTGCCCCGTCAACGCCTATTGCTGGAGAAGTACCATGAATGTAGTCACCACCGACTTGCCCGGTGTTCTGATCATCGAACCCAGGGTTTTTGGTGACGAGCGTGGCTTCTTCTATGAAAGCTTCAATGCCAAGGCATTCAAAGAAGCGACTGGCCTGGATGCACAATTTGTTCAGGACAACCATTCCCGCTCGCAAAAAGGCGTACTGCGCGGCCTGCATTACCAATTGGAAAACACTCAAGGAAAACTGGTCCGTGTGACGGCCGGTGAAGTGCTGGATGTGGTGGTGGATATTCGTCGTAGCTCGCCGCATTTCGGTAAATGGCTGGCGGTGCGCCTGTCAGCCGGCAACCATCGTCAACTCTGGATCCCGGAGGGTTTCGCCCACGGCTTCGTGGTGCTGAGCGAGTTCGCTGAATTCCTCTACAAAACCACCGATTACTACACCCCATCCGCCGAGCGCAGCATTCGCTGGGACGACCCGGACCTGGCCATCGACTGGCAACTTGAAGAAGCACCGCAACTGTCCGGAAAAGATCAAGCCGCCGAGTTTTTCAAAGACGCTGAAGTTTTCGCCTGAGTCTGAATTTTCGCCTCAAGAAGGACTTGGCAACGGTGCGCAGACTGCGCCACCAAGCCTAGGCATAATGCGCCTGTACCCCCAGGCGCCCGATGCTCATGACTCCGACCCTCCCTCGCAGACCCCGCTGGCGCAGCCTCGCCCTGGTGGCGCTATGCCTGGCGCCGTTACTGTGGCCGCTGGAGCACTTGGCCGAGCGCTATTACCGCAGCGAACTGGCCGGGCAAAATCGCCAAACCCTCGACCTGTACGTCGCCAACCTGCTGGGCACGCTGCATCGTTATGAAGTGTTGCCGCAAATCCTCGGCGACTTGCCGGCCCTGCGCGCGGTACTCGGCGCGCCGGACGATGGCGTCACCCAAGGCAATGCCAACCGCTTGCTGAAAAACATCAGCACCCAGACCGGTGCCGAAGTCATGTACTTGATGGACACCCGCGGCAAAACGCTGGCGGCGTCCAATTGGGACAAACACGACAGCTTTGTCGGCCGTAATTTTTCCTTCCGGCCCTATTTCAGCGAAGCCATGGCCGGGCGGCTCGGACGGTTTTTCGGCCTGGGCACGACCTCCGCCAAACGCGGCTACTTCTTCGCCGCCGCAGTACGCGATGGCGAAAAAGTCATCGGCGTGCTGGTGGTCAAGGTTGATCTGGACCACACCGAAAGTCTCTGGGGCAAAACCCCGGAACAGCTGTTGCTGACCGACCATAACGGCGTGGTCATTCTCACGTCACGGCCAGAGTGGCGCTTCCGCTCGACCCGTCCGTTGAGCGACGAAGAAAGCAAAGCGATAACCGCGATCCAGCCCTACCCGACCCGTGACCCCAAACCGCTGAAGCTCAACCCCAACGCCTGGCTGACTCAGACCCAGCAGATCGCCGAAACCGGCTGGAACGTCAGCATCCTCGCCCCGCGCACCTTGATCGACCGACCGGTGCGTACGGTGGTCGCCATCGGAGGCGCCACGCTGTTGGTGTTGATGCTGCTGCTTGGGCTGATGATGCAGCGCCGCCGCCATTACCTCGAACGGATCGCCTTCGAAGCCAAGGCCCGTCGCGAACTGGAAGGCCGGGTCGCCGAACGCACCAGCGACCTCGAAGGTCTCAACCGGCGTTTGAAACAGGAAGTGCTGGAGCGCGAACACGCCCAGCAGGAACTGGTGCGCGCGCAGGATGATCTGGTCCAGGCCGGTAAATTGTCGGCATTGGGAACGATGTCGGCGAGCATCAGCCACGAACTCAATCAGCCACTGGCGGCGATTCGCAGCTACGCGGAAAACGCCGAAGTGCTGCTCGATCATCAACGCACCGACGATGCGCGCGGCAATCTCAAACTGATCAGCGAACTGACCGGGCGCATGGCCTCGATCATCGCTCACCTGCGCGCCTTTGCCCGGCGTGATCGTCACGCGCCGGAAAGTGTCGCTCTGCAACCGGCGCTGGATGATGCGCTGGCGTTGCTGGCCAAGCGTCGACGCAGCATGGAGGTCGAGCTGATCCGCGATTTACCGGCCGCCACGCTGTGGGTCGAGGCCGGGGAAACCCGTCTGCGCCAGGTGCTCGGTAACCTGTTGGCCAACGCTCTGGACGCGCTGACCGAAAAAGGTCCACCGCGTAAACTCTGGTTGAGTGCCCAATCCACCGCCGACGGCGTCCATCTGTACATTCGCGACAACGGCCCCGGCTTTTGCATGGAAGCCCTGGGTCGCGCCAGCGAGCCTTTCTACACCACCAAGACTCGCACACAAGGGCTTGGGCTGGGGCTGGCGATTTGTGAAACTCTGATGCGTGCCTTCGGGGGTGAACTGTCGTTCGCCAACCACAAGGAAGGCGGCGCCCTGATTACTTTGAAGCTACGCGCTGGCGCACCGGGTGTGAGCCTGCAACCGTCCGAGGACCGAAGTGCATGACCATCGACAACCGCATCCAGGTCGTGTTGATCGACGACGATCCCCACCTGCGTCAGGCCCTGAGCCAGACCCTGGACCTCGCCGGCCTGAAAATCCTGCCGCTGGCCGAGGCCAAGGGCCTGGCCGTGCAATTGGAGCGCGACTGGCCGGGCGTGGTGGTCAGTGACATTCGTATGCCGGGCATGGACGGTCTCGAACTGCTGACCGAACTGCATGCCCAGGACCCGGAGCTGCCCGTGCTGCTCATCACCGGCCACGGCGATGTACCGCTGGCGGTGCAAGCCATGCGCGCCGGGGCTTATGACTTCCTGGAAAAACCCTTCGCCAGCGATGCCTTGCTCGACAGTGTGCGTCGCGCACTGGCTTTGCGTCGGCTGGTGCTGGATAACCGCAGCCTGCGTCTGGCCCTGAGTGATCGCAATGAATTGAGCACCCGGCTGGTCGGGCAATCGGCGCCGATGTTGCGTCTGCGCGAGCAGATTGGCGCGCTGGCCGCGACCAAGGCTGATGTGTTGATTCTGGGTGAAACCGGTGCCGGCAAAGAAGTCGTGGCGCGGGCGCTGCACGATTTGTCGAACCGTCGTAATGGCCCGTTCGTGGCGATCAATGCCGGTGCGCTGGCCGAGTCGGTGGTGGAAAGCGAGTTGTTCGGCCACGAGCCCGGAGCGTTCACCGGCGCGCAAAAGCGTCGCATCGGCAAGTTCGAGTTCGCCAACGGCGGCACGCTGTTCCTCGATGAAATCGAAAGCATGAGCCTGGATGTGCAGGTGAAATTGCTGCGATTGCTACAGGAGCGCGTCGTCGAGCGCTTGGGTGGCAATCAATTGATCCCGCTGGACATCCGCATCATCGCCGCGACCAAGGAAGACCTGCGCCAATCCGCCGATCAAGGACGCTTTCGCGCCGACTTGTATTACCGCCTGAACGTCGCACCGCTGCGCATTCCGCCGCTGCGCGAACGTGGCGAAGACGCGTTGACGTTGTTCCAGCATTTCGCCGATGAAGCCAGCGCCCGCCACGGTTTGCCCTCCCATGAATTGCAACCGGGGCATCGCGCCCTGTTGCTGCGCCACACCTGGCCCGGCAACGTTCGCGAGCTACAAAATGCCGCCGAACGCTTTGCCTTGGGCCTCGAACTGGCGCTGGACAACAACACGCCCGGCGGCGGCCCCAACACAATGGTTGAAGTGGTCAGCGGCGGCTTGAGCGAGCAAGTGGAAAACTTCGAAAAGAGCCTGATCGCCGCCGAACTGGCGCGCTCACACAGCTCCGTACGCAGCCTTGCCGAAGCGCTGGGCATCCCGCGTAAAACCTTGCACGACAAGCTGCGCAAACATGGGCTGATCTTCGCCAGCGGCCCGACCGACGATCTCGATTGAGCGACCGTTAATCAACACCTTCAGACAAGAGGCCCATGCATGAACCGCGACAGTCGTCACCTGGAATCCATTCTCCATCACGACATCCCCTTGACGCAGGCCATGGGTATCAAAGTGCTCGACTGGCACGACCAGCAATTGCGCCTGTACTTGCCGCTGGAAGCCAACGTCAACCACAAAAGCACCATGTTCGGCGGCAGTCTCTATTGCGGGGCGGTGCTGGCGGGTTGGGGCTGGCTGCATTTGCGCTTGCGTGAAGAGGGGATAAAAGACGGGCACATCGTGATTCACGAAGGGCAGATCAGCTATCCACTGCCGGTGACCATGGATGCGACGGCGATTTGTCAGGCACCGAGTGCGGCGGTGTGGAAGAAGTTTTTGGTGATGTATCAGCGCTATGGGCGAGCGCGGTTGACGTTGCATTCGCGGATTGTGAATGTCGACAGTGATGACGATGCGGTGACGTTTACCGGGCAGTACGTGCTTCACCGTTGACGCAAAAATTCGCAGCCTCGTTTCACTCGACAGCTCCTACAGGGGGTTTCTCTGTAGGAGCTGTCGAGTGAAACGAGGCTGCGTTTTTTTGATCTTTATGCCCGCGCCAACGCCAGCAGTTTTTCGCGCCAGGCAGCCTTCGCCGGCAGCGCCAAAAAGAACTCATTCAACAACGACTCGCGCGCCGGATAGCAAAACGGCGCACCGCTCAAATCCAGCACCTCGCCGCCCGCGCCTTCCAACACGCCTTGCGCAGCTGCCGTGTCCCACTGCGACGTCGGCGCCAGACGCGGATAACAATCTGCCGCCCCTTCCGCCAACAGGCAGAACTTCAACGAACTGCCGATGTTGGCCAATTGCAACTCACCCAGGCTATCGCTCAACCCGGCCAGCAAGCGCTCCTGCTCCGGGCTCGAATGTCGACGGCTGGCGACCACGGTAAACGCCTCTCCCGCAGCAGGCACTTCGCGGACCTGGATCGGTAATGGCTGGCTGCCCCTATCGCCACGCCAAGCGCCCAAGCCTGCACCACCGACGTAGAAGCGCCCGTTGGTCGGCATCGACACCACACCAAACACCACCCGCCCCTGCTCGATCAACGCAATGTTGACGGTGAACTCTTCGCTGCCGCTAATGAATTCCTTGGTTCCGTCCAGCGGATCTACCAGCCACCAACGCTGCCACCCGGCGCGCACGCTTTGGGGGATGTTGGCGTCTTCTTCGGACAGCACAGGAATACTGGGGTCCAGCGCGGTCAACCCGGCCAGAATCAAATGATGAGCCGCCAGATCGGCAGCGGTCACTGGCGAATCGTCAGCCTTGGCCGTCACGGCCGTGCCGGTGCGCCAGAACGGCAAAATCGCTTCGCCAGCCTTCAACGCCAGTTCAACCACCGGCGCCATCAACGGATGGGGGAAATTCAACTTCATGGCAAAAACACCCCACGTTGGGTCAATAAGTCACGGGCCAAGTACAACGCCGCCAAGGCTCGGCCCTCAGTGAAGCGTGGGTTCTGCGCCAGGGCAGACAGCTCATGCAGATTGATCTTGTCCACGCCCATCGGCTCGGGTTCGTCGCCCTCCAGGCTTTCTTCGTACAGATCGGTGGCCAGCACCACCTGAATCTTCTGGCTCATGTAACCGGGCGACAACGACAACTCGGTCAGGTGCTCCAACTGCCGCGCGCCATACCCGGCTTCTTCCTTGAGCTCCCGCTCGGCCGCCGCCAGCACATCTTCGCCCGGCTCGATCAGGCCTTTGGGCAGGGACAGCTCGTATTCATCCGTACCGCCGCAGTATTCCTCGACCAGTACCGCGTGATCGGCATCGAGCATGGCCACGATCATCACGGCGCCATAACCAGCGCCCTTACCGACCAAACGCTCGTACGTGCGCTCCACGCCATTGGAAAAGCGCAGTTTCAGCTCTTCGACACAGAACAAACGGCTGGTGGCGACGATCTCGCGGGCGAGTACGGTGGGTTTCTGGCGCATGAAAAGCTCCTTGGCGTGAACGCGTTACTATACCCGGCCTATCCTGATTGTTGACCTCGGATATCCTTTTTACCGCTGGAGATTTTTTAATGCCCCCGCTGCCCTGGCTCGACATCGATACCGTTCTGCTGGACATGGACGGTACGCTGCTGGACCTGCACTACGACAACCATTTCTGGATGGAGCACTTGCCCCAGCGCTACGCAGAATTGCACGGAGTGAGCCGAGCGATGGCCGAGTTAGAGTTGCAGCCGCTGTTCGAGCGCAATGCCGGTCAGTTGCAGTGGTATTGCCTGGATTTCTGGAGCGCCGAACTGAAGTTGCCAGTGCGCGAACTGAAACTGGAAACCGCCCACCTGATCGCCCTGCGCCCCGACGCGGATACCTTCCTGGCTGCGATCAAACAGGCCGGCAAGCGCGTGGTGATGATCACCAATGCGCACCGGGACTCGCTGTCATTGAAGCTGGAAAGGATTGAACTGGCGCCGTACTTCGAGCGTTTGATCAGTTCTCACGATTACGGTTTTCCCAAGGAAAATCCACAGTTCTGGGAGGCGTTACAGGCCGACATCGGCTTTGATCCGGCGCGCAGTCTGTTTATCGATGACACGCTGCCTATTCTGCGCAGCGCGCGCCATTTTGGCGTGGCACATCTGTTGGCGGTGAGTGAGCCGGACAGTCGAAAAGGGCCCAAGGACACGGCGGAGTTTGCGGCGCTGGGGGATTATCGGGATTTGATTGCAGGGCTCTAGACCGCGCCGCCTGCATCGCGGGCAAGCCATGCTCCTACAGGTTTTGCGTCGTTGATCGTTCCCACGCTCTGCGTGGGAACGATCGGCGCAGAGGCTTACTCAGGAATTCGCAACGACTGCCCCGGATAGATCTTGTCCGGGTGCGACAGCATCGGTTTGTTGGCGTCGAAGATTTTGTTGTACTTGTTGGCGTCGCCATACACGCGCTTGGAAATCGCGCTGAGGGTGTCGCCCTTCACAACCGTGACAAATACCGCCGCGGCCACCACCGGCCCGGTCACCGTGATCTGGTCATCCACACTGCCGACACCGGCAATATTGCCCACCGCCAACAGAATCTTCTCCTTCTCTTCCTGACTGGCGACTTCCCCGGTGACGGTCACTTTGTCGCCATCCACCGTCGCCTGCACATTCGGGTTACCCAGGCCGACCTTGCTGATGTGTTCCTTCAACTGCTCGCTGGCATTGGCATTGCCGGGGGTCAGCAGATCCAGCAGTTTTTCGCCGGCTTCCTTCACAAAGCTCAAAAGACTCATGGTGCACTCTCCTTGGGTTTAAAGTTCCAGACGCAAAAGACTAGACCAGGCCTGTCATCCCCGGTTCCAACCCGACCAATGACGTCGATCCGGCGCAAGCGCTAGAATCGCGCCTTCACCGCGCCCTGGAGCGAAGATGGACATCAAGCAGCTGAAATTCCTCATCGCCCTCGACGAAACCCGGCACTTCGGCCAGGCCGCCGCGCGTTGTCACATCACCCAGCCAACCTTGTCCATGCGCCTGCGCAGCCTCGAAGAAGAGCTTGAATTGCCGCTGGTCAATCGCGGTCAGCGTTTCGAAGGGTTTACCGCCCCCGGCGAGCGCGTGCTGGCCTGGGCGCGCACAGTGCTGGCGGCTTACGACGGCTTGCAGGCTGAAGCCGCGGCCTGCCGTGGCAACCTGGTCGGCACATTGCGGTTGGGCGTGGTGCCGTTGTCGAGTTTCGATCCGTTGCCCTTGATGCAACGCTTGCACACCGAACACCCGAACCTGCGCTTCGAACTCTCGGCGTTGAGTTCCGAGCAAATCCTCGAACAGCTGGCGAACAACCGCCTCGACCTCGGCGTGTCCTATCTGGAGCGTCTGGACAACGAGCGCTTCGATTCGCTGGCCTTCAGCGAAACCCGCATGGGTCTGCTCTACGACCAGCGCTTCTTCAATTTCGGCGAGGCGCCGTTGAGCTGGGAATCGTTGATCGAACTGCCGCTGGGCATGCTCACCAGCGGCATGCACTTTCGCCAATCCATCGACCACAACTTCCACAGCCGTGGCCTGACGCCCCAGCCGTTGCTGCAAACCGATGCAGTCCATCAATTGCTGCAAGCGGTACACGGTGGCATGTGCTGCGCGGTGATGCCGCTGGACGGCGGGCTGGAGAACCTCACCGATCACCTTCGCCTGCAACCGATCGAAAACGCGCAGACCCTCGCCCGGCTGGGGCTGATCATGCGTCGAAGTGCGCCGCGTTCGGCGTTGGCGGAAGCCTGTTTCGCGCTCTATCAGAAATCACCAATAGCTTCTTGATCGACGGCATCTATCGGCAGATCAGTAATAGCGATTAGACGCGACAAGTTGACACGCCTAGGCTTAAAGCTGACTAAAACGTCGGTGATACCTCATGAACGCCAAGCGCCCTACTTGCGCGGCGCCTGCCCTCGACACGCCCGCGCCAGACGCTAGCCAGAAGTACAGTTTTTGCGACCTTCAATACACCGAATCGGCCAGCACCGCGCTGGCTGAAGAAGTCGCGTTGGCGATCGCCTACAACGGCATCAGCCAAGCCGTAATGCTGGTGACACCGACGGACCTTGAAGACTTTATTGTCGGCTTCAGCCTCGGCAGCGGCATCATCGAAGACGCCAACGACATTTACGACCTGCAACTCAGCGGCTCGGGCTCGGCGCAGTACGCGCAAGTGACCATTGCCAACCGCGCCTTCTGGAACCTCAAGCAACAGCGTCGGCAATTGGCCGGCACCAGCGGTTGCGGGCTCTGCGGCGTGGAAGCCGTGGAACAGGCGTTGCCGGATCTCAAGGTGTTACCCGGCGCACCGCTGCCGCCTGCTGAATGGCTCGATGGCCTGCGCCAACGCATCGGCGCCTTCCAGCCGTTGGGCCAGCATTGTGGCGCAGTGCACGCGGCGGTGTTCATGAACGGTCAGGGCGAATTGCTGATGGGCCGTGAAGACATCGGTCGGCACAATGCCCTCGACAAACTGATTGGCGGGTTGATCCGCCAGAAGATCCCGACCACCGGCGGCCTGGCGATCGTCACCAGCCGGTGCAGCCTCGAACTGATCCAGAAAGTATTGCGCGCCGGTATCCAGACCCTCGTCAGCCTGTCGTCGCCCACGGGCCTCGCCGTGCAATGGGCCCGTCGTCACCACCTCAATCTCATCCACCTGCCGCAAAAAAGTGCGCCGCGGGTTTACAGCCCTGCGATGGAGAACCAAGCGTGAGTCAACACCGTCAAGCCGATCAGACACCCGTCCCTCGCTACAAGCCCTACAAAGGACCGGCCGGCGGCTGGGGTGCACTGATCAGCGTGGCCCAGGCCTGGTTGACCAGCGACAACGCGTTGAAAAACCTGCGCATCATGCTCAAGACCAACCAGAACGGTGGCTTCGACTGCCCGGGTTGCGCTTGGGGCGATTCTCCGGAAAAGGGCATGGTGATGTTCTGCGAGAACGGCGCCAAAGCGGTGAACTGGGAAGCGACCAAACGCCGGGTGGACGGCGCGTTCTTCGCCAAGCACAGCGTTACGTCCTTGCTGGAGCAGAGCGACTATTGGCTCGAATATCAGGGTCGTCTGACTGAGCCTATGGTTTATGACGCCGAGACCGATCGCTACAAACCGATCAGCTGGGAGGGCGCCTTTGCGCTGATCGCCAAACATTTGAAGGGCCTGTCGAGCCCGGATCAGGCCGAGTTTTACACCTCGGGGCGGGCCAGCAACGAAGCGGCTTACTTGTATCAGCTGTTCGTGCGCGCTTACGGAACCAACAACTTTCCGGACTGCTCGAACATGTGCCACGAGGCCAGCGGCGTGGCGTTGGCGCAAAGTGTCGGCGTCGGCAAAGGCACCGTGACCTTCGACGACTTCGAGCACGCCGACGCGATTTTCGTCTGGGGCCAGAACCCCGGCACCAACCATCCACGGATGCTCGAGCCACTGCGTGAAGCGGTGAAACGCGGCGCTCAAGTGGTGTGCATCAACCCGCTCAAAGAGCGTGGCCTGGAACGCTTCCAGCATCCACAGCACCCCATCGAAATGCTCACCAACGGCGACAAGCCCACCAACACCGCCTACTTGCGCCCGGCGCTTGGCGGCGACATGGCGCTGATGCGCGGCATGGCGAAGTTCCTGCTGCAATGGGAGCGCGACGCACAGAAGGCCGGTGAGCCGGCCGTATTCGACCATGACTTCCTCAATGAACACAGCGCCAACGTGCTGGAGTACCTGGGCATCGTCGACGATACGTCATGGGAGCAGATCGTCGAGCAGTCCGGCTTGACCCTGGTGGAGATCGAACAAGCGGCGCGCATGTACGCCAAAGGCAAGAACGTGATCATGTGCTGGGCGATGGGCATCACCCAGCACCGCCATTCGGTGGCGACCATCCAGGAAATCGCCAACCTGATGCTGCTGCGCGGCAACATCGGCCGACCGGGCGCCGGCCTGTGCCCGGTGCGCGGCCACAGTAACGTGCAGGGCGACCGGACCATGGGCATCAACGAACGTCCGCCAGTGGCGTTCCTTGACTCGCTGGAACGCCGCTTCCAGTTCAAAGTGCCACGCGACAACGGCCACAACGTGGTCGAAGCGATTCACGCCATGGCTGAAAGCCGCTCCAAAGTATTCATCGGCCTGGGCGGCAACTTCGCCCAAGCCACCCCGGACAGCCCACGCACCTTCAAGGCCCTGAGCAATTGCGACCTGACCGTGCAAATCAGCACCAAGCTCAACCGCAGCCATTTGGCCCACGGCAAAGACGCGCTGATCCTGCCGTGCCTGGGCCGTACCGACATCGACATCCAGACTGAAGGCCCGCAAGCGGTGACCGTGGAAGACTCGTTCAGCATGGTCCACGCCTCCAACGGCCAGTTGCAGCGACTGTCCGATCAGATGCGTTCGGAGCCGTCGATTATCGCCGGTATCGCCGCCGCGACCCTGGGCAGCAAACCGGTGGACTGGAACTGGCTGGTGGCTGATTACGGGCGCATTCGCGACCTGATCGCCGACACCATTCCGGGCTTTCGCGATTTCAATGAGAAGGTCAAGAACCCGGGTGGTTTCTACCTTGGCAACAGCGCCGGCGCGCGCAAGTGGAATACCCCGTCGGGCCGGGCCAATTTCCGTCCCAATACGCTGCCCAAAGACCTGGTGCACGAACGTACGCGTGCGACGGGCGTGTTGCCTGACTTGATCATGCAATCGATGCGTTCACATGATCAGTACAACACCACGATTTATGGTCTCAACGACCGTTACCGTGGAGTGAAAGGTCAGCGCGATGTGCTGTTTGTGAACGAAGCCGACATCATTCGCCTGGGTTTCAAACCGGGGCAGAAGGCCGATATCGTTTCGATCTGGGATGACGGACGTGAGCGCCGCGTCAAGGGCTTCACCCTGCTGGCGTTTGATATCCCGGCGGGGCAAGCGGCGGCTTACTACCCGGAAGTGAATCCGCTGGTGCCACTGGAAAGCACCGGGGATGGCAGCCATACGCCGACGTCGAAGTTTGTGGCGATCCGTTTGGAAGCAGCGAGTGAAACCGGATTGATCATGGCCAGGTCGGCCTGACGTCCCACCCCTGATCGTTCCCACGCTCTGCGTGGGGATGCAGCCCGGGACGCTCCGCGTCCCAAAGCGGCCGCAAAGCGTCCATTGAGGCGTTCCCACGCAGAGCGTGGGAACGATCACTCTTCGCGACGAACAACTTTCCAATCGCCCACAAAAAAGGCCGTTTCTGTATAGAAACGGCCTGTCCGAAGTAACTAAAGACCGGCGAAAAACCGTTAAGTTCCGTCTATAAAACAGTAACTTATCAAAATGTGCTGAAGTCGTGTTACTCGTCGGATTTCGATTGTCACACCTCTGACACAGCCTCAGGATCGCGCCGTCATCCCCTTGAGGTTCCCCCATGAAGTTCTCCTCGATTCTCTTGTTGTCCCTTGGCTTGGTCAGTGGCATTGCTTCTGCTGGCGGCACCACCGAAGCAGGTGTGGGCGGCGCATTGGGCGGGGTTCTTGGCTCGGTCGTCGGTCAGTCGTTAGGCGGCAATACAGGTTCCACCATCGGCGCGGCCCTGGGCGGCGCGGGTGGTAGCGCAGTTGGCGCAAACAAACACAGCCGTGGCGAAGCCGCTATCGGCGGCGCACTGGGCGCAGCAGGCGGTAACGTGGTCGGCCGCAGCATGGGCGGCACCACCGGCAGCCTGATCGGCTCCGCAGCAGGCGGCGGCGCTGGTGGCGCGCTGGGTAACTACATGGGCAACAAATACGATGATGAGGGCGACAACGATAATCGCTCTTATCGTGGTGATCGTGGCTACTACCGTGACGGTCACCACGATCGTGGCCACCACTACGGTCATCGCAAGCACCACAAGTACTACCGCGACCGCGATTGAGACTTCAGTCGCCTCGCTAGCCGGTACGTCAAAAAATCGCAGCCCTCGGGCTGCGATTTTTTTTGCCCGGTCTAAACCACCAAACGCTCCAGCGCCCCACGCAATCCGGCCGGAATCGACACAGGCTGATTCGACAGGCGATCTACAAACACATGCACGAAGCGCCCGGCCGCGCAGGCTTCCTCTTCCCCTTGCTTGAACACGGCCAATTCATATTGCACCGAACTGTTGCCCAACTTGCCGACTCGCAGGCCGATCTCGATCCGGTCCGGAAACGCGATGGAAGCAAAGTAGTCGCAAGCCGAACTTACGACAAAACCCACCACCTCGCCGTCATGGATATCCAGGCCGCCGACTTCGATCAGGTAAGTGTTCACCGCCGTGTCGAAGAAGCTGTAGTAGGTGACGTTGTTGACATGACCGTAGGCGTCATTGTCGTGCCAGCGGGTGGTGATGGGCTGGAAGTGTGGGTAGTCGGTGCGTTGGCTCATGGGAGGCTCTCGTCTTGAAAGATCGTTCCCACGCTCTGCGTGGGAATCCAGCCCGTGACGCTTGGCGTCACAGTGGACGCAGAGCGTCCAAGGAGGCGTTCCCATGCAAAGCATGGGAACGATCACCGGTATTGAAGTCTACCGATCCGCGAATCCTTTACCCACCGCCGCCAACTCGCCAATCAGCCGTGCTGGCTGCCAGTGATCGCCTTGCCGGGTTTCCAATGCCATCAAGCGTTGGTGGATGTCCGCCAATCCTTGCTGATCCGCCCAGGCCATCGGCCCGCCCTTGTCCGCCGGGAAACCATAGCCGTTGAGGTACACCAGATCGATGTCGTGTGCCGACCCGGCAATGCCTTCCTCAAGGATCTTCGCGCCTTCGTTGACCAGTGCCAGCAAGCAACGCTCCAGAACCTCTTCAGGGCTGATTTCGCGGCGCTGGAAGCCCAAGCCTTCGCTGACCTTCAAGACCAGCGCATCAACCTCGACATCGTGCTCAGCCTGGCGACTGCCCGGTTCGTAGTGGTAATAGCCGTTGCCACTTTTCTGACCGAAACGCCCGAGTTCACACAGCCGGTTATCCACTTGAACCTCTGGCGCATCCTGCCCGGTGCCGGCCAATTCCCGCGCACGCCACCCCAGGTCGACCCCGACCACGTCGTACATGCGGAACGGTCCCATGGCAAAACCGAAACCTTGCAGCGCCGCATCCACCTGGTAGGGATAGGCCCCCTCCAGCAGCATCTTGCGCGCTTCGAGCACGTAGGTATTGAGCATGCGGTTGCCAATGAATCCGTCACAATTGCCTGCCACCACGCTGACCTTGCCCATGCGCTTGCCCAGCGCCAGCGCGGCATCGAGTACCGCCGGCGCAGTCTGGGCGCCACGGACGATTTCCAGCAGTTTCATGATGTGCGCCGGGCTGAAGAAGTGCAGCCCCAGGACCTGTTGCGGACGGCGAGTGGCGGCGGCAATGGCGTCGATGTCCAGGGCCGAGGTGTTGCTGGCCAGGATCGCTTCGGGTTTGAGCAGGCCATCCAGTTCCCGGAAAATTTTCTGCTTCAGTTCCAGGTTTTCGTAGACCGCTTCAATCACCAGATCAACATCGCGGATCGATGCGTAATCGGCAGCCGCCGTTACCCGTGCGAGGCGCGCATCCGCCTCCGCCTGATCGATGCGGCCCTGACGCACGTTATGGGCGTAGGTGTCCGCGACGGTGGCCAGCGCCTGTTCAAGCATCTGCGGATTGTTATCCACCCACTGCACCGGCACCCCGGCATTGGCCAGACACATGACAATGCCACGGCCCATGGTGCCTGCACCGATGACGGCGGCACGCTGAATATTGAATGGCGTCTGGCTCATGATTTGCTCTCTTGTTGGCGATCCAAAGACAGCCCTCACCATAGTCAGACGCCCTGCATTTTTGAAATTTATTCCTGTGATGAGCAACATTCAGCGGATGGATCTACCCCGGGAGATGCGCCTCGGCCCACTCCCGCACGTCGGCATAGGGATAATTCTCCAGCGCCGCGAACCCCGCAATTGCCCGCACCTTGAGCTTGGTAAACAGCGGTACGCTGATGCCGCACAGAAACCGCGTGACGCGCTCGGCCGACGGTGCATTGCCGGTGTGCTGCTCGTGCCTGTGGATAAAATCACCGCACAGTGCTTCGAAACTTTTATCCACAAGTGCCGGCAACTCCGGCGGTGCTGGCAGCCGGGCTACGTGCCCGTGACAGACCGAACAATGCCCGCACTGCCGAGGCGCGTTTTCATCACCGAAATACTCGGCCAGGCGATAACCCAGGCACTGGTCAGTGGCAAACAGATCAAGCATGGCGTGAATCCGAGCGATCTCGGTTCGCTCGTGTTGAGTGAAGTAGGCATGTAACTCGACACTCAAGGCCTGAGAATCAACTTCCGATTGCAGCAGGCTGTAGACCTCGGTCATCTGCTTGCTTTCGAGTTCGACCCAACCCTTTTCCTGGAAGTAATCCAGTGCCTTGACCACCCGATTGCGCTCGGCCTGGTGCTGCTCGTACAGCGCATCGAAATTCACCGTCGCCCAAGTCCGTGCGCGACTGGAGGTCTGGATGATTGCCGCGACAAAGTCCCTTCGCTCACCCTCAAAACGGGCTAACAGGGCCTCGGGTTCCTGCAAGTATTTGAAGCGGTATTCGGCGTAATAGGCGTAACGCGGGGCAATCAATCCGCGCAGTTCCAGTTGCACCAGCAAGGTCTTGAGCGGTAATTGCCGGATGTTGCTCTGGTCCGCCAGCGGGCCGATTAAAAACTCCCATTGACCTTCGGGGGCGGACGCTTGCAACTCGTCGAGTACGCAGCGAATGCCGTCCAGTTCCGGCGTATCGCCGTAGACGAAGTTTTCCAGCACGTTGAGGCTGTCGCGGTTGGCTAGCACCAGACAATCGGACGGCTGCCCGTCACGTCCGGCACGGCCGATTTCCTGGCTGTAGTTTTCGATGGATTTGGGCAGGTCGAAATGCACCACATTGCGGATGTCACTCTTGTCGATGCCCATGCCAAACGCGATGGTGGCGACGATGCAATTGGACTGCCCGCCCATGAAGCGCTTTTGAATGGCTTCGCGTTGTTCGTGGGGCAAACCGGCGTGATACGCCTCGGCCTGAATGCCGTTGCGGCTCAAATGTTCAGCAATATGCTCAGCGGTTTTTTGCAGGGTGACGTAGACGATGCTTGGCTGATTGGGGCGCTCGTTCATCCATTCGACCAGCCGTCGGCGTTTGTCCTGACCACGCACGGGCTCTACCAATAAGTTGAGGTTGGGTCGATAGAAACCCGTGGTCACTACGTCTTCCGGTGCGATGGCAAACTTGGCCTCCATGTCGGCGATGACCTTGGGCGTCGCGGTCGCGGTCAGCAGCAGCGCCTGTGGAATATTGAACTGGCGCTGGTAGTCCGGGAGCTTGAGGTAGTCGGGGCGGAAGTTGTGGCCCCACTCGGAAATACAATGCGCCTCGTCCACCACCAGTAGCGAGATAGGCACTTGCTGCAAAAAGTTACGGAAGCGCTCGTTCTTCAGCCGCTCCACTGAAATCATCAAGATCTTCAGCTCGCCAGACTTGGCCCGCGCCATCACATCACTGGCGTCATCACGGCTCTGCGCCGAATCGATGCTGCCCGCCGCAATACCGTGGCGTTGCAGGAACGCCAGTTGATCCTGCATCAGCGCCAGCAATGGCGAGACCACCAGCGTCAGGTGTGGCAGCAGCACGGCGGGTAATTGGTAGCAAAGGGATTTGCCCGAACCTGTCGGGAAAATCGCCGCCGCCGAGCGCCCGGCCAAGACCGCGCTGACTGCCGCCTCCTGGCCAGGACGAAACTGTGGATAACCGAAAACCTGTTCCAGGGTGTTGTGCATAAGCTGTCACTCCGTTGACCGCTGCGAAGCCCAAAGCCTAGCCGGCAAACGCAGCGAGTCGAGAAAAGGTCGGGGGCCAAAACGATACGGGATGATACAGCTTCAAAGGGTCACCAGCAGGCGAAGGGGCTAAGGCATCGCATGCCTGACTCGCTTTAAGCGAAACGCAGGCGTTTTCGAATCGTCCTACGGATTCTGGCGCGCGCGTAGGCAAAAGACGACATCGACGGTAAACCCCCTACAAAACCTGTCCATTTGCGCGGTATTGCGACCCCTTGATGCGCGCCCCTATAGTTTGCCGCGCCGCTGAAAACAGGACGGACCTCATGCAAGACCGCTATCGCCCACTCAAATCCAGCTACAGCGAAACACCGGTGCTGGTCATCGACACCGACGCAGATCCTCACGAAATTCTCGACGCCGCCCGACAACGCATCCGCGCCGCCACCGGCCTGCTCGAAACCCTCTATTGCCTGTGCTTCAAACACGCCGATACAGCCGACATCCCCAACATCGTCAACGCGTTGTACCTGCTGACTCAGGACGGCAACGAACTGTTGGACATCGCCCACCAGCGCCTACCGAGAATTAGCGCTGGTTGATGCCCGGATGAAAATCCCTGTAGGAGCCGGGCTTGCCCGCAATGGACGATAACGCGGAAGGCCTGATGGCTCTAAACGATAGATATTTCGGCTGGGGATAAGTCTGTAGGCAGCGCCCTATCAAAGCTTCATCCCGGTCCTACAACGACAGATCCCTTGTCGCCTTTCGCTGCCTGGCGGCTCACACCTATAGTCGTGACCGTCGCTGCCAAATCAGCGGCTCGGGCTTGGTCACCCGACAAAGAGAGTTCACATTTCCAATTAAATACAGGTGTTCATCAGTGACAACGTTAAATCCTCTTTTTGATCGCTACCGCCCGCTGCAAACCAATCTCACCGACTCCCCGCCCCTGATCATCGACACACAGGCCAACCCCCAGGACATCCTCGAAGCTGCCATGCAGCGCATCCGAGCCTCCAGTGATCTCCTCAAAACCCTGCACTGCATCTGCTTCAAACACGGCGACGTCGAAGACATCCCGCACATCACTCACGCGCTCTACCTGCTGACTCAGGACGGTTGCGACCTGATGCAAGTCGCCCAACAACGCATGATGGGCTGGAAAGCACCAACCTAAGACACCCTTTTCACCGGGAAGCCAACTTCACTGTGAGCTGGCTGCCCACGAAAAAGGATACTAATTCCTACATCCCTAATGGAGGCAAAAGATTGCAAACTATTATTGATTGCGTAGCATGTGAGCCACTGATCAGCCACGGGCTCCTTTTTATGACAACCGAAACGATTGATCACAGCACGCTTGTCAAACTGGTTGAAAACGGCGCCGTTAACGCCGCTCACATCTCAGCCAAACAGGGTGGGTGGACGGTACAGATTGAACATGGATCACAAGCACATTCCCTGGCAGCGCAACGCAGCCAACAAATTCGCCTATTTAAAAAACTTGAAACGCTAGTGATTTATTTGCAAGGAATAGGCATCAATCATTTCGATGTCGATGCTTCGGGCTATGACCCCCTACAAGTAAAAACCTATTCGCGCCCGGACCGTTCCGACGCAATGAAGCAAGCTCATGAAGCCGCTGCTTATGAGGAGTGGTTCAGGAAGCAGGTTCAGGCCAGCATTGATGATCCCCGACCAAGCGTGAGTGACGAAGAGGCACGCCGAATCTTTGCTGCAAAACGTGATGCCATACGTCGACGGACGCGCTAATGCGGGTTGTTTGGCGCCCCTCGGCGCTGACTGACCGGGACAACATCATGAATTACATTTGCCAGGACAACCCTTACGCGGCAATTGCTTTAGACGAAGTCTTCGAATTCAAAGCAGAGCAAGCACGCCAGCAACCAAAGCTATATAAAAAGGGCAGAATCCATGGCACTCATGAAATAGTCGCCACACCAAATTACGTTATGGTCTATGCGGTCTTGCCACAAACGATAGAAGCAATACGGGTACTGCATGCTAGACAACAATGGCCGTGATTAGGCCCACCACCAGGTTTCGAATGCTACAAAAGCTCTCCGACGCCGACCCAACCGCTCGTTATTTGAAAGAAGGCACTGAGCGTATCAACGCCACTTTTCTCCAACTGGAGGCCATCATGAACCTCGCCCCCAACTTCCCCGACGACCACACCATGCACCTGCTCATGCAGTTGTTGCACGAGGAACTCGGCCTGCCTGAACGCAAATCCATCAGCCTCACCACCTCGATCAACTTCGACCTGAGTTGTGACGGCACCGATGCGCGGCACTTGATGGAAGCGCTGGAAGAGCAGTTTGGGATCGACTTGATAGATTACGACGCCTATCGCTACTTTCAGCCGGAAGGGTTTGATGTGTTCCTCAAGCGCCGAGCCAAAGGTCGCGGTGACAAAGTCCCACTGACCATTGGCATGCTGTACAAAGCAATCAAAGCTCAACGGTGGGATACGCTCGAATTGGAAGGCTCCAAATCGAACGCATAAGTGCCATTATCCTGGTCGTTTTACGCAGTTTCAGCTGGAATATTGGCAGTTTCGTGAATCTGACGAGCTGAATAGCGCCCACAAAAAAGCCGCCCCGAAGGGCGGCTTTTTCATTCGCCAGAACCAGTCTTACAACTTCGGCCCGGCAGCCTTGATCGCATCGCTCACTTCGAACTTCTTGAAGTTCTCAACAAACAGACCCGCCAGTGCTTTGGCAGCTTCATCGTAAGCAGCCTTTTCAGCCCAGGTGTTACGTGGGTTCAACAGGCCAGTCTCAACGCCCGGCACGGCCAATGGCACGTCGAGGTTGATGGTGTCGAGGTGTTCGGTTTCAGCACCGATCAACGCGCCGCTCTGGATCGCTGCGATCACCGCACGAGTGGTCGGGATGTTGAAGCGTTTGCCGACGCCGTAGCCACCGCCGGTCCAGCCGGTGTTGACCAGGTAAACCTTGGAGCCGAAGCCGCGGATGCGCTTGATCAGCAGTTCTGCGTATTCGCCAGCCGGACGCGGGAAGAACGGTGCGCCGAAGCAGGTGGAGAAGGTCGACTTGATGCCGCTGCCCGAACCCATTTCAGTCGAGCCCACCAGAGCGGTGTAGCCGGACAGGAAGTGGTAGGCCGCTTGTTCTTCGCTGAGGATCGACACTGGCGGCAGCACGCCGGTCAGGTCGCAGGTCAGGAAGATTACAGCGTTTGGCTCGCCACCGAGGTTCTTCTCGGAACGCTTGGCAACGTGCTCCAGCGGATAGGCCGCGCGGCTGTTCTGGGTCAGGCTGACGTCGGCATAGTCGGCGTGCTTGGCGTCATCGATAACGACGTTTTCCAGGACTGCGCCGTGCTTGATGGCTTTCCAGATGACCGGCTCGTTCTTCTCGGACAGGTCGATGCACTTGGCATAGCAACCGCCTTCGATGTTGAACACTACGCCCTCGCCCCAACCGTGTTCGTCGTCACCGATCAGGTAACGGCTTTCGTCGGCGGACAGAGTGGTTTTACCGGTGCCGGACAAACCGAAGAACAGGGTCACGTCACCTTCTTCGCCGATGTTGGCAGCACAGTGCATTGGCAGCACGTCGGCGGCCGGCAGCAGGAAGTTCTGCACCGAGAACATCGCTTTCTTCATTTCACCGGCGTAGCGCATGCCAGCGATCAACACTTTTTTCTGTGCGAAGTTGAGGATCACGCAACCATCGGAGTTGGTGCCGTCACGCTCTGGATCGCATTCGAAGTTGGCAACGTTCAGAACCTGCCACTCTTCACGACCAGCCGGGTTGTACTGGGCCGGGTTGATGAACAGGCAACGACCGAACAGATTCTGCCAGGCAGTCTGGGTGGTCATTTTCACGGCCAGGTAGTGATCGGCAGCCGCACCTACATGAACGTGGGAAACGAAATGCTCTTGTGCATTGTTGAACGCCTCAACGCGGTCCCACAGGGCATCGAACTTGTCGGCCGGGAACTTGCGGTTGATCGGGCCCCAGGCGATGGCAGCCTGAGTGGTTGGCTCTTCAACAATGAAACGGTCGACTGGCGAGCGGCCGGTACGGTGACCGGTGCGAACAACCAGCGCGCCGGTATCGGCAAGCTCGCCTTCACCGCGATTCAGGGCTTCTTTAACCAGATCATCAACACTCAGATCGGTGTACACGGCGTTATTGGCTTGCGTCATGAGGTTCCCCGTCGGCCAGTGGCCGAGTGCTCCAAACGTTTTTGTAGTAGAAAGTCGTGCACTACTACCGCGAAAAAAGTGGGCCGGATTATGCCAGAAAAGCCCAAAAAGAGTAGGCCCCTCCTGTCGTAACGGCGTTATTCCGGCACTTACCAGTGAATTTACCTGCGCTGAACCGTTTTAGTGACGGGTATCTGACGGCGTCTCGACCCCTGCGCCCGCGAACAATTGAGTGACGTCAGCGGCATCGAACAGGTAGCGCTGGTTGCAGAATTGGCAGTCGATTTCGATGTTGCCACCGTGTTCAACCACCAGATTTTGCGCATCGTCCATCCCCAGACTGACCAGGGCATTGGCCGAACGTTCGCGCGAGCAGCTGCAACGGAAGCGCAGTTTCTGCACGTCGAAGAGGCGCACTTGCTCTTCGTGGTAAAGACGATGGAGCACGGTTTCGTTGTCCAGGCTCAGCAATTCATCGGCGGTCAGGGTGGTGGCCAGCGCAGTGAGGTGCTGCCAGTTGGCGGCGCGTTCTTCTTCGTCTTTCAAGCGATCGGCAGGCAGTTGTTGCAACAGCAGGCCACGGGCGCGGCGGCCATCGGCGTACAGCCAGAAACGGGTGCCGACCTGTTGGGACATGACGAAATAGTTGGTGAAGCACTCGGACAGGGTCTCGCCGTCGAGGTCGACGATGCCCTGGTAACGCTGACCCTGGGTCGGGTCGACTGTCAGCGCCAACACGCCGTTTGGCATCAAATCGGCGAGTGTCGCATCGGGGGCAATCTGATCGGCCTCGTAACGGGCCAGGCCGCGGATATCGCGCTCGCTGGAGCACTCGATCATCAGCAGCGGGATCGGGCCATCGGAACGGGCCTGGAGAATCAGCAAGCCATCGAACTTCAGCGCGCCGACCAGCAGCGATGCAGCCGCCATCAGTTCGCCGAGCAATTGTGCGACCGGTTCCGGATAGGCGTGTTTGGCCAGGACTTCGGCGTAGCTGAGCTCCAACGAGACCAGCTCGCCACGGGTGTCGCTGTCATCGAAGATGAAGCGTTGGGTGAAGTCGTTATCCGGTAGGTCGGTCATAAGTCTGGGTATCTGAATTGATCAAAATGAAGTTTCAACGCCTCTGACGCCATAGGCCCTCTTTATGGCCCATGGGGTCGGATGCGGTAGTGATTTTCGACGAGTGGCTATTTATCAGCTCGTAGTACCGTCAGGGAATGACCCGATATGGTTACTCATCCCGCCAATTGCAAGTCCGCCGCGGTCAAAGGGCCGGATTTCAGGCTAGTCGCCGCTGCTACTGCCACGAAACTTGAACAAATCCCGTCGCTGTTTCTTGCTCGGTTTGCCATCGGTGCTCACACCCAGCGCGCCAGCCTTACGCTGGGCGGCGGCGTTTTCGCGCTTGGCGATGCTGGCTTCGGTTTCGGCATACAGCGTCTGGGCCTCCGGCGCGCCCCGACGAACGATCGACAGCGCCTGAACCACCACCGTGCGCTCGTCGAAACCGGCTCGAATCACAAACTCATCGCCGACTCTCGGTTCCTTGCCTGGCTTGCAACGCTCGCCCCGGCAATGCACCTTGCCGCTTTCAATGGCAGCCTTGGCCAAGGCACGGGTTTTGTAAAAACGCGCGGCCCACAACCATTTATCGAGACGGACTTTATCGTCCTCTTCGTTTTTTTGTGCCATGGGATTTCCTCATTCTGAAATATTGCTGAACTGTACTACCGTTTCAGTCGTACCAAGAATTCCACCGGCTCGGATTACAATGCACGCATTCCAGAACCTCTCGCAGGGGCTGGAAATCCGGGCCGTAGATATCTGTCGCCTTTTAACCATTATTCTGCGTGAATACCGCGAATTCGGCCGCTTGCCGGGCCGTGCGGTTTCTACCGGTTGAGCACTTTGAAGACATTTGACCATTTGACCGTTGTCGGTCTGCGCGAGTGGGTGGCGCTCCCGGATTTGGGAGTCGCGGGCCTGCGGGCAAAAATCGACACCGGTGCCAGTACCTCCAGCCTGCATGCCACCGACATCGAGCCGTTCGAGCGCGATGGCGAGCAGTGGGTTCGCTTCACCGCGCACTTGGGCACGGTGGTGCAGTTGCGCCATCGACGCTGCGAAGCGCCGCTGGTGACGATGAAAACCATTAAAAGCTCCAACGGTCACGCGCAGAAGCGATACGTGGTCAGCACCACCCTGGCCCTCGGTGATCGGGTCTGGCAGGTCGAGTTCACGCTCGCCTGCCGCAAATCCATGCGTTATCGCCTGTTGCTCGGTTCCAAAGCCCTGATTCACGGTCAGCTGGTGGTCAATCCGGGCATCAAGTACATACAAGACAAGCCGGTGTTCCCGGTATCTACCTCCTCCACAGGTGTTGCATGAAGATCGCTGTGCTGTCGCGGAACCCGCGTCTGTATTCCACTCGTCGTCTGGTTGAAGCCGGTACCGAGCGTGGCCATGAAATGGTGGTGATCGACACCCTGCGCGCCTACATGAACATTGCCAGCCACAAGCCGCAGATCCACTACCGCGGCAAGCCGCTGGAAGGGTTCGACGCGGTGATCCCCCGGATCGGTGCGTCGGTCACGTTTTATGGCTGCGCGGTGTTGCGCCAGTTTGAAATGATGGGCGTGTTTCCGCTCAATGAATCGGTGGCCATTGCCCGTTCGCGGGACAAGCTGCGTTCGTTGCAATTGCTGTCACGTCGCGGCATCGGCCTGCCGGTGACCGGGTTCGCTCACTCGCCGGATGACATTCCCGACCTGATCGACATGGTCAACGGCGCCCCGCTCGTGATCAAGGTGCTGGAAGGGACCCAGGGCATTGGTGTGGTGTTGTGTGAAACGGCGACGGCGGCGGAGTCGGTGATTGAAGCGTTCATGGGCCTGAAGCAGAACATCATGGTTCAGGAATACATCAAGGAAGCCGGCGGGGCCGACATTCGTTGCTTCGTGGTCGGCGACAAGGTGATCGCAGCAATGAAGCGTCAGGCCAAGCCCGGGGAGTTCCGCTCCAACCTGCATCGAGGTGGCAGCGCCAGCCTGATCAAGATCACACCCGAAGAACGCATGACCGCGTTGCGTGCAGCGAAGGTGATGGGCCTGGCGGTGGCGGGCGTGGACATCCTGCGCTCCAATCACGGGCCGCTGGTGATGGAAGTCAATTCGTCGCCGGGACTGGAAGGGATCGAAACCACCACCGGGAAAAACGTGGCGGGGATCATCATCGAGCATCTGGAAAAGAATGGCGGGCCGAACATGACCCGAACCAAAGGAAAGGGCTGAGGCTGATCGTTCCCACGCTCCGCGTGGGAACGATCAGGTCAGACAGCATCCCGCGGCAACATCAACCCCAGCGGCAACCGTACCCGAGCTTCCAGCCCGCCACCGGAACGGTTACGCAACTCAACATTCCCACCGTGCATCGACGCAATCCGCTTCACGATCGCCAGGCCCAGGCCGGTCCCTTTGCCACCCCGGGCACGATCCCCCCGAGTGAACGGATTGAAGATCGCCTCCAGCTCCGACGGATCAATCCCCGCCCCACGGTCCATGACACTCAGCACCACATACGGCGCGGCAGTATCGCCAGACACATAGGCCGCCACCTCAACGCCGCTGCCGGCGTGATGCAAGGCATTGCCGATCAGGTTGTTCAACAGGCGTTTCATCGACACCCGGCGCAATGGAAACGGCTGGATCGGCTCCAGGCGCAAACGCACTCTTTCTTCGTTCTGGTTGTACGGTGCCGCGACTTCGCGAACCAGGTCGCTGAGGTCCACTTCCTCCACCGACTCGTCACGACCATCGCGGATAAACGCCAGGAACTGATCGAGGATTGCGTCCATGTCTTCGATGTCGCGCACCATGTCGTCGGTCAGATCGGTGCGATCACCCATCAGCTCCAGGGACAAGCGCAATCGGGTCAACGGCGTACGCAAGTCATGGGACACACCGGCCAGCATCAGCTCGCGTTCCCGGCCGGCCTGCTCGACGTCTTCCGCCATCTGATTGAAGGCGCGATACACCTCGGTCATTTCGCTGGGCGTGTCGCTGATGGGCAATCGCACGCTGCGCCCCTGGCCGAGTTGCCTTGCGGCATACACCAGACGTTTCAATGGTTGGTTGAGCTGACTGACGAAGATCCATGCCGACGCCGTGGACAACAAGCCAATGGCGAGGAACCAGCCGAGCACGTTCCAGATTTTCTGCCCCCGCAATGGATGCGGATACAGCGGCACTTTCAGCCAGCCATCACCCAGGCTCGGCGCCCGGACCCACAGCGCCGGCGGCGAGTGCATGCGTAACCGGACTTCGGTATCGGCGCCCAGTTCAGCCTGCATCTGCCGCTGGTAGATCTCGCTGTATGGCCAGTGCTGCTCACCCTCAGGCACACCGGCACCCACCACCCGAATCAGGGTGGCGGCATCGGCGATCTTCGCGCGGTTTTCTTCATCGGCGGCCCAATAGGCGCGCAGCGTCAGGGCGACACCGTGGCTGTATTGCCGGTCCACCAGCACGTCTTCGTTCATCAACAGATAAACCAGGGTCAGCGCCTTGGAAAACAGAACGACGATCAGCACCAGCCAAAGGGTGCGGGAGAAGAAACTCTGGGGGAACCAAACGGGGGTTTTCATGGATAACCGCTACACACTTGCAGGAGCGAGCGATGCTCGCATATTGCGGATCGCGAGTCTGCGGACAATGTCGTCCGCAGGACCCGCTCCTACAAATCGCCGATCACTTGGTGGCGGCGCCATCCGGAACGAACACGTAGCCCACGCCCCAGACTGTCTGGATGTAACGCGGCTTGGACGGATCGGGTTCGATCATCCGGCGCAGACGGGAGATCTGCACGTCGATGGAACGCTCCAGGGCATCCCACTCGCGGCCACGGGCCAGGTTCATCAACTTGTCGCGGGTCAGTGGCTGACGCGCGTTCATCACCAATGCCTTGAGGACCGCAAACTCACCGGTGGTGAGCATGTGTACTTCGTCGCCACGCTTGAGTTCGCGGGTCGCCAGCGACAGTACGTAATCACCGAAGGTCACGCTTTCGTCTTCGCTGCCCGGTGCTCCCGGCACAGGTGTCGACTGACGACGCAGGACCGCTTTGACGCGGGCCATCAGCTCATCCGGGTTGAACGGCTTGGCCAGGTAATCGTCGGCGCCCAGTTCCAGGCCCTTGATACGGCTCAGCTCATCGCCCTTGGCGGTCAGCATGATGATCGGAATCTGATTGTTCGCGGCGCGCAGGCGGCGGCAGGCGGTCAAGCCGTCTTCGCCGGGCAGCATCAGGTCGAGGACGACCAGGTTGAACACTTCACGCGACAGCAGACGATCCATCTGCTCGGTGTTGGGTACGGCGCGGGCGCGGTAGCCCTTGCTGACGAAAAAACGCTCCAGCAGGCTGCTGAGGCCCGGATCGTCGTCAACAATAAGAATTTTTTCGCCTTCAGCAGTGTTTGCAGTGCTGCTCATTAGATGCTCCTTTGATCTCGGCGCGCATTATGGCGTAGCTGCCGTTATACGCACCGTGTGCATTGTTAGCAGATTTTTCCTCCACCGCCAGTAAACCGGCCATTCCCCTTCCCGCCAGCGATGCCCCGGAATGCGCGAACGCTGGTTATAATGCGCGGCGTTTTGTGTCAGGCAACATCAGACAGGTACTACAGGCAGGCGCTATTTATTTTCCTGCCGCCCGCAGTAATTGTTCGATTTCACGGGTCAATGGGGTGCCCTTTGATCCAGGCAGCGGCGCAGGCCAGGCCGCTCAACCAGACTCGCAGAGCCTCTATCTCTGCGCCTGCGAGCCTGCTTTCACAATTTGTCAGGTGGTTTTATGGACAGCATCAACAGCCGCATCGCCGAGGAACTCGGTGTACGCCCACAACAGGTCGAAGCGGCCGTCGCGCTACTCGATGAAGGCTCTACCGTTCCCTTCATCGCCCGTTACCGGAAAGAAGTGACCGGCAGCCTCGATGACATCCAGTTGCGTCATCTGGAAGAGCGTCTGCGCTACCTGCGAGAACTCGACGAACGGCGCATCAGCATCCTCGCCAGCATCGAAGAGCAAGGCAAGCTGACCCCGGCACTTGAGCGCGATATCAAACTCGCCGACACCAAGACCCGCCTCGAAGACTTGTACCTGCCGTACAAGCAAAAGCGCCGCACCAAGGGCCAGATTGCCCTGGAAGCCGGCCTCGGCGAACTGGCTGACGGCCTGTTCAACGATCCATCCCTGACGCCCGACGCTGAAGCCGCACGCTTCGTGAATGCAGAAAAAGGCGTGGCCGATGTGAAGGCCGCCCTCGAAGGCGCCAAGTACATCCTCATGGAGCGCTTCGCCGAAGACGCCGGTTTGCTGGACAAACTGCGCAGCTACCTAAAGCAGGAGGCTACCCTCAGTGCCCGCGTTATCGCTGGCAAGGAAGAGGAAGGCGCCAAGTTCCGCGACTACTTCGAACACGACGAACCGCTGAAAAGCATGCCGTCGCACCGCGCGCTGGCAATTTTCCGTGGCCGCAACGAAGGCATTTTGAGTTCGGCCCTGAAAGTCGGTGACGAACTGCCGGGCACCATGCACCCGTGCGAGGGCATGATCGGCCAGCAATTCGGTATCCAGAACCAGAACCGCGCCGCCGACAAATGGCTGGGCGAAGTGGTGCGCTGGACCTGGAAGGTCAAGCTCTACACCCACCTTGAAACCGACCTGCTGGGTGAGCTGCGCGACGGTGCGGAAACCGAAGCGATCAACGTGTTCGCGCACAACCTGCATGACTTGCTGCTGTCGGCTCCAGCCGGCCCGCGCGCGACACTGGGCCTCGACCCGGGCCTGCGTACCGGCTGCAAGGTCGCCGTGGTCGATGCCACCGGCAAGCTGCTGGACCACGCCACCGTTTACCCGCACGTGCCGCATAACAAGTGGGATCAGACCCTCGCGATTCTCGCCGCCCTGTGCGCCAAGCACTCGGTCGACCTGATCGCCATCGGCAACGGCACCGCCAGCCGTGAAACCGACAAGCTGGCCGCCGAGCTGATCAAGAAATACCCAGCGATGAAGATGACCAAAGTCATGGTCTCCGAGGCCGGTGCATCGGTTTACTCGGCGTCGGAACTGGCTTCCAAAGAATTCCCGGACCTGGACGTATCGATCCGTGGTGCGGTGTCGATTGCCCGTCGCTTGCAGGATCCACTGGCTGAGCTGGTGAAGATCGATCCGAAATCCATCGGTGTCGGCCAGTACCAGCACGATGTGTCGCAGCTGAAACTGGCGCGTGGCCTGGACGCGGTTGTCGAAGACTGCGTGAACGCCGTGGGCGTCGACGTCAACACCGCCTCCGTGGCGCTGCTGGCGCGCATCTCCGGCCTCAACGCGACCCTGGCACAGAACATCGTCAGCCATCGCGATGAACACGGCGCGTTCAAAACCCGTGCGGCATTGAAGAAAGTCGCGCGTCTGGGCGAGAAAACCTTCGAACAGGCCGCCGGTTTCTTGCGCGTGATGAACGGTGACAACCCGCTGGATTCCTCGGCCGTTCACCCGGAAGCCTATCCGTTGGTGCAGCGCATTGCCGCTGAAACCGACCGTGACATCCGTTCGCTGATTGGCGACGCCAGCTTCCTCAAGCGTCTCGATCCGAAGAAGTACACCGACGAAACCTTCGGTCTGCCAACGGTCACCGACATCCTGCAAGAGCTGGAAAAACCCGGTCGCGACCCGCGTCCCGAGTTCAAGACCGCCGAGTTCCAGGAAGGCGTCGAAGACCTCAAGGACCTGCAACTGGGGATGATCCTCGAAGGCGTCGTCACCAACGTGACCAACTTCGGTGCGTTCGTCGACATCGGCGTGCATCAGGACGGCTTGGTGCACATCTCCGCGCTTTCGGAGAAGTTCATCAAGGACCCACGCGAAGCGGTGAAGGCCGGTGACGTGGTGAAGGTGAAAGTCATGGAAATCGACATCCCGCGCAAACGCGTGGGCCTGTCGATGCGCATGAGCGACACCCCGGGCGAGAAAATCGACGGCGCTCGCGGTGCACGTCCGGGGTCGGCGCCACGCCAGTCCCAGAACACCGCACCGCGTAAGGAAACCACAGCTGCCGCACCGAGCAACAACGCCATGGCGTCGCTGTTCGCCAACGCCAAGCAGTTGAAGAAACGCTGATGGACATCCCCGCCGGGTACACCGAAAGTGCCTTTTTCAAGCTGCTGGGCTGTCGCTTGCACAGCCTGGAAACCGGGGTGGCGCACGTCGCCCTGGTGCTTGAGCCCGAGTTGCGCAATCGCGCTGGCAAGCTGCACGGCGGGGCCTTGTTCAGTCTGGTGGACATTGCCATGGGGCTGGCCTGTTCCAGCGCCCACGGCTTTGACCAGCAGAGCGCGACCATCGAGTGCAAGATCAACTACATCCGCGCGGTATCCGACGGCGAAGTGATGTGCACGGCACGGGTGATTCACCCGGGCCGACGCACATTGGTGGTCGAAGCCGATGTGATGCAGGGCGACAAACTGGTCGCAAAAGCGCAAGGCACGTTCGCTGTCCTGTAGCTAGTCGTCATCAATTTGAGTTAATTTCAGCGCTGTGACAGCAGCGTCGGAGTTTCCTGTGGGAGCGGGCTTGCCCGCGAAAAGGGAGTGTCAGTCAACATCAAGTCGTCTGACACACCGCCTTCGCGGGCAAGCCCGCTCCCACAGGGATTGCGTTTCCTTCGCGTGCATCTGCCAGATTCAAGGATTGAAGCCGGTGGCTCCACAGGGGCTTTGAGAGCCCGAAAAACCAGGCGAAAACGCCAGTTTTAACTTCACCCTTGTAGACCGTCCTGCCCACCCCCATATTGGGGCGACTGACGCGTGAAGGAATCCAACTTGAGCGAACTTCTCAACCGCCGCCTGGCCCTGCTTGGCGAGCGCGCTAACCTCTCTCTGCTCGAACAGTGCCTTCACGGCATCGAACGTGAATGCCTGCGCGTGACCGGCGAAGGTCGCCTGGCGCAAACGCCGCACCCGGAAGAATTGGGTTCCGCGCTGACCAACGAACAGATCACCACCGACTATTCCGAGTCGCTGCTGGAGTTCATCACTCCGGCCCTGCCCGACCCGGCGGACACGTTGGCGAGCCTGGACAAGATTCACCGTTTTGCCTACAGCAAGCTCGGCAACGAGTACCTGTGGAGCCCCTCGATGCCGTGCCCGTTGCCGGCCGAGGAAGACATCCCGATTGCCTACTACGGCACGTCCAACATCGGGCAGCTCAAGTACGTGTATCGCAAGGGCCTGGCCCTGCGTTACGGCAAGACCATGCAGTGCATCGCCGGGATCCACTACAACTTTTCCCTGCCGGAAAAGCTCTGGCCGCTGCTCAAGCAAGTTGAAGATTTTGTTGGCGACGATCGCGACTATCAGTCAACGGCCTACATCGCCCTGATCCGCAACTTCCGCCGCTACAGCTGGCTGCTGATGTACCTGTTTGGCGCCTCGCCCGCACTGGACGCCGGCTTCCTGCGTGGTCGCTCGCACCAGTTGGAACAACTGGACCCGGACACCTTGTACCTGCCGTACGCCACCAGCCTGCGCATGAGCGACCTGGGTTACCAGAGCAACGCCCAGGCCGGCTTGACGCCGTGCTACAACGATCTGTCGAGCTACACCGATAGCCTGCGCAAAGCGGTCGCCACACCGTATGCACCGTATGTCGAGATCGGCACGCATCAGGACGGTGAGTGGGTTCAGCTCAACACCAACATTCTGCAGATCGAAAACGAGTACTACTCCAACATCCGCCCGAAGCGCGTGACCTACACCGGCGAACGGCCGATTCAGGCGCTGGTGGCCCGTGGCATTCAGTACGTTGAAGTGCGCTGCCTGGACATCAACCCGTTCCTGCCAATGGGCATCGATCTCACCGAGTCGCGTTTCCTCGATGCGTTCCTGCTGTATTGCGCGCTGAACGACAGCCCGCTGCTGACCAACACCAGTTGCGGCAACGCGACGTCGAACTTCCTCAGCGTGGTCAAGGAAGGTCGTCGTCCGGGCCTGCAACTGCAACGGGATGGCCAGCCGGTTGACCTGAAAGAGTGGGCGGGCGAGCTGCTGGAAAAAATCGCTCCGCTGGCCGCACTGCTCGATCAGAGCCATGGCGGAGATGCGCACAGCAAGGCGCTGGATACGCAAATGGCCAAGGTCCAGGATCCGTCCCTGACACCGTCGGCCCAGGTGTTGGCATCGATGGCTGAGCACAAGGAAAGTTTCGCGCAGTTCTCCTTGCGTCAAAGCCAGGCCCATGCCGAGTTCTTCCGCAGCGAGCCATTGGCGGCGGATGAGCAGGCCAAGTTTGAAGAACTGGCGCGTTCGTCGCTGGCCCAGCAGGTTGAGCTGGAACAGAACGAAGTCGGTGATTTCGACGTGTTTGTCGGCGCGTATCAGGCGAGCATTTTGGCAATCAGTAACTAAACGCTGACTTCTGCCTGATCGTTCCCACGCGGAAGCGTGGGAACGATCAAGCGATTTGCAGCGACGCCCTTAACGTTTTCCTCTCATAAGCTAATTCGAAAAAGTTATTTATTTTTGAATTCTTAGATCATTTAGTCTCTTTATCACGCCGACACTCGGTCGCCGGATAAGGAGCTTCGCAATGAAACTGACCTTCCCACTTCGCTTGCTGGCGGCCGCCACTCTGGCTGCAGCGAGTCTGTTTGCCCAAGCCGCTGACGTTACCGTTGCCTACCAGACCACCGTGGACCCGGCAAAAGTTGCCCTGGCCGACGGCGCCTACGAAAAAGCCACCAAAGCCGATATCAGCTGGCGAAAATTCGACAACGGTGCCGACATCATTGCCGCCATCGCCTCGGGTGACGTGCAGATCGGCTACCTCGGTTCCAGCCCCCTGACGGCGGCGATCACCCGCAAAGTGCCGGTGGAAACCTTCCTCATCGCCACCCAGATCGGCGCTGCCGAAGCGCTCGTCGCGCGTGACGGCTCCGGGATCAAGACACCGCAGGATCTGATCGGCAAGAAAATCGCCGTGCCATTCGTTTCCACCGGTCACTACAGCCTGCTGGCTGCGTTGAAGCACTGGAACATCGACCCGTCGAAAGTCACCGTCCTCAATCTGGCTCCACCCGCGATCATTGCTGCGTGGAAACGCGGTGACATTGACGCCACCTACGTCTGGGATCCAGCCCTGGGTGTCGCCAAGGAAAACGGCAAAGTACTGATCACCTCCGGCGAACTGGCCAAGTTCGGCGCACCAACCTTCGATGCCTGGATCGTGCGCAAAGACTTCGCCGAGAAGCACCCGGAAATCGTCACTGCGTTCGCCAAAGTGACCCTGGACGCCTACGCCGACTACCGCAAAGACCCGAAAGCCTGGCTCGCCAACCAAAGCAACGTCGACAAACTGGTGAAGCTCTCCGGCGCCAAGGCCAGCGACATTCCATTGCTGCTGCAAGGCAACGTCTACCCGCTGGCGGCTGACCAGGTGATCACCCTCGGCGCACCGACCACCAAAGCCATCACCGACACCGCCGCGTTCCTCAAGGAACAAGGCAAGGTCGAAGCCGTGCTGCCGGACTACGCACCGTACGTCAACGCCAAGTTCATCACCAACTGATCGGGAGTTAACCGCAATGGCCTTGCTACAGCTGGAGCGCATCAGCGCACAGTACCCCGGTAGTCCGGAACCGGTACTGGCGGATATTTCCCTGAGCCTGGGGCCCCAGCAGTTGCTGGTTGCCCTCGGCCCGTCCGGCAGTGGCAAGACTTCGCTGTTGAACCTGATCGCCGGTTTTGTCGAGCCCAGTGCCGGGCGCATTGCCCTCGACGGCGTGCCGGTCAAGGGCCCGAGTGCCGAACGCGGCGTGGTGTTTCAGGACGACGCGTTACTGCCTTGGCAGGACGTATTGGCCAACGTCGGTTTCGGTCTGGAGCTGGCGGGCGTTCCTCGGGACAAACGTGAAACCCGCGCGAAGGAAATGCTCGCGCTGGTCGACCTTACCGGTTTCGAAAACCGTCGCATCTGGCAGCTCTCGGGCGGCCAGAAGCAGCGTGTCGGCCTTGCCCGCGCATTAGCCGCCGACCCTCGCGTCTTGCTCATGGACGAGCCCTTCGGCGCTCTCGACGCCTTCACCCGCGAACAGATGCAGGAGCTGTTGCTGCAAGTCTGGCGACGTACCGCCAAGCCGGTGTTCCTGATTACCCACGACATTGAAGAAGCAGTCTTCCTCGCGACAGACCTGATTCTGCTGGCGCCCAATCCTGGGCAAATCGTCGAGCGCCTGAGCCTGGATTTCGGCCAACGTTATGCGGCCGGCGAGTCGGCGCGGGCGATCAAATCCGACCCGCGCTTTATCGAAACCCGCGAACACGTGCTCGCCAAAGTATTCTCCCAACGCAGCGCCGCCCAGCGGCAGGAGCGCGCATGAGCAGCTATGAAATTCCGGCCGTGACGGTGAAACCGAGTTCGACGGTGATTCCGGTTCGTCGCAGTTTGAGCACCCGCTGGATCAGCGTGCTGACACTGGTGGCGCTCGTGATCCTCTGGTGGGCCGTCACGGCCACGGGGATGATCGAACCGTTGTTCCTGCCGCCACCATCCGCCGTGCTGCAAAAGGGTTGGCTGCTGGCGACTTCCGGCTACATGGATTCGACGTTGTGGCAGCATTTGGGCGCGAGCCTGAGCCGTATCGGCCTGGGCCTCGGCTTTGCCGTGCTGACCGCTGTGCCGGTGGGGATCGCCATCGGCCACAACCGCATCGCTCGCGGCATTCTCGATCCGCTGATCGAGTTCTACCGCCCGATTCCACCGTTGGCGTATCTGCCGCTGATCGTGATCTGGTGCGGCATCGGTGAGTTGTCGAAAGTCTTGCTGATCTACCTGGCGATTTTCGCCCCGATTGCCATCGCTACCGCGACCGGTGTGCGCACTGTCGACCCAGCCAAGTTGCGTGCAGCGCAGTCGCTGGGTGCAACCCGCGCGCAGTTGATTCGTCATGTGATTCTGCCGAGTGCCTTGCCGGATATTCTGACCGGCGTGCGCATTGGCCTGGGCGTGGGTTGGTCGACCCTGGTCGCCGCCGAATTGATCGCCGCCACTAGCGGTTTGGGCTTCATGGTGCAGTCGGCCGCGCAGTTCCTGGTCACCGATGTGGTGGTGCTGGGGATTCTGGTGATTGCCCTGATCGCCTTCGCCATGGAAATGGGCCTGCGCGCCCTGCAACGCAAACTGGTGCCGTGGCATGGCCAGGCCCATTGAAAATCGCCTTTTGAAAACCCTTGCAGGAGTGAGCCTGCTCGCGATTGCAGAGTGTCAGACAACGATGTTGTGAATGACACACCGCTATCGCGAGCAGGCTCACTCCTACAAATGCTCGACACCACGAATTTGAAGAGAACCACCATGAGCTACCTGACCATCGTCCCCCTCAGTTCTGCCCTCGGTGCGCAAATCAGCGGCGTCGATACCAGCCAGCCACTGAACCTGGAACAGCGCGATGCCATTGAGCAAGCGCTGCTCAAGCATCAAGTGCTGTTCTTCCGCGACCAGCCGATCACGCCGCAGCAGCAGGCACGATTCGCCGCCCATTTCGGCGACCTGCACATTCACCCGATCTACCCCAACGTACCGGAACAACCGGAAGTGTTGATCCTCGACACTGCCGTCACCGACGTGCGCGACAACGCGATCTGGCACACCGATGTGACCTTCCTGCCGACCCCGGCCATGGGCGCAGTACTCAGCGCCAAGTTGCTGCCGGAGTTTGGCGGTGACACGTTGTGGGCCAGTGGGATTGCGGCGTATGAAGCATTGTCCGCGCCGATGAAGTCCTTGCTCGAAGGGCTGACCGCCACCCACGATTTCACCCGTTCGTTCCCGCTTGAGCGTTATGGCAATACGCCCGAAGCGCTGGCCCAGTGGGAAGAGGCACGACGCAAGAATCCGCCCTTGTCGCACCCGGTCATTCGTACACACCCGGTGAGCGGGCGGCGCTCGCTGTTCGTCAATGAAGGATTCACGTCGAAGATCAACGAACTGTCGGACACCGAGAGCGAAGCGGTTCTGAAGTTCTTGTTCGCCCATGCCACACGGCCGGAATTTACCATTCGCTGGCGCTGGCAGAAGGATGATGTGGCGTTCTGGGATAACCGCGTGACCCAGCATTACGCGGTGGATGACTACCGCCCGGCGCGGCGGGTGATGCAGCGGGCGACGGTGTTGGGGGATGTGCCGTTTTTTCGGTAACCCCTGAAACCCGATCATTCCCACGCTCTGCGTGGGAATGCAGCCCGGGACGCTCCGCGTCCCCTCCAAAGCCGAACGCGGAGCGTCCGCTGAGACATTCCCACGCGGAGCGTGGGAACGATCAGTGCTCGCTCACTCAGCAGTTGAAGGCTTCTCCCAAAGATTGATCCCACCCTCTTGGGCGAACCGATCAATCTCCGCCAGTTCTTCCGCGCTGAAGCTCAAATTTTTCAACGCCCCGACGTTCTCGATAATCTGCTCCGGCCGGCTAGCACCGATCAACGCCGAGGTCACCCGAGGGTCGCGCAATGTCCAGGCCAACGCCAATTGCGCCAGACTTTGCCCACGACGCCTGGCGATTTCATTGAGCCCACGCACATGGGCGATGTTGGCTTCGGACAGGTGCGACGACTGCAACGAACCACCCCCCGGACGATTGACCCGCGCATCCTTCGGAATGCCGTTGAGGTATTTGTCGGTCAACAGGCCCTGCGCCAATGGGGTGAAAGCAATCACGCCGGTGCCGAGTTCGTCGGTGACTTCCAGCAGGTCCTTTTCCACCCAACGGTTGAGCAGGTTGTACGCCGGCTGATGAATCAGCAGCGGCACTTTCCACTCTTTCAACAGCGCCGCCATCTCACGGGTTTTCACCCCGGAATAGGACGAGATGCCGATGTACAACGCCTTGCCTTGTTGTACAGCGGTCGCCAGTGCACTGGCGGTTTCTTCCAGTGGTGTGTCCGGGTCAAAGCGGTGCGAGTAGAAAATGTCCACATAGTCCAGGCCCAGCCGTTGCAGGCTCTGATCCAGGCTGGCCAGCACGTATTTGCGCGAACCACCGCCCTGCCCGTAAGGACCGGGCCACATGTCCCAGCCAGCCTTGCTGGAGATGATCAGCTCATCGCGATACTGCTTGAAGTCTTCACGCAGCAATCGGCCGAAATTGATCTCGGCACTGCCGTACGGCGGGCCGTAGTTATTGGCCAGGTCAAAGTGATTGATGCCCAGGTCGAACGCCGTGCGCAACAACGAACGCTGGGTGTCGATCGGCGTGCTGTCGCCGAAGTTGTGCCACAGGCCCAGCGACAACGCCGGCAATACCAGACCGCTGCGCCCCACGCGGCGGTAAGGGATGGAGTCGTATCGGTTTTCGGCAGCGGTGTAGGTCATCGAATCCTCTCTTGTCGGTCTTGAATGTGGTATCGACTGCTTCGCAAGCGGCCAAGCATACGCCCGGACAAGCGCCGATAAACCTCGGACTCGAGAAAATGCTGAAACGTTTCACATATTTCGATTCATAAACGTTTACGCCGACAATTCTCTCAGCGCAGCAGCCGCCAAAAATCCCGATCTTGAGCTATATCGCCGGTCGCGGCTGACTGTCTGGTCGATACGCTCAAGCAACTGTTCAGGCAACGTGGCATTGAAGCGCACTGATTTGCCGAAATAAGGCGTGATATCAAACTCGACCACTCCCCACACACCGCCCGCGTAATCCGGGTTATCGAGGTGAGCATCGATTTCACGCACCTGCGGCAGCGGATCACCATCGGCCACCAGACCTTCATAGTGCAAAGACAACGCTTCTTTTACGTTTTCAAATGCCTGCGCCACAGTACCGCCTGCGGAGAAGCAGCCCGGTACGTCCGGGATAATCACTCCGTATTCTGAGTCGGCATCCTTATGCAGAACGACCGGGAATTTCATTTCGGTAAGTCCTTCCTGTGATGTGGCCTCATCGAGGCTCGCGTTTCCGACGTCGGGCCTCATTTCAGACCCGCCTGTTTCAATATGCTGTTGATCGTCCCTTTTGGAAGATCCGAATCAGGGTGCTTGATCGTTACCCTGCCTGACTTATACAAATGCTTGTACTGATGGTGGCTGCCTTTTACGGCCACCAGATACCAACCATCCTCCTCGATCATCCTGATCATTTCCCGACTTCGCATCACCTTCGTCCTTGTGGGCAGCATCTGCCGAGCACATTACGCGATGACCGCAAGACTTATACACACGATACACACTCTGATAAATATTAGCGGAATGCAAGCCGGTCAGAGTGACCGTAGACCACCGGCTACCCCGCCCCCGCAAACACCTCCCCCAACCAATCCACAAACACCCGGACCCGTGGCGACATGTGTCGGTTGTGCGGATACAACACGGAGACCGGCATCGCCGGTGGCGGTATATCTGTGAGGACTTCCTGCACCAGTCCTTGGGCAATCTGCGTTTCCATCCGGTAATGCGGGCACTGGATCAGCCCCAATCCGGCAATCGCCGAGGCGGCGTAGATTTCCGCGCCGAACACTGAAAGCGCGCCGTCAATGGCGACTTCCTTGATCTCGCCGTCCACTCTGAATTCAAACGGAAACAGCTTGCCCGTGGTGCGCGAAACGTAGTTCACCGCACGGTGATGCTTGAGGTCTTCGAGGGTTTTCGGTTCGCCGTATTTGCGTAAGTACGCGGGGCTGGCGCAGGTGATCTGGCGCAGGTTGGCGATGCGTTTACCGACCAGTGCCGAATCCGTCAGCGTACCCGCGCGCAGCACGCAGTCGACGCCTTCGGCGATCAAGTCGACAAAGCGGTCGGATTCGCTGATGGACAGGTCGATCTCCGGGTAGCGCTCCATGAATTGCGGCAACGCGGGGATCACAAAATTTTTAGCCAGCGTGCCGTGCAGGTCGACCCGTAATCGGCCTTTCGGCGCGCAACCGCGAAACGCCAGCTCGGCCTCTTCCAGCTCCGCCAACAGTTGCACGCAGCGCAAGTAGTACGCCTCGCCGTCCAGGGTCGCACGCACCTTGCGCGTACTGCGCTCCAGCAACCGTGTGCCTAGCCAGGCTTCGAACTGGTTCAGGGTGTGAGTCAACGTTGCGCGGGGCAGGTTCAAGTCTTCGGCCGCCAGGGTGAAGCTGCTGCGCTCGTAGATCCGCACGAACACCTTCATCGCTTTGACTTGATCCACGTGAGCCTCCGATTGTTGGCGATTATTGAACAGTCAAGGCAACTCTCGTGCATTTATCGGCCTGAGTAAACATGTGAAATTGGCCTCACACCCAGCAACCCACCTCATCAGGATTCAACGCCATGACTCACCAAAAAGTTGCCATCGTCACCGGCGCCTCGCGCGGCATCGGCGCAGTGATCGCCAAACAACTGGCCAGCGACGGTTTTGCCGTCGCCATCAATTACGCCAGCAGCGCCACTGAAGCCTCAAGGCTGGTTGTGGAATTGCGTCAGGCCGGTCATCAAGCCATAGCGATCAAGGCTGATGTAGCCAGCGCCGACGACGTGCGCCGGATGTTCGACGAGACTGAGGCGCAATTGGGCAAGGTCGATGTGCTGATCAACAACGCTGGCATCCTCAAGGTCATGCCCTTGGCGCAGCACACGGATGAACTGTTCGAGCAGACCTTCAACATCCACGCGCGCGGCACGTTCAACACGTTGCGCGAAGCGGCGACGCGCTTGAACGGTGGCGGACGGATCATCAATTTTTCCAGCAGCACCGTCGGCCTTAACTTGCCGGGTTATGCGGTGTACATCGCCAGCAAAGCGGCGGTGGAGTCGCTGACCCAAGTGTTCGCCAAGGAAATGCGCGGGCGCAGCATCACCGTCAATGCCGTGGCACCTGGGCCGGTGGCCACCGAGTTGTTTTTGCAGGGCAAGAGTGAGGAGCAGATTCAGAACTTCGCCAAGATGCCGCCGCTGGAGCGCTTGGGTCAGCCTGAAGACATTGCTCGTGTTGTGTCGTTTCTGGCGGGGCCGGATTCGGGCTGGGTCAACGGGCAGATTTTGCGGGCCAATGGTGGGTTGGTTTAACTAAGCTCACACTGACACTGCAGCGACGCTAATCGCGAGCAGGCTCGCTCCTACAGGGATCGCGGTGATCCTTGTAGGAGTGAGCCTGCTCGCGATAGCGGTTTATCAGGCGACACACAACGACCAGGTGAGCTCACCATGCACACAGCAATCATCATCACCTTCGGCCTGGCCCTCCTCGCCCTGATGCTGTTCATCGGCGAAAAAATCGGCTTCAGCCGCCAGACACTGATCTACAGCTTTGTGATCCTGTGGCTGGCGCTGACGGTGATCAACGGTGCCGTTGGCGTGGTCACGGCCGGCCAGCCCTTGAGTTCAGAGCTGGTGATCGGCACGGTGGTGTTCAGTGTGCCGGTGGCGGCGTTGGTGCTGTTCATGGTGATGAGCGCCGAGGCCTGATAAAGCCCCGGCGCCTGTCCGTCTGGATCAACGCACCAAGTGCAGGAATTGCAGGTGCCGTTCGTACTGATCGAGGATGTCGTTGATGATCTGGTCCTTGGTGTAACCCACCAGATCGTAGTCCTGGCTGCCTTCGCTCAAATGCACTTCGGCCCGGTAATAACGCCGGTTGTTGATTTGCTTGGACCCCATGCCGCCTCGGGCGAAAGACGGTGTGAAATAACCGCGCATCTGCACCTGATAGATAAACGGATGCTGTTCACCGTGACCGATTTCCAGGCTGACGCTGTCGTTGACCGGGTCCGGTTGCGTGATCACGTTCAAACCCTTTTCGACAAACACCGCCGACACTTCCTCGATCGCCGGCCGCACCGTCGTATCCAGAAAACGATACACCTCATCGCGCGACGGGAAGTGCACCGCCTGGCTCAAACGCTGTCGCCAGCCACCCTTGCCACGCCTTGACCCGGAAACCGGTGCCAGCGAATGCAGTTGCGCGATCTGTTTCTGGGACTCCAGATAAAACGCCTTGTGCAGACCCCACATCATCAATAGCAAGATCAACGAAAACGGCAGCGAGGTCAGCACCACTGCTGACTTCAGCGCATCGATGCTGCCGGAGAACAACAGCGCGCTGGTCACCAATGCCGTCATCGCGCCCCAGAACACCCGCAGCCATTTCGGCCCGTCTTCATCCGGGTTGCCGCCCTTGGCGGACAACGTCGACAGCACCACGGTGCCGGAGTCGGCCGAGGTGACGAAGAATACGAAGCTGATGAACACCGTGACGGCAATCACGGTTTTGCTCCACGGGTAGGTTTCCAGTAGCAAATAAAGCGTCATTGACGGGTTGTCGATGGCCGACATGCCGAGCGCGCTCATGCCGTGGTTGAGCACTTGATCGATGGCGCTGTTGCCGAAGATCGACATCCACGCCAGGGTGAAACCAAGCGGAATCAGCAGCACGCCGAAGACAAATTCACGGATGGTGCGGCCACGGGAAATCCGCGCGATGAACAGGCCCACGAACGGCGACCATGCAATCCACCAGGCCCAGTAGAACACCGTCCAGCCGCCGAGCCAGTCGCTCGGTTTGTCGTAGGCGTACAGGTCGAAACTCTTCATCGGCAAGGCGCCGAGGTAGTCGCCCAGGTTCTGGATCAGCGTGTTGAGCAAGTGCTGCGTGGGGCCGGCGAACAACACGAACAGCAGCAGCGCGCAGGCCAGCAGCATGTTGATGTCGGACATCACCCGCACGCCTTTATCGACGCCGGAGACCGCAACGATGATCGCGGCGCCCATCATCAGCGTGATCAGGCCGACCTGAATCCACTGGGTGTGGGCAATGCCAAACAGGTAGTCCAGCCCTGAGTTGAGGTGCAGTACGCCGAAGCCCATGTCGGCGCCAAGACCGAACACCGTGGCGATGATGCCGAACCCGTCCACCGCATAACCGATGGGGCCGTTGATGCGCTTGCCGATCAGCGGATACAACGCCGAACGCAGGGCCAGCGGCAGGTTGTGCCGGTAGGCGAAGTAGGCCAGCGCCATGCCGACAAAAGCGAACACGCCCCAGCCGTGCAGGCCCCAGTGCAGAAACAGAATCTGCATCGCCTGACGTGCCGCGTCCGCCGTACCGGCCTCGCCTTGTGGCGGCTGGAGCATGTGGGTCAGCGGTTCGGACACGCAAAAGAAAAACAGCGTGATGCTGATCCCTGCGGCGAACAGCATGCCGGCCCAGGACAGGTAACTGAATTCGGGTTCGTCGTGGTCGGCACCGAGCTTTATCTTGCCGTAGCCGGACAAGGCGGTGACCACCACGAAGACCAGATACAGGGTCATCGCGAGCATGTAATACCAGCCGACCGTGTTGGCCGCCCAGTTTTGCGCCGCCAGCAACCAGGCACCGGCCTGTTCGGGCATGGCGATAACAACGATGCCGAACAACAGAATGAAGCTCGCCGAGAAGTAAAAAACCGGCGGATTCATGCGGATCAAACCGCTGGGAGGGACGATGCACTCATGAAACGTGCACCGCGAAGGGATTGAACATGGCTGTAGAAATCGGACTCAGCAAAGGCAAGCCTCCTGTTGTGAGCGGGCCGCGAACGGCCGGTTTAACTTGAATGAACGTTCAAGTTAAACATGGATAGGCTGCTAAGGACTAATCGCAAGGCTCGGCGGTACTGTTCGTACGCTAGCTCAAGGAGGGGTAAGAGGAGGGTTTTTGAGGATGAACTGGAACGCGGAGCGTCCCTTGAGGCATTCCCACGCAGAGCGTGGGAATGATCCGTTGTAGGTTTATTTCTGCGTCCCGTCATCGTGTTGAAGATTGGCCTGTGTCAAGTTGCAGCCCGCCGGCACGCTGCGGGTCAGCCAGACGTTGCCACCGATGGTCGAGCCCTTGCCAATCGTGATCCGCCCCAGAATCGTCGCCCCGGCATAGATGACCACGTCATCTTCAACAATCGGGTGCCGTGGATGGCCCTTCTGCAATTGACCGTCCTCATCGGACGGGAAGCGCTTGGCGCCCAGGGTGACCGCCTGATAAATCCGCACGCGCTCACCAATAATCGCGGTTTCGCCGATCACCACGCCGGTCCCGTGATCGATAAAGAAGCTGCGACCGATCTGCGCCCCAGGGTGAATGTCGATACCGGTGGCCGAGTGGGCGATTTCCGAGCTGATCCGCGCCAGCAACGGCAAACCGGCGCGATACAAATGGTGGGCCAGGCGATGGTGAATCACCGCCAGAATGCCCGGATAGCACAGCAACACTTCATCGACACTGCGCGCCGCCGGGTCGCCGTGATAGGCCGCCAGCACATCGGTATCCAGCAAACTGCGCAGCCCCGGCAAGGCGAGCGCGAAGTCCTGAATGATCTGAATGGTCTTGGCTTCGATGTCAGAGTCGGCCTGCTGACTGTGGCGGGCGGCATAGCGCAATTCGAGTCGAGCCTGAGCCAGCAGCGCGTTCAACGCCACATCTAGGGTGTGGCCAACGTAGAAGTCTTCACTCTCTTCGCGCAAATCCACCGGCCCCAACCGCATCGGGAACAACGCCCCGCACAGCGCCTCAAGAATGTCCGCCATGGCCGCCCGCGAAGGCAATTCGCGACCGCCCTGCTCTGTGCTGGCGCGGCCATTTTGTGCGCGCCACTGATCACGCGCCGCGCGCAGTTGGCTGACGATGGTCTGCAGTTGCCAATGACTGGAACGCTCGCTCACGGTAAAAAACTCCTCACAGGCGGCCGGACAGTCTGGCCGCATTAACGGCCATTACTTTACGGCAAGGTCTTGAGGTCGAATTAAGAACCAATTGTGCAGAGTTAAGAATCTTTGGCTATAAGCGATTGGCGGTTGCCCAGGCAAATGGGCGTGCCTATAGTCCTGACAATCTTTCTGCGCCAGTACGGACCCATGATCAAACAACAGCTCGCTCGCTTTAACCGTCTCGATTTACTCGGCCACCCCACTGCCCTGGAAAAACTTGAACGCTTGTCGACCTGGCTGGGCCGCGATGTGTACGTCAAACGCGATGACCTGACGCCACTGGCCATGGGCGGCAACAAGCTGCGCAAGCTCGAATACCTCGCCGCCGATGCCCTGGCACAAGGCGCCGACACGCTCATCACCGCGGGGGCGCTGCAATCCAACCATGTGCGCCAGACCGCCGCCATTGCCGCCAAACTGGGCCTGGGTTGCGTTGCGCTGCTGGAAAACCCGCTGGGCACCGACGACGCCAACTACATCGGTAACGGCAATCGTCTGTTGCTGGACCTGTTCGATGCCAAGGTCGAGTTGGTCGAAAACCTCGACAACGCCGATGAGCAATTGGAGGCATTGGCCACACGACTGCGCAATAACGGCAAAAATCCTTATCTGGTGCCGATAGGCGGCTCGAATGCGCTGGGCGCATTGGGTTACGTGCGCGCCGGCCTGGAACTGGCCGAGCAGATCAAGGACACCGGGCTACAATTTGCTGCCGTGGTCCTGGCCTCCGGCAGCGCCGGCACCCACAGCGGTTTGGCGTTGGCGCTGAGTGAAGCACTGCCGGATTTGCCAGTGATTGGTGTCACGGTTTCCCGTAGCGATGAAGACCAGCGCCCGAAGGTGCAGGGCCTGGCCGAGCGTACCGCCGAGTTGTTGGGCGTGAAGTTGCCGGCGAGCTTCAAGGTCGAGTTGTGGGACGAGTATTTCGCACCGCGCTATGGCGAGCCGAATGCCGGGACACTGGCAGCGGTGAAGCTACTGGCCAGTCAGGAAGGTTTGCTGCTCGACCCGGTGTATACCGGTAAGGCCATGGCCGGGTTGCTGGACGGCATCGGTCGCCAGCGATTCGATGAAGGACCGATTATCTTTTTGCACACCGGTGGGGCTCCGGCGTTGTTTGCCTACAAGGATTTTCTCTAACCGAGACGCTGACTGATCGCTCCCTCGCCCTGCGTGGGAGTGCAGCCCGTGACGCTCTGCGTCACTGGACGCGGAGCGTCCCTTGAGGCGTTCCCACGTGGAGCGTGGGAACGATCCAATCTTATATGCAATTTAAGAATATAAAATACAGCATTGAGTATTTTCAATTCTATAGGCGTCATCATATAGTCACGCCGCAGGCGAATTTGTAGCAAGACGCATATGCTGCTTTAGGGCAGGATATTGCAGTCGTTCAATTCCCGAATTTGCCAACTTTCCTAATGCGTCTTCCATAAGAAAACACAGGGGCTTGTCATGAATTTTTCCGCACTACGTCGTAACCTGCTGGTAGGTTCACTGGGCCTGGCGCTGAGCGCTGGTCTGCTGGGGCAAGCAGTTGCCGGTGAGCAACTGCAAAAAATCAAAGACGCTGGCGTTATCAACGTCGGCCTGGAAGGCACTTACCCACCGTTCAGCTTCGTCGACGCCGACGGCAAACTGTCCGGCTTCGAAGTCGAATTCTCCGAAGCCCTGGCCAAAGAGCTGGGCGTGAAGGTCAAGCTGCAACCCACCAAATGGGACGGCATCCTCGCGGCGCTGGAATCCAAGCGTCTGGACGCCGTCATCAACCAGGTGACCATCTCTGAAGAGCGCAAGAAGAAGTACGACTTCTCCGAGCCGTACACCGTTTCCGGGATTCAGGCGCTGGTGCTGACGAAGAAGGCCGCCGATCTGAACATCAAGTCCGCCGCTGACCTGGCTGGCAAGAAAGTCGGCGTTGGCCTGGGCACCAACTACGAAGAGTGGGTGAAAACCAATGTGCCAAAGGCTGACATCCGCACCTACGAAGATGACCCAACCAAGTTCCAGGACCTGCGTGTCGGGCGCATCGACGTCATTCTGATCGACCGTCTGGCCGCTCTGGAGTACGCCAAGAAAGCCAAGGACACCTCCGCCGCCGGCGACGCGTTCTCTCGCCAGGAAGCCGGCATCGCCCTGCGCAAAGGCGAACCTGAGTTGCTGGCCGCTGTGAACAAGGCCATCGACAAACTGCGCGCCGACGGCACCCTGAAAAAGCTCTCGGAAAAATACTTCAACGCTGACGTCACTCAATAATGGAAGAAGCTTTCCAACTCGCACTGGATTCCGTGCCCTTTCTACTCAAGGGCGCGTACTACACAGTGATCCTCAGCCTGGGCGGAATGTTTTTCGGCCTGCTGATGGGTTTCGGCCTGGCACTGATGCGCCTGTCGCGCTTCAAGCTGGTGAGCTGGATTGCCCGCATCTACGTGTCGTTCTTTCGCGGCACGCCGTTGCTGGTGCAACTGTTCGTGATCTATTACGGCTTGCCGCAATTGGGCATCGAACTTGATCCGCTGCCAGCGGCCCTGATCGGCTTCTCGCTGAACATGGCCGCCTATGCCTGCGAAATCCTGCGTGCCGCGATCAGCTCCATCGAGCGCGGCCAATGGGAAGCCGCCGCGAGTATCGGCATGACCCGTGCGCAAACCCTGCGCCGGGCCATCCTGCCGCAGGCGATGCGCACGGCCTTGCCGCCGTTGGGCAACAGCTTCATTTCGCTGGTCAAGGACACGGCGCTGGCCGCTACCATCCAGGTGCCGGAACTGTTCCGTCAGGCGCAGCTGATTACCGCCCGCACCTTTGAAATTTTCACCATGTATCTTGCCGCCGCGCTGATCTACTGGGTTCTGGCCACGGTGCTGTCGCACCTCCAAAACCAGTTGGAAGCACGGGTCAATCGGCACGACCAGGAGTCCTGACCCAATGATTGTCGTGGAAAAACTGACAAAGCAGTTCAAGGGTCAAGTGGTGCTCAATGGCATCGATCTGGAAGTGAAGGAAGGCGAGGTCGTGGCGATCATCGGGCCCAGTGGCTCGGGTAAAACCACGTTCCTGCGTTGCCTGAATTTTCTGGAAGAGCCGAGCAGCGGCCGGATCAAGGTCGGTGATATCGAGATCGATGGCAGCCGTCCACTGAACCAGCAGCAAGGCCTGGTGCGACGCTTGCGTCAACACGTGGGTTTCGTGTTCCAGAACTTCAACCTGTTCCCGCATCGCACTGCGCTGGAAAACGTCATCGAAGGCCCGATCATCGTCAAGAAGATCCCGCAGGCCGAAGCCATTGCCCTGGGCAAAAAGCTCTTGGCCAAGGTGGGGCTGGCGGGCAAGGAAGATGCTTACCCGCGACGCCTTTCCGGGGGTCAGCAACAGCGTGTGGCGATTGCCCGTGCGCTGGCGATGGAACCGGAAGTGATCCTGTTCGATGAGCCGACCTCGGCGCTCGACCCGGAACTGGTCGGTGAAGTGTTGGCGACCATCCGCGGCCTGGCCGAGGAGAAGCGCACCATGGTCATCGTCACTCACGAAATGGGCTTTGCCCGGGACGTGGCCAATCGCGTGGTGTTTTTCGACAAGGGCGTGATCGTCGAGCAAGGCGAATCAAAAGCGTTGTTTGCCAACCCGAAAGAAGAACGGACAAAACAGTTCCTCAGCAAGTTTCTGAACAACGCCCACTCCTGAGTCGCGCGCAACTACTTGTTAACTTCCATGGACGGAAGTAACAACTACCCCAGCGACACCCCCCTTCTAAGCTACTTTTCCAGCTCACACTTTAGATAATTCATCCAACACTTTGTGCGGTACATATATATGTCCTGCAACAGATCTTTCCCGCCTGGAATTCGTTTATATCGACGCTGCGACTTTTGACCGTTGCCCGCCCTCACGCGCCTTCAAACCGTGGTCATATTCGACGAAGCGCTGACGCTTATTAACTTCACCACGTAGGATTATTCTGAATAACAAGTTATCCAGCACTTAACTAGCCAGCTCTATTGACACCTATTCAAGCGCACTCTTATCTAGTCACCAACAGGCGCCAACTTTCGCACTCAATCATTATTTAACGGCCCAATAATGAGCCGTTATGTTGCTGGGTAATGCACGCCTTTTGATCTTTCAGAAACGGAACTTCGCTGCAAGGCTTCAAGGAGAAACCCCATGACAAGCACTTCGAACACACCCGAACTTGCGGCCCCGACCCTGGCGCAATCGCACAAGGCCGGCGTCAACATGATCTCGGCGGCTCACCTCATGATCGACATCGCACCCTACTCCCGCATGGACGCAGGCGACCTTATCGAACTGTTCTGGAACAACTGCTACGTCGCCTCCAGGGTGCTGACTGCCGACGACAGCGGCAACGTGATCAGCCTGCGAGTGCCGCAAAGTTTCATCGCTAACGGCTGCGCACGCATCCACTACAAGGTCATGCAGGTCGGGCAAGACCCGGCGTTGTCACCGGCCACCCGCGTCCAGATCAAACTGGATGGCCCTGGCGGCCCGCACTCCGCCCAGGGCGGCGACGAAAACCAAAACCTTGCACCCGTCGGCATCCCCGAGACTATCCGCCGCCAAGGAGTCAATCCGAATCAGATCAAACGCGGCGTCCCGTTGACCATCGAGCCTTACCTGAACATGGCCATCGACGACGAAATCACCCTGCGTTGGGGCGATGTGCGCATGGACCTGCCCCGGCTCAAGGCGGACGAAGTAGGCCAGCCGATTCAGGTGTGGGTGCCGCCGGCGATCATTCTCGAAGCGGGTGAAGACCTGCGGCTGGAAGTGACGTATTGCATCCTCGACCACGTGGGCAATAACTCACGCTGGGCGCCACCGCGCTGGCTGAAGATCGGCTGCGCGAATCCGTATCTGAAGGTGCCGCCCAAGGACATGTTGATGGCCGCTGAACCCCGAAAACGCTGATCTCTCTGTGGCACTGGGCGATCTCGATCCTGTAGCAGCTGGCGAAGCCTGCTGCTACAGGGGTATGCGCACACTCATCAAATGGGTGTATGCCACCCCTTCTATGTATATTCCTAAAAGTTAGTTTATTAATTTTTTATACACGCTTAGGGTATATGCACCGGACCACCGGACATTCTTGTTTTTATTCGTCGCCACCACGCGGCGATCCCATGAGATGTGAGGTAGGTATGGTCCGGAACACAATCACCCCAGTGCAGATCGCCAGGGCATTGCGTGCAGCCAAGGAGCGGCACTGATGTCCAGTCTGGCAGAAGCCCACGTTCAGAGTGATCTGGACATCGCCCCGTTGTTGTTGCCCGCACAGGTCCTGCGCAACGATGCTCAAGCCATCGAAGCCGCCCATGAGCTGGCGCAAGTCGCCCGTCTGCACGCGGCCAAACGTGACCGGCAGCGCAAGTTGCCCTGGTCGGAAATCGAACAGTTCACCCGCAGCGGATTGGGCAGCATTGCCATCCCGCGTGAATACGGTGGCCCACAGGTTTCGTTCGTCACCCTGGCCGAAGTCTTCGCGATCATTTCCGCAGCAGACCCGGCACTGGGACAGATCCCGCAAAACCAGTTCGGCATTCTCAACCTGGTGCTTGGCAGCGCCACTGAAGCGCAGAAAAAGCAGCTGTTCAAAAGCGTGCTCGACGGCTGGCGCATCGGCAATGCAGGGCCTGAACGCGGCACTAAAAACACCCTGGAGCTCAAGGCGCGCATTACCGCCGACGGCGACGGCTTTGTCCTCAATGGCCAGAAGTTTTACTCCACGGGCGCGCTGTTCGCCCACTGGGTCGCAGTCAAGGCGCTGAACGATGACGGCAAGCAAGTGCTGGCCTTTGTCCGTCGTGGCACCCCGGGGCTGCGCATCGTTGATGACTGGTCGGGCTTCGGTCAGCGCACCACTGCCAGCGGCACTATTTTGCTCAACAACGTGCGGGTCGATGCCGAGCTGGTGGTGGATAACTGGAAGATCAACGATAAGCCGAATATTCAGGGCGCCGTGTCGCAACTGATTCAAGCCGCCATCGACGCCGGGATTGCCCGGGGCGCCATCGATGATGCCATCGACTTCGTGAAAACCCGCGCCCGTCCGTGGATCGACGCCAAGGTCGAACGGGCCAGCGATGACCTGTATGTGATCGCAGACATCGGCAAGTTGAAAATCGAGCTGCACGCCGCCGAAGCGTTGCTGCGCAAGGCCGGGCAAGTGCTTGACCAGGTCAACGCCGCCCCCCTCACCCCCGAGTCTGCCGCCCGCGCTTCGATTGCCGTGGCCGAAGCCAAAGTGCTGACCACCGAGATCTCGCTGCTGGCCAGCGAAAAGCTTTTCGAACTGGCCGGCAGCCGCGCCACCCTCGCCGAATTCAACCTCGACCGCCACTGGCGCAACGCCCGCGTGCACACGCTGCACGACCCCGTGCGCTGGAAATATCACGCCGTCGGCACCTATCACCTCAACGGCACCTTGCCGGCGCGGCATTCCTGGATCTGACGACCAGCACCCTTTTTTGACCAGATCTCTGGAGAAACACATGACTTATTCTCACCACGTCGCGGTCATCACCAGCGACGAGCAAGCCCTGGTCGTCGCCAGCGATCTGGCCGAAGACTTCAAACGCGACAGTGCCCTGCGCGACCGCGAACGCCGACTGCCGCACCCGGAACTGGAAGTGTTTTCCCGCTCGGGCCTGTGGGGCATCAGCGTGCCAAAGGAGTACGGCGGCGCCGGGGTTTCCAACGTGACGCTGGCCAAGGTGATCGCCTTGATTGCCCAGGCTGACGGCTCGCTCGGGCAAATCCCGCAGAATCATTTTTATGCCCTCGAAGTGCTGCGCGTGAACGGCAGCCATGCGCAGAAAAAACGCTTGTACGCCGAGGTATTGGCCGGCCAGCGCTTCGGCAATGCGCTCGCCGAGCTCGGCACAAAAACCGCGCACGAGCGCATCACCAGCCTCAAGCGTGACGGCGACGGTTATCGCATCAGCGGTCGCAAGTTCTACGCGACCGGCGCCATTTACGCGCAACGCATTCCCACTTCGGTGGTGGATGAAAACGGCGTGCAGCAACTGGCGTTCGTCCCGCGCGATAGCCAAGGCCTGACGGTCATCGACGACTGGAGCGGCTTTGGCCAACGCACCACCGGCAGCGGTTCGGTGGTGTTCGAAGACGTGTATGTGGCGGCCGAGGACGTGATCCCCTTTCAAAGCGCGTTCGAACGCCCGACCACCGTCGGGCCGTTGGCGCAGATTCTTCACGCGGCCATCGACACCGGTATCGCCCGCGCGGCGTATGAAGACGCGCTGCATTTTGTCCGGACCAAAACCCGCCCGTGGATCGACGCCACCCACGAAAAAGCCACTGACGACCCGCTGACCCTCAAAAGCTTCGGCCACTTGAGCATTCGCTTGCATGCGGCTGAAGCCCTGCTGGAACGCGCCGGTGAATTCCTCGACATCGCTCAAACCGCAACTAACGCCGAAACCGTCGCCGCCGCCTCGATTGCCGTCGCCGAAGCCCGGGCCATCAGTACCGAGATTTCCCTCGCCGCCGGCAGCACGCTGTTTGAACTGGCCGGCAGCCAAGCCACCTTGATCGAACATGGGCTGGATCGACACTGGCGCAACGCCCGCGTGCACACCCTGCACGACCCGGTGCGCTGGAAATATCACGCAGTGGGCAACTACTACCTCAACGATGAAAACCCTCCGCTACGAGGGACCATCTGATGGCCGACGCCAAAAAGAAGATCTTGCTCAACGCGTTCAACATGAACTGCGTCGGGCACATCAACCACGGCCTGTGGACCCATCCACGGGACAATTCCACGCAGTACATGACGATCGAATACTGGACGGAGCTGGCGCAATTGCTGGAGCGCGGGCTGTTCGACGGATTGTTCATCGCCGACATCGTCGGCGTGTACGACGTCTACCAGAACTCGGTGGAGGTGCCGCTCAAGGAGTCGATCCAACTGCCGGTCAACGACCCGCTGCTGCTGGTGTCGGCCATGGCGGCGGTAACCAGAAACCTCGGCTTCGGCCTGACCGCCAACCTCACTTACGAACCGCCGTACCTGTTCGCCCGGCGCATGTCGACGCTCGATCACCTGAGCCGCGGCCGGGTCGGCTGGAACATCGTCACCGGCTACCTCGACAGCGCCGCCAAGGCCATGGGCCTGAGCGAGCAGGTGGAACACGACCGTCGTTATGACCAGGCCGATGAATACCTGGAGGTGCTCTACAAACTCTGGGAAGGCAGTTGGGAAAACGGCGCGGTGCTCAACGACCGCGAGCAGCGGATCTATGCCCAACCGGACAAAGTGCACAAGGTCGAGCACAAGGGCGAGTTCTATCAGGTCGAGGGTTATCACCTGTGCGAGCCGTCGCCACAACGTACACCGGTGCTGTTTCAGGCCGGCAGTTCGGATCGCGGTTTGCTGTTCGCCGGTCGGCATGCCGAGTGCGTGTTCATCAGTGGCCAGAACAAACCGTCGACCAAAATCCAGGTGGACAAGGTGCGTGCCAGCGCCGTCGAGGCCGGGCGCAAACCCGAGGACATCAAGGTGTTCATGGGGCTGAACGTGATTGTCGGCGCCACCGAGGAACTCGCCTGGGCCAAGCACGCCGAGTACCTGAGCTACGCCAGTGCCGAGGCTGGCGTGGCGCATTTCTCGGCGTCTACCGGCATCGATTTTTCCGAGTACGCCATCGACGAACCGATCCAGTACGTGAAGAGCAACGCGATTCAGTCGGCGACCAAAAACCTGCAAAACAACGATTGGACCCGGCGCAAATTGCTGGAGCAACACGCGCTCGGTGGCCGCTACATCACGCTGGTGGGTTCGCCTGAACAAGTGGCGGATGAACTGGAATCGTGGATCGCCGAAACCGGTCTGGACGGCTTCAACCTGACACGGATTGTCACGCCGGAAAGCTATGTGGATTTCATTGAGTGGGTGATCCCGGAGCTGCAACGCCGCGGGTCGTACAAGACCGCTTATGACGCGGGCAGCTTGCGCGAAAAACTGTTTCACGCAGAGGCGCTTTTGCCTGAGCAACACACTGGCTCGGCGTTTCGCCGCTAAAAGCATCGCGGGCAAGCCTTGCTCCTACAGATTCAGGGGGGCCTTTTTTATGGGCCACACCCATACCTGTAGGAGCAAAGCTTGCTCGCGATGAGGCCCTACCAAGCACCACAAACTTAATGCACTGACTGGATAACTCATCATGAAAAAGTACGACCTCTCCCACCCAGTCAAAGCACTGGCTCTGGCCCTCGGCCTCTTCAGCTCCATTACCTTCGCCGCCGACGCGCCATTGAAAATCGGCACCACCGCCGCCTTCGCCATCCCCTTGGAGGCCGCCGTCGAAGAAGCCAAAAAACAAGGCCTGCAAGTCGATTTGGTGGAGTTCAGCGACTGGATCGCCCCCAACGTCAGCTTGGCGGCTGGCGACATCGACGTGAACTATTTCCAGCACGTCCCGTTCCTGGAAAACGCCAAGGCCGCCTCGGGTTTTGACCTGGTGCCGTTCGCACCGGGGATCATCAACAACGTCGGCCTCTACTCGAAGAAATACAAAAGTTTCGAGGAGCTCCCGCAAGGCGCCAGCGTCGCCATCGCCAACGACCCGATCAACAGCGGTCGCGGTCTGCAACTGCTGGCCAAGGCAGGGCTGATCACGCTCAAACCGGGCGTGGGCTACAAGGCCACCGAAGACGACATCATCGCCAATCCGAAGAACATCAAAATCCTGCAAGTCGAAGCCGTGCAACTGGTGCGCGCCTACGACGATGCGGATCTGGTCCAGGGCTACCCGGCCTACATCCGTCTGGCGAAGACGTTCGATGCCGGCTCTGCGCTGCTGTTCGACGGCCTCGACCACAAGGAATACGTGATCCAGTTCGTGATCCAGCCCAAGAGTAAAACCGACCCGCGCCTGATCAAATTCGTCGACATTTATCAGCATTCACCGGCCGTTCGTGCCGCACTGGACAAGGCTCACGGCAAGCTCTACCAAGCTGGCTGGGAAAGCTGAGGATGACGGCAGCCACCCAACGGCGACTGGAGATTCCAGAGCCCCATAACGCTATACAAACCGAACTGCACCCGGACCTGAACCGCGCCCACGTGCGTTTCATTGGCCTGGGCAAAACCTACGACGGCCAACAAGGCCCGGTGGCGGCACTGCACGGCGTCGACCTGGCGATACAGCGCGGCGAAGTGTTTGGCATCATCGGCCGCAGCGGCGCCGGCAAATCGTCGTTGATCCGCACCATCAACCGTCTGGAACAACCGAGCAGCGGTCGCGTATTGATCGATCAGGTGGACATCGGCGAGTTCGATGAAGACCGTCTGGTGGCGCTGCGTCGGCGCATTGGCATGATCTTCCAGCACTTCAACCTGATGTCAGCCAAAACGGTGTGGCAGAACGTCGAGTTGCCGCTGAAAGTCGCCGGTGTGCCCAAGGACAAACGCGAGCAGAAGGTTCGTGAACTGCTGGAACTGGTGGGCCTGCAAGGCAAGCACCAGGCCTACCCGGCGCAGCTGTCCGGCGGGCAGAAACAGCGCGTCGGCATCGCCCGTGCGCTGGTGCATGACCCGGCGATTTTGCTGTGCGACGAAGCCACTTCGGCGCTGGACCCGGAGACCACCCAATCGATCCTCGGCCTGTTGCGCGAGATCAATCAGCGCCTGGGTTTGACCATCGTTTTGATCACTCACGAAATGGCGGTGATCCGCGATATTTGCGACCGCGTCGTGGTGCTCGAGCACGGGAAGATCGTCGAGCAGGGGCCTGTGTGGGAAGTGTTCGGCGATCCGCAGCACGAGGTCAGCAAAACGCTGCTGGCGCCGCTGCAACACGCCTTGCCGGAGGAATTGCACAATCGCTTGCGAGCGCAATCGCAGAGCCCGGATGCCGCTGTGGTGCTGCGTTTGCAGTTCACCGGCAGCGCCAGCGATGAGCCGGATCTGGCGGCATTATTCGCCGCCCTCGGCGGCCGGGTGAAGTTGTTGCAGGGTGGCGTGGAACGGATTCAGGGCCATGCGCTGGGGCAGTTGTTGTTGGCGGTGAGCGGCTCACCGTTCGATGCCGAAGACCTGCGCCAGCGCGCCAGCCAATGGGCGCAACAGGTGGAGGTGCTGGGTTATGTGGTTTGATCGCTTGCTGCAAGGCTTCATCGACACCTTCCTGATGGTCGGCGTATCGTCATTGATCGCGCTGCTGGTGGGCATTCCGCTGGCGGTGTTTCTGGTCACCAGTTCCAAGGGTGGCATCTACGAAGCGCCGACGCTGAACCGCGCGTTGGGCGCATTCGTGAACCTGTTCCGCTCGATTCCGTTTTTGATTTTGATGGTAGCGCTGATTCCGTTTACCCGGCTCATTGTCGGCACGACGTATGGCGTCTGGGCGGCGGTGGTTCCACTGACCATTGCCGCGACGCCATTCTTTGCGCGCATCGCCGAAGTCAGTTTGCGTGAGGTCGATTTCGGCTTGATCGAAGCGGCGCAGGCGATGGGGTGCCGGCGTTGGCACATTGTCTGGCATGTGCTGCTGCCCGAGGCGCTGCCGGGGATTGTCGGCGGTTTCACGATTACGCTGGTGACGATGATCAACTCGTCGGCCATGGCCGGGGCGATTGGTGCCGGCGGATTGGGCGACATCGCGTATCGGTATGGCTATCAGCGATTCGACAGCCAGATCATGCTGACGGTGATTGTGTTGCTGGTGGTGTTGGTGGCGGTGATTCAGTTGGGCGGGGATCGATTGGCGCGGGGGCTCAACAAGCGTTAAGCCGCGACACACTTTGTAGCAGCTGGCGAAGCCTGCGTTCGGCTGCGAAGCAGTCGTAAACCCTGCTTGCAGAGTCTTCCTGAAACACCGCGAACACTGATTTCACGACTGCTGCGCAGCCGAACGCAGGCTTCGCCAGCTGCTACAGGTTGCATTGCGGCTTGGCTGATCGGGGAAGTTTTCGTACAGGAAAATCAGAGCTTCCGAAGGTCCGTTCCCTTTCCTTTGCAGGACATTTCCTAGATCATTCCGCTCGCTTGCGCCTGCCAGATTCGGTGGCTAGTCTCGGTCCGTCACTGCTCATCAGTGATCGGGTTTAGTCGCCCGGATCTCTCTAGGCGCACAGCGCCACCTCATTTCAGGTGTTCTCATTTCCTGAAAGCTATGGTGGCTGTGCGCAGGGCACCTTCGGGTGCGCCGGTATGCCTGGAGGCCGGTCGACTAACCTGCGTGCAGCCGCCACCCCTGCTCGTTTAGTCGCGATTACGGTTGGCTCCAATTAGCTCTAGGAGTTTTACCAATGAAGAAATCCGTACCCGATCCACCTCCCGAAACCTCTACCCACGAAACCGCCACTGAAGCCCCGCCCAGGGATCGATCAGCGCTCTACCGTGCCATTGATTTCTACCTCACTGGCGACCAACCTTCACCGCCCGATGAGCTGCGCTTCTACAACGTCAGCAAAGACGTGAGTTTCGAAGACACCCAGCTCTATGTCGCCGATCTGCTGCGCTGTGCTTCGGTGACCGCATATCAGTGTGGCGATCACCTCAAGGGTGCCGACCGGGCGATGGTGTTTTCGGTCTGGCATTTGCTGGAGATCGCCAAAGCCATGGTGGATCGCTCGATTGATTGCCTAGGGATGAAGCAGGGCTGAGTTATTGGTTGTCAGTGATACCGCCATCGCGAGCTTGCTCGCGATTGGCTGCGAAGCAGCCACCGGCTTCATGGCGTATATTCGGCAAACCCTAATTGCCCGTGCAGCCCGACCATGAAGCAGACGCCCACCGACCTTGAGCAGATCACCGCCACCACCCTCGGCCATTACAACTCGGTGGCCGAGGACTTTCGCGAGGGCACTCGCGATCACGATGTCAGCCAGAACATCGATGCCCTGTTGCGGCATATTCAAGGCGAGGCGCCGTTCGACATTCTTGATTTTGGCTGCGGCCCGGGCCGCGACCTGCAAACCTTTACGCGCATGGGCCATAGCGCCATCGGTCTCGACGGCTCAGAAAAACTGGCGCAGATGGCACGCGAGGACAGCGGTTGTGAGGTCTGGCAGCAGGACTTCCTGAAGCTTGATTTACCGGCCGAACGCTTCGACGGAATTTTTGCCAATGCGGTGTTGTTTCACATCCCGCGCCAGGAATTACCACGGGTGTTGAAGCAACTGCGCGGGGCGTTGAAACCGGGTGGGGTGTTGTTCAGTTCCAATCCTCGCGGGGAGAATCAGGAGGGCTGGAACGGGCCGCGTTATGGGTCGTATCACGACCTTGCGGCTTGGCAGCAGTTACTGACCGAGGCGGGGTTTGTGGAGTTGGAGCACTACTACCGGCCAGCGGGGCTGCCGCGGGAGCGGCAGCCTTGGTTGGCGAGTGTCTGGCGTAAGCCTGTGTAGTCAGTTCGGACGCCTTCGCGGGCAAGCCCGCTCCCACAGGGTACGCGGTCACTGTGGGGGCGGCGGTGCGACGATTCGACTTGCCCGCGATTAGAGCGCGAAGCGCTCGCCTTTAAGCCACCTCTTTCTTCGGCTCGCGAATTTTGTACCAGGCCACATAAAGCGCCGGCAAAAACAGCAGCGTCAGCAAGGTTGCGATGACAATCCCGCCGATCATCGCGTAGGCCATCGGCCCCCAGAACACTTCCCGGGCAATCGGAATCATCCCCAGGCTCGCCGCCGCCGCCGTCAGCAGGATCGGCCGACGTCGATGCTCGGTGGCCTCGACCACCGCGTCCCACGGCGCATAGCCCTTCTTCTCGTATTCGTCGATCTGGGTCACCAGAATCACCGAGTTACGGATGATGATGCCGATCAGCGCCAAAATCCCAAGGATCGCCACAAAGCCCATCGGCGTGCCTGTCGGCACCAGCGCGATCACCACGCCGATCAGGCCCAACGGCGCGACGCTGGCCACCAGGAACAGCTTCTGCACGCTGTGCAACTGGATCATCAGGAAGGTCGCCATCAAGAACAGCATCAGCGGCACAACCTTGGCAATCGGCCCCTGGGCCTTGCCGCTTTCCTCCACCGTACCGCCGGTGGCGACCTTGTAACCTGCCGGCAGCTTGGCAGCGAAGGCGTCGATGGACGGCTTGAGGATCTTCACCAGGTCCGTCGGCTGGATCTCGTCGCGTATCGCCGCCTTGATGGTGATGGTCGGCAGACGATCGCGACGCCACACCAGCGGCTGCTCCAGCTCGTAGCGCACGGTGGCAAACGCCAACAGCGGAATCGACGTGCCGTTCGGCGAGACGATCTGCAAGTTCTGCAGGGTTTCCGGCGTACCACGTTCGGAATCCACTGCACGCCCGACCACATTGATCAGATAGATGTCGTCATCGACCTGGGTCACCGCCTGGCCGCTGACGATGCCGTTCATCAGGTTGGCCACGTCTTCGGAAGACAGCCCCAACTGCCGCGCCTTGTCTTGGGCAATGTCGATGCGCAGCACTTTGCCCGGTTCGTTCCAGTCGTAGATGATCTCGCCAATGTGCGGGTTCTTGTCCAGTTCGGAGGCCAGGTCGATGGCGTGCCGGCGAACCTGGTCGATGTCTTTGCCGCTGATCCGGTACTGGATCGGACGCCCTACCGGCGGGCCCATTTCCAGTGCCTGGACATAACCGCCGATGCCGACGAAGTCATTGCGCAAGCGCTCACGAAGCTTCTGCATCATGGCCTCACGGGTCTTGCCTTTGCTGACGATCACCAACTGCGCATAGAACGGGTTTTGCAGTTGTTGGTCCAGAGGCAGATAGAAACGGATCGCGCCCTGACCGATGTAGGTGCTCCAGCGCACGATGTCCGGATCGTCCTTGAGCGTGGCTTCGAGACGATCGACGGCCCGGCGGGTTTCGTCGATCGAGGCGTTTTGCGGCAGGTTCAGGTCGACCAGGATTTCCGGGCGATCCGAAGACGGGAAGAACTGGTTCTGCACAAAACGCATGCAAAACAACGCCAGCACAAAACACAGCACAGTGATGCCGATGGCCCACCAGCGATTGCGCATGCACCACAGCAGCCCGCCATTGAACGCCTTGCCGATGCGTCCGGGTTCGCCTTCATGGGGTTTCACGTTGGCACTGAGAATGTGCACGCCGAGCACCGGTGCAAACAGTACCGCCACCACCCACGACACCAGCATTGCGCAGGCAATCACCGCAAACAGCGTGTAGGTGTACTCACCCGCGGAACTGGCGTTCAAGCCGATCGGCACGAACCCCGCCACCGTTACCAGCGTACCGGTCAACATCGGGAACGCCGTGGAGGTGTAGGCGAACGTGGCGGCTTGCTCCTTGGTGTCGCCCAACTCAAGGCGCGTGACCATCATCTCCACGGTGATCATCGCGTCGTCCACCATCAGGCCGAGGGAAATGATCAGTGCGCCAAGGGAGATCCGCTGCATGGTAATGCCGCTGTACTCCATGAACACGAAGACCAACGCCAGCACCAACGGGATCGAGCACGCCACCACCAGCCCGGCACGCACACCGAGGCTGATGAAGCTAACCACCAGCACGATGATCACCGCTTCGAACAGCGCACGGGTAAAGCCGCCGACGGCCTCTTCCACCACCACGGCCTGATCCGAGACGTTGTAGATGCCAACACCCACCGGCAGGTCGGCGGTCAGTTGTTCGATACGCTCGTGCAAGGCCTTGCCGAACGCCTGGACGTTGCCACCCGTCTGCATGGCAATCGCCAGGCCGATGGCCTGTTTGCCGTTGAAGCGAAATTCCGGCGAGGCCGGGTCGACATAGCCGCGACTGATTTCGGCAATGTCGGCCAGACGATAGTAGCGGTCGTTGAGCTTGAGGTTGACCTCGGCCAGGTCTTTCTCCGAAGCGAACTTCCCTGAAGTGCGCACCGAAATCCGCTCCGGCCCGGCCTCTATGACACCTGCCGGGGTCACGGCGTTCTGGGTTTGCAGGCTCTGCACCACCTGACGCTGATCGATGCCCAGCGCTGCGAGTTTGCGTGTGGAGAAATTCAGGTACAGCACTTCGTCCTGCTGGCCGACCATTTCGATCTTGCCCAGCCCCGGCACGCCGCGAATTTCCATGCGCGCCTGTTCCACGTAGTCGCGCAACTGACGCAAGGTCAGGCCGTCAGCGGTGAAGGCGTAGATCGACCCGAAGACGTCACCGAACTCGTCGTTGAACGACGGCCCCTGTATGCCTTGCGGGAACTGGTACTTGATGTCGTTGATCTTCTTGCGTACCTGGTACCAGATCTCCGGGATGTCCTTGGAATTGGTAGTGTCGCGCAAGTACACGTACACCGTGGACTCGCCCGGCCGTGTGTAGCTTTTCACGTAGTCGAGGGAGTCGAGCTCTTCGAGTTTTTTCTCGATCCGGTCAGTGATCTGCTTGAGCGTTTCCTCCTGGGTCGCGCCCGGCCATTTGCTCTGGATCACCATGGTTTTGATGGTGAACGAAGGGTCTTCTTCGCGCCCCAGGTTGAAGTACGAGAACACACCCATCAGCAACGCGACGAACATCAGATACCAGACGAACGACTGATGCTTGAGGGCCCATTCCGAGAGATTGAAAGGCCCTTTCATTGACTGTCCTCGTCGAATTTCACTGGTTGCCCCGGTTTGAGGCTGTTTACGCCGGCCGTGATGACGCGCTCGCCGTTCTTGACGCCGCCGGCCAGCACCACGGTGCTGTCGGTACGGCTGATGACCTTGACGTCCCTGGGTGCCACGGTCTTTTTCTGTGTATCAATCACCCAGATGCGGGGTTTGCCGTCGACCTCCTGCAACGAGGTGAGAGGCAGTTCGATGCGCGGCTTGATCGCCGAACTCAGGGTGACGCTGATCGCGGTGCCCAAACGAAAGCCTTCCGGCGTTTCAGCGAGGGTCAGGCGAGCACGACGGGTGCGCGTGGCACTCTGCGCCTGGGGTTCGATTTCGCGGATGATCGCGGTGGTGTTGGTGTTCGGGTCGAGTTGGGCGGCGACCTGAAACACCACATCCTCGGGCAGTTGATCGACCAATGTATCGGGCAGATCAATCACCGCTTCCTTGATGTCAGGTTGCGCCAGGGTCACCACTTGCTGGCCGGCGGAGACTACCTGGCCGGCCTCGGCGTTCCATGCGGTGACCACGGCTTTATGGTCGGAGCGCAACTCGGTGTAGCCGAGTTGATCCTGGCTCTGGCTGACCGTCGCCTGAGCTTGATCGAGGGAGGCCTGGGTGGTTTTCAGATCGGTCAGGGCGGCGTCCAGCTGCGCTTGCGCACCCACTCCGCGATCAAACAGGGCCTGCTGGCGCGACGCACTGGCTTTGGCATTGATCAATTGCGCGAAGATTTTCGCCAGGTCGCCCTGAGCCGAACGCAACTGGTTTTGCTGATCAGAAGGATCAAGGGTCGCGAGCAATGTGCCCTTCTCGACCTCGGCCCCGACATCGACGTTACGACTGGCGATGCGCCCGCCCACCCGAAAACCGGTATTGCTTTCGTAACGCGCCTGGATACTGCCGGCAAACCGGCCCAGATCCTCTTCGTTCAAGGCCTTGACCTTGACGGACAGCACGGGACGTACCGGCTGCGGTGGCGGTTCGTTTTTGGAACAGGCGCTCAGCACCAGCCCAAGGGACAATCCAAGGGGCAATGCCCAAAAAGGCTTCATGGCTTGGCTCCCCAACTCAGATCCTTGTAAGTATTTTCGGCAATCTCGACTTCCATGCCCGGGTGCAACAACTGCCCTCCGGCGATGATGACTTTGTCGCCCTCGTTGAGGCCTTTACTGATAATGACCCTGCCGGTCAGGTAGCGTAAAACGGTGACCGAGTGCAATTGGGCCTGGCCTTTGTCGTCGACCAACCAGACAGCAGGCTCACTGATGTTTTTGGTCAGGGCCGACCATGGCAACTCAATCGCAGACTTTCCCGAACCTCTGGCCGTGGCGCTCACCACCGAACCCAATTGCATCCCGGCGGGCAGGCTGTCGAGGCCAACCTTGACCTGCACGGTGCCGGACTGGGCGGACACCGCCGGGGTCACTTCGCGCACGGTGCCGGTGGTTTTGATCTCGGGGTTATCGAGCAGACTGAGGACAATGGTTTGATCCGTCGGCTTCTCGGCCAGTAGCGATTCATAGACATTGAACACCGCATCTCGATCGCCATCGCGAGCCAGGCTGAAAACCGGCATTGTCGCCTGCACCACCTGGCCGACTTCAGCCTGACGTGCGGTGATGATGCCCGGCGCTTCGGCGATCAGTGCGGTGTAGCTCAGTTGATCGCGGGCATTGGCCAGCTGCGCCTGGGCCGCGCTCAATGCGCTCTGACTGCTGCGCAACGCTGCCTGCGCCGAGTCATATTCGCTCTGGCTGGTGTAGCCCTTGGGCAGGAGTTTTTGCTGGCGCACGAACGCCGCCGCATTCTGCTTGACCAGCGCCTGTTGGGCGGCCACTTGGGCCTGGGCCGAATCGACATTGGTCTGCAAGTCCTTGGGATCGAGGCGCGCCAGCACTTGCTTGGCGGTCACCCGATCACCGACATCCACCGTACGCTGGATGATTTTGCCGCCGACGCGGAAGGACAGCTCGGTCTGGACACGGGCCTGAATGTCACCCGTCAGCGTCACCGAGGCCGCGTAATCCGACGGTTTGACCACTTGTACGAATACCCTTGGCAGGTATTCCTGAATCGGTTTTTTCTCGTCGCATGCCGTCAGCAGCATTGTGACACTCAAGGCCATGATGACTTTCAATCCGGGAACCGCCATGCAAACTCCTTGGCCTTTTTTATGAACAACACGACAGAGAGCTTAGAACAATGTCGTGACCTTGCACGCCCGACTTATGAAGAAAAAAGTTGTCATGATTGACCCTAAAACACTTGCCATAGACGCCTGCGCGCACCCGACAATGCCCGCCTATTGAACCCGCCCAAGGAACCGGCACATGCTCAACACCCTCGCGGTGGCCAATTACCGCTCGATCAATAAATTGGTCATCCCACTGGGCCGCTTGAACCTGATTACCGGTCCGAATGGCAGCGGTAAATCCAATCTATACCGCGCACTGCGCCTGCTGGCGGAAACCGCTCAGGGTGGCGTGGTCAATGCGCTGGCCCGTGAGGGTGGGCTGGACTCGACCTTCTGGGCCGGGCCGGAAAACATCACCCGACGCATGCGCAATGGTGAAGTCCCGGTCGAGGCAACGGTGAGACACGGCGTCAAACGACTGCGTCTGGGGTTTGCCGGTGAGGATTTCAGCTATTCGATCAGCCTCGGGCTGCCCGATTCCAACGGCCACTTCATGCTGCCCGAACACCCTACCCCCATTCCGTCGCGTTTCAGCCTGGACCCGCAAATCAAGCGTGAATGCGTCTGGGCCGGGCCAATCTATCGGCCGGCCAGCCTGCTGGTGGATCGCAACGGCCCGATGATCCGCGCCAGAGCCAATCGCAGCTGGGACGTGCTGGCCCAACACACGCCGAATTTCGACAGCCTGTTCGATCAGGTCGGCAGCTTGCGTTCTTCGCCGGAGGTCCTGGAATTACGCGAGTTCATCCGTCGCTGGCGCTTCTACGATCACTTTCGCAGTGACGCCGACGCGCCCGTGCGTCAACCGCAACTCGGCACCCGCACGCCCGTGTTGCACCACGACGGGCGCGACCTGGCGGCCGCCTTGCAGACCATCATTGAAATCGGCGACCCCGAGGCGCTGCGAACCGCGATCAGCGACGCCTTTCCCGGTGCGAGACTGCACATCGCGCCGTTGCAAGGCGGACGGTTTTCCATCGAGTTTTATCAGGAAGGGTTGTTACGGCCGTTATCGGCCGCCGAATTGTCGGACGGGACGCTGCGTTATTTGCTGCTCGTCGCCGCGCTGCTGACGCCACGCCCACCCACGTTGATGGTGCTGAACGAGCCGGAAACCAGTCTGCATCCGGATCTGTTGCCGGCCTTGGCACGTTTGATTATCCGGGCCTCGGAGCAGTGCCAGGTGTGGGTGGTGTCTCATGCGCGGCGGTTGATTTCAGCGTTGCAGGAAGACCCGGAATGCAATTGCATCGTGCTGGAGAAAAACCTCGGCCAGACCGGCATTGTCGGCCAGCGAATGCTCGATGAGCCGGCGTGGAACTGGCCGGATTGAGGCTGCCCCCCCGCCCTGCGGCGTGGGAGCTCGCTCCCGCTTGATCGTTCCCACGCTCTGCGTGGGAACGATCAGTGCTCCTGCGTAGAAACGATCATCAGCCCTGCCACTTCCCGCCCTCGACAATCACACTCTCAGGCTTGGTGTCATCGCTCAGTTCCTTGCGCACGTACTGGTCGTACAGCTTGAGCAAATACTTCTCCTCACCCAGTTTCGCCAACTCGGTATTCACCCAGTCTCGCAGCTCGATATTGCCCTTCTTCACCGCTGGCGCGATCGGTGCCTCAGCGCCCAGTGTCTGGGTCAATACGCGGTAGCCAGGGTTTTGCTTGGCCCAGCTGAACAGCACCAGATTGTCCTGCGCATAGGCATCACCGCGACCATTGGCCAGGGCTTGCAGGGATTCGGAGTTCTTCTCGAACTTCAGCAGTTTCCAGTCCGGGTGATTCTTGGTCAGCCAGATGTCCGCCGTCGTACCGGTGGTGACGATGGTGGTGCGCGTCGCCAGGTCATCGAGGTTTTTCACTGTGCTGGCTTGTGGCACCAAAGCCTGTACCGCGACTTTCAGGTTCGGGTTGGTGAATTCCACTGCTTCCTTGCGCTCCGGGGTGACGGTCATGTTGGCCAGGATCAGATCGACCTTGTCACTTTGCAGAAACGGAATCCGGCTGGCCGGCTCCACCGCGACGAACTCGACTTTGTTTTCATCGCCCAACAAATCCTTGGCGAATTGACGACCGATGTCCGTATCGAAACCCACGTAGCGCCCGGCCTCATTGACGAAACCGAACGGCGGCTTATCGGTGAAGACGCCAACGATCAGTTTGTCCCGGGCTTTGATTTTTTCCAGGTAACTGCCACTGGTGGCGACCGGCTTGGCGGGCTCCTCGGATTTGTTGCAACCGGCCAGTAACGCGAGGCCGAACAATGACAGTAGCAAGCGTGAAGTCTTGGCAGTTTTCATAGCAGTTCCAGTTCCTTTGTTTGAGTCGTTTTGGGTAGTGCGGCGACGTAGGAGAACTTCTCCAGGAACTGCTGCGCTCGTGCGGTTTGCGGGTTCGTAAAGAAAATCTCGGGAGGGTTTTGCTCAAGGATTCGCCCGGCATCCATGAACACGATGCGGTCCGCCACAGCGCGGGCGAAGGCCATTTCGTGGGTGACGATCAACAGCGTCATGCCTTCGCGGGCCAGGCCTTGAATGACGTCCAGAACCTCCTTGACCATTTCCGGGTCGAGGGCGGCGGTGACTTCGTCGAAGAGCATGACCTGAGGGTTCATGCACAGCGAACGGAGGATGGCGATGCGTTGCTGCTGGCCACCGGAGAGCTGACGCGGGAATGCGTCGCGCTTGTCCGCCAGGCCCACGCGCGCCAGCAAGGCTTCGGCCTGGTCACGGGCCTCACGGCGGTCGCGCTTCTGCACTTTCAGCGGGCCGAGCAACAGGTTGTCGAGCACGCTCATGTGCGGGAACAAGTGATAGCTCTGGAACACCATGCCGATCTGTTGGCGTACTTCGCGCCAGTCGGTGCCCTTGCCCAGCAGTTCGCGGCCGGCCAGTTGCAGGCTGCCACTGTGCGCGACCTCCAGTCCGTTGAGACAGCGCAGCAGGGTGCTTTTGCCACAACCGCTGGGGCCCAGGATGACGATGACTTCGCCCGCCTTAACCTGTAAGTCGATGCCATTGAGCACCTGCTGTGCGCCGAAGAACTTGTTGAAACCCTTGAACTCGATCAGTGCGTTCATGCTTGCGTCCAGCGCCGCTCCAGCACGCGCGAGGCGGCCGAGAGCGGGTAGCAGATGAAAAAGAAAAACAGGAAAAGTGCGCCGTAGATCAGCACCGATTCGTAAGTGCGTTCGATGATCTGCTGGCCGACCTTGATCACATCCACCACACCGATCAGCACCGCCAGGGAGCTGGTTTTGATGATGCGCGTGTAGACGTTGATGGTCGGCGGTGTCATGCGTTTCAACGCTTGCGGCAGCAGCACGTAGCCGTAGAGTTGCACGCCGTTCAAGCCAATCGACAACCCGGCTTCACGCTGCCCGCGTGGCAATGAATGCAACGCGCCGCGCACCACTTCGCCGACTTCACTGGCGCCCCACAACGACAACACCAACACCGCGCACCAGAAGCTCGGAATGCTCAAGCCGAAGAAAATCGGCAAGCCAAAGAACAGCAAATACAGCCAGACCAGCACCGGGATCGCCCGGAACAATTCCAGGTACACCCGCAGGATCGCGTTCAGCCATGTCGAATTCAGCGTACGCAACACGCCATAGAGCACGCCGCCGACGGTGCTGATGGCGATGCTCAGGAAGGAAATCGACAAGGTTTGCGCCGCGCCCTTGCCCAGTTGCGGCAACGACACCCAGAGCAACTCAAGACCCGAACTGGCCATGCTGGAGCCTCCTTTCCAGACGGCTGAGCAACAGCGACAGCGGCAGAAACAGCAACACGCAAATCAGCGTCAGCACGGTGAGCATTTCGTAGGTTTTGTAATACAGCGCGATGTAGCTTTTGGTGGTGTAGAGAATCTCTGGCACGGCCACCGCCGAGACCACGGTGGTTTCCTTGAGCAGGAAAATGAAATTGGCGAACAGCGACGGCAGGCTGAGGATTCCGGCTTGCGGCAGGATCACATAGCGCAGCAATTGCCCTTGGGACAGGCCGATGGATCGGCCGGATTCGAGTTGCGCCTGGGGCACGGCATCCACGCCGGCGCGCAGCACTTCGGTGAGGTACGCACCGCCAAGGAAGGTCATGGTGATGATCGCCGCGGCAAAGCCCGACACCTTGATGCCCAGCGCCGGCAAGGCAAAGTAGACGAAGAACAGTTGGATCAGCAGCGGCGTGTTGCGGGCAAGCTCGACATACAGGCCGACGAGGCGCTGCAAGTAAGGCGTGCGGAACACCAGAATGGTCGCGTTGACCAACGCCACCAACAGCGAAGTACCGATGGCAATAAAGCCGACCTGCAGCGTCACGCCCACGGCCTTGAGAAACGCCGGCAGGGTGCTGAGGATAAACGCGTAATCGAAAGTCATTGAACGTCCTGTACGCCGCTCGGTAAGCGACGGTGATGCACTCCATGGGCAGGGGATAACTGCCCGGCGGATATCGACTTTAAAGGTATAAAAACCATAATTTAAATACCGATAAAGCATATTGATATCACGCAAAAAACTATCTGCGGATTTGCTGTGGCAACGGAAGACGACTATTTTCCTTTGCACTGTAGGAGGGATCTTTTTTTCACATTGCCCCTCCAAGGACGTACAGCTTTTGGCCAGACTCCCCCGGCCGAACCATCACAAGGAAGAGAAAATGGCTGACGTAAAAGTGCCGCAGCGACTGGATCCGCAGGACATCGTGAAGTTATTGGTAGCGTTGCGCAGGGCGTTGAAGGCCGGGGTGGCCTGAACGATCGAGAGGTGGGCAGTTGTTGATCGTTCCCACGCTCTGCGTGGGAATGTAGCCCGTGACGCTCCGCGTCACTGGACGCAGAGCGTCCCTAGAGGCATTCCCACGCGGAGCGTGGGAACGATCACGCCGACGCTGCATCAGCCGTCGGCGTTTGAAACCTTGAAAGGGTTTACGTCGCGAATCAGAACGCTGGCAGAACGGCGCCGCTGTACTTCTTCTCGATGAAGGCTTTCACTTCAGGGCTGGTCAGGGCCTTGGCCAGTTTCTGGATGGCATCGCTGTTCTTGTTGTCCTCACGGGCAACCAGGAAGTTCACGTAAGGCGAATCGGCGCCTTCGATCACCAGTGCATCCTTGGTCGGGTTCAACTTGGCTTCCAGCGCGTAGTTGGTGTTGATCATGTCCAGATCAACCTGATCCAGCACACGCGGGAGCATGGCCGATTCCAGTTCCTTGAACTTGAAGTTGTGCGGGTTCTTGGCGATGTCTTTCGGGGTCGCCAGGGCGTTCTTCGGGTCTTTCAACTCGATCAGGCCAGCCTTCTGCAGCAGGATCAGCGCACGGCCGCTGTTGCTGCCTTCGTTCGGGATGGCAATGGTCGCACCGTCTGGCAGTTCGGCCAGGGTTTTGTATTTCTTCGAGTAGCCACCGAACGGTTCAACGTGAACACCTTGCACGGTCACCAGGTACTTGGCTTTGTCGTCCTTGTACTTACCTTCGTTGAAGCTATTGAGGTATGGCAGAGTCTGGAAGTAGTTGGCATCCAGGCGCTTTTCGCCAACCTGTACGTTCGGCTGAACGTAGTCGGTGAAGACTTTGATTTCCAGGTCCACGCCTTCTTTGGCGAGGGTTGGCTTGATCAGCTCCAGAATCTCGGCGTGTGGAACCGGGGTAGCCGCAACTACCAGTTTCTCGCCAGCCTGGGCCAGGCCCGCAGTCAGGGCAGCCGCCAGAGCGGTGAACAACAGAACCTTTTTCATGCAGTGTCCTTATCGAAAATCACGGTCGTCATCGACGACGGCTAAATACAAGTGCCAGTGAAGTGCTATCGCTGGCGTGACGCGGACAATACCGGGATTTTTTATTCCCGAATAATATCTTTTATTCACTTTCATATTCCATTTTGCTCATACAGATCCGTGCAGCGTCTGCGTCAGGCTTTCCAGCAAACGCTTAAGCGCGGAACGCTCGGCTGCGCTGCCGTTTTCAATCAGTTGAGCCGCTTGCTGTTCGATCTGCGCCAGCGATTCTGGCGCTTCCGGCAAATTCAAATGCTCCGGCAAAATCTCGTCGCCGGTGCTCACCAACAATGCAAAGTGAATGATGTTTTCCAGCTCTCGGGTATTTCCCGGCCAACTGTGCCGCTCCAGCACACGCTGCGCGGTTTCACTGATCAACGGCACCGGCAGATCGAGGCGCTGGCTGTAGATGCCGAGGAAATACTCGGCCAGCGGCAGAATATCGCCCACGCGGTCACGCAATGCCGGCAGCTCCAGATGACCTTCGCTGAGGTAGTGATAAAGCCGCTCGTGGAATTTCCCGGCGGCTACGGCCTGGGCCAGATCTATGCTGGTCGCGGCGACCAGGCGCACGTCCACCGGGCTCGGTTGATGTGCGCCGACGCGGATGACTTCGTGGTTCTCAAGCGCGGACAACAATTTGATCTGAATCGGCAGCGGCAAATCGCCGATTTCATCCAGATAGAGCGTGCCGCCATTGGCCGAGCCGAACCACCCGGCGCGGCTGCTGGCCGAACCGCTGAAGCTGCCGGCGGCATAGCCGAACAATTCGGCATCGGCGTAAGTCGGGCTGATCGCGCCGCAATTGACCGACACGAACAAGCCGCCGCGATCACTGGCGCGATGGATATGACGCGCCAGCAATTCCTTGCCGGTGCCGGTTTCACCGCGGATCAATACCGAGATCGAACGCGGGGCCAGCGCTTCCAGTTCCTGGCGCAATTGCCGCGAACGCGGATCGACGAACACCAGCGCTTTGGCGCGGATGCTCAGGGGACTTTTTTCTGCATCGGGGAAGGTCAGCAGCGGCTGACCGAAGGCTTCAAAACTCATGGCAGACTCCCGCCCAAGGCCGCCGGGAGACGGGTAGGCGTTTTAAAAAAAATAAGGGTTCAAGCGCGGCGCAAGGCGTGGTGTTCCATTCGGTTTTGCAGGCGATAGAGGTACGCAAACCCCTGCTCCCAGCGCTGGTGACCCGACTTCACATTGATATGTCCGGCACCCGATAAAATCCCCGCCTCGGCACCCCAGTTGCGCGCCAGCTCAAGGGCTCGCGACGCACTGACGGCGTTGTCGTTGTCGGAGCTGACGACCTGGCTTGGAAACGGCAACAGGTCAGTGGGAATCGGCGCGAAGTTGCGCAAGGCCGGCGCGCACGCCGGGCGTTCGACATCGGCCGGCGCGACCAGCAAGGCCCCGCGAACCTGACGTAGAAATTGCACGGGGGCAGCCGCTGCCCAGTGGGCGACGGTGATGCAACCCAGGCTATGAGCGATCAGGATCACCGGCGTGCTGTCGGCGACTATCGCCTCGGCCAGCGCCGCGACCCAGTCTTCACGACGCGGCGTCAGCCAGTCGGCCTGCTCCACCCGCGCGCTGTTCGGCAGGCTGTTCTGCCAGTGGCTTTGCCAATGATCTTCCGGCGATCCTTGCCAGCCCGGCACAATCAGGTAGCGAATTGATTCGTTGCGCATGGGGAACTCTCCTGCAGCGTGTCTGTTCGTGGTCGAGTATAGGGAGGAGAGTTATATTCGTTAAGGAATAAGAAGCTATTTATTAATGCATTTATAGAATATGCAGGTTACCAAGAATGGGTCGGCATTTTTCCTGGGCAAAAAAAAGGGCCGCACCCTGCCAAGGAGACGGCCCCGGAAACTCAAAAACCTGTGAAGCGATGATTGTTCGAAACGGTTATCTAATAAAGGAATATTTAATTACTTTATTAGACCCATAAAGAATATGCGTTCAGCGATTCGTGGAACACCCAGCCTCCCTGCTGGTGTCTTAACGTATCGCTCGTTTGGGTCAGATTGATGACGAACGCCAATGCCATCGCTTGTTGCGTGTTTGAATTTCCGATCACAGCCATTACACCTGAGCGGCACGCACCTCTCGCGGCTGCACAGCTTCTTTGCGTGTAAACCGGTTGGCCCGGGCGAATGTGCCGAAATCATTGAACCGCACGCCCATCTCGCGCATCACTTTATGCGCGACCGGCACGGTCATCTGGCGAATGTAAAACGGTTCTTTCACGACAAAGTGATGGATGCCGTGGCTGCTGCCGAAGTTGAAGCAGAACGCCTGCAAGGGCCACAGCCATGCAGCGTTCAGCACTTGGGTTTGCTGAATGACGTTCCCCGGTTCCACGTCACCGTAGTAGTGCATGTTCGAGCTGATGAAGTGCAGGCAGAACGTGCGCAAGACATTCGGGCCGATAATCACCACCGCCGCGATGTCGATCAACTGCATCACCGACAACGTGGTCGCTGACCACTCGATAGGCGCGCCCATCAAAGACGCGATTCCGTTGGCCGCATGGAAGCCGAGAAACACGTACCACGCGCCCCAATGCAGCAGCGCCAGCGGTGCGTAGACCTTCACCGTGCGGTAGAGGATGCTGAATTTTTGCGCCCAGGTCTTGGCCCGTAGCATGCGGATAAACGACGACATGATGTTGTCGCCGATCATCAACAGTCGCGCAACACCCCAAGGCTCGCCGTTGGTGATGGCACGTTCTTCCATGTCGGTTTCAGTGCCGGACACCTTGTGGTGATTGAGGTGCAGATGACGACGGATCCATGGATTGATCGTGCTCGGCCGCGCCAGCCACACGAGCCCCATCATCAGGTTGTGCGGCACCCGCTGTTTGCGAAAGTACATGCTGTGAATCAGGTCGTGTTCCAGCTCGTGGGTCAACGAAGCAAAAAACGCGTTGAGCAACAGGCAGGCCCACCAGGCCATGTGCCCGGTCATGTAGAGGGCCGCCGACCCGATCATCCCGGTCAGGGCGAACGCCAGAATGCCTGCGCCGAGGGCGTCCTGGTGATTGAGTATCGGGTAGCGTTGACGCAATTCGACGCCCTTGGCCAGCACCACTTCACGAATATGTGCTGATCGCTGCGCTGCATTCAGTCGTTGGGGACTTGCAGAAGTACCGTGCATGCTTCCATCCTCTGGTTATTGATGTTCGCATCCTGCCTTGTGACTGTTTACAAGGTGGTAGCCGTGAACGCCAACCTGTTGACCGGAAGCGCCAATCAGCATGACTGAACCGACCTCCCTTGCCAGCTGGACCCGCGCCCTGCGCAAGCAGCTCGATGCCCTGGGCCTCGACAGCACCGCCCTGTGCCACCAGGCGGGGCTCGACCCGCAATTGATGGACGACCCGAACGCTCGTTACCCGTTGTCCAGCACCACACGCCTGTGGGAAATCGCGGTGCAGGTCAGTGGCGATCCGGCGATTGGCTTGCGCGTGTCGCGCTTCGTCAGCCCCACCACGTTTCATGCGCTCGGTTATGCGCTGGTGGCCAGCGGCAGTTTGCGCGAGGTGTTCGAACGCATCGTGCGCTATCACCAAGTGGTCAGCGATGCCCTGGAACTGGAGCTGACCCGTGCCGAAGATTGCTACCGTTTTCGCCTGAAAATTCCGCCCGGCAACCCCGCACCCGCATTCGAAGCCATCGACGCTTTCGCGGCGATTTATGTGCGCACCTGCCGCAATCGTCTGGGCCGCGATTACGCCCCACTGGCGGTGTACCTGCGCCGCCCGGAACCGGCAGATTCACATCAATGGCACAAGGTGTTCCGTTCGCCGGTGTACTTCGGCGCCGATGAAGACCGACTGGAATTTGCCCTCGTCGACTTCGACAGTCACCTGGACGACGCCAACCCGGAGCTGGCCGAGCACAACGAAACCGTGCTCAAGCGAACGCTGGCGCAGCTAAAGCCGCTGACCTGGGAGCGCAAGGTGCGCGATGCCATTGAAGAACAATTACCGGAAGGCGAACCCAGCGCCGAACACATCGCCAAGGCCCTGCACCTGAGCTTGCGCAGCCTGCAACGGCACCTGGCGGACGAAGGTTGCCGGTTCGATACGCTGCTCAATGAAAGTCGCGAAAACCTGGCGCTGTTGCACCTGCGCGACCCGCAGTGTTCGTTGAGTGAAGTCAGTTACCTGTTGGGCTTTGCCGATACCAGCAGTTTCAGCCGCGCGTTCAAGCGTTGGACTGGAATGACGCCGGGGCAGTTTCGGGATGGGTTGCGCTGATCAGCCTTTGACCAGACTGCGCGCAACGCCTGCTTCCCACTGGTCCAACATCCCGGCGCCAACCTCGGCAAATGCGCTGTTTGCCTTGATGTGGTTGCGCATTTCGATCATCGCCAAATCCATCCCATGGACGACTAGTTGCAGCAGTTCGTTGCAGCGCCCTTCGGTCAAGTTGCAGGCCGAGCGGCCAAAGCGCATCAGCACTTTGGGCTGCACGCCGGAAACACCGGAATATTGGCCATAGGTATCCATGAGGTCGTCGAACAAGCCTTGCGTGCCATCGTGAATCAACAGGTCTGCAAGACTGGTTTCGGGAGGCCGGTCGGGCACATTCTGCTCCGGTGTAATGCCTACTCGCCCAAGCTGGTGGGGACCGACAATAGTCAGCAGAGAAAAATCGTCAAATCCTCGAACTGCCTTACTGAAACGACGAGTCAACTCGTCGCGCAAAGCGCCTTCAGGCAAATTCATTTCAAAAAGCGGCGGCACGCCTCGCTCCCACGAGTAACTTTCGAGGCGAACCGGCATCGTCAACGAGACGGCGTTTTCTTCCTGCGTCTCTATCGCATAAGCAAACACAGTGTCGCTGCGAACCTGGCCTCGGCCGAGGTTTCCGACTGCGGTATCGCTGACATTGATTTGCAGCCTGTCCCTTTCCTGCGGTTCATCCATGGAAGTTCACCTTCTTGAGACTGTCGAGCGTGGGGCGCTTCGACTGCAGCGGCACGGCGGTCAGTTCATAACCGAAGCCGTTGAGGATCGCTTCGACCTTGCGCAAACCAATTTCAGAGACGGTATTGTTCTCTATGCCCGAGATCGTAGAACGGCTCATGCCGTACTGCTCTGCCAGCGCCTGCTGGGAGAGCTTTCGCTCTTTGCGTAGCGAACGGATTAGATCACCAAGATTTTTCATACGCCAACCTGCATTCCATACAGTGCAATAACTACTAACTTGTGTTTATGCATTGTATTTAGTGCAGTTCAGGCACAAAGTTCAGCTCAAATTTTAACCAACTGACAACCATCAGCGCCCGCGATCGCGCCGCAACAACTTGCGCACGCGCGCTACCAGCTCACTCATGGCGAACGGCTTGAGCAAGTAATCATCCTCATGCAACTCCAGGCCGCGCAGACGATCCTCGATGCCGTCCTTTGTGGTGAGGAGCAACACGGGCGTCTCGCCGAGCTTGCGGATCTGTTGCAGCAACTGCCAACCGTTGAGTCCCGGCAGCATCACGTCGAGGATGATCAGCTCGTACTCACCAGACTCGATAAAGCGCCGGCCGTCCATTCCGTTGAGCGCCACATCAACCGAATAACTCGCCTCACTCAGGCCTTTGGCCAGAAGTGCGGCGGTTTCGGGTTCGTCTTCCACTAACAGTACACGCATGGCACACCTCGATAATCGTCATCACAGGCTAGGCGCCTTCGCAGACAAAGCCCACCGATAACGTCGGGTTTCAAACAATCGCCAGCGCCCGCAGCCGCTCAGCGTCCAGAATCTCGATTTCGCCGTACCTCAGATCCAGAATCCCCTGCCCCTGCAACTCCTTGAGAATCTGATTGGTCGTTTGGCGCGACAGCGACAACATCGACGCCAATTGCTCCTGTGGCAGTTGCAGCACACGGCGAGGCGGGGTGATTTCGCCGTAACCGGCAGCGATCATCAGCAAGCGATGCGCCAGCCGTGCCGGTGCCGGCATCAGGCTCAATTGTTCGAGGTTGATGAAGGTCATGCGCAGTTTTTGGCTCATCAGCAACGCCAGTTGCCGCCAATACTGCGGTTGCTCATCGAGCAACTTCAGCAGTACCGCTTGCGGGATGTGCAGCAACACGCACTGGCCCACGCCGAACGCATCGTGAGTGCGCGGCTGGCCGTCGAACAGGCAGATTTCGCCGAACCAATGCGGTGGTTCCACCAGGCTCAGCAAGGCCTCCTTGCCCTGCTCGCTCACCGCGCCAATGCGCACCGATCCCTCGAGGACCGCGTACAGCCCGCACGGCGGATCGCCACGCTTGAACAGCAGTTGCCCCGCTCCCAGTCGTCGCGCCCGGGCAATCGCCAGCAGACTATGCTGGAAAGAAACGGGTAGATGACTGAACCACTGCCCCGTCATGAGGGTTGAACGCCAGTCCTGCATATCCATGAAAACTCCTAGACTGTCGCCTGGCTGACAGAGCGAAAAATGGCCCCGGGGCATGATCGATCACCCTACAGGAGAATAATAATGAAAAGCCTCGTCGACCACCTCAGTCAATACGCCGCCTACCACCGAGACCCGCGCAACATTGCCAGCCACTTTATCGGTATTCCGCTGATCGTGGTGGCAGTCGCAGTGCTGCTGTCGCGGCCGCAATGGGCCGGAGGCTGGCTTTCACCCGCGGTGCTGGTATCGCTGGCGTCGGCGTGGTTTTACCTGCGCCTGGAGTTGCGCCTCGGGGTGTTGATGACTGTGTTGCTGGCACTGTCCGTTTGGGCGGGGCAAACGCTGGCGCAGCAAAGCACGCTGGTCTGGCTGGTGAGCGGCATCGGCATGTTTGTGATCGGCTGGGCGATTCAGTTTGTCGGCCATCACTATGAAGGGCGTAAACCGGCGTTTGTCGACGACGTGACCGGGTTGATTGTCGGGCCGTTGTTTGTGGTGGCGGAGCTGGCGTTTTTGCTGGGGCTGCGGCATGACCTCAAAGAGCAGATCGAGGCGCGAGCCGGGGGTGTACGAATAAATCCGAATCGCGCTGCGGCCTAAGGCGCCATCGCTAGCAAGCTCGCACACATTGGATCTATGGCGTGCATAGAACTCCTGTGGGAGCGAGCTTGCTCCGGGCGGCGCTCCGACGATGCTTTTGCTTTAGAGGTTGGCGAGTTTCTGCCAGACCTTGGGCTTGAAGAACAGCGTCTCGCCCTTCGCCAACCCGGTCAGGCTGTCATGGTCTTTCACCACTTCAGCTTCAATCAGTTCGACCTGGCCTTCGACCTTCAACGTCACCCGAGTCGTCGCGCCCAACGGACGAATGTCGCGCACTTCAGCCGCGTGGTGATCTTCCAGCTCATGACGTGACAGCGACACCTCGTGAGGACGGAACAGCACGTGATGGTCCTCCCCCAGATGCAGCCGGTTCGAGTCGCCGAGGAAGTGATAGACGAAATCGCTGGCCGGGTTTTCGTAGACGTCGCCCGGTGAGCCGATCTGTTCGATCACCCCTTTGTTCATCACTACGATGCGGTCGGCCACTTCCATCGCTTCTTCCTGGTCGTGGGTCACGAAAACGGAGGTCAGGTTGATGTCTTCGTGCAGACGCGCGAGCCAGCGGCGCAGCTCTTTGCGGACCTTGGCGTCGAGAGCACCGAACGGTTCGTCGAGCAGCAGGACTTTCGGTTCCACCGCCAGGGCGCGGGCCAGGGCGATGCGTTGGCGCTGGCCACCGGAGAGCTGTTCCGGATAACGATCCGACAGCCAATCCAGTTGCACCATGTTCAGCAATTCGTGGACTTTCACCGCGATCTGGCTTTCGCTCGGGCGCTGGTTTTTCGGCTTCATGCGCAGGCCGAATGCGACGTTGTCGAACACCGTCATGTGGCGGAACAAGGCGTAGTGCTGGAACACAAAACCGACGTTGCGATCACGCACGTCATGGCCGGACACGTCTTCACCGTGGAACACGATGTTGCCTTGATCCGGGGTTTCCAGCCCGGCGATGATCCGCAGCAGCGTGGTCTTGCCGCAGCCGGACGGGCCGAGCAGCGCTACGAGTTCGCCGCTCTGAATGTCCAGGCTGATGTTGTCCAGCGCCTTGAACGCGTTGAAATTCTTGCTGACGTTACGCACTTCGATCGACATGAATTATTCCTCCGCGGCGCTGGCGCGCAGGCGGTTAATACGGTTTTCGCTCCACTGCTTGAGCAGCAGGATGAAGAGCGCCAGGATCAGCAACAGGCTCGCCACGGCGAACGCGGCCACGTGGTTGTATTCGTTGTAGAGGATCTCAACGTGCAACGGCAAGGTGTTGGTCACCCCGCGAATGTGCCCGGAAACCACCGACACCGCACCGAACTCACCCATCGCCCGCGCGGTACACAGCACCACGCCGTAGATCAGCCCCCATTTGATATTGGGCACGGTGACGTGCCAGAACATCTGCCAGCCATTGGCGCCCAGCAGGCGCGCGGCCTCCTCCTCCTGAGTCCCTTGTTCCTGCATTAACGGGATCAACTCGCGAGCCACGAACGGCACGGTGACGAAAATCGTCGCCAACACGATGCCCGGCAATGCGAAGACGATCTGGATGTCGTGATCCTGCAGCCACGGCCCGAACAGGCCCTGGGCACCGAACATCAACACGTAAACCAGACCGGCGATCACCGGTGAGACCGAGAACGGCAGGTCGATCAGCGTCACCAGCATGCTCTTGCCGCGGAACGAGTACTTGCTCACGCACCAGGCGGCGCTGACACCGAACACCAGGTTCAGCGGCACGGAAATCAACACGGCGATCACCGTGAGTTTCAGCGCCGACAGCGCGTCCGGTTCAAAAATCGCGGTGAAAAACGCACCGAGGCCAAGCTTCAGGCCCTGGGACACCACGATGAACAGCGGCAACAGCAGAAACAGCGCAAAAATCAGCCAGCCAAGACCGATCAGGATTCTTCGCGAGGTGGCACTGCCACGGCGCGCAGCGTTGGCCGAAGAGGCGGCAGCGATAGACGATTGGGACATGGTTCGCGCCTCCTTATGGGGTTTCGATGCGACGTTGCAGCAGGTTGATCAGCAGCAACAGGACGAAAGAAACCACCAGCATCAGTACACCAATGGACGTGGCGCCGGTGTAATCGTACTGGTCGAGTTTGACCATGATCAGCAGCGGCAGGATCTCGGTCTTCATCGGCATGTTGCCGGCGATGAAAATCACCGAGCCGTACTCGCCGACCCCGCGGGCAAAGGCCAAAGCGAAGCCGGTCAGCCACGCAGGCAACAACGCGGGCACCAGGATATGGCGGAAAACCTGCAACGGTTTTGCACCGAGGCACGCCGCCGCTTCCTCCACTTCACGGGGAATATCGGCCAATACCGGCTGTACGGTACGTACTACGAATGGAAGTGTCACAAAAGTGAGGGCAAGGGTGATGCCCAGGGGGGTGTACGCGATCTTGAAACCCAGATCCGCCGCAAACTGACCCACCAAACCGGTGGGGGTGTACAACGCAGTCAGTGCGATACCGGCCACCGCAGTCGGCAAAGCGAAGGGCAAGTCGATCATTGCGTCGATGACTTTGCGCCCTGGGAAGGTATAGCGCACCAGTACCCAGGCGAGCAGCGTGCCGATGATGCCGTTGATGATCGCGGCATAGAGCGCGGTGCCGAAGCTCAGCTTCAACGCCGCCAGCACCCGTGGCGCCGAGATAATTGCCCAGAACTGATCCCAGGTGAGTTGAGCGGCGTGGACGAACATCGCCGCCAGTGGAATGAGCACAATCAGGCTGAGGTACACCAAGGTGTAGCCCAGCGTCAGCCCGAAGCCGGGTATGACGGGGGAGATACGACGCGACATAAAAGTCCTTGGTTGAGAACGCGCAAAGCCCCGACGGTTAAATCGGGGCTCGTTGATGGCTATTTAAGACTACTGCGCCTGGTAAATCTGGTCGAACACGCCACCATCGTTGAAGAACTTCGGTTGTGCGGTTTTCCAGCCGCCGAAGTCTTTGTCGATGGATACCAGCTCCAGGGTCGGGAACTGCTTGGCGTATTTGGCGGCCACGTCTTTGTCACGAGGACGATAGAAGTTTTTCGCCGCGATTTCCTGGCCTGCCGGGCTGTACAGATGCTTGAGGTATGCTTCGGCGATCTGCTCGTTACCCTTTTTCTCGGCGTTTTTGTCGACCACGGCCACTGGAGGCTCCGCGAGGATCGACAGCGAAGGCACGACAATCTCGAACTTGTCGGCACCACCGTCTTCTTTCAGGGCCAGGAAGGCTTCGTTTTCCCAGGCCAGCAACACGTCGCCCTGACCGTTGTTGACGAAGGTGATGGTCGAGCCACGAGCACCGGTATCCAGCACCGGAACGTGCTTGAACAGCGTCTGGATGTAGTCTTTGGCTTTACCTTCGTCACCGCCATTGGCTTTCAGGCCGTAGGCCCAGGCTGCGAGGAAGTTCCAGCGTGCACCGCCGGAGGTTTTCGGGTTCGGGGTGATGACCGATACGTCATTTTTGACCAGGTCGCCCCAGTCCTTGATGCCTTTGGGGTTGCCCTTGCGCACCAGGAACACAATGGTCGAGGTGTACGGCGTGCTCGCTTCCGGCAGACGCGTCTGCCAGTCGGCCGGCAGGGTCTTGCCGAGTTTGGCGATTTCGTCGATGTCGCCGGCCAGGGCCAGGGTCACGACGTCAGCGCGCAGACCGTCAATGACAGCGCGACCCTGTTTGCCCGAACCACCGTGGGATTGCTGGATCTTCACGTTGTCGCCTGCGTGATCCTTCTGCCAGAACTTGATGAACTCGGCGTTGTAGTCCTGATACAGCTCACGCGTCGGGTCGTACGACACGTTCAGCAGTTCGTAATCCTTGGCGACTGCGGAACCCGCAAAAAGGGCACTGGCCAGGGCGGCCAAAGCAAAATGACGAATCGACGACATGGTGAAAGCTCCTGGAATTCTGATTGTGTTGGCTTTTTTATGGAGTGCTGGAAGCGGGTCGCCGATTTCTCAGCTCGGCTTGCTCGGGTTCTGCAAACGGAATTTCTCTTTGCGTTCGATCTGGACGACCTGGGCGTTGTGCACGGTGATCTCCACCGCCCCAAAGCGCAGATCGCGCAACGCGCTCTGGATCTCACGCAAAATGGTTGCTTCGTCTTGGCCATCAACACTACGTAGGGATGCGCTCATGGTGCTGCTCCTTCAACTGAGAGGTTGCCTGGCAGTGGCGGCACTGCTTGCGGCGTGAGACCAATAGTAGAGAGGCGCGGTTATTCTTAAAAAGACTATTTAAGAATGTTTATATAACCAGAAAATATTATTTGGCGGGACGGGGGGTTACGGCGTGTTGATCGTTTCCATGCCCTGCGCAGGAATGCATTCGATGACGCTCTGCGTCATGGTTTTGCGGCAACGCGGAGCGTCCCGGGCGGCATTCCCACGCAGAGCGTAGGAACGATCGCGGGCTTATCGAATAACCGGCGCACACATCCAATCCAGTTGCTCAGCCGGCACCGGTCGCCCAAACCAGTAGCCTTGCCCCAGATCGCAGTCATGCTCCAGCAGGAAACCGGCCTGCTCAAGCTGCTCGATCCCCTCGGCATGCACCTGCATTCCCATGCTCTGCGCCAAGGCAATGATCACCCGCACAATGGCCACGTCATCCTCATCCCAGGGCAAACCTGCAACAAATCCCTGGTCGATCTTGAGCTTCTGCACTGGCAATCGCTTGAGGCGCAGCAGCGACGAATAGCCAGTGCCGAAATCGTCGATGGCCAACCGCACACCCAACTCACGCAGGCGATGCATCTGCTCCAGCGCCTCCTCCGGATCATCCATCACTGCGCTTTCAGTGACTTCCAGTTCGAGATACTTCGGGTCAAGGCCCGTCGCATCAAGCACCCGAACTACTTGCTGATACAGCTCACGCCGGGCAAACAGTCGAGATGAAACATTCACCGCGACAAACGACAACGCCACACCCGCCGCTTGCCACTGGCACATTTGCTCACAGGCTTGCTTCAAGACCCAGGCATCGATCTCGGCAATCAGCCCGATACGCTCGGCGACGGGGATAAATTCTGCCGGCGACACCAGCCCGCGCTGCGGATGTTCCCAACGCACCAACGCTTCCACCCCTATCAGACGGCTGGTCTTGAGGTCATGCACGGGTTGGTAATGGACGCGCAACTCCTGCTGCTGCAGGGCGCGCCGCAATTCAAACGCTATTTCCACGCGCTGCTGGGCATGGGCCGTCAATTCTTCGGTGTAAAGCGCGTAACCATCGCGCCCTGCACTCTTGGCCTTGAACAGCGCTGAGTCGGCGTTGCGCAACATTTGCTCGGCACTCAAGGCATCACCGGGAAACTGACTGATGCCGACACTGGTGTTGATAAAAAGTCGATGCCCGTCGATATAGAAGGGCTCGCGCAGACCATCGATGACCCGCTGAGCCAACGTCGCCGCCTGCGCCACTTGCGGACAGTTTTCGGCGAGCACCGCAAACTCGTCACCGCCCAGGCGCGCCAGCGTGATTCCCGGGCCGAACAGGGCTTTCAAGTGCTCGGCCACGGCTTTTAGCAACTGATCACCCACGGTGTGCCCGAGACTGTCGTTGATCATCTTGAAGTGATCGAGGTCGATCATCAGCAACGCGCAACTCCGTTTGTGGATTTGCGCCGACGCCAGTGCCTGTTCGACACGGTCGGTGAACAACAGCCGATTGGGCAAATCGGTCAGCGGGTCGTGGTGAGCCAGGTGTTTGAGCTCATGCTCGGAGTTTTTGATCGCACTGATATCGGAAAACACCGCAACGTAATGACTGTGCCGCCCCTGATCGTCATGAATGATGCGGATGGTTTGCCATTGCGGGTAGATTTCACCGCTTTTGCGGCGGTTCCAGATTTCCCCGCTCCACTCGCCAGTGCTGTGGAGGGCTGCAAACATCGACCGGTAAAACGACGGTGGATGATGGCCCGATTTGAACAGACTGGGTTGTTGGCCCAGCACTTCATTCTGCTGATAACCGGTGATCGCCATGAAGGCCCGATTTACATGGACAATCCGTCCGTTTCTATCGGTGACCAGAACACCCTCACGCGTGCAATCGAACACGGCTGCGGCCTGGCGCAAGCGCTCCCGGTCGGCATGCCGCTCGCGCAGTTTGGCGCCGATCCCCAGACACTGGAACAGCCGGGCCCGGGCAACGAAGATCAACCCTGCGCTGAGCACCACCCAGACATAGCCGTTGATCAGTTGCCATCGCAATAACTCAGCAGAGCTATCGAAGAAACTGTTCAATAAATAGCCGCTGAACGCCATCCAGGCGACTGAAATCAACAGATAAAGCAGCGCTGTACGCAGGGCATCGCGATAGGTGGCAGACATTGGGCCGTCCATGTCCCTACAGTAGGGTTGGAATTATAGGTTGAAGACACATCCAGCCACTCTTATCTGAAAGGGCGACTGGTTTTATCCGTGGGCTTAGTGATAATGCAACGGCTGTTTTTTTCTTTATCGAGGGCCCTATAGCCTATGTGGTACGAAGGTTTTCTCGGCTTGTCGCCTTGGTCTCTGGTCGCAGTCACTCTGTTGATGACCCACGTCACGATTGTTGGCGTTACGGTCTATTTGCATCGTTATTCAGCCCATCGCTCGCTTGAGCTCAATGCCGGCCTGAAACATTTCTTCCGCTTCTGGTTGTGGCTGACCACTGCACAGAACACCCGCGAGTGGACGGCCATCCACCGCAAGCACCACGCCAAATGCGAAACCGTCGATGACCCGCACAGCCCGGTCATCAAGGGGCTTTCCACCGTTCTGCGCAAAGGCGCCGAGCTGTACCGCGCCGAAGCGGAAAACCCCGAGACCCTGCGCATCTACGGCAAGAACTGCCCCGAGGACTGGATCGAACGCAACCTCTACAGCCGTTATCCGCTGTTGGGTGTGGCGATCATGGGCGTCATCGACTTGCTGCTGTTCGGCACCATCGGCATCACCATCTGGGCCATCCAGATGATGTGGATCCCGGTGTGGGCCGCCGGTGTGGTCAACGGCCTTGGTCATGCCATCGGCTACCGCAACTTCGAATGCCGCGATGCGGCGACCAACTTGGTGCCTTGGGGCATCCTGATCGGCGGCGAAGAACTGCATAACAATCATCACACCTACCCTAACTCGGCAAAATTGTCGGTGAAGAAGTGGGAGTTCGACCTTGGTTGGGCCTGGATCCAGGTCTTCAGTTTCTTTCGTCTGGCCAAAGTCCAGCGTGTTGCACCGATCGCCCACCGGGTTGAAGGCAAAGGCAACCTGGACATGGACACCGCCATGGCGATCCTCAATAACCGCTTCCAGATCATGGCCCAGTACCGCAAATTGGTTATCGCGCCACTGGTCAAGCAAGAGCTGGAAAAGGTTGATCACTCGGTCCGCCATCAATTCCACCGCGCCAAGCGCCTGCTTTCGCGGGAAACCAGCTTGCTGGATGAAAAACACCACGTTCGCATCCAGACCATGCTCGAGCACAGCCAGGCGCTGAAGGTAATTTACGAGAAACGCCTGGCCTTGCAGCAGATCTGGGTCAAGACCAGCTCAAATGGTCATGACATGCTCGCTGCCATCAAGGACTGGGTGCATGAAGCCGAGGCCAGCGGCATTCAATCGCTGCGCGACTTTGCCGACCAGTTGAAAACCTATTCCCTGCGCCCTTCCGCTGCCTGATGCCGTTGATCGGTGCGCCCCCGCTCGCGGGCGCACCCTTCGGAACTTAGCTCTAAATCCCCTATCTCAAAGACACTTCGCCCCCCGGCGAGCTTCGCTGTAGCCGCTTTCGAACCTGGAGCGGCGCAGTACTTTGAGATTTGTCTCGATGGTCCATAAAAACCCGCACGACTCATCCTTTGCGCAATCGCCAGACACGGCTCAAACCCTGATGGCGCTGATGCATGCCCAAAGCGAAGTGGCGCGACTGAGCGAGCGCGAACAGCTGTTCAGCTCGCTGCTGGTGAGCGTCAATGCGGTGCTCTGGGCATTCAATTGGGAAACGCGTCAGGTGCTCTATGTCAGCCCGGCCTATGAGCGGATTTTCGGCCGCAGCGCCGGGAAATTGTTGTCCGACTGTAACGAATGGCGCGACAGCATTTACCCCGACGATCTGGACTATGCGCAGCAAAGCCTGGCCGAAGTACTGGTCAAAGGCGCCGTTGAAGATCGCGAATACCGCATCATCGATGCTGACGGACAGGTTCGCTGGCTCAGCGACAAATGCTTTATCAACCGACAGGCCGAACCCGGGCAACCGGTCATCATCGTGGGCATTGCCGAAGACATCACCGAAAAAAAGCGGATGGACGCCGAGCTGCAACGTTTGGCCACCACCGACGTGCTGACGCAAAGCAGTAACCGCCGGCACTTCTTCGAATGCGCGCAACGAGAGTTTGCACTCGCACGCAAGCAAGGGACGCCGCTGGCGTTCCTGTTGCTGGACATCGATGATTTCAAAGTGGTCAACGACACATACGGTCATCCGAAAGGTGACACGGTGCTGCAACAGATCGCCGAAAGCGGGCGCGGGGCATTGCGCCGTGGGGATGTGTTCGGGCGAATTGGTGGCGAAGAATTCGCGGCGGTGTTCCCCGGCTGCGCGCCCGACACGGCCATGCAAGTGGCCGAACGTCTGCAACGGCAGATTCAACAATTGAGCTTCAGTCATGACGACCAGACGTTCGGCATCACCGTCAGCCAGGGCTTGACCAGCCTCACCGAAGCCGACGAAAGCCTCGACAGCCTGTTCTCACGGGCGGATGCGGCGATGTATGAGGCCAAGCGACAAGGCAAAAACCGGATTGTTTCCAGCTAGCAGGCCAATCACCAACCCCCTTAGTGTATGGCTTACTTTTTGCGCAAACGCATCAGCTCCGGCAAGCCAATCTTGAGCAACCGCGCCGTGCGGCTCCTGGCTAGCGCCTCAATGCCCTCGTGCTCCGTCAGACGCGCCAATTGCGCCGCCATGTTCATCACTAGCGCTTCGCGAGAGTAAACCCCGCCACCGAGCTGATAGACCGCCGCAATCAGTTCTCGCAACTCCAGCGGCAGCCGCCAGCGAGTGCGCAGTGCCGAACCGTAGGCTGCACCGAACTCGGTGAGCGCATCACCCACCTCTTCCCACTCATCCAACTCACCCCCGGCCTGCTTCCATTCCTGCAAACACTTGAGCAATGCCAGGTCGCCAAGTCGATGCAACAAACCTGCGCAATAACAACGCTCTTGATCCAGATCCAGCAAGCGCGCCAGCGTCCGGGCGTATTCGGCGGTATGCAGCGACAACTCCCAATAACGCTCGGCATAATCCGCCAGGAACGGATCGCTCAGTCGGGCACTGCGCTTGAGGGTCAGCCCCAGAATGAGGTTCATGCTTTGCCCCGTCCCCAATCGGTGCAACGCTTGAGACAGGGTTTGAACCGCTGCCCCCAGATGATGGCCTGCGCTATTGGCGGCGGCGATCAATACCGCGGTGATCTGAGGGTCGGTACGGATTTCAGCTTCGAGTCGGGTCAGGTCCAGTCGCTGGGGGGTGAGGCTGCGCTTGACCGCCACTTGTACGTCAGTCATCAACGGTGCGCCATCCGCCAGCTCCCGACGACGCTCCAGATACACCGACAACGTCATGCCTTGTGCCAGCACCGGTATCGCGCAGGACACTTCCTCACCGACATTCAGCAGCAACTCCTCCAGGCGGTGGGTCAGGTTTTCCATGTCCAGGGGTTTGGTCAAGTAAGCGGTGGGCGCCAGGGGCAAGGCTTCATGCACACTCGCGCTGTCATTGCGGCTGCTCATCAGAATGAAGGGCAGCAATGGATTGCGCTTGCGCTGGCGCACATTGCGCAACACATTCAGGCCATCGACGCCGGGTAACTCCCAGTCGACGATGACCAGGTCATACGGCACGTCCGCCAGCAGTTCCAACGCCTGCTGACCATCGGCGCACAGGTCCAGCCGCGCGTCGCAGCGCACATTCAGCAACACCTGTTTGAGCAAATCGCGAGACCAAGGGTCAGCCTCGGCAATCAACACTCTCGGTACAGCGGGCAAATCAACGGCACTCATGCAATACGCTCCCTCGCAATGCATGAACCTTAGTCAACACTGACTGCCCGATACATAACAAATGCACTCAATGTGTTTCAAGAGGCGTAAAAAAACCCGCCTAAGCGGGTTTTTTGTCGATCAGGTCACACAAGGTGATTACAGCTCGGAGAAGCACTCTTCGATGATCGCCAGACCTTTGTCCAGTTGCTCGTCCGGCGAAGTCAGCGGTACCAGGACGCGCAGAACGTTGCCGTAGGTGCCGCAGGACAGCAGGATCAGGCCCTTGTCGCGAGCCTTGGCCACAACCGACGCTACCGCAGCAGCATTTGGCTTGTGGCTGTCGCCGTTTTCAAACAGCTCAACAGCGATCATTGCACCCAGGGCGCGGACTTCACCGATAACCGGGTACTTGGCCTGGATGGCTTTCAAGCCAGTGACCAGACGCTCGCCGACAGCCTTGCAGCGGTCCAGCAGGTGTTCTTCTTCGAACACTTCCATCACGGCCAGGGCCGCAGCGCAAGCGATCGGGCTACCGGCGTAGGTGCCACCCAGGCCGCCTGGAGCGATGGCGTCCATGTATTCGGCCTTGCCGCATACACCCGCCAGCGGGAAGCCGCCTGCGATGGACTTGGCGAACGTGGTCAGGTCGGCAGCAACGCCCATCTGTTCCATGGCGAAGAAGGTGCCGGTACGGCCAGCGCCAGTCTGTACTTCGTCAGCGATCAGCAGGATGCCGTGCTGGTCGCACAGAGCACGCAGACGCTTCATGAATTCTTTAGGCGCAACGTAGAAACCACCTTCGCCCTGCACTGGCTCGATGATGATTGCAGCGATGTCACGCGGTTCAGCATCGTTCTTGAAAATGCGTTCGATGCTGGCGATCGAATCGTCGATGCTCACACCGTGCAGTTCGTTCGGGTACAGGGCGCGGAACACGCCGCCTGGCATCAGGCCCATGCCGGCGGAATAAGGCACGACTTTACCGGTCAGGCCCAGGGTCATCATGGTGCGACCGTGGTAAGCGCCGGTGAAGGCGATCACGCCGGCACGGCCAGTGGCGGCACGGGCGATTTTCACGGCGTTTTCTACGGCTTCGGAACCCGTGGTCACCAGCAGGGTTTTCTTGTCGAAATCACCTGGGACCTTGGCGTTGATTTTTTCGCACACTTCTACGTACGGCTCGTAGGCCAGAACCTGGAAGCAAGTGTGGGTCAGCTTGTTCAGCTGCTCGGTTACGGCGGCGATGATTTTCGGGTGCACGTGACCGGTGTTCAGCACAGCGATACCGCCGGCGAAGTCGATGAACTCACGACCTTCAACGTCGGTCACGGTAGCGTTCTTCGCGGACTCGGCGAAGATCGGGTGAATCTGGCCTACACCACGTGGAACAGCAGCGGTACGGCGGGCCATCAAAGAAGCGTTAGTCTTGCTCATACAGTCCTCATTCACCGCTCATCGGGCGGCGTGGTTCAAGGATTAAGTGGCGGGGAGCAACGGCAACAGCATGCGATGATCGACTGTCACTACGTTCCCGGCCACCGAGAATAATGCGATTTGAAACGCACAAAGGGTCAGCGCTCTCGTGCCCTTTGTGCTTGAAGCAATGCCTTGCCGGGCTTAGATGCCCAGGCAGAGGTATTTGATTTCCAGGTAATCTTCGATGCCGTACTTGGAGCCTTCACGGCCCAGGCCCGAGGCCTTGATGCCACCGAACGGCGCGACTTCGTTGGAGATCAACCCGGTGTTGACGCCGACCATGCCGTATTCCAGGGCTTCAGCCACACGGAACACACGGCCCAGGTCGCGAGCATAGAAGTACGAAGCCAGACCGAACTCGGTGTCGTTGGACATCGCAATCACTTCGGCTTCGTCTTTGAAGCGGAACAGCGGTGCCAATGGACCGAAGGTTTCTTCTTTGGCCACTGCAGCGTTTTTCGGCACGTTGGTCAGGATGGTCGGCTCGAAGAAGTTGCCTTCCATGACCTTGCCACCCGCCAGAACGGTTGCGCCTTTGCTGATTGCGTCAGCAATGTGCTCTTGTACCTTGGCCACGGCTTTTTCATCGATCAGCGGGCCAGTGGTGGTGCCGGCTTCCAGACCGTTGCCGATCTTGAGTTTGGCCACGGCCACTTTCAGCTTCTCGGCGAATGCGTCGTAGACCGAGTCCTGGATGTACAGACGGTTGGCGCAGACGCAGGTCTGGCCGTTGTTGCGGTATTTGGAAATGATCGCGCCTTCGACGGCCTTATCCAGGTCCGCGTCGTCAAACACGATGAACGGCGCGTTGCCGCCCAGTTCCAGGGACACTTTCTTGATGTCCTTGGCGCATTCAGCCATCAGCTGACGACCGATTTCGGTCGAGCCGGTGAAGGACAGTTTGCGTACGATCGGGTTGCTGGTCAGCTCGCTACCGATGTCGCCGGCGCTGCCGGAAACAACGCTGAACACACCGGCTGGAATGCCGGCACGCTGAGCCAGTTCAGCCAGAGCGAATGCGGAGAACGGGGTTTGCGAAGCAGGCTTGAGCACCATGGTGCAACCGGCAGCCAGTGCTGGGCCGGCTTTACGGGTGATCATCGCGGCCGGGAAGTTCCACGGGGTGATGGCAGCGGTCACGCCGATTGGCTGCTTGATCACGATCAGGCGCTTGTCTGGCTGGTGGCCAGGAATCACGTCACCGTAGATGCGCTTGGCTTCTTCAGCGAACCACTCGATAAAGGAAGCAGCGTAAACGATTTCGCCCTTGGCTTCGGCCAATGGCTTGCCCTGCTCGAGGGTCATCAGGCGAGCCAGGTCGTCCTGGTTTTCGATAATCAGCTCGAACCAGCGGCGCAGCTTGTTCGCGCGGTCCTTGGCGGTCAGAGCACGCCAGGCCGGCAGCGCTTTGTCAGCGGCTTCGATGGCACGACGGGTCTCGGCGGCACCCATTTTCGGCACAGTGCCCAGAATTTCGCCCGTTGCCGGGTTGTTCACTTTGATCGTCTGACCATTGTCTGCGTCGACCCAAGCGCCATCGATAAAGGCTTGCTGGCGGAACAACTGGGTGTCTTTAAGCTGCATGTCGGCTTTCCTTAACAGCACCGCGGCAGGCGCGGAGCAAATTATGATTGTAGAAAGGCGCCCTTAGGCTGCCGTCAGGGAAATCATTCACTGGGCTGAAGCACATAAATAGCGCACCGATGGATATCGTGCGGTTCAGCACCCAGACAAGAGCGTTTGAAATCTCAAACGAATCCTAGGATCAAAGGGGGTAAAGGACAATAGCCTGTTCGAAAAAAAGAACGAAAACGCCGCATTTGCGTTATTTTTCGGATCAACGTAGCAAACACACGTTACGCTTTCAAAAAACACAAGCGATTCAGCAGCATGGACGCCCGCTACACATATGAGTATCATGGCGCCCGCTTGCACCAGTAGCTCAGCTGGATAGAGTACTGCCCTCCGAAGGCAGGGGTCGTGGGTTCGAATCCCGCCTGGTGCACCATACGTTGAAACGAGAAAGCCTCAGTCCTTAGGGTCTGGGGCTTTTTTGTGGGTGATGGTCTGCTATTCCTAATCCCGGGGCATCTTGGGCGGCGCATGCCTGAGGCATGTGATCATGCCCTGAAGCACAAGCAAATCAGCCTGCCAGGCCTACCGGGCGGCCTGTAAGCTCCCCAGAAGCTTTATGGCCAGGTCTTCGGCGAATCAGGCTCTTCGTTCCTCGCCCAATAACACGGCACGCTAAGGCGCGCTCAAGCGGCGTTTTGGACTAGCGCAAGCTATTCGTAAAGCCTTGATCGAGCATGAGGCCTGAGTATTCATGCTTGAAGCAGATCACCTGCGTACGAACTTTCCTGCGGGCAAAACAAAACCCCAACTGCTTTCGCAATTGGGGTTTCGGAATTTAATCTTGACGATGACCTACTCTCACATGGGGAAACCCCACACTACCATCGG